>CAMAZY010000013.1 GCA_945863885.1 uncultured Clostridia bacterium
CTCGGCTGAGAAACTGCGTACTTAAGAGCGCTTCTTTGCTTACTTTCTTTCGTGACTGAAAGAAAGTAAGTGCCCGTGCGGCATGAGCGCAAAGGTAAAGATATAGAAGAAGTTACCTCCAAAAAGAGCAAGCCAACCATTACACTAACAAGCTAAAATTTAACCGCTTATCTCACGGCTCGGGCTGTCGGGTATGAAGTATAGCACTCTCTGACCCGGGATTGGAGTCGCCCAGCGACAAACTAAAATTTATCAACACATACAGTTATATTGAAACGCGTATCTGTGCACGCTGAATCGGATTTGTACATTACCGTGATTTTCATAATGAAAGATGAATGAAATGTGAGTTTTTCATCCCGCTTTCTTAAAAATATTCCTGAACCCCTTTAAAATTCTGACGTGTTGTGATATACTGTTATAAATTTCGGCTAAACAAGACAAGAATATATATAATAATGAAAAGAAAGGAACGCTATGGGTAAGACAATCGCTATTGTTAACCAGAAAGGCGGCGTCGGAAAAACGACGTCTGCCGTGAATCTTGCCGCCGCAGTCGGGCAAAAGGGCTATAAGACTCTGCTTGTTGATATCGACCCGCAGGGCAACGCCACAAGCGGCCTCGGCTTTCGCAAAAAGGACGTTGTCAAGTCCTCTTATGATGTGCTTGTCGGCGGTGAAAGTGCGGCGGATATCATTAAGGCGACGAAGTTTCGCAGACTTGACCTGATGCCGTCAAATATGCAGCTTGCCGGGGCAGAGCTTGAAATTGCGGACATGGAAAATAGAACAAGCCGGCTGAAAAGCGCTTTAATTTCAATAAAAGAAAATTATGATTTTATTTTTCTTGACTGTCCGCCCTCTCTGGGGCTGATTACCATCAACGCTCTTTGTGCAGTTGACAGTATCATCGTTCCGATTCAGTGCGAGTACTATGCTCTTGAGGGCTTGTCGCAGCTGATGAATACCGTAAGGCAGGTCAAGAGGCTTTATAATCCGCTGATTGATATCGAGGGCGTATTGCTTACGATGTATGACGGAAGACTGAACCTGACTCAGCAGGTTGTCACCGAGGTTAAGCGTTATTTCCCGCAAAAGGTCTATGCAACGGTGATTCCGAGAAACGTGCGCCTAAGCGAAGCGCCGTCGTTCGGTCAGCCGGTCAGCTATTTTGACCGCGGCTCAAAAGGCAGTAAGGCTTATGATGAGCTGGCAAATGAATTTCTGAGAAAAAACGGTTTCAAGCCGCAGGAATAAAAAAGGAGGCAGAAAATGGCACAGAAAAAGAAAAACGGTCTCGGAATGGGGCTTGATGCCTTGTTCCTTGATAACTCCACCGAAGAAAGCTCGGCAGGCTTTGTTTCGGTCAACATCAACGACATTGAGCCGAACCGG
Source organism: uncultured Clostridia bacterium (assembly GCA_945863885.1). Classification (GTDB taxonomy): domain Bacteria; phylum Bacillota; class Clostridia; order Oscillospirales; family Acutalibacteraceae; genus UBA6857. Next base: position 1,396 of record CAMAZY010000013.1, read on the forward strand.
GAACAACCGAGAAAAACCTTTGACGAGGAGGCACTTTCCGAGCTTGCCGCATCGATCGGCGAGCACGGAATCATTCAGCCGTTGGTTGTCCGTCCGATTGCCGACGGCGGTTATCAGCTGATTGCCGGTGAAAGACGCTGGCGGGCGGCAAGAATCGCAGGGCTTAACGAAGTGCCTGTCGTGATAAGAGAGATTACGGATTCCGAGCTTTTGGAACTGGCTCTTGTTGAAAATCTTCAGAGAGAAGACCTCAACCCGATTGAAGAAGCGCAGGGACTTTCGCTTTTAATGGAGACCTACGAAATGACGCAGGAACAGGCGGCAAAACGGGTCGGAAAATCCCGTCCGGCGGTCGCAAATGCCGTCAGACTTTTGCTTCTTCCGCCGAGCGTTGTCGATATGGTTCGTGACGGAAAAATTTCCGCCGGCCACGCAAGAGCACTGCTGGCTCTTTCCGACAACGAAAAGATCAAAGAGCTTGCCGACCGTATCATAAAAAAAGGGATGTCCGTAAGAGACACCGAGCGGCTTGTCAAGTTCATGATAAAAGAAGCCAAGGGCAAGAAAAAGCCGACAAAAAAGCGTGATATCTATTACGACGAAGTTGAGCTTGCCGTTTCCGATACGCTCGGAAGAAAGGCCAAAGTTAACGTAAACGCCGCCGGAAAAGGTACGATTCAGATTGAGTTCTTCGGAAAAGAAGACCTCGAAAAGCTGATGAAAATATTTGAAAACAATGATAAGGAGTAAGAACAATGCTTGACATTAAACTGATCAGAGAAAATCCCGACCTTGTCAAGGCCGCCATGAAAACAAGAAACAAGGATATGGATGCCGCCGTTGACGAAATTATCGCAATCGACGGAAAAAGACGTGAACTGAGCGCAAAGAAAGAAGCACTCAAAGCCAGGCAGAACGCCGCCAGCAAGGAGATTCCGAAAATTAAAAAGGAGGGCGGCGACATCAGCGCCATCATGGCGGAGATGAATGCCGTCAAAGCCGCTATCAAAGAGGACGACGACGAGCTTGCCGAGCTTGAAGCAAAGCAGAAGAGCCTCATTTATGAATTCCCGAATATCCCCTCCTCGACCACACCGCTCGGTAAGGACGACAGCGAAAACGTTGAAATCCGTCGCTTCGGAGAGCCGACAAAATTTGACTTTGAGCCGAAAGCGCATTGGGATATCGGCGCTGACTTAGGTATCCTTGACCCGGAAACCGCCGCAAAGGTAACCGGCGCCCGTTTCCATTTTTACAAAGGCTTAGGCGCAAGACTTGAGCGCTCGATTATCAATTTCTTCCTGAACACCCACATTGAAAGCGGATATACCGAAGTTTTTCCGCCGTTCATGGTAAACCGTGCATCTATGACCGGTACGGGTCAGCTTCCGAAGTTTGAAGACGACGCTTTCAAGCTGACGAACGATTATTTCCTGATTCCGACCGCTGAGGTTCCCGTTACCAATATGCACCGTGACGAGATTCTTGACGGCGACAAGCTTCCGATCAAGTACTGCGCCTATTCCGCCTGCTTCAGAGCCGAAGCCGGTTCGGCAGGCAGAGACACAAGAGGGCTTATCCGTCAGCATCAGTTCAACAAGGTTGAGCTTGTCAAGTTCGTCAAGCCCGAAAACAGCTACGAAGAGCTTGAAAAACTGACAAACGACGCCGAAAAGGTGCTTCAGCTTTTAGGTCTTCCCTACCGGGTCGTGGCTCTTTCCACCGGCGACATCGGCTTCTCGTCCGCAAAGACATACGACATTGAAGTCTGGATGCCGTCCTACGGAAGATACGTTGAAATTTCCTCCTGTTCAAACTTCGAGGACTTCCAGGCAAGACGTGCTTCCATCCGTTACAAGGACAGCGCAAAGGACAAGGCAAAGCTTGTTCATACCCTCAACGGCTCGGGTGTTGCAGTCGGCAGAACCGTTGCCGCAATTCTTGAAAACTATCAGAACGCCGACGGCAGTGTAACCGTTCCTGAGGTTTTGAGACCGTATATGGGAGTGGACGTGATTAAATAAATGAATAGTGAATAATGAATAGTGAATAGTTGTGGTCGCGGGGGAACCTGTTTTGACGGAAAGTCTTTGTCCGCAGAGGTAGCTGTTTTGTTAAGGGAAACCCGTAGATTATAAGTGACGGACAGCTGGGCAGCTTTTCGGAAAACATCATCTGACGGCGGGACGGCGGCCGCAAAACCTGCGGTTTTGTGTTTGCCGTGCCATTGGCACGGCAAATGTGCGGCTTCGCCGCACCCGGCCGCCTTGGTGGACTCCCTCAGTCACTTCGTGACAGCTCCCTCAAAGAAGGAGCCAAATAAGCCTCCCTCGTGAGGGAGGTGGCGGCGTCAGCCGTCGGAGGGAGTAAGCTAAGCGGAAATTCGCTTTGTACTGATTCTACTTTCTGTTCCCCTCTCGTCCAACATCCAAAATCCAATATCTAAAAAGTAAAGGAGTAACAAAAATGTACAACAATCTTCTCGACTCAATCGGCCTTGTTGCCCAAACAGACAAAGAGGTTGCCGACGCTATGCAGCTTGAGCTTGACCGTCAGCGCAACAAGCTTGAACTCATCGCTTCGGAAAACATCGTCTCCCCTGCCGTGATGGCGGCGATGGGCAGTGTCCTTACCAACAAATACGCCGAGGGCTATCCCGGAAAGAGATATTACGGCGGCTGCGAATATGTTGATATCGTCGAAAACATCGCAATCGAAAGAGCCAAGAAGCTGTTCGGCGCAGAGTATGCAAACGTTCAGCCGCATTCCGGCTCGCAGGCAAACCTTGCCGTGTACGCCGCCTTTTTTCAGCCCGGCGATACCGTGCTCGGAATGTCCCTTGCCGAGGGCGGACACCTTACCCACGGCTCGCCCGTAAACGCCAGCGGCATTCTTTACCGCTTCGAGTCCTACGGCGTTGATGAAAACGGCTTCCTCGATTACGACAAGCTTTTAGAAAAGGCAGAAGCCGTAAAGCCGAGGATGATTGTTGCCGGTGCGTCCGCCTATGCAAGAATTATCGACTTTGAGCGCATTTCGAAGATTGCAAAGCAGGTGGGCGCTATCTTCATGGTTGACATGGCGCACATCGCCGGTCTTGTTGCCGCAGGACTTCACCCGTCACCCGTCCCCTACGCCGATGTTGTGACGACAACAACGCACAAAACCTTAAGAGGACCGAGAGGCGGACTCATTCTTGCGAAAGAGGAGTACGCAAAGCAGCTTAATAAAGCGATTTTCCCGGGCAATCAGGGCGGCCCGCTCATGCACACGATTGCCGCAAAGGCTGTCTGCTTCGGCGAAGCACTCACCGACGAGTTCAAAGCCTATCAACAGCAGATTATCCTCAACTGCCGTGCCCTTGCCGAGGGACTGGTGAGAAGAGGGGTTGACCTGGTTTCCGGCGGAACGGACAACCATCTTTGCCTGTTGGATTTACGCTCGCTGGGCATCACCGGCAAGGAGCTTGAGCACAGACTCGATGAAGTCAACATCACCACGAACAAGAATGCCATTCCGAACGACCCGGAAAAGCCGTTTGTCACAAGCGGTGTCAGACTTGGCTCCGCCGCCGTTACGACAAGAGGTCTTAAGGAAGAGGATATGGACAGGATTGCTGAGTTTATCTTCCTTGCCGCAACGGATTTCGAAAACAAGAAGGATGAAATTAGGGCAGGAGTCAAGGAGATTTGTGATAAATATCCGCTGTATGAATAAAGAAATCGCTTAGCCGGCTTATTGCCGGCTTTTCTCGTAACCGGGTGCTGACAGTCAGTGCGAACTCCCTCAGTCACTGCGTGACAGCTCCCCCAAAGGAGGAGCCTAAAAAGCCTCCCTCGTGAGGGAGGTGGCGGCGATAGCCGTCGGAGGGAGTAAGACAAGACAAAGCTTATCAAGGAGGTTGATGGTTTGTGTCCTTGCCGTATAATGGTAATCTAATTAAAACAGCAAAAAGCCTGAGAAAAAAAATATGACGCCGCAAGAAAAACACCTATGGTATGACTTTTTGAGGTCATATCCGGTTAGATTCCAAAGGCAGAAAACGATAAAATCTTTTATTGCTGACTTTTATTGTCATAAAGCCAAGCTAATTGTTGAAATAGACGGCTCACAACATTTTTCGGAACAAGGTATATGGCTTACGATAATGAAAGAACAAATATATTAAAGGAATTTGATCTTGAAGTAATCAGATTTTCTAATTATGATGTAAACACTAATTTTGAAGGTGTTTGTGTGGAAATTGACAGAGTTGTAAAACGAAGAATAAGCCAAATGGATAAATGACTGATGGTTTCCTCTCTCCAACGGCAGATCTCACGAGGGAGGCGTTTCAGGGCTCCCTCTCTGAGGGAGCTGTCAGCTTTGCTGACTGAGGGAGTGCTCGCTAAACCGTCAGTACCCAGGTAAAACCCAGCTTAGTTTACTCCACTCCGACGGCTACCGCCGCCACCTCCCTCACGAGGGAGGCATTTCAAGGCTCCCTCTTTGAGGGAGCTGTCAGCTTTGCTGACTGAGGGAGTCCTCTCGTCATTTTGCACAACCGCACCCACCTGTTTCTTGTCAAACAGAACAAAAATTTAAGATTCCTTAATTTATTTGAAATTGATTATTGACTTTGTTGATTTTCTGATGATATACTGATACTAACTAAAAGTGACTCTCTGTGCCTTGCTGTACCCTTACGGCGGGGTTTGAGTCTTTTGTCGAAGCTGTTTGCGGCGGTTTCGGCTGAAAAAAGGTTAATATTTTTCTTAAGGAGGAAATCTTATGAAAAAGCAACTAAGGAAAGGACTTTCGCTCTTCCTGGCGGTCATGATGCTCATGAGCGCCTGGGTTTGGGTTGCACCGGAAAAGGCGGAAGCGGCTTCAGGTACTTACCATGTTAAACTTGTTGTATCCTCAAATAACAATACCGGCGGATGGGATGCCGGCAGATGTACGCTTAACGGAAAAGCAAATAACGGAAAAGCCTCCTCTGAATCACAGATTTGGTACGGCTCAGACAACAGAATTAATTTTAAAGGTGATAGGACTTGGTATGAAGGGGACACCGACAAATTCCCGACAAGTGTAAGCTATTACTATCAGTTCGGCGGCGGTGTTACCCATAGAAAAATGGATGCATACATTAGAGTTTATGTTAACGATATAGAGGTGATAAGCTGCCGGTGCTATTCCTATGAATGGGGACAGAACAAAGGAACAAAAAGTGCTTCAACACCTTCTAGTAAATACCCCCAAGTCAGCACAATTACTCCCAACAATCCGATTGAACTTACTGCTCCGAAATTCGGAAACCCGGACCCAAGCACCGGTTCCGCAACATTTTCCGCAACGGACAACTACGGTGTTGCGTGGACAGCGGCACTTAGCTTCTCAAGTGTTTATGTAAACAAAACTTCTGATGCAAGTTCAAACCTGAACACCTCAAAAATTAAGGCGACATCATCCGGAAATAAAGTAACAGTCACCGCATATAACGGAATACAGCGCGAAAATCCGGGTGTCTCGAACGGCATATTTTATGCCGTTGTTCGTACTGAAAACGGTACGGTCGGTTCCACAAAGATTACTGTCAACAATCCGACGTATACGGTTCGTTTCCATCCGAACGGCGGTCTTATTGGTAAGGACGAGGATACTGATAAAGCGGTAAGTGACAGCACAAATCCGAATTACATAGAATATACTTCAGAAGAATATTATTACGGCAGTAAAATCGGAAAGGCCCCTGCGCTTGCACAAAAGGAAGGTATGGACCTGATCGGCTTCTATAAAGATATAAAGCCTGACTCTTCCGCACTTGACGATGAAAATTATACCGGCAAATTCGATGGCGAGACAAAAATCGACAATCGCGGTGACGGTCAGGCTTGGCATGCCGCATGGCAGGCAAAGCCCGTCACCGCAACCTTCAAGAACGCTGACGGTCAGGTCATCGGCACCTTAAAGGCAAGATGGAATAACACTCTTCTCAACCTTTACGGTTATGATTCGGCAATCAACGCAGCCCTTTATGCAGCCGTAGATACCGCAACGCAAAATAAATTCTTTGATTCTACAACCAAGGATCCGATTTTCAGTTCGGCAGGTTCCACCATGAAATTCATGGGTTGGAAGGTTTATTCGGCTAAGGATCTTGACGGCAAGAACTATGACGCAATTGAAGATCAGTCGTACAAAGACGCAAAGTTGATAGGTGACACTGTCTTTATTGCCGAGTATAAGAGAGCCGACGCTAAGAAATACACCGTTTCCTTCTATAACACCGACGGTAACGTACTTACCACAAAGTCGGATTATAATTACAGAGACAACGTCATCATGCCGTCGGATGAACCGGCCAAGGCGGCGGATACCACCTACACCTATGAGTTCAAGGGCTGGGCTATGAGAGCCGGAGCAAACGGCGTGAAATACCATGTCATCAACGATGAGGGTATCGACGACAACGGCGCCATGATTTCCTACCTTTCCAAGGATGCGGATTCGTTCGTTGTCCGTGACAACGCCGAATACATTCCGGTATTCGAAAAGCATTATATCGACTATACTATCAACTTCAATTACTATGATGACGGTAAGGTTCAGCAGACCGCAACCATCACCAGCCACTTCGGTGACACTATCGTAGCTCCCGCTGTTAAGGATAACTATACCTACAACGGCTACCGTTATACGCTTACCGGCTGGACCTACGGCGCCGGTTCCGTTCTTGACGGTACAACTGCCTGCTCCGGCAACATGACCTTTACCGCTACCTACGACAGCGGTACACCGGCTGTTTACACCATCAACTTCTTCGACAGAACCGGAAACCACCTGAATCCGGACAACAACCAGTACACGCATAACAGTGCAGTAACGGCTCCGGAAGTTTCGATGACCGAAGATGACTACGACTATCATTACACATTCGCCGGTTGGTCACCTAATGTTACTGCGACAGCAACCAAGGACGTTGACTACTACGCTCAGTACAGCAAGACACCGTACTATGATGTTGCGTTCTACAACGGCACAGAGCTTGTTAAGTCCGACAGACTTCTTAATGGTTCACCGATTGTTACACCGGACGTAGATCCGATCAAAGACGAGGACATGACCGGTACCTACACGTTCACCGGTTGGGCTGACGAGAACGGTAACCCGGTTACCACCGTTTCCGGCAACACCAAGCTGTATGCTCAGTATTCGACAACCTATAAAGAATACACCGTAACGTTCAAGAACGACGACGGCACCGTTCTTTCGACAGCAAAGTATCGTTATAATGACACCGTAGACGTTCCCGAAGCGAGCAAGGAAGCGGACAATACCTTCACTTATTCGTTCGCAGGTTGGGACACCGACGTTGCGGCTAAATGTAAGGGCGACGCCACCTACACCGCAACCTATAAGAAGTCCTACATCTATTATCAGATCCAGTGGCTCAACGACGACGGTTCTCTTTATAAGAAAGAAAACTACACCTACAACGCAAGAATCCTTGCGCCGACCACCGACCCCGAGCCGATCGCGGCAGGCACTCCGGCAACCGGCTATTCCTGGATCCTGAAAGGCTGGCAGAATGTTGACACCGGCGAGATGTATAAGCGCGGCGACAGAATCACCGGCAACGGCTCCTACAAGGCAGTCTTTGAACAGGCGGCTTCGATCTGCACCGTTGAACTTTACGAAGAAGACGGTACAACGCTTTACAGAAGCTTCAAGGCAAAATACGATACTGCAATAAACGCTGACCTTCTCGGCGACGGCCCCGTTTCCGAGGGTGACGAAGCAAAAGACGGCAACCACGTTGCGTTCGACAAGTGGGTAACATTCGATGGTTCCGAAATTCCCGCTGTTCTTCAAAGTGATCTTAAGCTTAAGGCTACCTACAAGACTGAAAAGCACTCTCCGGTTCTTACCGAGGTTACCACTCCCCCGACCTTCATCGACGAAGGTGAAGGCATTGAAGAGTGTTCCTGTGGCAGAACCTGGACGGTTCCAATTCCCGTAATTGAAGATACACAGGCTCCGACCATCAAGTCCTACATCGGTCAACGTTATTGGGATCAGAACACCACCGATTTCGGCGAAGTATTTGAAGCCTCCCCGACAACCGCTATTATCTTCAATGCGGACGATAAGGCAGAAAGAAGCAAGTACAATCCGCTTGCCGAAAAGGGCGCAGGCGTAGCGACCATTTCTTACAGCGTTCAGCAGTCTGAAATTGACCCGGCAACTATCGCAGAAGCTGACTGGAATATCCGTTATGACTATGAACAGGTCAGCGGTGAAGTCAAAGAAGCCAACGCCTCCGGCAGACTCGGCAACCTGGGTCTTGAGAACGGAGTAACCTATATCGTATACGCAAAAGCGATTGACCGCAACGGCAACACCTCTTATGCAAGAACCGGTATGTTCTACTATGACGATGTTGCTCCCGTAATCGAAGTTAAGAGTTCACACCAGTACAAGAGCAAGCACTGTCTTGACGCTACCATTACGGTAACGGACGACAGAGGAATTGCTTCTATTACACTTGACGGCGTAGCAATCACCGATAATCTCACTGTCACTGCGGCAGGACTTCACGAAGTCATCGCTGTCGATAACGGCGGAAATATCACAAAGGCTGTATTTGAAATCGTCGGCGAACATAAGTACAAGGCTTACACAATCGCCGCCACTTGTGAAGCCGACGGCAAGCAGTTCGAAAGATGTATGCTTTGCGGCGACGAAACTGCGGGCATTGCCATTCCGGCAACAGGCCACGATTTCACAAGTTTCATTTACACGGCTCCTACCTGCACCGAAAACGGCTACAAGACTTATGTCTGCTCAAACGGCTGCGGTGCAAAGGATATCGTTTATGACGACCCGGCAACGACAACGGGCGAACACACTTACGGCGAATGGATCGTCGACGAAGCTGCAACCTGTATGGCTCCCGGCTTACAGCATAAGGTTTGCTCGAAGTGCTCTGACGTTGTTTACGAAGAGATCCCGGTAGACGCCGAGAACGGCCACAAGTGGTACCGTCCGGTTGTCACAAAACCGACCTGCACCGATGACGGCTACACAACCAGAACCTGCCGTTACTGCGGCAAAGCCCAGACTTATGATCCTGTTCCCGCAACCGGCCACACCGCAAGCGGCGAATGGGTCATCACCGTTGCGGCAACTTGTACCGCTGAGGGAACTCAGGTTCAGTACTGCGCAAACTGCGATACAACAGAAGTTCAGAAGACCGAACAGATTCCGGCACTCGGACACAAGTATATTGCAACCGTAGTCGAACCCACTCAGACCGAAAAGGGCTACACCCTTTACAAGTGCGCTCGCTGCGGCGACGAATACAAAGACAATTACGTTGACCCCGTTAAGAAGTTCACCGTAACGTTCTTCGATGAAGACAAGACCACACAGCTTGATCAGAAGACAGAGCTTCTGACCGGCGAAACCATTACAGCCGCTGATGTTGTCACTCCGACAAAGGCCGCTGACGCAACATACAAATATACGTTTGATCATTGGGCAGACGCTGACGGTAATGAAATCACAATGCCGATCACCGTCACCGGTAATATGGACGTATATGCAGTATACGCAACAAGATACATCAACTACACCGTAACTCTTTATAAAGAAGACGGCACAACTCAGTTCAAGAAGGTCGGCTATCAGCACTACGGCGATACGCTTACCGTTAAAGACGGACCGGCTAAGGCTTCCGATTCGATGTATGATTACACCTTTGCGGGCTGGAAAGCGCCGGGTGCAGAAGACAGCACCGCTTCCTTCGATATCAAGATTACAGGCGATCTTGATCTTGTAGCCGCTTATACGGCTAAGCTCAGAGAGTACAACGTTGTATTCGCTTACGATGCTGAAAACGTCATCAAGACCGTTAAGGTTCAGGCCGGCAGTGATGCAACTGCACTTGCTCCGACAAACGTAACCAAGGCTTATGACAGCGTTTACCACTATGAATTCGAGAAGTGGAACACCGAGCTTACCGATGTTCAGAAGGATCTCTATGTCAACCCGATCTTCAAGGCGATTGCCCATACCGGCACACCGAGCATTAAGCAAGAAGCTGACTGTACGAATCCGGAGATCACGACCTACACCTGCACCTGCGGTTACACCTATGACAAGGAAACCAAGGCTGCTCTCGGCCATGACCTGACCGACGCCGAACACCATGAGGACGAAACCGGTTACTATCTGATCTGTAACCGCTGCCGCGAAAAGATTCTTGATACAACCATCTTCTCCGCAACCTTTATGAGCGGCGATAAGACCATCAAGACGGTCGGCTACCTCAAATACGGTCAGTATCTGACAGCCGATCAGCTTCCGGCTGAGCCGACAAAGGCCGAAGACGCAAAGTATACGTATGCATTCAGCCACTGGGCACTTGCGGAAGACGATACCGATACGGCTATTGACCCGACAACGGTTAAAATCACCGGCAACGTCAGCTTCAAGGCTTGCTTCAAGGCAACGCTCAAGACCTTCACAGTTGTATTTGCGATTGACTCCGACCACGTTGTCAAGATCTTTAAGAACGTTGAAGCCGGTCAGAGCGTCACTTGTGATATCACACCCGAACCGCTTACGAAGTATGATGACTACGGTCACTATGTATTCGACGGTTGGTCAAGAGATACTTCCAATGTCAGCGAGGATCTTTATGTCACCGCTAAGTTCAAGAAGGTTGACCACGTTTACACAACCGCTAAGACGGAAGCTACCTGCACCGTCGGCGCCGGCACAACTTATACCTGTGACTGCGGTTTCCACTACACCGTAAGCACCGGTAAGCCGCTCGGACACAATTGGATCGTTATTGAATCCAAGGAACCGTCCTACGAAGAAGAAGGCTACATCAAGTATCAGTGCGACCGCTGCGGCGAAACCAAGACGGAAGTTATTCCGGATAAGGATTATATCTTCATCAATATTACACTTGTTGATCAGGACGGCGCACCCGTACAAGGCGCAACCGTATCACTTTATGACAAGGGCGAATTTGTAACCTCCGGTATTACCGATCAGAACGGCAAGGTAACCCTTGTTGTTGAAGAGGCAAAGGATTATACAATCGTCATTTCCGGTGAAGCTGTTGACACAGTTACTGCTGATGTGACAGTCAATCCGGACGGTTCAATTGACATGAGCAAGGTACCGACGATTCATGTTGACAAATGCACCTGCACCTGCCACAGAGACGGCTTCTGGCCGACAATCTTCAGATTCTTCCATAAGATTATCAAGATGCTTGTCGGTGAGTTCAAGTGCTGTAACAACCCCGACCCGAGATACAACAAGTAACATTGAAGGTTTTATAAAAATGATAAGGTGCGGTTTTCGGACTGCACCTTGTTTTTATGAATATTTTTCAAAGCACTTGACAGCATTGCTTTAAAGTGATAAAATGAAACTCCAAAAATATGAAAGGCAATGACGAAGCCGGTTTAAGCTGCGACATTCAGAAAGCCGATGGTTGATGCGAATCGGTATGAAACGGCTTGACAACCCATCTCTTCCGAGCCGGACTCCTGAACGTTTCAGTAGGGTGTCCCGCGTATGCTGCGTTAGTGCAAAGAAGTTGTCTGACTTCAATGAGCGGCGGAGGAATCCGCAATTTGAGTGGTACCGCGAGTGTAAATGAATTTTCACCCGTCTCAAAGTAAGACTTTGGGGCGGTTTTTGTTTTGCCCCAAAACAAGAAAGGCGGAATGTTAAATGTTATCTTTAGACAAGGTGTTTGATGCGCAAAAGGTGTTAAAAAGTATAATCCGGGAAACCCACGCCGTGCGGGCACACGGAATAGCACCGCAGTGTGAGCTTCATCTGAAGCCCGAGAATCTGCAAATCACCGGCTCTTTCAAAGTAAGGGGTTCAGCCTATAAAATCGCTATGCTTTCTGAGGAGGAAAAAGCAAAAGGCGTCATCGCTTGCTCGGCGGGAAACCATGCACAGGGCGTTGCGCTTGCTGCCTCAAAGAACGGCATCAAATCGCTGATTTGCCTGCCCGATTCTGCACCGATTTCAAAGGTGGAGGCAACAAAGGGCTTCGGCGCAGAGGTTTGCCTTGTTGAAGGCTGTTACGATGATGCGTACAAAAAGGCGCTTGAGCTCAAAGACAGCGAGGGCTACACCTTCGTTCACCCGTTCGACGACGAAAATGTAATCGCCGGTCAGGGTACGATTGCGTTGGAGGTTCTCCATGATCTTGACAGCATTGATGCCATCGTCGTTCCCGTCGGCGGAGGCGGACTACTTGCCGGAATCGCTTATACCGTCAAGCACATCTGTCCGAGCGTCGAGGTTTACGGCGTTCAGGTTGCCGGCGCACCGAGTATGTACAATTCAATAAAGGACGGAAAAATTGAATGTCTCGATTCCGTTGAAACCATTGCTGACGGCATAGCCGTCAAACAGCCGGGCGAAAACACATTTCAGCTTGTCAAAAAGTATGTTGATGATATTGCGCTCGTTTCCGACGATGAGGTTGCAAGCGCTATTCTTGCCCTGATTGAAAAGCAAAAAATGATAGCCGAGGGTGCCGGTGCGGCGGCTGTTGCGGCGGCCATGTTTGACAAATTCCCCTTGCAGGGAAAACGAGTCGTCAGCATTGTATCGGGCGGCAACATTGACGTGACAAGCCTGTCGAGAGTAATTGACCGCGGACTGCTTAACTCAGGACGTTCGTCAAGCCTTTTGATTGAGTTGATTGACAAGCCGGGTCAGCTTAAGGATATTTCAAGAATTATTGCCGACTGCGGCGGAAATGTAACGGGCGTTCACTACGAAAAAGGCAACACGGAAAGAATCAACGGCTGTTATCTGAGAATCGAAATGGAAACCCGTGACTATCAGCATGTTAAGCTTATTATGCAGTCCCTGCGTGACGGGGGTTTCAAAATAGTACAATATAATAATGAAAGGAAGAATTTAAAATGATCAGCAAAGTTCAGACCGAAAAGGCACCGGCAGCAATCGGACCGTATTCACAGGCAACCGTTGTCGGCAATCTTGTTTTTACCTCGGGTCAAATCCCGCTTAACCCCGAAACGGGCACAATGGAAGGTGCGACAATCGGGGAGCAGACGCACAGAGTCTGCAAAAACCTCAAGGCGGTTTTGGAAGCAGCGGGGTCTTCGCTCGATAAGGCGGTCAAGACCGTTTGCTTCCTGAAGGAGATGTCCGACTTTGCAGAATTTAACGAAGTCTACGCCGAATATTTCACCGGAAAGCCCGCCCGTTCCTGTGTGGCAGTCAAAGAAATACCGAAAGGTGTTTTGGTTGAGGTTGAAGTAATTGCGGAAAAATAAAGTCAGAGAAAACAGCCGGCAGACAGATGTTTGCCGGCTGTTTTTGAAAGGGAAGAAAACACGCGGAAACAGTTCGGCATTCTGACGAACCGGGCGGCCTTTTTATCTGAAACAAGCGGCAAAATCAGTCTATACAACATACAGTAATAATAAGCGAATTGAAACAAGCGATTGTATACTTAAAATAAAGTATAAGAAATGCCGACCATTTTATGCAATTTTCACCGATAGTCCGAATAAATTTTGTTGATAACGCCGAATGGTAAATCTGCACAAAAATGAAACTCTCTGCCTATACAAAACGCAGAAATCAAAAAATAATTAAAATTTATATTGAAATGCTGACAACGGAATGTTATACTACCTATAGTTATAGGTGTCTTTATGGGGTGAATTGTACCCTTTTTGAAATTTCTGCCGGCGCTTTCGGGCGTTTCGGCTGTGTTTCGGTATTATATAGGGACGACCTATTGGTAATATATACTTCATTCTAAGGAGGAAACTTTCATGAAACTTGGAAAGAAAGCTTTGAGTTGCGTGTTAGCTATCATGATGATAGTCTCCAGTGTTTCTGTCTGCTTCAGCGTCTTGGGCGCAACAGACACACCGGACGGCATTTTCACGCAAATCGAAATGCACTATGAAGGTCTCATGGACGCTATCGACAAAGCGAAGGACACAACCAATCCGGACACGTCGGGAGTACCTACACTCTCGGGCTCCGTCTGGGCGGTTGAAAAGGATACCTTTACCGGCGGCTGGCAGGCTGTCGCAAAGGCGTTCGCCTCTTTCGCAAAAGGTACGGCAGGTGTAAATAATACCTATGCTGACCTTGTAGCGGACATCAAGAACGACATCCCGGCAAGAGCCGCGTCAAGCGGACTTCCGCAGGCGGATTATGAAGCAATCGTCGATTACTTCAAATTCGGCAACGAGTCGACCGAATCTTTCGGTACGCCGGCGAAGGTTCAGCTTGCAATCGGCAGTGGCTTTGATCTGCTCGGCTGGAAAACGGTTGAGGAGATCGATACGGCGAGATCGTATTATATCGCTACGCTGACGATGACACCGTCAGGCTCAAACGGTACATACACGCTTGCTTCGGCGGACTGTATCAAGTTCTCTCAGGAGGACTATATCATTGCGTCCGGTAATAACGATATCACCGCAATCAAGGACGTTCTGACTACATGCGTTGATGCGAACAAGTTCAGCAAATGGTTCACACAGAGCTCGATGACAACGGCAGAGCTCGGTGAGTTCTCGAACCTGTATAACTTCTTCACAGACACGATTGCCCTTTCCGGCTACGGTTATACGGCTGAGGAAGTGTGGAATCACTATGTCGCAAAACGTGTCGGTAAGACTTATACAGAAGCTGATGCATGGTATAACACCTCCGGTGCGGACGCAGAAGCAAGACCGCTTGCGCAGGATTATATCACCAAGCTTGATGCTCTGATGGTAATCGACTATTCGGCTATGACAGCTGAGGAGCTTCTCGCTCACTACAACGCTGTTGTCGGCGTCCGTCAGGCGATCAACGAAGAAACATTCAGCGGTCCGATCAAGAAGATCATGAACGAGCTGAAGGCCTCCGACTATATCGGTCAGAAGACCTCCACCGTTGAAACCTATATTCAGGCTTTGGGACTTGAGGTCGCCAAGGCTTATGCCGCTGTGTACGCTGATGAGCTTGTAGCCCTCGCTAAGGAAGTCACCGATGGTCTTGTTCCGACTTATGACCGTTCCGACGAAGCTGCGGCGAAAGCATGGGAAAATTCTGAGGATCAGAAAAAGGCTCAGAACTGGCTCGACAGAGCAACCGTCCTCAAGGGCAACATTGACTCCCTCGTTCTCGCAAAGGCGACGTTTGCGGACGTTCAGCTTGTTGAATCTGCAAACGGCAACCGTCTGACCGAGGCTGACTATAATACCGTTGTCAATCAGATGAAGATCACCACCGTTGACTGCGGCGGTTCCGATGCGTTCGCCAACAAGACCGCAATGGATACCTTCATGAAGACAACGATCCTTGCCGGTAAGCGTTTCACGAAGCTTCAGGCCGACGCCGAAGAATTCAGAATTCTTTATAACAAAGCACTCGCTCTGAAGAACGACGCAAGTAAGGAGCTTATCTTCGCCGAAGTATACCCGAACGGACTTGATGAATATGCCGCATACCTGAACGGCATCAAGGCCGCTGCAGCTGAGAGAATTTATAATCAATTGCGTACCATCGAAAAGTACCAAAAAGAAGGCGGCGGAATTAAATACTTTAACTTCGAGTCTATTATCCAAGCCTGGGAAGACATCGAGGTTGCAAGCGTTGCCGCACTTTGTTCTTTCCTTGACGCTGACCCGGCTTATGTTCCGACAACGGAGCAGGTGAAGGTTGCTGACATCCAGACCCTCTGGAACAAGTGTCAGACCTGGTACAATCAGGCTCTTTCCTTCAGGACCGGTCTTAACAACCTGAAAAATCAGGCTTATAATGGCACAGGAGCAACAGCTGCTAACAAGGACACAAGAGTTCTTATGTACCTGTTGCAACAGTCATCATCATCTTCTTACGGCTGGGAAACCGTTGTGGGCCAGCTAAATTATGATGACATTCAGAAGTTCGTAAATGACATCGAACTGAAGCAGGGCACGAAGCTTAAGCTTGAAAAGATTCGTGAGCTCATGGATGACGCAGTTAAAGACTTCGATAGAATGCTTATTTCCGATGACCTCGGAACCCTCCTTAAATCGATAACAGAAGCGACTGATGAAGACGGTAATGTTACCAACATGTTTGGTGTATGGAAGTATAACTATACATTCAACAATCCCGGTGGTACTACTACAACTGTTAAAAAAGGTGACGAAGTTAAGAATCTTCGTGAATTCCTGATTTGTACGATTGTTAATCTCCTTTATTCGGGAGATCTTCAAACCATGCTTTTCAAGCTGGTTAACGGTGCTCTTGGTTCGGTCCTTTATAACCTCGATCTCGGTGACAGTATGCCGGGAGCAGTAACCGGTTTCCCCTTGAATTTGGGCGATGAATGGAACTTCTTACCGGAGGCTCTCAGAGCTGCCATTCCGACTATGCCCCATTGGTTTACTGAAAACTGGAACGGAAATTCAAGAGGTCAAAGCGGCGTACAATGGAAACAGTGGTTTACCGGTGAAGCATACGGAAATTCCCGCTACGACTATACTGCAATTCTGAAAGTTCTTGAACAAGCACCAATCTATGGATCAGGTTCAAGCAGTCAGTCTTATTGGAAAGACAATGACGGTGCGAAAAGGCAAGGAACATCCGGTATCCCCGAATCCGCATGGGAAGCTTTAGACAGCACTGCTGCATGGCACATCGAAAACGATGATGATTTATATCATTCTTTGGCTACTGTTTTTTGCGGTTTAGCGGTTCCTCTTGCTACAATCATAACCGGCGATACAAAATCTGTTGAAACAAGACTTCTTAACCTTGATGCTACCATTTATAATAATGGCGATGCACTTTATGACCGCCTGTTTATCCCCTTGTATCGTCTTTTAGGAATCAATCCGAGAAGCTACGATTCAAAGGGTGGATTCTATTCAGGAACTGACATTAAAAATGCCTGTCCGTATGATATTAACTGGAAAGGTGAAACGGTTGGTATTACTCCTGATGGCGGTGTTACTTTCTGGAAGATGTTGATTTCACCGATCATTTATTGGTTGAACAACAAACTGTTTGTTAATCCGATTGAGACGATTCTTGAGATTCTTCCGAATCTCCTGACCGCTCTTGATGACAACCAGATTTTACCGAAGCTTAAAAATCTTGCTCTTAAGCTCGAAATCAAGCCTCTTGGTATTTCCATTAAATTCGATCTTAATCTTACTGATATTCTTGTTCCGGTTCTTAACGATATCGGTCTTACAGATGCAGCTATGGAAGGCGGCATCAACGGCCTTCTTAAGGTTCTTTTGACAGGTACCAGAGTGACCGGAAAACCGTCCGCAGCGGATATTGAAGCCGGTGGATGGCTGATGAAGGTCACTGAGCTTGCAGACGGAACGAAAGAAACCAGCACAACCGAAGCCGCTGTTGTCAATATCGGCGGTACAAATTACTATATCAAAGCATGTGGTTTACTCACGCAAACGCTCTACTCTGCACTCGGAGACGGATTGTTTAATTGGTTTACTTGGACCAATAATGTCGGTACAATTCCGCTTCAGATTCCGGTTAACCGCTTTATGGCAACCGGTACCCTCATGGGGGGAGCGCACCCGAATTCACAGTCTCTGGTAATCCAAGGCTGTCAGAAGACTATCACAAACTACCACATCTACACCGACCCCGGCGATACGCTTCTGACGCTCTTCAGATGGCTTCTTGACGACGGCACGATCTATGTGATTTCTCCGCTTCTTGAAGGCATGATCCCGGCGAAAGATGACGGTTCGTCCGTCCTCGACACTGTCTTCCAGATTGTTGACGGTCAGGCCGACACACTTCTCGGCATCCTCATCTGCTTGCTGAATGCATATAGCATTGACTTTACGGCGTACAAAGACCCGGCACGCAACCCGGCCATATGGGGTAAAAATAACGCCGAGGGTACGGATTTCAAGTCATACCTGAATACCGATTACAGCACGAAATTCCAGGTCGGCAAATTCCTTCAGGAAACCCTTTGCGCAAAGAATACAGCTGTAACCGACCCGAACACTGCGACAACGGCAGATATGATTGCCAAGGCTGACCTTGCCATCGCAAACCTTGACGTTGTTATCGGCAAGCTTGTTCCGACCCTCGTTTCGCTTCTCGGCGACACACTGAGAGGTCTTGGCCTTGGTATGGAAGAAGTTATCACCAAGGTTGAAAACGGCGAACTGACAACAATTAAAGACATCGTTGTCCAGGGCGTTGTCGGAAATGACCTTGTTGATATGCTCATGAAGCTTCTCTTCGGTACGAAGGAGCAGAAGGTAAATACTGCCGAAGACGGCACAACTACACCTGAAGTGGACGCAAACGGCAACCCCGTAATCGACAATGGTCTTTTAGGCAGTCTTTTAGGCGACCCCAACAGCATTATTGTTAAGCTTCTTGACGCTCTTGCCACCTTCGGTATTGACATTACACCGCTCGGTTTCTATAACTGCGCAATTGGAACAACATCATCAAAGAACGGTCAGATCGCTGCATGGCTCAACCGTCAGGCAGCTAACCATCAGAGCACTGATCCGAACTATCTCAAGAACAACGCCGGCAGCCATAAGCTGATGAGCGACAACGCCGCAAAGGCAGAGCTTGCCAAGATGACATGGGCTGATATCGGTGTTGAAGCCGGCTTCGGCTGGTTCACCGAGGACGCCGACGCATCGAAGAGACTTGATAACTTCATCGAGCTTGTCTGCGACTTTATCGGCCCCTTAAATCCGCTTCTTGGCTTCCTTCTTTCCGGCCAGAACATCACCCTTATGGATGAGCTTACTCTCCAGGGTAACAACGGCTACTCCAAGGCGGTTGTTCCCATCCTTGAAGCGCTCGGCCTTGACAGCGCCTGCGTATATCAGAAGCAGTTCGACGCTTATGTATACTGCGGTACGGATCTGAACACGGATATTATGAGCTTACCGTCTGTAACAGACCCGAACCAGCTTGCAGGCAGTGCAAGACTTGCTACCACCAAGAATTCTCCGCTTCGTCCGCTCATGAATGCGATTAAGACGCTTCTTCTCGGCGACGGAACAAACAAGGGTCTTCTTGAAGCTCCTGTAACCGTTCTTCTGTCGAAGCTTCCGAATATCGCTTACTTTATGTACATGTACAAGACCGACGACGGAAAGAGAACTTCGAACCTCTCCGTTGCGGTTCAGAACTTCATCGCTCCGATTCTCAAGCTTCTCGAAATCGTTGACCCGATTCTTTCAAGAGTTATCGTTCTCGACCTTGAAGAAACACTCAACAACATCCTTGACTTTGAGACGCTGATCAATACGTTGCTCGGACGTCTTGTCGGCGACGGCGCAACCTTCAACCTTGACCTTCTCGACTTCGGCACCCTTGCGGCGAACTCCTCGCTGAGAGCGAACATCAACGCTCCGACATACAGAGGCAACGTCGGTGACAAGTTCACCAAGTTCGAAGCTTCTCCCGGACAGTTCTTCATCACTCTCATGAGATCGGCAGCTTCGAAGGAGATTATCGACGCTCTTGCCGGAGTTATCAACGGACTGTTCACCAAGAATCCGGCCAAGGATCAGGCTGAAGTTGAATCCCGTGAGAGAATCAACAACATTATCAAGATTATCTCCACGAACCTTTGTAAGCCGGTTACCGATGCTGACGCAAACGGCGCTCAGTATATCGACATTCTTTCCGGTCTTCTGATCGACGTGCTCACAGACTATGAGCCCGCCGACGGTGAGTTCTACTTCTATGAAGTCCTCAACCGCATTGACAATCAGCTCATTACTGACGTTGAACAGACTACCGCATGGACTGACTATGCCATCGACCACGAGGGCTATGATTGGAATGCAACGGCCGATAAGTTCACCGAAGCCGAAGTGAACGCCGCAATCGAAAACCTCGACTATGTTATCAAGCAGGCAGTTCCCGACGTCCTTTCCGCTCTTTCCGAAGAGGGAATGCTCAACCTCGGCGGCATGCAGTTTGATTTCGAGGCCGGAGACGGTCTGTGGACTCTTCTTCAGAACATCATCAGCGAAAATCTCTTCACTGACAACATCTTTGATACCGTAGTCAATCTTCTTTGCGGTGCTCTTGGTAAGTCCGGTTCGAATGAAACCACATCGATGCTTGCAAACGTCCTTAAGGCGGCCGGCTTCGATATGACTTACAACGCTTTCCTGTATAACAAGGACGGCAGCAAGACCACCTTCTATGACTACATGACCTACGGCTTCGATAAGGACGCTGACGGCAACCTTATCAAGGCAACCGATACCAATAAGCCCGATATGTATCAGATCGACGGTAAGACAGTCGAAATGACATGGGCACAGATCTATAAGAACCACAGCTATATCGCTTATGAGTTCGACAAAGACGGCAACCTTGTCACCAACACGGACGGTACACCGAAGCTTCTTCAGGCTACGACGACCAACGACAAGGGCGAGGAAGTTCCGGCTGTTGACGCTAACGGTAACCCGATCTATGTCCGCGAGCTTCGCAAGACCGGCGCTGTTCAGCTTCAGGACGCAAGCGGCAACTATCTGTACACCTACACCGACGAAAACGGTGACGAGCAGACCTATGCTTCTCAGTATGATCAGCTCAAGATCTACACCATCGGCACAGGTGCAGATGCCAAGACCTATAAGCTCACGGCTAAGTACGACGAAACCGCCGCTAAGGATTGGGCATGGGGTATGGATACCGTAACAGGTGCCGATGCCAACGAAACCTATTACAACAAGAAGAACAAGATGATTGAAGTCATCTGGTCAATGCTGACTCCGTTTGCTCCTGTCTTCTCGGCACTCTTTGCCGGCGACGCTCTCAAGCTCTTCGAGGGTATCAACATCGAGGGCAACACCGCTTACGAAAACGTTCTTCTTCCGCTTCTTCGTGCTTTCGGCTTCGAAGAAACCATCAAGTATCTTTCCACAACTCCGAGTGAGGTTGACGGTAAGACCAAGCTTGATCTTATCAACGATGCAAGACCGGAGGGTGAAAAGATCCCCGCAACCTTCATGAGTGTTGAAGAATATTACACCCTCGTTTACGGCGACGCCGCAGGTCCGGAATCCGGCAATGCTATGTCCGCAGAGGGCATGGGCAAGGCCGTTGCGACCATGGCAAACTATGTCTTCAACTTCGTCGAAGTTGTTGCTACCTACCCGATTCAGACAATCATGACAGCGCTTCCGACTCTCGCCTACTTTATTTACGGCGACGGTCTGACCACGCTTGTCTCGAACGTTCTCGTTCCGATTACCACGCTCACCGACCGTCTTGAGCCGATTGTGAAGCTTGACATCAACAACATCGGCGCAGGTCTTCTTGACGCGCTTTCAACCGGCAACTGGGCAAACTTCCAGAACGCTCTTCAGACTTATGTCTCTGTTGACGAAGAAACCGGTGAAATTATCGTAAACGAGACACAGCAGTTTTCACTCACCGACTCAATCCTTAACCTTCTCGGCAGTCTTGAATTCGATCTTTCGAGCGTACTCGGTAAGAACGATGACAAGATTGAAGAGGGCGAGTACAAGTACGGACTGATGCTCTTTATCAACAAGGAAGTTGAAGTCCGTGCCAAGGAGCTTCTTGCAACAGCCAACAAGCTTGAAAAAGAAGACGCAACCGCGAACAGAGAGGCTGTTGAACAGCTTCGTGCGGAAGCGAGAAATCTCCGCGGCGGCACACTCAAGGGCTTCTTCAAATCCATCGCTGCTCTCGGTACTTCCTACGGCGCACTCGGTGAAACCGCACCGAACGGCGGAAAGAGCACCAATGTTAAGGTTAATAACTTCGGCCAGGTAACCGTAAGTAAGGCAGAAGTACTGATGTTCCTTCTCAACTTTGCTTTCGACAACCTTGCTCTCAAGCAGACCGTCGGCAGTCTTCTTGGTTACGACCTTACCGATGAAAACACCGACGAAGCCGAAATGCTCGACGAAATCATCACCAACGTATTCAATAACCCCGAAGCTCTCGTTGACCTCGTCGTTGAGCTTCTGACAAGCCATGATATTACCAAAGGTATCGAAATCGACCTGATGGAAATCGAGGCTGAAACTCACTATGACTTCTACGAGGATGCCGGCTTTGAAAGCCACGAAGAGGTTCTCGAAGCAATCAAGAACGGTGAAGATGTCTCTGAAATTTCGAGAATGAAGACCGCTGCTGCTATCGACAACCTTGACAGCCTTGTCGGAACCATTCTCAACCTCTTCAAGGAAAACCTTATCACAGAGGGCAGCTTCTTCGAGAAGATCGGTCTGACGAAAGACAGCGACCTTACTCTCAAGGCTGTAGTTGACGCTCTCTTCGAGCAGTATCTCTACACCGATAAGGGTCTTAACGAAATCATGGGTATGCTCATCAGCACGCTCGGTGCCGAGGGCTCCTCACAGATTATCAACGTTGTTCTCAAGATTCTTGACGGCGCCGGCTACTCGCTGACTCCGCAGACCTTCAAGAAGAACCTGCCGCAGCTTTCCGGTGTTATCGGCGACGCTAAGAAGTGGTCTGAGGTTGCCAAGAACAACGCTCAGTACAAATATGCTGTCAAGGATGATAAGGGCAACACCATCGAAACCCTTTACAGCGCAACACAAGGTGAAACCGCAATTGACGGCAAGGCTGTTGTTCCTGTTATGATTCAGGAACAGGAAGTCAAGACTGCCGCTGACGGCACAAAGACCTATGTTTACACTTACACCGTAGGTGAAGGTGACGCCGCTGTTGTCACGGAAATTGAACTCGACAAGGCCGGCGAAACCACATGGACTGACAGCGAAGGCACCGCACACGTTCTCTCTGCGAAGATGGTTGATACCGCTAAGCAGGAAACAGGCGTTGTCATCAACGTAAGCTGGAATGTAACCGACCGTGACAGCTTTGTCGCTCTCATCTGGGATATGATTAAGCCGCTCTCCGGTATCTTCGAAGCATTCCTTGCCGGCGGTACCCTCGTGATCTATGACAAGGTTAACATTTCCGGCACGAACGGCTACGAAAGCGTCATTCTCCCGGTTATCGAAAACCTTGCCATCAACAAGCTTACCAATACTGATGGTACACCGTATCTTGCTGAGGTTAAAACATACGCAGATTATAAGGCATTGATTGATGATGCTGATCCGAGCAACGATTCCATCATGCTCACATCGATCACCGACGCACTCTTCGCTCTTATCGACTCCGTATGCGACAGACCGGTTTCCACTCTTGCTACGATCATTCCGTATCTTGCCCGCTTCCTTGAAAGCAACGGACTTGATGCACTCATTTCCAACATTCTTGTCCCGGTCACAACGATCCTGACAAAGGTTGAACCGATCTACGATCTTGACCTTCTCAAGACGATCAAGGATCTCCTCAGAGACCTTGTCAAGAAGATGAACGCTCAGGAAGGCGCAACCACAGAAAGCATGGATCCTGCTCAGCAGGCAACTCCGGGCGCCTCTGCCGCCGCTTATGCTCTCAATGTAATTGAGGATACGGAAGCACAGGCAAACGACAACACGACTATCGCACAGAGACTTCTTGCTCCGTCCGCACTTGCTGACGACACCGTCGAACAGGATTATTACTTCATCGACATTATCTGGCAGCTTCTTGACAGTATTAAGATCAATGGCACTGCTATCGGTGACATGGTCAGTGATACGCTCTTTGTTGACCTTGCTTCCTGCGCATGGCTCCCGGCCGCCGCTGAAGGCGAAAAGGGCAGCGACATCAGCATCGTAACCATCGACGCTGACGGCAGAGGCGGCAACATCAGTTATGCCGAAGCTACCGAATACACCGTTGACCGTGAAACCGTTCTTCTCAAGGTTCTTGAGTGGGTAGTCTTCACCGACGGTATCCGTGATCTTCTCGGCGGACTTCTGAATATCAACTTCGATATGGCAGCCCTTACCGAGGAAGACTCCAACTATCTCATCACTGTACTTCTTTACGGTATCTTCCAGGATCCGGAAGCTGCTGAAAGACTGGTAATCGATCTTCTTTCCTGGTACGAGGTTGAATATCAGCCCGTCAGAACCAAGGCTGACTACTCTGACCTGAGCACAGCGACACCGATCGACTACGAAGGCAGAGGCATCGACAAGTCACAGCTTGAACAGCTTCCCGAAAAACTCGATACTCTTGTCGCCGGCATTATCCCCGTTGTTGTTGGTCTCCTTCCCGAAGGCGCTCTCGGCAACATCAAGATCACCGGTAGCAATATGGAAGAAATTCTCCATAACCTCGTTGTTGACCTTCTCAAGGGCGACGACAAAAACGCAGGCCTTGGCAACAAGCTCATCGCTATGCTTGTTAAACTCATCGGCTCGAACGACTCCATCGGCTCGATTCTTCCGATGCTCAAGGAGCTGACCGTAACCGATACCAACACAACCGGCGTTGACCTTACACTCAAATACTTTAAGCAATCCTCTGCCGCTCTCAATACTGTCTTTGCTGACTGTGAGACATGGGCTGATGCTTATGAGGCATTCAAGGTTAAGGTTAAGTATGTCGCACCCGAAAACCCGGCACCCGACTATGTCGCTCCGCTGACCGACGCTGACGGTTACCTTCTTGCCACCGACGCAGACGGTAAGGCTATCCCCGTTTACGCAACCGACAAGGACGGCAACAAGATTCAGGCAACCGACAACGGCACCATGAAGGACGGCTATTACATCACAGCCGGCGACGGCAACCCCGTCGAAAACGCATACGTTGTTAAATCTGTTGACGGAAACGTGGTTTACGAATATCAGTACGACGTTGAATTCACCGGCAACAACAATATCTTCGACATCAACAGCTATGAAGATGTTCTTGCGATCCTTGGTGACATTCTCACGCCGCTCGTACCGATCCTGAGACTCCTTCTTACCGAAGACAATCTTGTCATCCTTGACGGTGTTACGATCACCGCAGGTGACGGCTATGACCGCTTCATCATACCTCTCTTCGAGGCACTTGGAATTGACAACATCATCGACAAGAATGAATTCAGAGCTCTTGACGACGGTGCATTCTGTGACAAGGTTATCTCCTACATTGACGCTCTTCTTGCCAAGATCGTCTCCTCACCGGTTCAGACAATCGTTGACGCTCTTCCGCAGCTTGTATTCTTCATCTACTCCGAAGGTCTTGCACAGAGCATTGAACAGCTTGTCGCTCCGCTGATTACCCTTGTTGACATGGTCAACGACATCACCGCTAAGAAGGTCGAAGCAGAAGGCAAAGAATTTGTCGCACTTGACATCTACGGCATGATTCTTGACATCGTCAACGAAAAGGTCATGACTCCGAACGATATCGCTCCGGTTGATAGCGTTTACGGTCTGATTAACTCCTTCCTGACCGCTGAAGGTCTTGAAGCACTGCTTAAGAAGATCATCGACAAGAAGAACACCGAAACCGGCGGCGACCTTGAGGCTGACCTCGGCTTCCAGATTAACGGCCTGTTCAAGATGATCATTGAAAAATGCTGCGTTGTTACCGACGTGAAGACGGTTCGCTACTTCGGCGCAACCGAAACCACCGGCGGACGCACCGTCAAGGGCGTTCAGACCAATGCGGCTGATACGATCATGCAGATCATTGCCGATACCATCCTCGGCGGCGACATGATCAAGAGCCTTCTTACCACCTTCGGTGTAGAAGTTAATGATACTGTCACAACGATTCTTGACGCCATCACTGGCGAAAACAAGGATGTTATCATTAAGGTTCTCCTTAACTACTTCTTCAACTATGATGTTGAAACCATGCTTCTCGAATACCTGTCCTTCGACAAGATTGAGTATGCATATGAAACCTATGTAGACGGCACGAAGCTTACCCAGCGTAAACTCAGAAGATCCATCAAGAAACTTGACGGCTCTATCATGAACGCAATCCCGAACCTGATCCCGATGCTTGAAGAGAACCCGACCTTCGCGGCGATCCTCAACAAGATCGGCGGTTACAGCGGACAGAGCCTGAAAGATCTTGTTCACGAAATCATCGAGGTTTATGCCTTCAATGATCAGATGATGAGCACGATCGTAGGTCTCCTGATAGGACTCCTCGGCGGCGAACAATTGAGCGGCACACTTGCAACGGTTCTTCCGCTTGTCAAGGATCTTGTCGCAGGTCTTGACCTGACTCCGGCAGGCTTTGCGCAGAGCACAACTTCGACCGTTCTTGCCGACTACATCAACGCGGCTATCGCTGCACAGCCGGCTGACATCGTAACCGATGAAAACGGCGATCCTGTACTCGACGAAAACGGTGATGCCAAGACCACTCCGCACGAAGCTACCTGGGCTGACATCGCGAACTACTACAGCTACTACGAATATTATTACTATGTAACAACTGCCAAGACAGCAGAGGTCGAAAAGACCGATGCCGACGGCAACGTCATCAAGGATGCAGAAGGCAACCCGGTTAAGGAAACCGTAACCACCTATGAACAGGAAAAGGTTACGATGTACTCGAAGGACGACAGTCTCCACGGTACAGCGGTTGCCGGCGTTGACGGTAAGACATGGTTCGGCTATGAGCAGGCTACCGACGCTAACGGCAAACTCCTTTGGGACGACGAAGCAAACGGAATCCCGACTGCAAAGCAGGCCACCAAGACCGACGAAGCCGGTAATACCGTACCTGAGACCGATGCTGAAGGTAACCCGGTATACGTCCGCTCCGAGAGAATCAACGCTCTGAACGGCGACGAGCTCTTCGACTGGGGCATCGACAAGGCTACCGGTTTCGAAAACAAGAAGTCAGCTTTCGTTAACGTCCTTGCAGGCGTAGTCGTACCGCTTGAACCCGTTGTCAACTTCCTGCTTCGCGGCGAAGATATCAACCTTGCCGGCGCACTTCCGCTCAAGGGCAATAACGGTTATGAGAACGCTCTCTATCCGCTTCTTCAGGGTCTTGCTGTTGACCAGTTCGGTACTCTCGTAACACCTGAACAGTACAACGCTGCTAAGGGCACAAACGTTACACTTACGGCAATCACCGACGCATTGTTCGTTGTTGTCGATACGCTTTGCGAGAAGCCGGTTGAGTTCCTGCTCACCCTCCTTCCGTCGCTGAGCTACTTCATCGCTTCGAACGGCGTACAGCTCTTCCTGAACAACCTTCTTGCTCCCGTCATCGCTCTTCTTGACGTTGCTGAGCCTGTTGCCGGCACCCTCATTGAAGATCTGATCGGCAAGGCACTCGGCGAAACACTCAAGCCGTACATGCCGGAAGGCACAGGACGAATTGTAACGGAAGAAGTTACTGCAGAAGACGGTACTGTAACCACTAAGGAATACACCGCATACACAATTGATGAAATCACCGGTATTGCCGGCGAAAGCGGTGAAAACCTTGTTAAGATCCTCAACAAGCTTCTCTCCGGTCTCCTTGTCAAGACGCCGGAAGGCGAAGAAGCTCAGATTATCAGCATCCTTCCCGAAACAGTATTTGCTGACTATCCTGAACACGCAATCAACATCAATGCGGCTACCGGCACCGACAAGTACTACTACTGGTACCAGGACGGTGACAAGCTTGTTAAGATTGCTGACGAAGACTATAACTACACCATCCACGGAGATATTAAGAAGTCCCGCTATGTTGTTGACCACTTCAGCGTTGACATCGCAGACTCCCTTGTATTCCTCCTTGACACCGTTCTTTCCGATGATCTTCTGAATGTTCTGGTTGATCTTATGGGTCTCGACCTGACAAGTGATACCGATATGCTCTCCATCATCATCAAGCACCTGATCGATGGTAACATGAACGGACTTGTAGTTTCCGACATTCTTCATAAGCTGTTCGAAAACTACGACGTAACCTATGCGAAGCTGAACGGACTTCTGATCCCGCTTGATCACTACGACTTCACCAAGGTTGACGTAGACGATGCAGCAGCGAAGGCAGAAAAGATCCCGACCCAGCTTGACAACATCATCGACGAGGCTATCCCCGTTCTCGCTCCGATCGTAAAACAGCTCATGTCTGAATCCAGACAGAAGGCTTACGAAGAAGCGAAGAAGACCGATCCGAACGCAAAACTTGCTGAACCGAACGTTCTCGAATCAGCCTTTGCTAAGGTTGAGAGCGGTGACATCAACGCTGACCTTACGGCTGTTGTCGACAGTATCCTCGGTGAATTACTCTTCAACAACGACACCGTTACAAAGGTTGTCAGACTTCTTCCGACGGTATACGCGATTGACATCATCAACATCATCTTCACGATCTGCACCTACGGTGACTACAAGATGGATCCTCAGGGCTATCTTGCACAGATCGACAAGAATTATGCGGCTGATGATAAGGCTGTTATCGCAATGCACAAGATTATCGGCAACGTCAACACATGGAAGGAAGTTGCTGCAAACAACACCGATCCGAGCGAAACGGAGAAGCTTCCGGCTCTTGACTTCGGTGTAACTGATTATGAGTCCTTCAAGCACGCTCTTTGCGTAGCACTTCACCCGATGTTCCCGATTCTCCAGCTCTTCACACAGGGCAAGAAGCTCACCTTGTTCTCTTACACCGGCGAACGCTATGTACCGGTTAACCTTGTTGAGAAAGACGGCACGGTTGTCATCGACGATTCTCGTGACGGCACGGAACTCGGAAACGGCTACTTAGAGGTTGTCGGCTCGAACTCCTACGAACAGGCCATTATGCCGCTTCTTGACGCCCTCGGCGTATACGAGAAGCACGGTGACTGGGATGCCGCAAACAAGACCGGTCTGATGAGTCAGGATCAGTTCAACGAGATCGCAAACATCGAAGATCTTCTTGAATATCTCCTTGACATTATCTTCAACCTTGTCCACGACGTAGCAAAAGACCCATTCCAGTTCCTGTCGAGAAACCTTGCTTCGCTTCTGTACTACCTCGGCAACGACAATCTGTATTATCTTGGCGATACCTTCATCGGAACGGTTAACAACCTTCTTGCAATCGTTGATCCGCTCTACATTGAAGGCGGTATCAGAGTTCCGGTTACCATGCTCAAGCTTGAAGACACCGGCTCACAGAAGGGACTTCTTTCAACCATCAATGACATGCTCGCCAATGCGAACATTGACTTCAAGCTTACGAAGGATATGATCTTCAAGCTTGCCGGTAAGATGGGCGACTACAAGGTCATTGACACGCTCAGAACGACAGCCGATTACGCACTCATAAACAACGAAGGCAAGTACGTTGACAAGGACGGCAACCTTCTTACCGAAGCTGACATCGCAGCCGGCGGTAGAAAGATCACGACCCTTGTCGGTGTTGACAGGTACTTCTTCACGGGACTTATCGACTTCGTATGCGCAGACGGTCTCCTCGGTAAGTTCATCGATACTTCGACAATGAATGCAATCGTTGCCGACATTATCAATAACGTAACCGGTCCGGAATCCGTTGAAAACGTAATCGAAATCGCTCTTAAGATTCTCAATAAGTACCTTGTTCAGTACAAGGCAATCGAAGAACCCGGCACGGCTCTTGTTAAGCAGTTCATCAACTATGCTGATTCTGTTGCCGACAAGAAACGTTCGGTAACCAAGGCCGAAACCGAAAAGGCAATTGCCAACATTGACGCTGCCGTCGCTCCGATTCTTAAGCTTGTCGGCGTTGGCACGATTGAGGATCTCCTGAATCAGTATCTCTACACAGACGATATCGTCAATATGCTAGTCTCACTTCTCGTCGGTCTCCTCGGCGGAATGGACGCTGACACATGGAAGACAGTCGAAGATGTTCTCGGCTATGTCAAGGACGTAATCGGCATTGATATCCAGATCAGCCCGGCATATTATGCGACTGTATCCTCTGAACTTGCGGGCTTCATCGGCGACTGCACCACATGGGCACAAGTAGCCGAGAAGTACACCAAGTATGCTTACACCTACGACACCGGCAAGACCGATGCCGAAGGTAAGGCAATCACAGCCACAATCTACCTTGCAAACGCTGATCTCGACGGTCAGGAATATGACGTTGATCCGGCCGACGACGTAACCGATAACAAGGTACTTACCAAGGCTGTTACCACAACTTATAAGTACACCTACACGATTCCGGCTGATCCGGACGTTGAAGGCGCAACAGATGAAACCGTAACTGTATGGCTCGACAAGACAGGCGAGACTGAGTACAAGGTCGGCGAAACCACCTACACTCTGACTGCTGTTCTTGACGATGCTGACAAACAGGTAAGCGAATCCAAGCGTGTTACCAAGGTTGAAAGCGACTATGTATGGGGCGTTTCCGATGCCGCAACAACAGCTGAAAAGACCGACAAGCTTGTCAAGATCGTCTGCGACCTTCTCAAGCCGTTCAACCCGATCCTTGAACTCCTCCTTTGCGGCGGTGTTTACGGCTCCACAGGAACAACCTTCGGCGACTCCATCGGCGTATTCAAGGAAATCAACCTCATGGGCGGCAGCGGTTACAACTACGCAATTATCCCGCTCTTCGAGGCATTCGGCCTTGAAGCTGACGAAATCAAGTCTCAGGCTGACTATGAAGCAACTGTAACCGCAAACGGACCGCTCAGCTACATTCTCAAGACAATCCTGACTACCGTCAACAACGAACTGAACACACCGCTCAGCTTCGTGCTTGACTTCATCGCAAACCTTGCCTACACCGTAAGCAAGAACGGACTTACCACCATCGTTTCGAACCTCATCGCCCCGGTTAACGAGCTTGTCAAAGCTGTTGAGGGTGTAATCCCCGTATCCATCAATGTTGACCTTGTCGGTCTTCTTGACGGAACAGGTGTTGCGAAGCTTTACCTCGGCAACGAAGTGAAGGTTCATAACGCTGAAGTCGGTATCAAGGTTAACCTTGACTCTGCATCCCTCGAAGAAGCTGTCAAGAAAGTCATCATGAAGTTTATCCCTGCTCTTGAACTCGAGTTCAGAACCAAGGATATCGCTGAAATGGCGGCAGCTGTTGATGCAGACGGCAACATCATCTACACCGACTCTGTTGTTGACCCGAAATGGGATGTATGCCTCGGCACACCGGGCAAGAACATTCAGGGCGACAAGGCTGATACCATTCTCGCTGTTCTTGATATGGTTGTCACCTCCGAGAACATTCAGGCTCTGCTTGATCTTCTCAAGGTTGATATGAGCACCCTTGATCCGGCACTGGTTGATCTTATTAACAAGGTAATCGACAACCCGACAGAGGTTATTGATGCCGTTATCAAGCTTCTTTCCGGCAGCTACGAAATTGCACCTGTACTTGTTGAATTCGCATTCCGCTTCCTTGGCGAAGAGAAGTACTCCTACAAGGATGAACTCGGCGAATGGAAGTCAACGACAACAAAATCCATCGGCAAGCTTGACAAGATTATCAACAACGCAATTCCGGGCGTTCTCAAGCTCCTTGCAACCGGTGACAAGCCGATCGCATTCATCAAGGATCTGTATGACGGTCTCGGCGCAGCTGCTGAAACAGCAACCATCAAGACAATCGTAGATTACCTGCTTGAGACAATGGCATTCAACGATGATATGGTTAACAAGCTTCTCGGTCTCATCGTAGGCGGCCTCGGCGGTCTCGACGAAACCACCGTTAACCTCATTCAGGATCTTGTTAAGGAAATCGCCGGCATCGACCTGACTCCGAAAGGCATTATCGCAAAGACAACAAAGATCCAGGCATATCTGAACACGTTCACCGCTTCCGACACCGAAAAGGGTCTGACCTGGGCTGACATTGCGAAGGCGTGCACCAAATATGCTTACACCTATGTAACCGGTCAGGATGCTGAAGGTAAGGACATCACCGAAACCTATTACGGTGCGAAGGATCTTACCTCCGCAGAAATCGACGGCAAGACCGTTGAACTGACTCCGGTTTACAAGACAACTACTGACAAAGACGGCAACACCGTAACGACTGACGTTCAGGAGACTGCGGTTATCCTTGACAACACATGGGGTGTACACGATAAGGATACCTTCCTTGCAATCTTCTATGAACTGACCGGTATCTTTGCTCCGCTTCTTGACTTCCTCTTCAGAGGTAAGGAATTCCCGATTCTCGGCAACGATGACCTTGCTCTTAAGGGCAACAGGGGTTACGAGAATGCGATTATCCCGCTTGCAAAGGCTCTTGGCATCGAGCTCACAACAACCAACTGTGACAACTTCACTGACGCCAACGCAATGCTTGACGAAGTCATTGACGGAATCTTCGGACTTGTTGACGACATCCAAACAGCTCCGATCTCCACAATCCTTGAAGTACTCGGCAGCGCATCGTTCTTCCTTGCAAACAACGGCGTTGAGGCTGTTATCAGCAATCTCATCAGCCCCGTAACGGCTCTCCTTGAAGTCGTAAGCGGCATCGTTTCGAGCGAAGACATCGACGGACTTCTGACGCACTTCATCAAGATTTCTCTTACCGACATCAAGACCATCGCAGGCGCTAAGGGTGAAAAACTCGTAAGCCTCATCAACGGTCTGATCGGCGACGTTGAAATCGTCGGACCGGACGGCATCGCTAAGATGGTAAATCTCCTTCCGGAAGACTTCTTCGTACAGCTTAGCAAGTACGGAATTAAGGTTCACGACGTTCCGAAGCCGGACGTTGATGAAATCACAACCAACTGGAGCGTTGACAAGACGGATGTACTCATGTACTTACTCCAGACTGTATTCACCGACGATACTCTCGCAATCATCTGCAAGGTTGCAGGCCTCGACACGAACGAGCAGGTAGCTTCGATCGTCAAGGGTCTTGCAGGCAAGCAGGACGAGGTCGTTGAGATCATCACCAAGCTTCTCAACGAATACAAGGTAACTTATAACAAGATTGCCCAGCAGAACATCACCAAGATTGACGTAACACCGAAGGATCCGCTTACCGATACGAACATCAATAACGCATTGACCGCTATCGATAAGCTCATCCCGACTGTACTCGGTCTTGTCATGGGCGATGGCGCAACGCTTGAGACTGTCATCACCGACCTTCTCAAGAACGCTGACCTCGGCAACCTTGTCATGAACATGCTTGTACCGGTTCTCGCGGGTCTTGACATCGACAAGATTCTCGACATCGTGAAGGACTTCACCAACATCAGCCTTGACATCGCACCGTCCGCCTTCAAGAGCGACTTCGGCTCGCAGCTGAAGAACTTCATCAATGGCAAGACAACATGGGCTGAAGTTGAAGAAGCATACTCACAGTATGTTTACACTTACACCGACGCAGACGGTAAGGAAGTAACCTATTACGCAGCAAGCGCAACAGAGACCTCCGTAACCATCGGCGAAGGCGAGAACGCTAAGACCTATGCTCTTACCAATAAGTATGAGCAGAAGATCGGCGAAGACGGCAAGCCGGTATTCGAAGCAGATGGTGAAACACCTGTTTACGATACTACCAAGCCGCTCAAGACGATGCACAGCACCTTCGACTGGCAGCTTGAGGACTTCGACGACATTACCGCTCTCGTATGTGACCTTCTCGCTCCGCTTGATATCGTATTCCAGGTAATTCTCTCCGGTAAGGAAATCGTAGCGATCCCGGATACCGATACCACAGACGGCACAGTCGATCAGATTCAGATCAGCGGCGGCTATGGCTACAACTACGCTATTATCCCGCTTCTTGAGGCCTTCGGCGTAACACCGATCACTCAGGCTGAATATGATGCACAGCTTGCAACGAACGGCTCACTCAAGTACATCCTTGACGAAATCTTCGGATTCGTAAGCGAGCTTTGCAACGCTCCGATTGACACACTTCTTTCAAGACTTGCAAATCTCTTCTACTTCATCGGCTCCGACGGTATCAACACCGTTGTCAAGAACCTCATCGCTCCTGTCAACGAACTTGCCAAGGAAATCGACGATGTATTCCCGATCGCAATCACGATCGACCTGAAGAAGGTTGGCATCGCAGGCGAATCCGTACTTGCCACTTACCTCGGTAAGGAGCATCCGGGCGTCGCAGCAGGCGTAACCATCAACGTTGCAGCCGCTGACCTTGCGAACCTCCTCAACTCGCTGATTGATGAAATCAAGATCGGCGAAAACGTAATCAACCTCGCTCTTGACCTTGACTGGAACAAGATTGCTGCGATGATGGCCAAGACGGCAAACGAAGCCGAAAAGAACACCACCGGCGCTGAGCTTCTCAAGATCGACTCGAAGCAGGATTACACCTATGGCGTAATCGACGACGCTGATGCTGACATTCCGGCTTACAAGAACATCACAGGCGATAAGGTTGATACCTTCATCACACTTCTTCAGGTAATCCTTACTGCGGACAACACAGAAGGCATTGCCAAGCTCATCAAGTCGCTTATCCCTGAATCTCTCGACCCGACCATCGCTGAAATTGTCTACGACGTACTCAACGATCCGGATTCCATCGAGAAGCTGATCGGCGTAGTCGTACTCGTCCTCAGCGGCGAATACAACGTCAACGACAGCCGTGACTTCATCTACAAGTTCCTCGGCGCTCTTGACTTCGATTACGCAAAGATGGACGACTTTGATACCGCAATCGAGAAGTTCGACAACATGGTAAGCCGTGCGGCTCCGATGATCGTCGGTATGCTCGGTGACCCGACCAAGCCGGAGGCTGACCAGAGTATTCTCGACAAGCTTGCCGCAGGTGTAACAGCTGATATGACGCTTGACCAGTTTATTAACTGGGCACTGAATGAGTTCCTCTTCAAGGAGAGCTCCTTCGACACCATCATGCAGGCACTCGTTAAGATCCTCGGCGAAAACGTCACCGCTGATCTGACGAAGACCATCAATGACCTTCTCGGTATCGACCTTAGCCCGACAAACTTCGCAACCGCAACCGGTTACAACAAGCTGATCGACTATGTAGCTGTTACCGCTTCCGATGCAAAGATCGGTGTAACATGGGCTGACGTTCTCGCCGCTCACGCAACAAAGGACGAGAATGGCAACTACACCTTCGACGAGTACGCATGGGGCGTAACCGATAAGGATACCTTCGTCAGCGCACTTCTTAAGCTTCTTCTCCCGCTTGAAAAGCTTCTCGGCTTCATTCTCTGCGGCGAAGACCTCACCTTCAACATCGAAGGCATCATGCTTAAGGGCGGCAACGCATTCAACAACGCTCTCAACCCGCTCTTCAAGGCTCTCGGTCTTGAACAGTTCGGCGGCGAGCTGAGAACTGCCGCAACCGGCAACGATGCACTCAAGTATGTCATTGAATACCTGTTCGTATTCGTTGACGCAATCGGCGAAGCTCCGCTTACAACGATTCTTACCGTTGTCGGCAACCTGAGCTACTTCATCGCTAACGACAACCTTGAACCGCTTATCAGAAACCTGACGGCTCCGATCCTCGGTATCCTCGAGCTTGCGAACTCCGTAATCTCCATGGATCAGATTGACGGACTCATCAGCGGTCTGACTAAGGGTGCGATCACGCTCACCGGCATTATTGAAATCGGCAACAACTCCGGTGCAAACCTTGTTGAAATGATCAATAAGCTGATCGGCGGCATCGAAATCAAGGATGAAAATGAAAACGTCATCTACACGCTTAAGGCTCTTCCGGAGGACTTCTTCGTTGAATTCTCCAAGTATGTAATCGACGTTACCGATCCGACCGCTCCGAATAAGGGCGACGACGTTAACACATGGACAGTAGACGTAGCAGACGGTCTGATGTATATCCTTGCAACCGTACTCGACGAAGACTTCCTGAAGACAATCTTCAGCAAGGTCGGCGTTAATACAAGCGAAGGCATCGGCTCAACGCTTCTGACACTCGCTGACAAGGAATATGATCTGGCAGACGTCATCATCATGCTCCTGAACGATTACAGCATCTCCTATAAGAGAATTAAGCAGGCTGACCTCGGTATAGCAACGGCTCCGTACTACGGCGCACTCAACCATGACAACACAACCAACGCAATCAAGGCTCTCGATCCGCTTCTTGTAAGCGTACTCGGAATGCTCGGCGTCGGCGACCTGAAGACCCTCATCGACGGACTTGTCAGCGGCGCAGACCTCGGCAACCTTCTGATGAACCTGCTCGTTCCGGCTCTCGCCGGTCTCGACCTTGATGCAATCCTCTCCTATGTCAACGAACTGACCAACCTCGGTATTTCGAGTCTTGCTCCGTCGGTATTCGCGAACGATAAGTTCGGCTCACAGCTGAAGAACTTCATCAACGCTTCCGACGTAAACGGCGACGGCACGATCACTTGGGCTGAAGTTGAGGAAACCTATTCACAGTATGTCTACACCTACACCGACGAAAACGGCAACAGCGTTGAATACTTCTCCGT
This sequence comes from uncultured Clostridia bacterium, assembly GCA_945863885.1. Lineage (GTDB taxonomy): Bacteria > Bacillota > Clostridia > Oscillospirales > Acutalibacteraceae > UBA6857. Next base: position 37,730 of record CAMAZY010000013.1, read on the forward strand.
AAACGCTGACGAAACCACCGTAACCATCGGCGAGGGCGAAAACGCTAAGACATACGAACTTACCAACAAATATGAACAGGCCGTTGACGCTGAAGGCAACCCGGTCTACGAGGCTGACGGCACAACACCTGTTTACGACACAACCAAACCGCTTAAGAAGATGCACAGCACCTTCGACTGGAAGATTTCCACGAAGGAAGACCTTGTCAACTTCGCCTGCGAGCTCCTCGCTCCGCTCGACGTTGTATTCCAGATCCTCCTTTGCGGCAGACAGATCGTCGCTCTTGAGGATAAGGAAGTTCTCAGAAGAGCTGACATCAGAATTAACGGCGGTTACGGTTACAACTACGCGGTACTTCCGCTTCTCGAAGCCTTCGGTGCTGACCCGCTGACGCAGGTTCAGTACGAATCGAGAGTAAAGACTGACGGCTCGTCACTTAAGTACATCTTTGACGTTCTCTTCACAGAGGTTGACGAAATCCTCGCAACACCTGTAAACGAACTGATGAGCAGACTTGCCAACATCTTCTACTTCATCGGCTCCGACGGAATCAACACCATCGCTGAAAACCTTCTTGCTCCGATCAACACCCTGATCGCTGAAGTTGACGATGTATATCCGATCGCAATCCGTATCGACCTTGCGGCTGAAAAGATTGTTGACACTTACATCGGCGTCGCTCACGACGGTATCCCCGACGGAATCAGCATCAATGTTTCCGGTGAAGCACTTGCAGCCTTCATCAATAAGGCAATCGGCAATCTCAACATCAACGGCACAGAGATCAAGCTTTCACTCGACCTCGACTGGAACGCTCTTGCCGCGAAGATGGCCAAGAAGAACGCCGACGGCAGCATCATCACCATCGGAACCAAGCAGGCTTACACGTACGGTGTATGTGAAGCAGGCGCAGACCTTAAGAATATCTCCGGCGATCCGGCAGATGCTCTTGTAACACTTCTTGATACTGCTCTCACACCGGAAAACAGCGAAAACATCAAGAACCTCGTTGAGGGACTCCTGAAGGATGTAAACCTTGACGAAAACATCAAGAATATCGTTAACGACATTCTCAACGACCCGAACGCAATCAAGAACCTTGTTGCCTCTGTCGTACTGATCCTCACCGGCTCCTACGACGTCAATGTACTCGACTACGTTTACAAGTTCCTCGGCGCTGTTGACTTTAACAACATCGACGGCCTCGACGATGCAATCGTAAGCCTTGACAAGGTACTCAACAAGGCGGCTCCGGTAGTCATCACCATGCTTGCAGACACCTCGAAGCCTGAAAATGAGTGGACACTCCTCGAGAAGATTGCCAAGGGCATCGAAGGTAAGGCAGACGCAGACCTGAGTGATATCGTAGATTATCTCCTCGGCTCGATGGTCTTCACCGACGATATGATGGCAACGATCACAAGCGCACTTGTTAAGGCTCTCGGCGGCTTCCTGACCGCAGACCTTGCCAATACGCTCAACAACCTTCTCGGCGTAAACCTTGCTCCGACTGCATTCGCAGCGGCAACAGGCAACGCACAGCTTATCGCTTATGTAAACGTTACTCCGGCTGACGCAGAAGCAGGCGTAACATGGGCAGACGTTCTCAAGGCTCACAGCCACGACACAGGCGACAAGAACGAAAACGGCGAAGCAATCATCAAGATCGATCCGGTATTCACCGGCGTTGACAGCAAGGATGCATTCGTAAGCACCGTTCTCGATCTCCTTAAGCCGCTTGAAAGCGTACTTGCCTTCCTGCTCACCGGCAAGGATCTTACAATCAGCGTTGATGAATCCACAAGTCTCAGCCTCAAGGGCGGCAACGCTTACGAGACCGCACTTGTACCGCTGATTATCACAGGCCTTGGCCTTAAGGATCTCGGTGTAGCAAAGAAAGACGCGGCTTCCGCGAACCAGGCAGTTGAAAATGTTCTCGATTACGTATTCGCTCTCGTTAACAACGTATGTGCGGCTCCGTTCACGACGATCCTTACGGTTGTCGGCAACCTGAGCTTCTTCATCGCCAACAACGACGTCGAAGTAGCAATCCAGAACCTTGCAGCTCCTGTACTCGGTATCCTCGATGCACTTGACGACGTCATCTCGAGAGATCAGATCGACGGACTTCTCAAGGGCTTCATCGGTATGGGTCTGAGCGACATCATCGGCATCGCAGGCAATAAGGGCGAAGCTCTTGTCACCCTGATCAACGACCTCCTGAGCAAGATCGAGATTAAGGACGCTGAGACCGGCGAAGTAGTCTATGTTGTCAAGGCTCTCCCGACCAACTTCTTCGAAGAACTTGCCAAGGCAGCCGTCAAGATCGACGCTCCGACCGGCGCTCTTACCGTCGGCCAGGATGTCACCAAGTGGCACGTTGAAAACGGCGACACGCTGATGTATGTACTTGACACGGTTCTTACAAGAGACTTCCTGAATATCCTTTGCTCAACGCTGAAGCTCGACACGACCTCCACAGTCGGAGAAATCATTCTCTCACTTGACGGAAAGAGTGAAGACGTTGCAAAGATCCTCATCAAGCTTCTTAAGAAGTATCTCGTAGAGTACAAGGTTTATACACAGCCGCAGCTTGAAAAGATTGAAGTAACCTACTCAAGCGCTAAGTCACATGAACAGCTCAACGATGCTCTCATGAACCTTGACTCCATTATCCCGGTTGTTCTTGGCTTCATCGGCGACGGCAGCAACTCCAGCCTTAAGGATATCGTTTACCCGCTGTTCGTTAAGGACGACATCGCAAACCTTCTTGTCTCCTCGATTGCGAAGCTTCTCTCCGGACTTCCGGCAGAAACAATCGATCAGGTCATGGGTTATGTACACGAACTTACAAATCTGACTGACCTTGACATTAACCCGCAGGCCTTCACGGCAACCAAGTTCGGCTCCAAGCTTGCTGATTACATCGGCACTGCTTCCACATGGGCTGAAGTTTGGGAAGCACACAGTGAAGAAACCACCGCTGAAGACGGAACTGTAACAAGAACCGCAACAGCCTACGATTGGGGCATTACCTCAACCGCAGACCTTGTAAACCTTGTCTGTGATATGCTTCTTCCGCTCGACGGTGTTCTGGCTCTCCTTCTTATGGGCGGAACAGACAGAGCAACCTTCGAAAAGACCGGCGTTCACAACGGCAGCAAGATTACAGCCTTTGAGGACATCAATGTCATCGGCGGCAACGGCTACAACTACGCAATCATTCCGGTTCTTGAGCTCCTCGGCATCAACGCCAAGACTCAGGCTGAATATGAAGCCTACGTTGCAGCAAACCACGGCAGCACTCTCAAGTACATCCTTGACGCTGTCTTCGCAAAGGTAGACGAGATTCTCGACAAGCCGATCGCCAATGTTCTTCCGATTCTTGCAAACCTCTGCTATGTAATCGGCAACGACAACCTTGAGACGATCGTTCAGAACCTCATCGCTCCTGTCAACAACCTTCTCGAAGCTGTTGACCCGATCTTCCCGATCGCCATCAACATCAACCTCGGCAACATCGGCACCGACAAGTCGATCGTAGAAACCTACATCGGCAAGTCACACGCAGGCGTTGACGCAGGCGTACAGATCACCGTTAAGGGCAGCGACCTTGCAGTACTTCTCAACAATGTACTCTCGGGCATCATGATTAACGGTAAGCCACTCGGTATCGCCCTCGAACTTGACTGGCTCAAGCTTGCGGCAACCGCAGCAGCCAACAACGACGGCGACAAGTATATCGACATGACCGGCTCCTCGATGAGCACGAAGTACGATATCTACAACGGTGCTGACTATCAGAACGTTGTCGGAGATCCGGCTGACACCTTCGTAACCCTCATTAAGCTTATCCTTACTCAGGAGAACTACGAGAAGCTTCTCGAGGTACTCGGCAAGCCTGACGGCTTCGGCGAACCGCTTGATTCTCTCATCGAGCAGATCATCAAGGATCCGACCAAGCTTATCGACATCATCGTTGATCTGATCGGCGGCGGCGACGTTTCCTACATCCCCGTCCAGAACAGACCGATCAAGCTCAAGAAGTTCGATTACTCGTCATACCTGATGCTCACAGAGCCGAACGCAGACATCATCGCGAACAACCTTGATGATCTCATCATGAAGATTCTTGCCAAGACCGACTTCGGTTCACTCAAGGGTCTCCTTGGCCAGAAGTACATCAACAATGCGACGATCAACCTTCTTCTTGATAAGCTCGTACCGCTTCTCGGCGGCTCAACGGTAGCAAATATTCTTAACGTTGTTAAGGGCATGAGCACCGAAGAAACTGACCTTGACTTCACCGTTCAGGGCTACTACGCTAAGTTCATCGACAACTACGATTACTACACCGATACCTCCAAGTATCAGGCAGGCAACGTATTCCTGAACAACGGCGCAGCACTCCTCAAGGCGGCTGCAACCAAGGAAGGCGGAACATGGGCTGATGTCGGCTCCTTCGCAGGCACCGACTGGGGCTTCAAGGACGGCGACATCCAGGGCTTCCTGAGAGTTCTCACCGACGTTCTGACTCCGCTCAACTCCGTACTTGAGCTTCTCCTCATGGGCGAAGGCAAGAATCTCAACATCCTTGACATCGTCAAGATCGGCGGCGGCAACGGCTACGATTACGGTATTATCCCGATTCTCGAAGCTTTCGGTCTCACCGCTGAAGAGGTTCTGACCTACAACGAGTACAAGGCTCTTTGTGAAAAGGATCATACTCAGGTAATCGGTTACGTACTTACCAAGATCGGTGTATTTGCTGAAAGACTTCTTGACAGACCTGTCGATGTTCTTACAACAATTCTTCCGAACGTTGCGTACTTCATCTCCAACGAAGGCGTATACCTTGCAGTAAGAAATATCGTAGCACCTGTCTTCTCGATCCTTGAGCTTGTCGGAAACGCTTATAACATTGACTTCGTAAACATGCTCAATGTTTCCAAGCTTCTCCACAACATCAACATCAACATCCAGGTACTCGGCCAGAAGTATGGCTTCAAGATTCCTGAAATTGACTTCTATAAGCTTGCTCAGGAGGGCGGCACTTCAACCAAGGAAGTTGCAACCTCACGTTCGTACTCCGCTAACTCCTTCACGACACCGACAGATCCGTTCCCGTACATCAACGATTACGGTACCGGCAAGTATGACGGTTGGGCTAACAAGTCAACGCAGACCTTCATCGTATCCGATAAGGGCGACACGCTGACACTTGTTCTGACCTGGGCTCTTGAAATGTTCGGCGACAAGGAGAACCGTGCAGCACTCGTTGACTGGCTCGCAGATGTATTCATGCTCCAGAGCGGTGCTAAGCAGACCGTAGCCTACGGCATCGACAAGATGTTCGATACCTGCTCGAAGTATGATGTACCCGACATCATCGTCGCAGCACTCTTCCAGGCTCTCGGCATTGCAATTCAGGTTGACGCAGCCTTCACCGGCGACATGAACAAGATCCAGAAGATTTATCAGGAAATCTTCGACGCACTCGGTTCGAATGACACCTGCATCTACGGCAGCATCGCTCAGGTAATGGAAGAAATCACCGGTACATGGAACGATACCATCGGTGACCACGACGATTACCATGAAGCTGTTGATGAAGCAGAACAGTCACTCAACTGGTTCCAGAGACTTCTTGCTAAGATCAAGGCCTTCTTCCAGAAGATCTTCTCAGTCTTCAAGTAAGAACCAATCCTAATAACAATAGGGCTGTTGCAGTAAGCAACAGCCCTGTGTTTCTTTTCATCGAGAGAAAAAGCCACCCGATCTCCGGATGGCTTTTTCTCTATTGAATTTCAGTATTATTTCCTTTTGTTGTCCGCTTTTTTCACCAGGTAGTATTCATAATAATCCCATTTGGAATGGTCATCACTGCTGAAAGACTCTCCGGTCCGAGCACAAAAAACGCCTTCATCCTTTTCCCAATTGCGGATCAGGGCGGCTTTAAGATCGTTGTACACCGTCGTATATCGATTGAATGATTTGCCGGAGGATTTCATCAATACACCGGCGAAATGTCCGTTTTCAACGATAAGACTCTCGTCTTCAATTTCACGGTGTGTAACGCTTGTGCTGCTACTGCGTTCGTCATATCCGTAATCATACCCGTAATCGTTTGTCACTTCAATATTCCACTTGCTTGCCTCTTTGCGGATGGCGGCGTAAGCCTCGTCATCGTATTCGGCATGTTTCAGATATACGGTGATCTTGTCGTCAGTTTTGATTGTACTTTCGTCTTTTTTGCAAATTGTCAGTAATTCAATGCCCATTTCTTGTGTCTCCTTTTTCCGATTTATTGATCAGTTTCACAAAGACCGGCGAGCAAAAAACGAACCGACAAGAAAATAGACTCATCATGCCCTCTGATTCGATATGCGAAATCTGATTGATTTCTTTATACCATAATTCGACCGTTTCGTCAACGATAATTTGAAGTTTTATCCTATATAAAAGCTTCTGTAGTTGAATTGAACAGTCGGTGCTTCCTGCACGCTATTTTGGGGGCTGAAAAAACCGAAGCTGCAGAAAAACAGCTTCGGTTCCACGAATTTTTTAAAACAGAAGAGAAGGCGGCTTATTCTTCGTCTGCGCCTTCCTCGTCTTCGTCGAGAATCTCAAACTCGATGTCTGCTCCGCAATTCGGACACTGGCAAACGCCATCGTCGTCTATGCAGTCGAGATCAATGCAAACGTCCTCATCACAAGCGGGACAATGAATCTCAACACAACTGCAGTCGCAGTCACAGTCATCGTCACAGCAGCAATCACAGTCGTCGTCGCCGTATACGAAATCTTCTACGTCACCGAGATCCATATCAATTTCCTCTGCATAATCGTTGAGATCCATCAGATCTTCTTCCATATCGCTGATGTCCGATGCAATCTCATCGAGCGTATCAACGATAGCGGCAAAGAGCTTGCCCTCCTTGCTGTTGTCGTCAATGTCAAGACCTTCCATAAGGCCTCTTAAATATGCAACTTTTTCTGATACTGACATATGTCATCTTCCTTTCTGTGTAGTTTCCGGTCACCCGGACAGGCTTATGCTCTGCCCATGTACTCGCCGGTTCTTGTGTCGATCTGAATCATTTCGCCCTCGTCGATGAAAAGGGGAACCTTGACTTCAGCGCCGGTTTCAAGCGTAGCGGGCTTGGTCGTGTTGGTCGCAGTGTCGCCCTTGAAGCCGGGATCGGTCTTTGTAACCTGAAGCTCAACAAAGTTCGGCGGCTCAACACCGAAAACGTTGCCTTTGTAAGAAAGGATCTTACAAACCATGTTTTCTTTCACGAACTTGAAGTTGTCGGAAAGCTCACTCTTGCCGATCGGGATCAGTTCATAGCTTTCGGGATCCATGAAATAATAAAGGTCGCCGTCGTTGTAAGAATATTCCATATCCTTTCTTTCAACAAAAGCGGTGGGGAACTTGTCGCTGGGGTTGAAAGTACGCTCAACGACCGATCCGGTGATTACGTTTCTGACCTTTGCACGAACAAAAGCCGCACCCTTACCGGGCTTAACGTGCTGAAATTCAATAATCTGAAGTACGTTACCGTCCATTTCGAACGTAACGCCGTTTCTGAAATCTCCTGCTGATACCATTTGATATTCCTCCGAGTATATAGTTTACCCGTTTATTTTATAACAATCCGTCTTTTTTTTCAAGTCTTTATAAAAAAAACATCGTCCAATACACAATTTTTGGCGGTCAATTTCTCAGTATTTTACTTTTTTCTTACTTTTTCGATATTTTCTTTGGCTTTCAGGTGCTTTTATGGTATAATAAGAAAAAACAAAGAAGGAAATTTGATATGAAAAAAATAGCGTCTGTTTTATCTTTTCTGTTAATACTTGCCCTTTTAAGCGGCTGCGGCGGAGAAAAACTCGGGCAGTCACAGCCGACGACTGAGCCGCAGACAACGCTCAGCCGGACTGTGAAGGTCACGTTTCCCGAAGGGTTTACGGCGGTTCAGATTGCAAAGCGGCTTGAGGAAAACGATGTTTGTCCGGCGGCGGATTTTATCGCACAGGTACAGTCTCCGGACGACTTTTATGAGGATTTTCCGTTTCTTGCGGAAATCAACAATCCCGATGAGCGACCGTTTCTGTTGGAAGGCTTTATTTTTCCGGATACATATGAATTTTACCGGGGTGAAAACGCCCGGAGTGTGCTGAAACGGTTTTTGAAGAATACGGCGTCGAAGCTTACGGACGAGTATGCGTTAAGAGCGGAACAGCTTGGTTATACTCTCGACCAGATTCTTGCCCTCGCTTCGATTGTTCAAAAGGAAGCCGGCATAAAAGAACAGATGGGAAAGGTGTCGTCCGTTTTGCACAACCGTCTTGAAAGTCCGGAGTACGGAAAGCTTCAATGTGACGTCACGATTAACTATATCAACGATTATGTTACCGATTCCGAATATCTTACCGACGGAAAGACTGACTTTGCCGCTCTTTACAACACCTATAAGTGCAACGGACTTCCGGCGGGCGCCATCTGTAATCCGGGGCTTGATGCAATCGAAGCCGCCTTGTATCCGGAAAAGACCGATTACTTCTTCTTTGTAACCGATCAGGATAACAATTATTATTATGCATCGACGTATCGGGAGCATCAGGAAAACTGCCGCAAATGCGGAATCAACGGATAACGCAATTATGAACAAAAGGCGGTTGAATATGTAAAAACTGCACACAAAATCCGTTCAAATATAAAGTTTTTTATATAATTTTAAAATGGTGTTAAAATTATGTTTTTTGTTTGTTCATAAATTGTATGTATAATACCGCTTGTATTTAGCTCATACGGAGGAAGACAATTTTATGTTTCAGTTTTTAAAGGGAGAAAAAGACAAGGATCTCATTCTTCAGATTATCAATTTCATCTTCGGTATCATCCGTTCTCTTTTAGGACTTGATGTACCCGATAGCGGTGAAGACGAAGAATAATCCTTGGAACACGCTAACGAGAACAGACTGCGGTTTTTCTGCGGTCTGTTTTTGTTATCCGGCTTTCTTGACATCAGGACGCCGGACGTGTACAATCAAGCATATGGGTTTATAGTCTTCATTTCAGAAACGGGAGAAAAGCTATGAGGGAAGAGTTTTCAAGAACACAAATGCTGTTAGGCGAAGAAGCGATGGAAAAGCTTGCGGCGGCAAACGTGGCCGTTTTCGGCGTCGGCGGCGTCGGCGGCTTTGCGGCGCAGGCGCTTGCCCGTGCGGGCGTTGGAAAAATCGAGTTGATTGACAGCGACACGGTTGCCTTGTCGAATATCAACCGTCAGATCGTTGCGTTTCACAGCACCATAGGTCAATACAAAACCGAAGTAATGAAAAGAATGATTGAGGACATCAATCCCCTTGCCGAGGTGACGGAAAGAAGAATCTTTTTTCTCCCCGAAACAGCGGACGACTTTGACTTTTCCGGCTATGATTATGTAATTGATGCCGTAGACACTGTGACGGCGAAGCTTTTGCTTGTTGAACGGTGCACGTCCGCAGGGACTCCGGTCATCAGCTCAATGGGCGCCGGAAACAAGCTCGATCCGACGGCCTTTGAAGTCGCCGATATTTATAAGACCTCAGTCTGCCCGTTGGCAAGGGTCATGAGACAGGAGCTGAAAAAACGAGGAATCCGTAAACTCAAGGTTGTTTATTCAAAAGAGCCTGCCATGACGCCGAAGGGTCATCCGCAGGCGGAGCCGGGCAGTACCCGCCGCAGTACACCCGGAAGCGTTTCATTTGTCCCGTCGGTTGCCGGGCTTATTATCGCCGGCGAGGTTATCAAAGATCTGACCGGTGAATAAAAATTGAAACATAATTAAAATAATTTTTAACGCTTGTTATCTGAGGAAAAATATGGTAAAATAAAGCCTATCAATCCGAAGGGAGAAAGCACGATGAAAAAGATAACAAAAGCCGTTCTGAGAACAGCCGCTGCCGCCGCAACAGGATATTATTTAATGGCTGACCTTATTGATAAGCTTCTTGTAGACCGCCGCTATGTAGTTCCGCAATCCTTCTCCGACAAGGTTTCCGGAGCGGACATCTCCTCGCTTGCCGAGCTTTGCGAAATCAACATGAAATGGCTTGAAGGCTACGGATATGAAAAATATTCGATCAATTCCGACAGAGGGCAAAGGCTTGTCGGCTATCTGATGAAGCCCGAAAATCCGTCCGATGTTTATGTTTTCGGCTGTCACGGATACAGAAGCGACGGAAGGAAAGAATTCAACGCCTTTGCCCGGTATTATCTCAAAAAAGGCTTCAATGTCTTTTTGGTTGACCATGTCGCCGCCGGCGAAAGCGAGGGCAAGTACATAAGCTTTGACCGCTTCGAATATGCCGATGCGCTCAAATGGCTGACCTTCCTTACCGATTCCTTCGGTGATAACATTCAGATTATCGTACACGGTGTTTCGATGGGGGCGGCGACGGTCATGATGATGAGCGGAGCGGGGAACCTGTGCCGGAACGTTAAATTCATCGTTTCCGACTGCGGATATACAAGCGCATGGGACGAGTTTGAATACAAGCTGAAATCGATGAAAATTCCGACTCAGCCGCTTCTCAATACCGTCAACGCCATCAACAAGCACAGAGCCGGTTTCGATTTTAAAGATACAAGCGCACTCGAAAGCGTTAAGAAAGCAAGCGTGCCGATGCTTTTTGTTCACGGCGGAGCCGATGTTTTTGTACCGACCTATATGGCATATATTCTTTATGATGCCTGCGCAAGCCGTGACAAGGATCTACTGATTGTTGACGGCGCCGATCATGCACAAAGCTTTATTGACGGTCAGGCGGATTACGAGGCAAAGCTTGACGAGTTTATTGATAAGTTTATTACTGGGATCAGGGTTACTGCAGAATAACAAAACAAAATAAACCAATCACCGCTTTCGGGTTATGTGCCGAGGGCGGTGATTGATTTTATTTGGCTTCCGCTTTTTGAAATCTTATCAGGCTTTCAGCTGTCGTTTTCCGTCTTGTCCGCTTTGATAAGGTCTTTTGCAAGGCTGTCAAGCTGTTCGACGGACTGAACCTGAACGCCGCTTTGAAGAATGGTTTCCTGAATAAACGGGGGAAGAGAATAAAAGCGTTTTTGTATTTCCGATGGGAAGTTTTTGGGGTCAGACATAGAATCACCTGCTGATATTTTTTTATTATTATCGGCATATGGGAATGATTTATTCAGTGGGATTCAATTTGAATTTTTTCGAAAGCCCCGGATGGGTGCCGGCTGGTCTGTACTTTTCTGCTTTGGCTTGTTCTTTTCTTCTTCCGTTGTGCTCATGACCGATGAAAAATCAGAATGCTCGAAAAATGAGTCAAAAAGTGTAAAGAATTTATGTTTCCTCTTGACTTTTTCCCTTACCGGTCATATAATAAAACAAACGTTGTAAAACAAGTGTTGCAAAACGTTCGTTTTACAACGATAAATTTCAAAATGGAGTTGATTGTCAAATGCCTCCTAAACCGAAATTCACAAAAGAAGAAATTGTCGAAGCCGCCCTGACGCTTGTCAGCGCAAACGGAATCGAGGCGCTCACCGCCCGGGAGCTGAGTGCTTACCTCGGAAGCTCCGCCCGTCCGATTTTCACCGTTTTTAAAAGCATGGAGGAGGTCGCACAGGCGGTAAGAGAAGCGGCTATGAAGCGTTATGAGGAATTTGTTGAAAGAGCACTCGACTATACCCCCGCTTTTAAAAAGTACGGGTTGCAGATGGTGCTGTTTTCCAAGCAGGAGCCAAAGCTGTTTCAGCTTCTGTTTATGACGGAAAACGATTTTGCCCACAGCTTTGTCGATGTTTTCTCGAACCTTGGAAGAACCGCCAAAGCTTGTATTGAAATCATCGAGCACGACTATCACCTTGAGCCGGATATGGCAATGCTTTTGTTTGAGCACGCCTGGATTCATACGTTCGGTATCTGCGTCATGTGCGCAACGGGTACCTGCCGCTTTACCGACGACGAAATCAGCGAAATGCTCAGCGATAACTTCAAGGGTATGATGATGCTGGCAAAGTCCGGCTATGCCAATCAGTTTGTCATCACCCCGTCAAAAGAAACAAACAAACAATAAGGAGATTTTGAATATGCTTACAATTTCACATCTTACCAAAACCTACGGCGACAAAAGGGCGGTTGACGACCTTTCACTTCATATCGCCCCCGGCGAAATTTACGGTTTCATCGGTCATAACGGCGCCGGAAAAACAACGACAATCAAGTCTTGCTGCGGCATTTTGGGTTTCGACAGCGGTGAAATCACAATCGACGGCGTTTCGATGAAAGAAAATCCGCTCGTCTGTAAATCGAAGCTTGCTTATATCCCCGATAACCCCGACCTGTACGATTTCATGACGGGGATTCAGTACCTGAATTTTGTGGCGGATGTTTTCGGCGTGCCGGCTGACGAACGGCAAAAGAAAATCCGTGAGCTTGCCGATGCATTCGAAATCACCGACGCTCTTGCCGAAGCGATTTCGTCGTATTCGCACGGTATGAAACAAAAGCTTGCCATTATTTCCGCGCTGATTCACTCCCCGAAGCTTATTATCATGGACGAACCGTTCGTCGGACTTGACCCGAAAGCATCTCACCTGTTAAAACAGTTGATGAGAAAAATCTGTGATGACGGCGGCGCCATCTTCTTTTCGACGCACGTTCTTGAGGTTGCCGAAAAGCTTTGCGATAAAATTGCAATCATCAAAAACGGCAAACTGATTCAATCGGGAACGGTCGAAGAAGTCAAGGGCGACACCTCGCTCGAAGACGTGTTCCTTGAATTGGAGGAAGAAAAATGATAAAGGCTCTTTTTAAAAAGCAGATGCTGGAGGTTTTCTCCTGGGTTTATTTTGACCGCAAGAACGGCAAAAACCGTTCGAAAGGTGGGATCATCGGCTACGCTGCCTTGTACCTGTTGCTTTTCGGCTTTCTCGGCGTGTTCTTTTTCCAGATGGCAAAAACACTTTGCAAGCCTCTTTCGGACGCCGGCCTCGGTTGGCTGTATTTTGCCCTGATGGGACTGATTGCTGTGGCAATGGGTGTGTTCGGCAGTGTGTTCAACACTTACTCCTCTCTCTATAAAGCCAAGGACAACGACTTTCTTCTCTCGCTTCCCGTCCCGTCCGGAAAGATTCTTATGATAAGACTTTGCGGTGTTTATTTTATGGGACTTATGTACGAGCTGATTATCGCGATTCCGACGATACTCGTCTATTTTATATCGGTAAAACCGACAGTGCTTTCGGTTGTGCTCAATCTGCTTCTTCCGCTTGTTCTTTCGGTTTTCGTGTTGACGCTTTCGTGCATTCTCGGCTTTTTCGTTGCAATAATCAGCAGTAAAGTGAAAAGAAAAAACATCATCACTGTTATCCTTTCGCTTGTCTTTATCGCCGCCTACTATTACGTTTACGCAAAATCCTACCAGATCATTCAGTCAATTCTTGCCGCTCCCGAAAAGGTCGGAAACAGCGTCAAAAGTATCCTTTATCCGTTTTACCGGATGGGACTCGGCGCCGAGGGCGACGTACTTTCATACCTCATATTTACGCTGATGGTTGCCGCTTTGTTTTTCGTAACCTACCTTGTTTTGTCAAGAAGCTTTCTGTCTATTGCAACGGCAAACAAGGGTGCGGCGAAGAAAGCCTACAAGGAAAAGGCGGCGAAAACTTCCTCAATCGAAAAGGCTTTGCTGTTGAAAGAGCTTCGCAATTTCCTCGGTTGCTCGGTTTATATGCTTAACTGCGGACTTGGCATTGTGATGATGCCGATTGCAGCGGTCGCCGTTCTCATAAAAGGCGCAGATCTTTCTGCCATACTGTCGGAAATACTCGGCGAACACGCAAACGTTTTACCGCTTTTAGCGGCTGCGGCGGTCTGTATGCTTTGTTCGATGAACGATATCACGTCTCCGTCGGTTTCTCTCGAGGGTAAAAACCTCTGGCTTGTGCAGTCGTTCCCGGTTCCGGCGAAAAAAGTTCTGCACGCCAAGCTTCAGCTTCATCTTATCCTGACGGTCATTCCGGCGGCTTTGCTTGCGGTCTGCCTTTGCATCGCCTTTAAAATCTCATTACCGTATGCCATTCTGATTTTAGCTTTCATATTGATTTTTATTTTCCTGATGGCTTTAATCGGTCTTGCTCTCAATCTGAAAATGCCGAACCTCAATTGGACAGATCCGACCGTCCCGGTCAAGCAAAGTCTGTGCGTGATGATTGCCCTGTTCGGCGGTTGGGCCATCGTCATGGCGCTCGGCGGACTTTACCTTCTCGTCATGAAATTCATCACGCCGCTTGTTTTCCTGATAACCGCTTGTGTTGTTCTTGCGGTAATCTGCGTATTGCTCTTGAAATGGATTGACACCAAGGGCGCAAAAATATTTGAAACACTGTAAGGAGTACAAACAATGAAAAAGATCAGTAAAATTTTATGGGGCGTTGCGTTTATCGTTGCCGGCGTTATCTTCGCCCTGAACGCAACCGGCATTACCGATATCGAACTTTTCTTTGACGGCTGGTGGACGCTGTTTATCATCATTCCCTGCTTTGTCGGCCTTTTCAGCGAAAGAGAAAAAATCGGCAACATCATCGGACTTGTGATCGGCGTATTTCTGCTTCTTTGCTGTCAGAATGTGCTCGACTTCGATATGCTTTGGAAACTTGCCGCTCCCGCCATCATCGTTCTCATCGGTCTGAAGCTTATCTTCGGTGCGGTTTTCGGCGACAAGGCGACAAAGATTCTTGAAAGCTCGAAGCGTAACGGCGAAAACATCCCAACCGGCTGCGCCACTTTTTCGGGTCAGAACCTGAATTTTGACGGCGAATACTTCAGCGGAGCGGAGCTTACGGCGGTGTTCGGCGGCGTGAAGTGCGACCTGAGACACGCCATCATTGACAAAGACTGCGCTATCAACGCCACAAGCATTTTCGGCGGAATTGACATTTTCGTTCCCGATACGGTGAACGTTAAAATCAATTCGAATTCGATTTTCGGCGGTGTTTCCGACAAAAAAAATAACCCGACTGTTCCCGGTGCCGTCACCGTATATATCAACGCAACCTGTATGTTCGGAGGTGTCGATATCAAATGACAGCGGTACAAAAAGCCATCAAATATCTTGCTATGGCGTTTGCGATTTTTTTAAGCGTCAGCATCATCGGCGGAATCTTTACGGGGCTTGCCGGCGTGTCGTACATCTTTTCGGACAAAGACAGAGAACCGGCCGGCGAAATGCAGGTTTATCCGATTGACAGCGAGATTTCCGCTCTTGCGCTTACTCTCAGTACCGCCGAGCTTGAGATTAAAACTTCGGACAGCTTCTCGGTCAAAAGCAATCACAAATATATTTCGGTAAGTGTAACCGACGGAAAGCTTTGTATTGATGAAACGAAAAAGGTTATTTCTCCGTTCAATAACAATGTTACGGTCATTTTGTATATTCCCGAAAACTTTGTTTTTGACGATGTAGCAATCGATACCGGCGCCGGCGAGGTCGAAATCGACGCACTTTCGGCGGACGTTTTATCACTTTCTCTCGGCGCCGGCGAAGCGGAAATCAAGAATCTCACGGTCGATTCCCGTGCCGATATTGAGGGAGGTGCCGGCGAACTGACGATAAACGGCGGAAAGCTTTGCAACCTCACCTTAGACATGGGCGTCGGAGAGCTGACGCTCAAAAGCCGCATCGAGGGCAAAAGCAGCCTCAACTATGGAATCGGCGAAGCGAAGCTGACTCTTCTCGGCAGCCGTGAGGACTATCAAATCGAGCTTGACAAGGGCATCGGCGAAGCAAAGCTTGAGGGAGAAAGCATGAAAGACGACTCCGTGTACGGTGCCGGAAAAAACCTGATTGAAATTGACGGCGGTATCGGTGAAATCAACATCGGCTTTTTAGAAAACGAGATTCAGAAAGTGGCCTGACATGAGCAAGATAAAAAGCGAATCGAGTCTGACCGTCCTGTTTGAAGAACCGTTCTGGGTCGGTATTCTTGAGCGGTCGGACGGCAAGAAATATGAGGTTTGCAAAATCGTTTTCGGCGGCGAGCCGACAGACGGCGAAATTTACGAATTTTTACTGAGAAACTATAACAAGCTTCGGTTCAGCCGCCCGGTCAGCGCCAAGCCGATTGAAGACAAAAGAATCAACCCGAAACGGATGCAGAGAATCATCAAAAAGCAGACCGGAAACACGGGCGTCGGTACCAAAGCGCAGCAGGCGTTAGCTCTCGAAAGAGAGCAGAGCAAGCTTGAGCGAAAGACAAAAAGCCGTGAACAGAAAGAAGCGGAAAAAGAATTTCGCTTCGAACAAAAACAGCAAAAGAAAAAAGAAAAGAAGAAAGGGCATTGACCGACTATGGACAATATCATTGAAATAGAGCATCTGTCAAAAAGCTTCGGCGACGTCAAAGCGGTTCAGGACATCAGCTTCCGGGTTAAAACCGGTGAGCTGTTCGCCTTTCTCGGTGTCAACGGTGCCGGAAAGTCAACGACCATCAATATCATCTGCGGTCAGCTTCAGAAAGACAGCGGAAAAATCACGGTGGACGGCTGCGACCTTGATAAAAGCACACAATCCGTCAAGCGGGAACTCGGCGTTGTGTTTCAGAATTCCGTTTTGGATAAGGCGCTTACCGTTCGGGAAAACCTGGAAAGCCGTGCGGCGCTGTATTCGATTTCGGGAACCGCGTTCAAAAACAGACTTTCCGAGCTTGCCGGACTTCTTGGCTTTGAAGATTTACTCAAGCGCCCCGTCGGCAAGCTTTCGGGCGGTCAGAGAAGACGCATTGATATAGCCCGTGCGCTTTTACATAAGCCGAAAATACTGATTCTTGACGAGCCGACAACGGGTCTTGATCCGCAAACGAGAAAGACGCTATGGAACGTGGTAAGCGAGCTTCAAAAAAACGAAAACATGACGGTTTTTCTGACGACCCACTATATGGAGGAGGCCGCCGACGCCGATTATGTTGTGATTCTTGACAGCGGAAAAATCGCCGCCGAGGGGTCGCCGCTGGAGCTGAAAAACACCTATACGGGCGACTTTATCACGCTCTACGGTGTGACCGAACCGCAGATAAAAACGCTCGGTGCTTCCTATGAGGCTGTCCGTGACGGGTTTCGTGTCTTCGTTCCGGACACAAAGAAAGCCACCGAACTGATTCTGAAAAATCCGCAGCTTTTCAGCGACTATGAAATCACAAAAGGAAAAATGGACGATGTCTTTTTGGCAGTCACCGGTAAAAAATTACAGGAGGAAGGAAAATGACGGCACTTTTTGCATTTGTCAAACGCAATGTCAAGCTTTACTTTAAAGACAAGGGTATGTTTCTGACGTCCCTGATTACACCGCTGATTCTTTTAGTGCTGTACGCAACCTTTTTAAGCAGTGTCTATGAGGATATCTTCCGGGATTCCCTGACTGCTTTCGGGGCGACGGTTCCGGATTCGCTCATCGGCGGCTGTGTCGGCGGCGAGCTTGTGTCCTCACTGCTTGCGGTGTGCTGTGTAACGGTCGCCTTTTGCTCGAATATGCTGTCGGTTCAGGACAAGGTCTCGGGCGCAAGGCACGATCTTCTGATTACGCCCGTCAGAAAAGGTACGCTTGCCCTCGGTTACTATCTGGCAACGCTGTTTTCTACCCTCATTATCTGTTTTATTGCAACCGGCATCAGCCTTTTGTACTTAGTGAAAAAAGGCTGGTATCTGTCGGGAAGCGATATTGCCTTGCTTCTTTTGGATGTGTTCCTGCTTGTTATGTTCGGCACGGCTCTTTCGTCTGTCATCAATCACTTTCTTTCGACGCAGGGTCAGATTTCGGCGGTCGGTACGGTTATCAGCGCAGGCTACGGCTTTCTTTGCGGTGCGTATATGCCGATTTCGCAGTTTTCGCCCGGACTGCAGAAGGTGCTGTCCTTTTTACCGGGCACCTACGGCACTTGTCTGCTTCGCAACCACGCCCTCAGGGGCGTATTTGAAGCCATGGATACGCTCGGTTTTCCGCCTGAGGTCACGGAAGAAATCAAGGACTCGATAGACTGCAATCTTTATTTCTTCGGCGATAAGGTCGGGATCAATACCATGTACCTCATTTTAGGCGGTTCGGTCGCCGTACTTGTGGGCGGCTATATCCTGCTCAACGCCGTAAAGAAACAGGGCGACAGACAATGAGAACCGCAAAAACAGCACTCTCGTTTCTCTTTGTCTTGTTGACCGTCTGCTCCCTTTTCGGCTGTGCATCGGAAGACGCCGGAGCACAAAGCGGTCCGATGAAGGTTGATGTCGTAACGGCTTGCGACGGACAATCGTACACAGTAAAAAACGGCTGTGAAACCGTGAACTTCCGTGTCGAAGACGGCAGGCCGGTTGACATCGGGATAACCGTAAAAAAGCAAAGCGGAACGCTCGGTATCCGTATTGAAAAAAACGGAGAAGAAAAACCGATATACCAAGGAAAAGACCTGCCTTCATCGCAGTTTACCGTAACCGCCGACAAGGCCGGAGCGTACACGGTAACCGTCGAAACGAAGAACTTTATCGGGGAATACCGCACCGAATTGAATACGGACGGCGACTGATGAAACGCTTTCGGAAATTACTGACAGAAATCAATAGAAAAGCAAATAATCCCTTTCAGACTTCTTCAACTGAAAGGGATTATTTATGGGCAATCAGGAATGAACAAAAATAAAAAGCTCCGGATTCCCGAAGCCTTTCCATTTCTTATTCGTCTGAATTATTCAGCAACTGTGGTTTCTTCAGCAGTTGTTTCTTCAGCAGTTGTATCTTCAGCAGATGTGTCTTCCGCAACGGTAGTATCTTCAGCTACGGTTGTGTCAGCTGCTGTAGTGGTGTCGCCGGCTGCTGTTGTAGCGTCGCTGTTTCCGCCGCAAGCTGCAAGAGCAAGGCAAAGAACTGCTGCAAGTACGATAGCAAGAATCTTCTTCATTTGAATCATAACCTTTCATATATTTTTCTCCGTAAGGGATAAATTTCCTTTCGAAGCTGTTGGTATTATAACACTATGCATACACATAGTCAATTATTATTTTTAATAATAAGAAAAATAAAGGTTACAGTATTGTAACTTGTAATGTCAAAACAGCAGAATGATTGTCGAACGGCTCTGACGGCATAGGATAGAATGGTCAGACAGAACGTCGAAAAAATCGAACAAATAACTTGTAAACGGTCTGTTTTTATGATAGAATAATCTTTATAAATCGAAATAGAAAGGCTGATGACAATGAAGTGTCCGTTTTGCGGCTATACCGAAAGCAAGGTTATCGATTCAAGACCCACCGATGAGGGCGAAAAAATTCGCCGCAGACGGGAATGTATCTCCTGCGGAAAACGCTTCACGACCTATGAAATCATTGAAAGCGTACCGATCATCGTTGTCAAAAAGGATAAATCCCGGGAAGCCTTTGATCGGGTGAAGCTTTTCAACGGAATGCTCCGGGCCTGTGAAAAACGTCCGGTTTCAATCGGTCAGCTTGAAGATGCGGTAAGTCAGATCGAGGCCGAGCTTCAGAATTCGCTTGACCGTGAAGTGACGTCGGTTCATATCGGCGAGCTTGCCATGGAAAAGCTCAAAACGCTTGACGAGGTTGCGTATGTCCGCTTCGCTTCCGTTTACCGTCAATTCAAAGACATTAACACCTTTATGGAAGAGCTTGCTAAGCTTTTGGGCGAAAAATAAGAGAATAAAATAACAAGGACGGAATACATTTTTCGTATTCCGTCCTAAATTTATCGCTGATAGTTTTCAATATATCGGTCAATGCAGGAGGCAATAATTTGTTTTGCTTCGTCACAGTTGCAGATTTCGGAAACCGTGGTCTGGCGATCGTGCTCGAGTGACTTGTAAACCTCGAAGAAATGCTTGATTTCGTCGAAGCGGTGAACAGGGAGCATGGATACGTCCTCGTAGGTGTTGTAATTCGGGTCGTTGATCGGAACGGCAAGAATCTTTTCGTCGCTGACTCCGTTGTCAACCATTTTTAAAACACCGATGGGCTTGCATTCGACAATTGTCATCGGGTGAATCTGCTCACTGCAAAGCACAAGCACATCGAGTGGGTCGGCGTCACTTGCCAATGTGCGAGGAATGAAGCCGTAGTTTGCGGGATAATGGGTCGAGGTGAAAAGAACGCGGTCAAGCTTTAACATGCCGGTTTCCTTATCAAGCTCATATTTGTTTTTGGCGCCCTTTGAAATTTCAATGACGGCGTAAAACCGTTCGGGCTTAATTCTTTTCGGTGAAATATCATGCCATATATTCATGTCGGTTTCCCTTCCTTTCATTTGTTCCCGATTATATCACAAAACACAAGGAGAAACAAGCGTACCCGTCATATTTTTATTCCGTTACTTCGATTTTTGCGTTCGCCTCATGCATCTGCTTCTTCGTCTTTTCGTCTATCTTATAAAACAGCATCGGTACAGCGCTGATAAGCGACGATACGCCGGCGAAGCCCAGAAACGCGAACATGATGATATTCTGCGTTCTGACGGGAATACTGCCCGTTTCGTAAACGACCTGCGTATAGCCCGAAAAGGCAATCATCAGAAGACCGGCGGCAACACAAAGTGCGTTGCTCAGTTTGATTGCCATACTGAGAATGGCGAAGTTTACGCCCTCTTTTCTCTTGCCGGTTTTCCACAATTGCCAGTCAACGATGTCCGCCGTCATAACAAGCGGAATATAGGTGTTCGCCGACATAAAGAACGACGAGAAAAACTGCATAATCATAACCATAAATAAGGCGGCATTTCC
Source organism: uncultured Clostridia bacterium (assembly GCA_945863885.1). Lineage (GTDB taxonomy): Bacteria > Bacillota > Clostridia > Oscillospirales > Acutalibacteraceae > UBA6857. Next base: position 58,524 of record CAMAZY010000013.1, read on the forward strand.
GTAGCGTAAGGCGCTGTCAGCCGGGACAAGCCAATAGAAAATACAGCAGGCGGCGGTGAAAACAAACGTGGCAACAGAAAAGCCGATATAGGTTTTCTTTTCACCGAGCTTCTTGTTGATAAGCGGCACGATGCTGATACCGATAATGCCCGTAAGTCCCCCTAAAAGGCCCGGAAGCCAGGTGGCGTCGGCGGTCGTGTCCATCGTCATTCCTAAAAGGCTGACCTTGCCGATAAGAGCGCCGTTTGCCTGAACACAGACGATCAGCGGCATCGTTCTGGCAAAGCCGAGAATATAGATCAGAAATACGATAAGAATCATTTTGTTCGTCTTGATTTCGGAAAACATTTCTTTAAACGAAACAGAGGTGGCCGACTGACCGCTCGGGACGGTCTCACGGTTACAGAAATAAATCAGAAGATAAAGGGAAGTTCCGAGAACGAGCATGACAAGAGCCGTCACAAGATAATATTCCTTGTCGGGATAGTTGCCCTCACCCTTGATGAGATTGAGCATCAGCATAATTACTGTAACAAATACGCCCGGAACGGCAAGAGCCACCGACTTTGCAATATTCGAAAAGCTTGCGGCGACGTTCCGTTCGTCGGCATTCGGAGAAAGAAGCGACAGCATACCCTGAGACGGAATGTCGGCAAAGCTCATCGCAATATTCCAAAGGACGGTTGTCAGTGTTATGTATGCGTAAAGCATAGGCTTACCTGCCGGGCCGAACGAGTCAAAGGGAATATAGATGAAAATCAGCGTCGTCAATATCGCAAGCGGGAACGCACTGCGAAGCACCCACGGCCGCATTTTTCCGCCTTTCAGGTGGCTTTTGTCAATCATGGCACCGATAAGCGGGTCAAAAATACAGCTGATGAGCTTCGCAGCGAAGATGATGACCGCCGAAGCGTAAAAAATGTTGCTGTCAAAGCCCGAGTACATCTTGTTGTAAAACTCGGTCTGAAAGCTGTTCATGTAGCCGATAAAAAGCTGAACGCCGAAGATGCCGACGGCATAAATCAGCGCTTTTTTGGTGGTAAGGATTTTGTTTTCCTGTTTCATAAAGTTTTCTCCTTTCATTCTCTCTCGAATAATCATTATATACTATTATCAATAAAAAAGTAAATTCACGAAGCAGACAAAAATTGCTTTGTGAATTTGACAAAGAGAACAGCAGAAAAGTTATTGTACAGACACAATTTGACAAAATCTTCGGCACATGGTATAAATGCTATGCAGTCTCTGACTGCCAAGGGTACTGTACATAACGGTAGGCGGTTACTCCCGCAAGGGAGGTGATAAGCAGTGGTTACTTTTGAATTGCTCGTCGCTTTCACGGTAATGCTGACACAACTTATCACGCTTTGTTACTTGATTTTTAAAAAGTAACGGCTTATAAAAAAGGTCGGAATATAAAAATTAAGAAACACCGCCAACTTCCCCATTTGCGGTGTTTCTTAAAATACCCAAATTTGGAGTAACCGCTTATCGCAGTACCCTTTGTATCTATATTATATGCTGTTTTCTTCGTTTTGTCAACTGTTGAAAAGTTTTGGTCTGTTTTAATACTCTTACATAAACGGATATTTGCAAAGTAGGCAAAATTTGCTTTATGAATTTGACAAAATCTTCGGCACATGGTATAAATGCTATGCAGTCTCTGACTGCCAAGGGTACTGTACATAACGGTAGGCGGTTACAACTCTTTGCCCTCGCAAGGGGGTGGTTCAGATGCAGTATGTCACATACGAGAATTTACTGACATTTTCGCTTGTTGTCATAAGCATTATAGAATTAACAGTTATAATTCTTGAACATAAAAAGAAATAACCGCCCCAGTCCGCAAAACTCGGCGATTATTTCAATCATCATGTTTGAGGGCTTGTAACCGCTTATCGCAGTACCCTTGTGTCTCTATTATATGCTGTTTTCCTCGTTTTGTCAATGTCCGAAAGTTTCGGACTGCTATTTTTTTACAATTTCTTGAATAAAGCAAAAAACTTCTTGACTTTTTCTTCGTAAGATTTATAATTTAATTTGGTTGCTTACGGCAATAATCATGAAAACGGAGGTTTTTACTATGGACAGATTAAAAGATAAAGTTGCTATCGTAACAGGCTCGACAAGCGGTATCGGTATCGGTATTGCGAAGCTTTTTGCCGCTGAGGGCGCAAAGGTTGTTATCTGCGGCCGCCGTCAGGAAAAGGGACAGGCTGTCGTTGACGCAATCGTAAAAGAGGGCGGCGAGGCCTGGTATCACTTCATGGACATCACCGACCTTTCGAGCATTGACAAGCTTTTCGCCGACACCGCCGAAAAGTACGGCAAGATTGACATTCTTATCAACAACGCCGCTAACGTTGCCTTAAAGGACGGCAGAATCGACGAGCTTACCGTTGAGATGTGGGACGGCATTTTCCAAAGCGACCTGAGAGGTACTTTCTATGCGACAAAGTGCGTTCTTCCGTATTTCGAAAAGAACGAAAACGGCGGCTCTATCGTCAACATCGGCTCGATGGCTTCGTGCAGCGGCGACATCAGCTCGACGGCTTATGCCTGTGCAAAGGCCGGCGTTGATATGCTCACCGAATCGACCGCTTTACAGTACGGCAAGAAGAATGTCCGCTGCAACTGCGTAAGACCGGGTCTTATCGTAACCCCGGAGAACGATGCTCACGTTCCGCAGATTGTCAAGGACATCTTCACAAGCAACATCATGGTCAACCGTTACGGCTGCCCCGAGGATATCGGCCACATGTGCGTTTATCTTGCTTCTGACGAGGCCGCTTATGTTACCGGTCAGATTATCAATGTTGACGGCGGTCTGAACTCTCACGTTCCCACCGTTGCCCAGTTCAGACAGATGAATTCCCGTACCTGGTAAAATCCAACACACATGAAAACTGACTGCCGGAACCCCATTTCGGCAGTTTTTTCATCCTATATGATAAGAAAAGACGGAGATGATAAAATGAAGCTTCTTGATGAGATAAACTACGAAGCGGTGATGAAAACCGAGGTTGAGCCGTTTCTTGAATCAATACGAAAAGACGGATACATCGACTCGTTTGACGGAAAGAAAATTCACTTCGAATCGTACGAGCACGAAGACGCAAGGGCGGCGGTGCTCGTGCTTCACGGCTTTACGGAAAGCGCCGAGAAGTTCCGTGAGGTTTCCTATTACTTCTTTAATGAGGGGTACAGCGTTTTTGCGCCTGACTTAAGAGGTCACGGAAAATCGTACCGGACAAGCAAAAAGACCGGCACGGTCAACGCCGACAGCTTTGACGACTATGCAAAAGACCTTGAAGTGCTTATCAGCAAGGTTGTTTTGCCGTCGGCTGAGGGCAAAGACCTTTATCTTTATTCCCATTCACTCGGCAGTACAGTTGCGCTGCTATATATGCAGAAAAACCCGCAAATCATCAAAAAGGCGGTTTTGTCCTCGCCGATGCTGTGCGGAAACATGGGAATGCCCGTCGGAATTGCCAAAGCGGTGGCAAGTGTTCTTTGCACGCTCGGCGGAAAGAACATTTCGGCGCCGGGCAGATGCAAATTTGACCCCGGACAGATGGTCGAAAACAGCGACGACACAAGCGAAGAGAGATTCAACTACTACCACGAAAAGCGCAAAAACGACAGTCTTTTGCAGACCAACGGCCCGTCCTTCGGCTGGGTAAAAGCCTCGCTCAAAGCAAGAGACAGCATATTTGAGGAAGAAAATATAAGCAAGCTTACGATGCCGATTTTACTTCTGAAGCCGCAGGAGGACAGGCAGGTGCTTGAAAGCTGGCAGGACAAATTCGCCGAAAAGGTGAAGTCCGTCCGGGTCGTGAAGATACCCGGCTCGAAGCACGAGATTTTCGGAAGCGAAAACAAAACGCTTGAAAAATATTACGGGGAGATATTCAGCTTTTTGGGCGAGGAATGAAAGGGCGCAGAATTTGACAGAATCTGCGGGATATGATATAAACGAAATGCAGTCTTCGGACTGCCAAGGGTACTGTACATAACGGTAGGCGGTTACGCTCTCCTTTTTCGGAGGGCTTGCCCTCTGATTCTTTCATTAGGGGGTGATGCTGATGGAATATTACATTTTACTTGTATTGATTCTGATTGCGGCCACAGGCTACATTCTAAGCATAAAAAAATAACCGCCCCAACGCCAATGAGAACGGTTATTTTTAACTGAATTAGGCGTAACCGCTTATCGCAGTACCCTTTTGTACCTATATTATACCACATTTGTTTGCTTTGTCAACAGCAAGAAAGCGCAGAAAGAACGGGAGGACAGACAAAATGAAAGTTCTATTCGGAACCGATATCACCAAAGACAAGAAAAATACGGCAGTTGACGGAGATGAATTTATCGTCCGCTCTGTGCCCGAAGATATTTCCGAAAAAAACAGTGAAATTTTTGACAAAGAGCTTGAGGCGGCGGAAAAGACAGCCGGAAAACGCAGTATCTCTGAAATGATCGGTCTGGTTATGATGGCGAGCAGCTTTCTGGGTCTTTCCGGAATGTTCGATGAAGATGCCGAGCTTACGTTCTCTCTTATTCGGGAAACCGTATCGCAAAATCCGGTACGGTTTTCTGCTTTTGCTTTGCTTTTTGTTGTAGGCCTTCTGCTTCTGATGATTCGTGCGGTAAAGAATAAACAGAACCGGAAATCCGAAGAGGAAAATAACGAAATTCCGGAAGACGAGAGCGAAAAGAACCTTCAACAAGCGTATTTCTCTCTCGGCGTTCCGCAGGACGCAGAAAATGTTGACATTCTTTGCTCGGAGTATGTAATCAGAGAAGGCGAACCGGAATTAAAGCCGATTAAAATGTTCGGCTTTGCCAACGCCGATCTGAAAGTATTTGCAGATCATAACGCACTGTTTATTGCCGACACGGAGAATCTTTATGAAATCGCTCTTGACAGCATCGAAAAAATCAGCAGGTACAACGGCAAGCTGACAATGATGTTCTGGAACAAGGAAACAGCACATAATAAAGGAAAGTATCAGCCGTATCATATCAGAAAACGGGGCGAATTTAAGTATACTGTCAAAACGTATTATTCGCTTGACATTAACCGTGAGGGAGAAACCTACAAAATGTACTTTCCGCCGTATGAGCTTGACGTGATTGAAAGACTTACAGGGATGAAGTATGAGGAGTGAAAAAATGACCACCTTTGAAAAAATCTATGAGGTAGTAAAAACAATCCCTAAGGGAAGCGTTATGTCCTACGGTCAGGTAGCAATCCTTGCCGGAAATCCCCGCTGGGCAAGAGTCGTCGGGTATGCGCTTCATGCCAACCCGCAGCCGGGCGTTATTCCCTGTCACCGGGTTGTGATGAAAGACGGAAGCATCTGCAAGGGCTTCGCTTTCGGCGGAGCAGACGCACAAAGACAGCTTCTCCTGTCAGAAGGTGTCGGTTTTGTTGACGAAATGCACGTGGATATGGAAAAATATCGGGCAGATAACTCTTGTTTTTCCGAAGATTGACCGTCGGTTCTCAACAGAATACACAATTGAACCGGAATATCACTGAAAAATGTGTTGATATTCAATAAATATGAATAAAACTGCATAATTTTCGAAAAATATGCTTGACTTTTGCATAAAAATGCGTATAATCATAGCATACTCAAACGAAAATTAAAACGAACGGAGATAAATCATCATGAAAGAGATTAAAAAAATTGTTCTTGCCTATTCCGGCGGTCTTGATACGTCTATCATCATTCCCTGGCTTAAGGAGCATTACAACAATGCCGAGGTTATCGCTGTTTCCGCCGACGTCGGTCAGGGAACTGAGCTTGACGGATTGGAGGAAAAGGCAATCAAGACCGGCGCTTCCAAGCTTTATATCGAAGACCTCAAAAAGGAATTCGTTGAAGATTACATCTATCCGACGCTGAAAGCCGGCGCCGTATATGAAGGCTCCTATCTTCTCGGAACCTCCTTTGCCCGTCCGCTTATCGCCAAGAGAATCGTAGAAATCGCTAAGGCTGAGGGCGCCGATGCCATCTGCCACGGCTGCACCGGTAAGGGCAACGACCAGGTACGTTTTGAGCTTGCCATCAAGGCTTTCGCTCCCGAAATGGAAATCATCGCTCCGTGGAGAACGTGGGAATTCAAGAGCCGTGAGGACGAAATCGAATACGCAATTGCGCACAATATCCCCTTGAAGATTACAAGAGAGACCAACTACTCCAAGGACAAGAACCTGTGGCATCTTTCGCACGAGGGACTTGACCTTGAGGATCCGGCAAACGAGCCGAAATATGAAGAAATCCTTGAAATGGGCGTGACCCCCGAACAGGCTCCCGACACCCCGACTTATGTCACCATCGGTTTTGAAAAGGGCGTTCCGACAACCCTCAACGGCGAAAAGGTTGACGCCGTTACGATGATAACGAAGCTCAACGAAATCGGCGGTGCAAACGGTATCGGTATCGTTGATTTACTCGAAAACCGTCTTGTCGGCATGAAGTCAAGGGGCGTTTACGAAACTCCGGGCGGAACCATTCTCTATGCCGCACACAGCCGTTTGGAAACCCTCTGCCTTGACAGAGAGACCGCTCACCTGAAAGAACAGCTTGCCGTCAAGTACGCCGAGCTTGTCTATTACGGTCAGTGGTTTACTCCCTGTCGTGAAGCGCTTCAGGCTTTCGTTGACAAAACGCAGGAAACCGTTACCGGCGAAGTCAAGCTCAAGCTTTACAAGGGCAACATCATCGGTGCCGGCACAACCTCTCCGTACACTTTGTACAGCCCCGAAATGGCAACCTTTGACGAGGACGACTGCTACAATCAGGCTGACAGTGAGGGCTTCATCAATCTGTTCGGACTGCCGATCAAGGTAAAAGCTATGCTTTCCAAAGATTGGGACGTGAAATAAGAATACACAAACAATAAAACGCCGGGACTGTGTTGAACACGGTTCCGGTGCTTGATATAATAGGAAAAACAAGGATTTTTCAGAGACGCCGACAGAGAGGTTTCATATGAACATTACATGCAGACCATTTGAAAATACCGATGCAGATGATATCATCAGGATTCAAAACGAATGGGTGAAAGAAAACATCACCTATGGTTACTGTGCAGACAGCGTTGATGAAATTGTCAATTACGACAAGGAATATTTTTACCTTGCCGTTGACAACAATCGGGTCATCGGTTATGTAACCGCCGAAATCTGCATAAATGACGGGCTCGGATATATGAATGTGTATCCGAAAGGTGCACAATATCTTCAGGTAAGCGATTTATATGTCTGTTCGGATTACAGAAACAACCGTATCGGTGAAAAGCTGTTGTCTCTTGTTGAAGAAAAAGCAAAAGAAAACCATGTTCAGCATTTTTATATTTCATCGGCGGCCAAAGACGCCGAGGCTGTGCGCCGTTTTTATCAGCGTAACGGTTATCAGATATGGACAACGGTGTTTTTTAAATAAATCAACTCCATACACGATACCGTAGGGCCGGCTTGCCATATCCGACCGAAAGGGAAAATTGCGTCTGGTCGTGTAACGTCACCAATGCCGGTCGCATGGCGACTCCAATGCCGGGTGTCACTGTGCTTGATGGAAAGCTAAGTGCCCGAGCCATAAGCTGAGTGGTAAATTTTAGTTTATCTGTCTGACAGTCAGTCTGTACTTTTCGGAGATAACTTGTTCTATATCTTTACCTTTGCGCTAATGCCGCGCAGGCACATACTTTCTTTCAATCACGAAAGAAAGTAAGCAAAGAAGCGCTCTTAAGTACGCAGTTTCTCAGCCGAGTTTTTTCTCGCCCTTAAGGGTCGAAGAAAAAACTGCGGGTCGAAACCGCTTTAGTCAGTCTGTGCTATCAGCAGTGTTCAAACGGGTCAGGCACAGCGCTCAAAAGCAGGAAAACACTAAGTGTTAATCGCACCTTTGTTATAACAGACAGTCTGTTCTCTTTCGTGCCTGACGTGGTAACGGATTACCTGAGC
>CAMAZY010000014.1 GCA_945863885.1 uncultured Clostridia bacterium
TTTGAAAAACTAAAAATCAGAACCGAGTACATTTTTCACTTGCCAACTAAAAGCAAGCTTGTTGAATAGCTCAATCTATCCATTACCACGTCAGGCACGAAAGAGAACAGACTGTCTGTTATAACAAAGGTGCGATTAACACTTAGTGTTTTCCTGCTTTTGAGCGCTGTGCCTGACCCGTTGGAACACTACCGACAGCACAGACTGACTAAAGCGGTTTCGACCCGCAGTTTTTTCTTCGCCCCTTAAGGGCGAGAAAAAACTCGGCTGAGAAACTGCGTACTTAAGAGCGCTTCTTTGCTTACTTTCTTTCGTGATTGAAAGAAAGTAAGTGCCCGTGCGGCATTAGCACAAAGTAAAGATATAGAAGAAGCTAATCCCAAAAAGTACAAACTAACCATTAAACAGTTAAACTAAAATTTAACCGCTTATCTCACGGATCGGGCACTCAGCTTTCAATCAAGTACTATGTACCCCGGGATTGGAGTCGCCATGCGACCGACAAGCTAAAATTTGTCGTCAAGCATATTCTCAAACCTCAAATCCATATCAAAAACAGGGAAGCGGCTTCAAGTCACTTCCCCTTTTTTATCTATATAATTCTTTTTGCTCGTACTTCGGTATTATCCCGACAACTGTCGTCCGTGAAAACACCGCACCCATGAGGTAAACTCATTTTCTTTCGTCAATCTTCTTTTCCATTGCTTCAATCTCCCGGAGCACACATTCCGGTGACGGACCACCTTTGACGGTGCGCTTTTTGACGCAGTTGTCAAGGTCGATGGCTTCATAAACGTCCGTATCAAAAATATCGCAGACCTTTTTGTATTCTGCAATCGGGAGCGTTTCGAGCGTCAGCCCCTTGTCAATACAAAGCGCAACCAGTTCGCCTGTCGCCTTGTAAGCGTCACGGAACGGCAAGCCCTTATACACAAGATAGTCGGCGCAGTCGGTCGCATTGATAAAGCCCTTGGCGGCGGCGTTTCTCATGTTCTCTTTGAGCACCTTTGCCGTGTCGAGCATCGGGGCGAGGGTATCGACACACATCAGCACCGTGTCAACGGCATCAAAGACCGCCTCTTTATCCTCCTGCATATCCTTGTTATACGCAAGCGGAATGCCTTTCATGACGGTCAGAAGCGTCATCAGGTCACCGAACACCCTGCCCGATTTGCCTCTGACAAGCTCGGCAATATCGGGGTTCTTTTTCTGCGGCATGATACTGCTGCCGGTCGAAAAAGCGTCGTCAAGCTCGATAAACTTGAACTCCCACGAGCACCACATGATGATTTCCTCGGCGAAGCGGGAAAGATGCACCATCACGATTGAGAGCATCGAGAGTAATTCAAGCACATAGTCACGGTCGGAAACACCGTCAAGGCTGTTGTCCGATACACCCGAAAGGCCTAAAAGACCGGCAACATATTCACGGTCAAGCGGATAGGTCGTACCGGCAAGAGCTCCTGAACCCAAGGGAGACACCGCCATACGCTTTTTGCAGTCGGAAAGCCGGTCGAGATCACGCATGAGCATACTTGCATACGCCATGAGATGATGACCGAACGTAATCGGCTGAGCCCGCTGTAAATGCGTGTAGCCGGGCATAACGGCATCATAGTTTTCCTTCGCCTTATTCACGATCACCCGGATAAGGCCGGTGATTGACTTTTTGAGTTTTTCGCTTTCGTCAAGCAAGTAAAGCCGCAAATCGAGCGCAACCTGGTCGTTTCGGCTTCGTGCGGTGTGAAGCCGTTTTCCGCTGTCACCGATTCTTTTTGTCAGTTCGCCCTCAACAAAGGTGTGAATATCCTCGGCGGTCATGTCAATTGAAAGCTCACCGCTTTCGATTTCAGCGGCAATCTCTTTCAGGGAAGCGACGATTTTTTCGCTTTCCGACTTGTCAATGATTCCCTGCTTACCGAGCATCGTTGCATGAGCGACCGAGCCTTTAATGTCCTGCTCAGCCATGCGGCAGTCAAAGCGAATCGAGGAATTGAAATCGTTTGTTTTTTTATCAAGTGTCTTTTTAAAGCGTCCTGTCCATAAAGGCATGAAAATTTCCTCCCTATTAAAGCTTTGCGCCGCCCTTGGCTCCCTTCGTGCCGCCGGAAAGATTCGCTCCCTGAAGCACGTTCGAGTCAAAGGTATAGGTGATGTTTTCGCTTTCACGCTCCCGCTTTAAGGAAAGGGAGATCATTTTGTCAAGAAGCTTCTTGTAGGGAACACCTTTCGGCTCCCAGAGATAGAATGACAGCGAGCCGGGAATCGTGTTGATTTCGTTCAGCCAGATTTCGCCGCTTTTTTCGTCCATCATAAAGTCGATTCTTGACACACCGTTACAGCCGAGCACCTGAAACGCCTTGACGGCAAGTGACTGTATCGTCTCTTTTTGTTCGTCGGTGATTTCCGCAGGAATCTTCCGGCTTAAGGACGCCATGCCGGCACTGCCGGACTTTGCGCCGCCTTTGGCTCCGCCGAGCTTTGGCGGCATTTTTGCGCCCTTGGCGCCCTTTGTTCCGCCGCCGCTTAAGTACTTTTCGCTGAAATCGAGAATGTCGCCGTGGCTGATCGGCTCTTCACACTCGGAGGCTTCGGCTGCTTCGTAGTCGCCGCAGACCGAGCAGTTGATTTCCTTGAGATTCTGAACCGCTTTTTCAACAAGCACCTTGTCGGCGTAGCAAAATGCCGTTTCCAGCGAGGAGGCAAGAGCGTCTCTGTCCTTTGCCTTTGAGATACCGATGGACGAGCCTAAGTTGACCGGCTTTACAATCATCGGATAGTCGATTGCCTGTTCAATGCTGTCAATTACGTTTTCGCTGTCCTCGTCATACTGCTTCGAGGTAAAGCACTTGCAGTCGAGCACGGGAATGCCATTATCCTTGAGTACGGTTTTCATGACATATTTATCCATGCCGACCGCCGAGGAAACAACGTCACAGCCGACATACGGAATGTTGAGCATTTTTAAGTAGCCCTGAAGCGTGCCGTCCTCGACGTTCGTGCCGTGAACGATCGGAAAAGCGATATCGATATAGTCAACGTACGGGTTCGAAAAACGCTTGAACGGATACTTGATGATTTTTGTTTTGCCCTCATCGGAAACAAGAATGACACGTTGACTTTTATTCAACAGCTGTTTGATACCGTTTGCGTATTCTTCGATTTTGCCGATGCCCTCGCCGATATAAAACTCGTTATTCTTTGTGACGTAAATCGGAATCACATCATATTTTTCGGTGTCGAGATAGCCGATGGCCTGAATGGCGGAAATGATGGAAATTTCGTGTTCAACGCTTTTTCCGCCGAAAAGAACACCTACCTTTATTTTCATTCATAAAACCCCTTTCGGTTTAGTAGTTGTCGGGAAGGTCGTTTTCAAGAAGAATGACCTTCTTTTTGCCGTGGCTTGCCAAAGCATAAACGTGCGTCAGTGCCTCGTTAATTGTGGAAGCGACAAAGATTTTGTTCTCATCATAGTTTTCGTCAAGAAGTCCGGCTTTGATGGGAACAGCCTGCTTCTGACCGACAAGGACAACATAGTCGCATACCTTCGCCGCATTTTGTCCGAATTCACGGTTGAGTTCGTCCTGCTTTTCTCCAAGCTCGACCATACCGGGCGTGACGAGGATTTTAAATCCGTCGAAAAGGCTGAGTGCTTCGAGCGCCGCTTTCGTACCGCTCGGATTTGAGTTGTAAGCGTCGTCGATAATCGTAACGCCATTTTTCTCCGTCAGCTCAAGACGGTGCGGAACACCGGCAAGCTTTCTGACCTGACCTTTGAGGTCGGAAAGAGGAATCCCGAGCTTATGGCTGATGGCGATTGCGCCGACGATGTTCAGAACGTTGTGACGACCGATCAGCCTTGTCGAATAGCGCTCGGTTTCGCCGTCTCTTGTGCGGACAGAAAACGACGTGCCTTTTTCGCTGACCGAAAGGTCGTAGGCGACATAGTCCGCGTCACCCTCAACGCTGTATGTGATTGCCGGTCTTTTACAGCCGTAGTCTTTAATGTTCTGATCGTCCCCGTTCAGGAACAACATACCGTCCTCGGGTAAAGCGTCGGCAAGCTCGAACTTTGTGCTTTTGACCGCATCGAGCGTTTTGAACGATTCAAGATGCTGAGGACCGATGGACGTGATGATACCGTGCTTCGGGTGAACGATGTCGCAAAGCTCCTTGATATCGCCGACCCATTTGGCGCCCATTTCGCAGATGAAAATTTCGTGCGTGGCTTTCAGCGAGCCTCGTATTGTTTTCACTACGCCCATCGGGGTGTTGTAGCTTTCGGGGGTCATGAGAACATTATATTTTGCCCGTAAAAGCGTATTGAGGTAGTATTTGACGCTCGTTTTGCCGTAGCTTCCCGTAACGCCGATAATCGTAAGGTCGGGACAGGCGGCAAGAATTTTCTTGGCGTCGTTGGTGTAGTGGCGGTTAATCGAAAGCTCGATCGGCTTGTTGATAAGGTTTGCCAGAAGGACAAGCAAGGGCGATAGAGCATAAAGAAGAACCAAGGCGGCCGCCGCAATCGTCTGACGTTTTACGATAAAGCAGGGAACGGCTGTTGCAACCATACACACGACAGCAAAAACGGAAAGCGTCACAAGCATTCTTTTGACTCTCGGCGTATAAACCAAGGGCTTCTTGGCCTTCTTCGGTATTTCCGGCTTGATTGTGACGGCGAAAAGGACAGCAAGCAGTATCAGCTTTACCTTAATCTTGATCGGAACCGTTACGACAATAAGAAGCATGACCGACAAAATGGCATGCGGAAGATACTTACTGTGGTTTTCTTTGAGCCATTTGGTGTGCGTGTCAAAACGGTAGGAATTGAGCTGGAAAAAGTGCATTGAGTCTACAACTGACAACGATGTGCTGACCATAAACAGCAAAACGCATATCAGATAAAAAATTAAAGTCAGAAGCATAACCAAACCCCTTTCGTTTAAAGCTGGATGTTCATAAACGAGGCAAGCACCCGTAAAAACTGCGCCTGCTGTTCAAGAAATGAGTAGTGACCGGCGTTTTCGAAAACAACCAACGCCGATTCGGGCATCAGCTTTTCCATCAGCTGACCGTCCGAAACGGGGGTTGCGTCGTCGTTTCGTCCCCAGATGAGAAGGGTGGGGCACTTCACCGACGACATAAGGTCGGTCAGGTCTTCGTTGACGACCTTGACAAGCGTCGCACGCATGACGGGAGAAGCGGCGTTATAATCGGCTGAGCCGTTCTTTTTTCTTAAATTTTCGAGCGCATCGGGGAACATCGTCTTAACCGCCTTGGTTTCAAAAAGACGCTTTGTCATTTTGTAGCCCTTTTGCTTGATTTTCTGCGAGGTCGTTTTTTCGGGCTTGACGCCGGCGGAATCGACAAGGATCACCTTTTCGATTTCAAACGGAAGCGAACGGGCGCAAAGCTTGATGATAACTCTTCCGCCGAATGAATGACCCAACAGTGTCACCTTTTCAAATTCATACTTTGAAAGAAACTTCAAAACAAAATCCACATAGTCGTCCACACACCACGGCTCTTTCGGCTCGTCGCTTTCACCGAAGCCCGGCATATCAAAAGCAAGTACTTTATATTTCGTACTCAGCAAATCAATGGTAGCATTAAAAAGGGTGATATTCGAGCCCCAGCCATGCAAAAGCACAACAAGCTCACCCTCGCCTTTCAATACATAGTTAATATTCAATCCGTCAATATTCTCAGTCAAAAGGAAACCTCCTTTGTAAGTTTCAAAAATATATACGCATAATCTAATAGAGTATACCATAAAATAAGAAGAAATTCCATAGAAATCGGAAGATTGATTTCATTTTCTTTATTTTTTTATTGTAATTATATTTGAACCCCTCAGTGATAAAATAGATTATACTTATTTATAAGGAGGAATCATTATGTCAGATGCCTTTTCCAAAATCGGTAGCTTCTTTTTGGCGATTCTGTTGTTTATCATGAGCCTGTTCGGTATTAGTCCGGAGGGCAACGACAAAAACCCGGGAAACAATGATATACAGGAATCACAAGTTGAAAATGTGATTCTGCTTATCGGCGACGGTATGGGCGTCATGAGTATCGAAAAAACAAAATACGAAACCGGCAAAACCCTTACGCTTGATTCTTTCGAAATCCAAAGCCGCTCTCAGACCGCTTCCGCAAACAGCAGTGTCACGGACAGCGCCGCCGGCGCAACGGCACTTGCCTGCGGTGTCCGCACCAACAACGGCTGTGTCGGTGTCTATCCCGACGATGTGAACGCTCAGACGAGTTATCCGATGAATCTTTGCGAATTCGCAAAATCAAAAGGTATGATGACCGGTGTTGTTACGACCGACAGCACAAGAGGTGCGACGCCGGCGGGCTTTTCGGCACACACAAGCAGCCGGAATAACACAACGGATATCACCAATCAGCAGATCAAAAGCGGAATCGACCTGATCTGGGGCGTTGCCACTTCCACCTGTAAAAAGAGTGCGGTCGAAAACGCCGGGTACGAATATGTCGCCGACTATGCGTCGATGTCCGCTCTGACTGAGGGTACAAAGTCCTTCGGTCAGTTCACGGGCGACCTTTGGAAAAGCGACTGCGGCGATATGCCGACACTCTCTCAGATGACAGAAAAAGCCATTGACCTGCTTGACGACGGGGAGAACGGATTTTTCCTGATGGTTGAGGGTGCGCACATCGACAAAAACAGCCACAGCAACGACGGTGAGGGCATGAAAGAAGCACTTCTTTCGTTTGATGACGCCGTAAAAGTTGCCCTTGAATACGCAAAGCAGGACGAACACACGCTTGTTGTTGTCACCGCTGACCACGAAACCGGCGGAATCAAACTTGAAAACGGCGAATATGTCTACACCTCAGCCGGTCACACGGGTGCCGATGTCCCGCTTTATGTTTACGGATACGATGAATTCATCAAAGACGGCGAACAGTCTGTTCTCAACACCGATATACCAAAGCGGATTGTTGCCGCCTTAAAGCAGGACGGTTTTCCGCAGTCAATTGTTGCTTAAGAAGCCCTTTGCTTCTTACAAATATATAATAATATAGGAGGATTTTACCAATGGAACTCAAAGGATCAAAAACCGAAGCGAACCTGATGGCGGCTTTTGCCGGTGAAAGTCAGGCAAGAAACAAGTACACCTATTATGCGAGCAAGGCCAAGAAAGACGGTTATGTTCAGATTGCAAAAATCTTCGAAGAAACCGCCAATAACGAAAAGGAACACGCTAAAATCTGGTGGAAGCTTTTAACCGACGGCGGTGCAAAGTCAACGGCTGAAAACCTGAAGGATGCCGCCCTCGGTGAAAACTACGAGTGGACCGAAATGTACAAGGGCTTTGCCGAGGACGCAAGAAAAGAAGGCTTTGACAATATCGCCGTACTCTTTGAGCTTGTCGCAAAGATTGAAAAGGAACACGAAGAAAGATATCTCAAGCTTCTTGAAAACGTTGAAAAAGAGCTCGTCTTTTCCCGTGACGGCGACAGAATGTGGATTTGCGGAAACTGCGGTCACGTTCACATCGGACCTGCCGCTCCCGAGGTTTGCCCCGTATGCGCTCATCCGAAAGCATACTTTGAAATCAAAGCAGATAACTTTTGATAGACTTTTGTATATTCTCTCATGGGTGAGCTGTTGCTCACCCTTTTGTTTTGGAAAAATTGCATAAAAATACGTTTTCAGATTCATAAATGTTGGTTGCCTTGACATTGAAATGAGAAAAAAATCATGATAAAATAAGTAAAATGTTTTTGCGCGTTAAAGCGGTAATAAATAAAACCGCTTCAATCGGGAATAATTTTAATGATTCTATTTTTGGGAGAGATCTTCTATGAAAAACGAATACTTGGCTGACTTGCTCGAAAGAGTCAAGACAAAAAATCCTCATGAGCCCGAATTTATTCAGGCGGTTACCGAGGTGCTCGAAACACTTGAGCCGGTTGCGGAACGCAGACCCGAATTTATCGAAAAGGGCATTTTCGAACGCTTTGTCGAGCCGGAAAGACAGATTATTTTCCGTGTGCCGTGGCTCGACGACAACGGCAAGGTACAGGTAAACCGCGGCTTCCGTGTTCAGTTCAGCTCCGCAATCGGACCGTATAAGGGCGGCATCCGTCTTCATCCGAGCGTATACATCGGTATCATCAAATTCTTAGGCTTTGAACAGGTTCTCAAAAACAGCCTCACCACGCTCCCGATGGGCGGCGCAAAGGGCGGCTCGGACTTTGACCCGAAGGGCAAGAGCGATGCCGAGGTCATGCGCTTTTGCCAAAGCTTCATGACCGAGCTTCAGCGTCACATCGGTTCGGACAGCGACGTTCCGGCCGGCGATATCGGAACGGGAGCCAGAGAGATCGGCTATATGTTCGGTCAGTACAAGAGACTTCGCAACAAGTTCACGGGTATGCTCACCGGTAAGGGACTGACTTACGGCGGTTCGCTTGCAAGAACGGAGGCTACCGGCTTCGGACTTTGCTATTTCTGTGAAGAAATGCTTAAAGCTAACGACAAGACCATGGAGGGTAAGACCGTTGTTATCTCCGGCTCGGGCAACGTTGCCATTTACGCCACCAAGAAGGCTCAGGAGCTCGGTGCAAAGGTTATCACCCTTTCCGATTCGAACGGCTACATCGTTGACAAGAACGGAATCGATATCGAATGTGTCCGTCAGCTCAAAGAGGTGGAGCGCCGCAGAATCAAGGATTATCTCGAATTCCACCCTGAAGCCGAATATCATGAGGGCAGCCACGGCATCTGGAGCGTTCCGTGCGACATTGCGCTTCCGTGCGCAACACAGAACGAAATTGACGAGGAGGGCGCAAAACTTCTTGCCAAGAACGGCTGTTTTGCCGTTGCTGAGGGTGCAAACATGCCGTCCACACCGGAAGCCATCAACGTTTACTTCGAAAACAATATGCTTTACGGACCCGCCAAGGCGGCAAACGCCGGCGGCGTCGCCACGAGCGGTCTTGAAATGAGCCAGAACAGCCTGCGTCTTTCCTGGACGTTCGAAGAGGTTGACTCAAGACTTCGTGACATCATGAAGAATATCTTTGCTTCCTGCGATGCCGCCGCCAAGGAATACGGTATGCCGGGTAACTACATGGCAGGCGCTAACATTGCCGGTTTCTTAAAGGTTGCGGAAGCAATGCTTGAACAGGGTTGCGTATAAATTCAGATTTTAGATTTTAGACATCAGATATCAGATCGACCGCCGAAAGGCGGTCGGTTGTTATATTTATTGCTTATGAATATGCATCAATATACTGACACCATATTGACTTTTAAAGTAATATAAGATATACTTGAAATCGGAATTCAACCTTAAGACAAGAGTCTGGAATAACAAAAACGAGGAATAAAATGCTTCTTTATAACAACACACCCGATACCCTGCTTGTAGCCTACGGCAACACAACGGCTGTCTG
The DNA here is from genome assembly GCA_945863885.1 of uncultured Clostridia bacterium. GTDB lineage: Bacteria > Bacillota > Clostridia > Oscillospirales > Acutalibacteraceae > UBA6857. Next base: position 9,439 of record CAMAZY010000014.1, read on the forward strand.
CAAAAGCCGGGAAAGCCTGACGATGGAAGCCCCCGACAGTCTCATAACCATTGAATCGGGGAATCAAAGCAAATCCCCTTTTTCAAGCTTCAAGCTGATTCAGTATGAAACTTTAACGACAGCAAGATATAAGGCTTTGGACATCTGCTGCTACACGGAGTATGCGACAAAAATTAACGTAACGCATAAGACGAAGAAAATTGTTGTCAACAAAAACAATTATTGGATGTACAATCACATGGTTTTTTCGCTGTATCAGACCGATGAATCGGTCGAACAGGAATATGATTTTTGTAAAAAATCCGACAAAACAAGGCTGATGCTATTTTCCGCTCTCAAAGGTACTGTTTACGGTCTGATCTCATCGCTGCTTTTGATTTCGATGCTGTATTGGGCATTCACCGATTTTGAATGGCTCTGCATACCCGGACTGATTTTAGGCATCTGGTTTTTCGTTTCTTACATTCAGTATATCATCGCCTTGCGTAAGATTCAGAATTTTAAAGACCAAGGGAATGCAATCGTTCAGTCAGAGCTTAGAAAAATACGAATCAACAAAGTGAAGCCGTGGTTTTTCAAAATTGAAAGAATCGTAACAATCATATAAGACACAGAAACGCAAGATTGTAATGACAATGTATTGACACTTTAACAAGATCGGGTATACTTATATAAAGGAGGCATGATTGATATGAACGAATACTTTTCTGTCACAAATCTTCCAAAAACAGCCACGTTTCAAATGCGCATCAATCCTGAAGTGAAAGCTAAGGTTGAAGACATCTATGCGCACTGCGGAATGACACTGACCGACGCTGTCAACATATTTATTCAGCAATCTATCAACATCGGAGGTATGCCGCTTATCGTCACGCAAAACAGCAAAGAAGCTTTAAAGCAACAGGCGATTGCCGTTTTAATGAGCGAGCTGAAAAAGGGAGAAGATAGTGTTGAAGACAAAAGCGATGTTATTGATATTGATGATCTTGCAAAAGACTTCGGGATAAGTTTATGAGAATAGTTTTTACGCCTATGGCTCATCAGGATTTAAGAGACATACATGACTATATTTCCGACACTTTAAAAAATCCCGAAGCCGCAAAAAGCATAATACATAAAATTCTATTATCATGTCAGCGTCTCGGCGATTTTCCGAATCTGGGTGTCAGCCTGCAAGAAAAAATTGAGCGGGACACCGATTACCGCTGCCTGTTTTGCAGCAATTATATTACATTTTACACTTTTGAAGACAACATCGTCACGGTCAGCCGAATTCTTGACGGGCGAACGGACTATATGAAAACAATCTTTTCACAGAACTGAAAACTCCCTGCCGTAATTTCACGGTAGGGAGTCATTCTTTATCTTATCAGTCCTTCTTATACTTCGCAACAGCCGAAATATAAAGGTCATCGCCGGTGCTGTCCATTACAACAACCGCCGGAAGCTCTTCCACTTCAAGCTTGCGGATCGCTTCGGGACCCAAGTCGTCGTAAGCGATAACCTCGCTTGACTTGATGCAGTGGGAAAGAAGTGCGCCGGCACCGCCGACAGCGGCGAAGTAAACGGCTCCGTTTCGAATGACAGCGTCACGAACCTCGTTCGTTCTCTTGCCTTTGCCGATCATGCCGCGAAGACCTAAGTCAAGAAGCTGCGGAGCATACGGATCCATTCTGCCTGAGGTGGTCGGACCGGCCGAACCGATGGGTCTTCCCTTTCTTGCCGGGGAGGGTCCCATGTAGTAAATAACGTTGCCCTCCACGTCAAGCGGAAGCTTTTCGCCTTTTGCGAGAGCTTCGCTCATTCTTTTGTGAGCGGCGTCACGGGCGGAATAAATGGTGCCGGTGAGATATACATAGTCACCTGTCTTGAGGCTCTTTGCGTCCTCTTTGCTTAAGGGTACCTTGACAATTTTCTTATCCATCGTTTTCACCTCATATCTCTCTTACTGCGTGTCTGTTGACGTGACAGCAGATGTTTACGGCAACGGGAAGACCCGCAATGTGGGTTGCGTAAGTGTTGATGTTGACAGCAAGAGCGGTGGTCTTTCCGCCGAGTCCGCCGGGGCCGATGCCGCTGTTGTTGATTTTCTCGAGCATTTCCTCTTCTAATTCCTTGACATACGGAATGTCGGAGCGGACGGAAACGTCTCTTGTAAGGGCTTTTTTGGCAAGATAGGCGCATTTTTCGAAGGTGCCGCCGATACCGACACCGACAACCATCGGCGGGCAGGCGTTCGGGCCTGCGTCCTTGACAGCGGTGAGGATAGCGTTCTTGACGCCCTCGATTCCGTCAGCCGGGGTCAGCATGAACATACGGCTCTTGTTTTCGCTTCCGAAGCCTTTCGGCGCAACGGTGATTTTCACCTTGTCGCCGGGAACGATTTCGGTGTGAAGAATGGCAGGGGTGTTGTCCTGGGTGTTGACACGGATGAGCGGATCACCGACAACGGACTTACGAAGAAATCCGTCAACATAGCCTCTTCTTACGCCCTCGTTGACAGCGTCGAAAACATCGCCGCCGACGAAGTGAACGTCCTGACCGATTTCAAGGAAAACGACCGCCATACCGGTGTCCTGGCAAATCGGGATCATTTCTTTTCCGGCGATTTCAAGGTTTTCACTTAAGGAGTCGAGAACCTTTTTACCGAGAGGAGAAATCTCCTCGTCGGTTGCCTTTTTGAGTGCGGCGCACATATCTTTTGAAAGATAGTGAGTCGCTTCGATGCACATCTCTTTGATGTTGTCTGTTAAAAGATTGACATTAACGTCTCTGACCATAACAGTTTTCCTCCGTTATTTTATTTTTTTATCCTACAAACAGGCAGATCGCCTGCGAAATAATAACAACCGCAATCAAAGCAATCGGATAGGTGGCAGCGTAAGCGGAAGCAACGTCGTCCGTTCCGGCAACGTTAATCAGCGTGCCGAGAGCCGGTGTGCTTGTCATACCGCCGGTGATGGAGCCGAGGTTATTCAGCAGGCTCAGCTTTAAAACGTACTTCGCGAACAGGAAGCCTAAAACCATCGGTATAATTGTCATGACGATGCCGTATACAAAGTAAATCAGCTTGAAGTACTCAACGAACTTTGCGCCGCCGGCAATACCTGCGCCGATAAGGAAAAGCATCAGACCGAGCTCACGGAAGATTTCGAGAACTCTTTTTTCGACCTTGACGCTCATCGGACCAAAATGTCCGAAGTGACCGAAAACAAGAGCAGTCAGAAGCGTTCCGCCTGTTGTGGTAAGCGAGAACGTTGTACCCGAAAAGCCCTTGGAAGAAAGCGGAATACGGATTGCGCCGACAAGAATACCGATAAATGCGGCAAGAGCGAACGCCATAAAGCCGAACTGATCCATTTCGATAAGCTTTCCTTTATATTCCTTTTTCTTTGAGCCGGTATCAACAACGGCAATCTTGGCTCTTTCCTCGTCCATGTTGGCTTTCATAAGCTTCGGCATAATCTGAACGAAGAGAACGACACCGATAACGCCAAACAGGTACGCAATACCGTGACCGACGGTAACGGCGTCCTCGTATTCGGGAAGAACGGTTGCTTTCGCCGCCGAGAAAGCGGGCGTACTCGTCAGCGAGCCGGAAAGAAGTCCGACAAGCATGGCGACAAACTCTTTCGGGTCGCTTTCGCCGCCCTTACCGATATAGAAGCAGGCAATACACGAAAGACCGCCGGCAAGAATGACGACAAGACCTAACAGGATATAGGACTTATAGTTTTGCTTGAGGTTTTTAAAGAAGTTCGGGCCTGCGATAAAGCCGACCGAGGTAACGAACAGGATAAGACCGAGATTTTCAACAATTTTCAGCGCATTCGAGCTGATATCGACCGGCGATCCGTTTACCATCTGCGTTACCGTTGCCTGAAGCGGACCCGAGAAAAGGGCACCGTAAAAAAGAGCGACGATGAAAACGCCGGCTGTACCGAGGCTTACGCCTTTAATTGTGATTCTGCCAAGTGCATAGCCGACGGCCGCAATGACGAACACCGAGAACATCAAAAACGCTATACCCTTGACGGAGATAACTCCACCTAATAAACTCATTGGCATTTCACCGCTAAAATAAAGCGGCGCAGCACCTACCTTTCATTGTTTTTTCTCTGAATTTGAACAGAGGATTCAGCCGTAGTGTTCCCTACGGCTGAACGCTTTATCAATTATTGATTGACTTTTCTTGTGTAATCCGGAAGAAGCTTCGGGCTGACGCAGTCGCTTTCGATGCCTGCGTCGTCAAGCTCTTTCTGGAAAGCGTCAACGTGAGAAAGAGTAAGCTTTCCGACGGTCGTCTCCTTTGCAGCTTTTGCAGCGTTCTGACCGGCGTTTCTGCCGAATACGATGATGTCAAGAAGAGAGTTACCCATCAGACGGTTTCTTCCGTGGATTCCTCCGACAGCCTCACCGGCAACAAAGAGGTTTTCAACGTCCGTCATGCCGTTAGCGGCAATCTTGAGTCCGCCGTTCTGATAATGAAGAGTCGGGTAAACAAGGATCGGTTCTTTTCTCATGTCGATGCCGTACTGAAGATACATACGAAGCATAGCGGGGATTCTCTTTTCGATTGCGCCCTCGCCGTGAATCATTTCAATCATCGGGGTATCAAGCCATACGCCGTATCCGCCGCCCGGAGTCGGAACACCCTTGCCTCTTGTCGAGCACTCACGAATAATCGAAGAAGCGGTAACGTCACGGGTCTCAAGCGGATTCATGAACGCTTCACCGTCAACGTTAACGAGAAGTGCGCCGAGAGAACGAACCTTTTCGGTAACAAGTGCGCCGAAAATCTGGGACGGATAGGCAACGCCTGTCGGATGATACTGAATCGTATCGGCGTAAAGAAGCGGTGCGCCCGCCCGGTAACCGAGAATCAGACCGTCGGCGGTTGCGCCGTAGTGGTTCGAAGTCGGGAAGCCCTGATAGTGAAGACGTCCTGCACCGCCGGTGGCGATGATGACGGTCTTGGCTTTCGCAACGTAAAGCTCGTTTGTTTCCATATTCTGAAGAACGGCGCCGGCAACCTTGCCGTTTTCGTCCTTGATCAGCTCAATAGCCGCTGTGTAGTCCACAACGGGAATGCCGAGGTTCCATACCTCGTCACGAAGAACACGCATAATTTCTGCGCCGGAGTAGTCCTTGCAGGCGTGCATTCTCTTTCTTGAGGTTCCGCCGCCGTGGGTGGTAACCATGGTGCCGTCCTCTTCCTTGTCGAACATAACGCCGAGGTCATTAAGCCACTTGATAGCGCCCGGAGCGTCACAGACAAGCTTCTTTAAAAGCTCGGGCTTGTTGCAGAAGTGACCGCCGCCGAGAGCGTCAACGTAGTGGATCGCCGGGGAATCGTTGGGCTTGTCAGCCGCCTGAATTCCGCCCTCCGCCATCATGGTGTTGGCGTCACCGATACGAAGCTTGGTAACGATCATGGTGTTTGCCCCTGCGTTGAACGCCTCAATCGCTGCCGAGGAGCCTGCTCCGCCGCCGCCGATGATGAGAACGTCAACGTCATATTTCGGGTTTTCGAGGTCGATATCCTTGCCGAGAACACGGCTTGTACCCTCGAGAAGATGACGAAGCTCCGACGGAACCTTTTCGCCCTTGTTGGGGCCTACATGAAGCGTCTCGAAGCCTGCGTCTTTATAGTCGGGATGGTATTCCTTAAGAAGCGCATCCTTTTCGTCGGCTGTCATCTTGCGAAGATCCATGCCGAGTCTTGCCTGTCTTGTTGCTTCAACCTTTTTAATGGAAGCGAGCATTTCTTCTGTTAACATTTTACCGTCCCTCCTTATTTCTCGATATCTCTGTTGTTGTAAAGGTCTTTCAGCTCGTCGATGCTCTTTGCCATCACTTCGGCAACCGGAGCGTCCCATTCACCGTTCTCGATTTCGGCAACTCTCTGTTTGAGGTGCTCGGTTTCGGGGGCGATGTATTTGCCGGTAAGACGTCTTGCCAGAACGGCAACCTGAGCGTGGGTGATGCCGGCCGGGCATCTTGTTGAGCAAAGTCCGCACGCAACACAGTCAAACGAGGTGTCGGCGCACTTTTTGTATTCGCCTCTCTGGGCGTAAGCGATGTACTGCATAACCGGCAGGCTCTGCGGACAAACCTTGGTGCAGGCGTTACAGCCGATGCAGGAATAAATCTCGGGATAAAGCTCCATCATAATCTGCTCGGTGGGCTTGATCTCACGGATATCGTAGGTCGCTTTCTTGGTCGGGAAGAACGGAACGGAGGAAATGTACATACCCTCCTGAACCTGCGTCTGACAGGCAAGGCCCGTCTTCAGCTCAAATTCACCCTTGATCCGGTAAATCGTTCCGCAGGCACCGCAAAAGCCGTTACGGCAGCCGCAGCCTCTGACGTACTTGTAGCCCGCATATTCCATAGCGGTCATGATGGTAAGGCTTGCCGGTACTTCGTACTGCTTGCCCATGATATAAATATTTACTGTTTTTTCCATACTCAAAACCTCTTAATATTCGTTCGGTAATTCGTCAATTTCGTCACAGCGGAAAACGGGGCCGTCCTTGCAGACGTATTTGCTTCCGATATTGCATCTTCCGCACTTTCCGATTCCGCATTTCATTTTAAGCTCAAGCGTGGTGTAAACCTGCGTTTTTTCGAAGCCCATTTCAATCAACGCCTGAAGCACGAACTTAATCATAATCGGCGGACCGCAGATAACGGCCGTGCTTGTCGGCGGGAAATCAAGCTCCTTGAGGTAGGACGGAACAAAGCCGACGTGGCCGTCCCAGCCCTCCTGCTCGCGGTCAATCGTCAGGTATACGTTGATACCCTCCTCCTTGAGCCATTCATTTTCGATCTCGTCGAAGTCAACCAGATCGTCCTTGCTTCTTGAGCCGTAGAGAATGTCGATCTTGCCGTAGTTTTCTCTGTTGGCTCTGACATAGTTAATAACCGAATGAAGCGGTGCAAGACCGATACCGCCGGCAATAAAGAGTAAGTCCTTGCCTTTGAATTCGGTGTCGACCGGGAAGGGCTTTCCGTAAGGTCCTCTTACGCAAACCTCTTCGCCCGCTTCCATCGAATGAAGATAATCGGTCAGAAGTCCGCAGCGTTTGATGCTGAAATCCTTGTAGCCTTTTTCTGTCGGGGAGGAAGTAATGGAGAACATCGCCTCGCCGACGCCGGGAACGGTGAGCATTGCGCACTGTCCGGGCATGTGGTCAAAAAGCTCTTCGCCCTCGAGGGCAACAACACGGAAGGTCTTGACGTCGGGGGTGTCCTGACGGATGCTTACGACCTTGACCGTCTGCGGGATGAGCTTATCAACCGGTGTTCCGCAATTACAGCTCATGATTTGTCACCTCCGAATGCTTTTATTACCTTTGCGATATTCATGGAAATCGGACACTTGTTGACACAGCGTCCGCAGCCTACGCACGAATACATACCGTCGTTGTTGGCCGGGAAGTAAACGAGCTTGTGCATAAATCTCTGTCTGAAGCGCTGAAGCTGAGAGGGTCTCGGCGTTCCGTGCGCCATCATGGTGAAATCGTTATACATACATGAGTCCCAGCAGCGGTACCGCTGGATTCCGTGGCCGGTGTCATAGTCCCGGATGTCGTAGCACTGACAGGTCGGGCAAACGAAGGTGCACGCACCGCAGCCGAGGCAGGAAGCCGAAAGCTTTTCCCATTCGGGAGCATCAAACTTCGCTTCGGTTGCGTCGCCGTCCCAGCCGTCAAGCGAAAGAGAGGCAAGCGGAAGATTTTTCACGATTTCCTTAATTTTTGCTTTTTCGGCTTCGACCGTACCGTCAGCGTTTTCTTCGGTAAGAACCGAAGCTACTGCTTTGGTGAGTTCTTCGCCCTTTTCGGTAAGGGCCTTCCAGTAAAGCTTTTCGCCGACAAACCATGTTGCAACGTCCGCCTTGGGTTCGGACGGGTCGATGCCGAAAACCGAGCAGAAGCAGCTTTCTTCGGGCTCACTGCAAGCGGTCGCAACAACCGTGCAGTTTTCACGTCTTGCCTTGTAGAAGGAATCGGCAGGCTCTGACAGGAAAACTCTGTCAAGAACGTCAAAGGAAGCGACATCGCAGGCACGGACACCGAAAACAACGGTCTTTTCCGTCGGAATCGTGTCGGGCGTCACCTTGATTTTTCCGTCTGTCTTTTCAAAGGAAACAATGTTCTCGCTTTGCGGGAAGAACATATCCTTGGGGGATTTTACGGTTTTAAGCTCGTCGCAGTATTCGGTACCGGCTTCATACTTTGTGAAGTTATTCTGACCTGCCTTTTTAACGGGGAGGTACAACTCACAAGAAGCCGAGATAGCACCGAACAAATCGGACAGCTTGGATTTTTCAATCGTATACATGCTTATTCGTTCCCCCTCTCGTGTACAATTGACGGCTCGGCATCGTCAAAGGTGAAGTTGACAAGCGGCGCTCTTGAACCGACTTCTTCACCGGCCTGATAGTCGCCGTAAAGCTCGTCAATATCCTTGATGAACTTTCTGTTGAGAAGATGAAGCGGAATGCCCTGCGGACAAACTCTTGAACATTCGCCGCAGTCCGTGCATCTTCCGGCAACGTGGAAAGCCCGGATGATATGGAACATTTTTTCTTCGAACGAGTTCGAGTTTACCTTTCCGGCGGCTCCGGAAACGGGGTTGTCAAACACGCACTTCATGCATGAGCAAGCGGGGCATACGTTCCGGCAGGCGTTACAGCGGATACACTTCGAAAGCTCGTTGTTCCAGAAAGCGAAGCGCTCCTCGCTTGTCATGTTTTCGAGCAAAGCAACACCCTCGAAGCGGTCTGCGCCCTTTTCGCCGGGTTCTTCGACGTCAATCACTTCGTCGAAAGCCTTGAAGTCCTTGCCCTTACAGCAAACGCACTTTTCCAAAAGAGCGTCCGCACGTTTACATTTTTTATCGCCGTAAATCGTCTTGATGTCAAGCTCGTCGCCGTTGTCAAGTACCTTTGTAATGCCCTTGAAGCCCATCGCCTTAAGCTTTTCGATGTCAAGCATCCCCTTACAGCCGACGCCGATGACATAAATCTTGTCCCGGTCGATTCTGTGCTCGGTTAAAAGCTGATTGAACGAATAGGTGTCGCAGGGCTTAAGAAGAACAAGAATTTTGCCCTCTTTCTGATCCTTGCAGGCATTGATGAGATATTTACTTAAGTTCGCGCCGCAGAAGCTGCCGTATTCAAGGTCGGAAAGCTGGTCAGCGGACTCAAAAAATGCGGGAGTGACATCATAGAAAAAGTCGCCGCATTTATAGCCGAGAACTCTTGTGACCGTACCGTCCGAAAGAAGCTCGCCGGCTCTTTTGATTACTAATCCTCTTACTTTTTGCATCTGATGTCTCCTAACTTCACATTCTCGCCAAGTTCCGTAATGGTTTTCGCAAAGTCATTCATAACGAGCGAAAACTTCTGACCCTCGGCGGCGGAAACCCATTCGACTCTTGTTCTCTTGCGATCGATTCCGAGATAGTCGAGCATACTGAACAAAAGAGTCATTCTTCTTCTTGCGTAATAGTTACCCGTGCTGTAATGGCAGTCGCCGGGGTGACAGCCGCACATGATCACGCCGTCTGCGCCTTTCTCAAAAGCCTTGAGAATGAACATCGGGTTCACACGGCACGAGCACGGGACTCTGATTATTTTCACGTCGGCAGGATAGCTGAGTCGGCTTGTTCCGGCAAGGTCGGCGCCGGCGTAGCTGCACCAGTTACAGCAGAAAGCAACAATCAGAGGTTTCCATTCTTTTGCGTTTTCGTTTACTTGCATATTGCGTCTACCTCCGCCATAATCTGTCTGTTTGAGAAGCCCTTAAGATCCATCGCTCCCGACGGGCAGGCAACCGTGCAGGCACCGCAGCCCTGGCAAAGAGCGGAGTTAACACGGGCAAGACGGCGAACTTCACGCTTGCCGTGGTCGTTGACCTCTTTTTCGACGTAGTCGATTGCGCCGTAGGGGCAAACTCTTTCGCAGCTTGAACAGCCGTTGCACATCAGCTCGTTCGGAGTCGCTGTGCAGGGGTTGGTGACAAGCTTATCCTTGGCAAGAAGTCCGACAACCTTGACGGCGGCGGCTCCTGCCTGAGAAACGGTTTCGGGGATATCCTTCGGACCCTGACATACGCCGGAAAGGAAAACGCCGGCGGTCGGGCTTTCAACCGGACGAAGCTTCGGGTGCGCCTCGGTCAGGAAGTTGTTGGTGTCGATGCTTGCGGTGAGCATGGAAGCGATGTCCTTGACGCCGCTTGACGGCTCGATTGCCGCCGCAAGAACGACCATATCGGTTTCGAGCATGATTCTTCTGTCGGCAAGCAGGTCAACCGCCTGAACGGTGAGTCTGCCGTTTTCGTTTTCGTAAACCTTGCCGACCATACCCTTGATATAGTCAACGTTGTACTGCTCAACGGCACGGCGGTAGAACTCGTCGAAGTTCTTACCCGGTGTACGAACGTCGATATAGAAAACGTGAACGTTTACGTCGGGATATTTTTCTCTGATGAGCATGGCGTGCTTGGCGGTGTACATACAGCAGATCTTTGAGCAGTAGCACTTGCCTCGTGCGGTGTTGTCTCTCGAGCCGACACACTGAACGAATACGATGTCCTTCGGGTGTTCCTTGTTGGACATACGAAGAAGCGTACCCTTTGTGGGACCTGCGGCGTTCATGATTCTTTCAAGCTCGAGAGAGGTGATGACGTCGGGGTGCTTGGTGTACTGGAATTCGTCGAACTTCGTGACGTCCGAAATCTGGAAGCCCGTTGCGACAACGATTGCGCCGTACTTTTCCTCGATGATTTCGTCCTGCTGGTCGAATTTGATTGCGCCTGCCGAGCAGACCTTTTCGCAAAGACCGCACTTGCCGGTCTTGAAGTGAAGGCATCTTGTCGAGTCGATAACGGCGACGTTCGGCACAGCCTGAGCAAACGGAATATAGACCGCACCCCTGTTGTCAAGGTTGCAGTTAAATTCGTTTCCGCCCTTTCTTGACGGGCACTTCGTTGTACAGACAGCACAGCCCGTGCACTTGTTTTCGTCAACAAAGCGGGCTTTCTTTTTAATCTTTACATCAAAGTTTCCGACAAAGCCCTTGACCGATTCGACTTCACTGTAAGTGTAAAGCGTGATGTTCGGGTGCTGAGCCGCCTCAACCATTTTCGGGGTGAGGATACAAGCGGCGCAGTCGAGCGTCGGGAAGGTCTTGTCAAGCTGAGCCATTTTTCCGCCAATGGTAGCGGAACGCTCAACGATGTCAACCTTATAGCCTGCGTCGGCAATATCGAGAGCCGACTGAATACCGGCGATACCGCCGCCGATAATCAGCGCACGCTTCGTAACGGCACTTTCGCCCGGCTGAAGCGGAGCATTGAGGTTGACCTTTGCGATTGCCGCACGGGCAAGGATAACCGCCTTTTCGGTGGCTTCGTCCTTATCTTTATGAATCCACGAGCAATGCTCACGGATATTGGCAATCTCAACCATGTAGGGATTGATACCGGCCTTTTCGGCGGTTTTTCTGAAAGTAGCTTCATGCATTCTCGGCGAGCAGGAGCAGACAACAATACCCGTGAGCTTATGCTCATGAATGGCATTGATGATTAACTGCTGACCGGCTTCGGAACACATATACTGGTAATCCTGTGCAAAGCAAACGCCCGGTTCGCCCTTGACGGATTCAACAACCTTCGCCACATCAACCGTTGCGGCGATGTTGCTTCCGCACCAGCACACGAAAACTCCTATTCTCTGCAAATTAAACACTCCTTTATTCGGATATTCATTCTTTCGGGAAATTATTTACCGTATTTACGGAACGCGGCGGTGATTGCCTGCTGAGGAAGCTCGGGATCAAGCTTTCCGGGTACGGCGTCGGGGGAAAGGAAGTTGGCGCCTTTCGCCCGGATTACGCAGTCTCTGACCGCTTCAATCAGCTTCGCAGGCTCCACGCTTCTCGGGCATCTTTCCACACAAGCAAAGCAGGAAAGACAGCGGAAAAGGGTCTTCGATTCGAGAAGCTCGTTGATTCTTCCCTCACAGACCATGGAAGCGAAATGATGCGGATGAATATCCATTTCTTCGAGAGCGGGACAGGTGGCGGAGCATTTTCCGCATTTCATGCACTGACGGGGATTGAAGCCGACCATGCTGATGATCTGTTCGCTCAGTTCTTTCTGATTCATTGACATTGATTCACACCCCTTTACTTTACGCCTAAGGCTTCGGCAAGAAGCTCGGTGAAGAATGTTACAGGCAGACTGCCGTCCGTGTTCTGCTTTAAGTTATAAAGGCACAAGGGACAAGCGGTGATGATTTCGTCTGCACCCTTAAGCTTCGCCGAGGCGACGACCTTACCGGCTGCCTTTTGGGCAAGAGACTTGTCGTTCATCGTCATATAACCGCCGCAGCATTCGTTTCGGAACGCATATTCGACCGGCTCGGCGCCGATGGCACGGATAAAGTCCTCCATAATCGTCGGGTTCTCCGGGTCGTCAAACTGCATTTCCTTGCTCGGGCGAAGAAGCATACAGCCGTAATAAGCGGCGATTTTTCTTCCCTTAAGCGGATTTACAACCTTTTGCTTTATCGTATCGAAGCCTATTTTATCACGGAGCATTTCAAGGTAGTGGATAACCTCGGTTTCTCCCTTGTAAGGCTCGTCAAAGCCGAGATAATTGTTCGCACGAAGCGCAATATTTTCATCGTTTTTCATGTCGTTGTTGACGAGCTTTATCACATGGTGGCACGCTGAGCAGATGGTAACAAGCGGCTGAGACTTCTGCTTGGCGCTGTTGAGCGCTCTTACAGACGAAAGCTTTGTCGCAATCTCGTCCTTAGCCATCGGGTACACTGCTCCGCAGCACTGCCAGTCGTCAAGCTCTTCGAGGGTGACGCCCAAAGCTTCGGCGGCTTTTCTTCCGTAGGAATCAAGCTCTTTCGCCTTTGTCTTTAAGGTGCATCCCGGAAAGTAACTGTAAGTCATAGTTTTCTGCCAAGGTTACCGCCGGAAAACGGACGGAAACCCAAATAGGCATACCCTCCTTTTTATAATATATCTGACTAATTTTATACTTATTTCGACAAGTTGACAATCGTTTTCGTTATGCCTTTTTTATATATCGTCATGCTTTTATGACATAAGTAGGCGTTTTAGCTGTTTTTGCTTACAAATCAGCACCTTCCCCTTTCCAATATTTCCTGATTTCCCATAATCCGTCATTTTTTCAGAATTTACCGGGAATAATCCCCTTACACTTTATTCGTTCACGGTTCGTTTTAAAAGCAAAAACGCATTGACTTTTCTCTTTCCTTTGTGTTAGCATAAAACCATCGGTAATGCCTGCACAAAATGCTTCTGATTTCCGACCTCTGCCGTCTGAAATCTGAGCCGGGCTTCGCCGCACCCGACCGCCTTTGCCGGTCAACAGCCCCAAATCCAATCCCGTCAGAAAGGAACAAAAACTCATGAAAGCTCTTGTTGTCATTGATATGCAAAACGATTTTATCGACGGCTCGCTCGGTACGAAAGAAGCCGTTATGATTGTCGACAAGGTCAAAGAAGAAATCGACCTTTTCAGAAAAAACGGCGACACCGTCCTTTTTACCCGTGACACGCATTTTGAAAATTATCTTTCTTCAGCCGAGGGAAAAAATCTCCCCGTTGTGCACTGCATAAAGGGCACCAAAGGCTGGGAAATATCCGAAAAGCTGTCCGTAAAAGACAGCATGGTTTTTGACAAGCCGACTTTCGGCTCGGTGGAGCTTGCGGAATATTTAAAAAAAGAAAACCCGGACGAAATCGAAATCGTCGGGCTTTGCACGGACATCTGCGTCATTTCCAACGCTTTGCTGCTCAAGGCTTATCTTCCCGAAACCCCGATCGTTGTCAAAGAAGCCCTTTGCGCCGGCGTGACACCCGAAAGTCACATCCGTGCGCTCGAAAGCATGAAAATGTGCCAAGTTCAGATAAAATGAGAAATAAGCCTCAGATGTCAGAATCCGACAAATGAAAGCACAAAAAATCAAGCCGGAGAAAATCTCCGGCTTGTCCGTTATTCAGCTGTCAATTAAGCAACGGGATCGGTTGCGTCTGGATCCTGCCAACCCTTGTCGTTCATTTCACGGATTTTAGCAACGAAATCCTGAATCATTTTAACGATCTTTTCGATGAATGCTTTGAAGCTTGCGATAAAGTCTACCATAACAGTTACCTCTTTCCAACATAAAAATTTGGTTTTTAACCGTGTAAATTATAACAGAACAAAAACAGAATTGCAAGACATTGAATAAAATAATAATAATTTATTATAATTTGTTAACAAATTAAGAACGAATCAGCCTTATGCAAACACGGTTTCGCCTTTATTCACAACGCCGATATAGCTGTTGCCCTTGTTGACCGTAACCTTTTTGCCGTTTTTGTCCTTGATGACAATTCCGGAATTTGCGTTTTTCTTCGTCCAGGTGATTTCCTTCACCGTACCGCCGGAAATATAATAGCCCGTGCCGCCTTTCCAGTCGATCTGGACAAGCGGGCCGTTTCCGTAAAGCTTGACCGTCGTTTCAAGCACAAATACGTTTGTATACGAAAGCTGTTTTCCGCTCACCGAATCCATATGCGGCTTTCCCGAATGCTGCTTGAGGTATTTTTTGGCACTTTCGTCGTAGGTAAAGGTGCTGTAATAAGAGGGTGAAAATTTCAAGGTGAGCTTTTTACATTCCGTCTTGCTGATTGCGGCGGTCTTTTGTGAATCTCTGAATTTGAAAATATATCGGTCCTTCCCCTCTTTGTAATCGGTGCGGACGTCGTATTTTTTAAGAAGCTCGGGAATGTTCTGTCCTTTTACGATCCCCGTATGCTCGCGGCTGTATCTTCCGAGCCGGTTCGGATCCCGTCCGAAAATCAGCTCATCGTAGTTTTCCGCCCCGTTGAAATAGTCGATCCCGAGCTTCTTGAGCGTGGGCGTTCCGAGGGTCGGATTGCTTCCGAAGCAAAAATAAACCGCATCCAGTCCCTGGGCAAAAATCGGGAAATAATAGCGGCACGACCGGACGGAGCACACCGTCGGAACCTTTGTATAGTCGGCGTAAACCGCCATCATCCTTGTAATGCCGCCCTCAACCAAGCATTCAAACATCAGGTCGGCGTCGGAAATTCCGTATTGCGGAAGCGAGGCTTTGATGTTATTGATCATGATAGCGACGGGGCGCTTTCCTTTCGCTTCTTCGGAAAGATCATCAAGTCCCGTCAGACGGTTATAGTCCGTCGGCTCTTTATAAGGCGCTTTTGTTGTTTCGGCGGCCTGCGTTGTCGTCTCGGGAGTACTGTTTTTATTTGAGCAGCCGCCAAGCACCGCAAAAAAGCAAAGCAGAAGCAAAATAAACGAGAGAGAAAGCTTTATAGTCTTTTTCATAAATAGATACACCGTCTTTTTATTTTTATAATTTTTATTAGTATACCACTTTTTTCGTGTCTTTTCAACAAAGCCCGCCTTTCATGTTGTACAAATTTTTCTCAAAAATTTTGGCACATAAAAAAACAGCCGCCGCATCCGTTCGGGAAGCGGCAGCCGCTGTCTGTTCAGTTGTTTTCTGCGTTCTTTTTTGATTCGTATTCTTCTCTGAGATCCTCTACGGGCAGCCCGAAAAGCTTTCTGAAAAGGTTGGCGATAATTTTAAAAACAAAGGTCAGATCTTCCCAGAACATAAGCGGTGTAAATTCCATCGGTAATTCCTCCTTTTCGTTTTCCTTATTATATACTTGATTGTTCACATTTGTCAAGTATTTCCGGATAAGAGGACACGCTTTCCCTGTATCGACAATATCTGTGCAAAACATACCTGCTTTGATTTTTAGCGGTTGCTTACCTTTTTCTTGTAAATTTGCCCGTTCCGTGTTATACTAAAAATGTAAGATTCTGTAAATTCCACGGAGGTACCGCATGATTTCCGTTGCGCTTGCCGCCTATAAAGGCGAAAAATATATTGAACAGCAGATTTTGTCCATTCTCCCCCAGCTTTCCCATGACGATGAGCTTATCGTTTCCGACGACAAGCCCGGCGGACAGACCGAACACATTGTCCGGCGGCTGATGGAGGACGACCCGAGAATCACCTATGTCGAAGGCAGAGGCAAAGGCGTCGTTGCAAACTTCACCAACGCAATCCGGCACTGCAAGGGGGACTATATCTTCCTGTGTGACCAGGACGACGTCTGGCTTGACGGCAAGGTCAAACGGGTCATGCAGGCGTTCGAGAACGGGGCCGACCTTGTGCTTCACAATGCCTATATCACCGATGAAAACCTGAACATCACAGACTACTCTTTTTTTGCAAAGCGAGGAAGCAAAAAAGGCTTTTTTCATAACATCGTCAAAAACTCCTATATGGGCTGCTGTATGGCGTTCCGGCGCAAGCTGTTAAAGCGCATCATGCCGATTCCCCGGTACATCCCGATGCACGACCAGTGGATCGGTCTTTTAGGCGAGGTTTACGGCAAGGTCGAGCTGATTGACGTGCCGCTGATTTATTACCGGATTCACGGCGGCAACGTCACCGGCGGCGAAACGACGCTTAAACAAAAGCTCTATTGGCGCCGATACCTGGTCAAGCGTCTTGCCGGACGCATACTCTTCAAAAAGTGATGGAGGTACTATGAAAGACTACACGGTTTCCGGCTGTATTGTTACCTATAACAGCAAAAACATTATCGGCAGAACGATTGAAAGCGTTCTTCAAGAAACAAAAGGCGTCCCTTTCAAGCTGTTCGTCGTCGATAACGCTTCGACCGACGGTACAGCCGACTATATCAAAGAAAACTACCCCGAGGTCACCGTGATTGAACCGAAAGAGAACTGCGGCTTCGGTGCGGGGCACAACAAGGTCATACCGTTTCTTGACTCGAAATATCATGTTGTCATCAACCCCGATATTATTCTCAAATCGGACACCATCAGCGAGCTTGCCACCTTTGCGGATACGGACGACAAAATCGGCCTTCTGTCGCCGCAAGTCCGCTTCGAGGACGGCAGAATCCAGATGCTCGGCAAGAAGAATCCGACAGTGCGATACTTAGGCGACCATTGGTTCCACAAGGGCGACAAGCCGAGCAAGACGATGATCGACTACTGTATGCTCGACAGACCGCAGGACAAGCCGTTCCCGATTACGAATGCGACGGGCTGTTTCATGTTTTTCCGCACCTCGGTTTTTAAGGAGCTCGGCGGCTTTGACGAGCGGTTCTTCATGTATCTTGAGGACTGCGATATCGCAAGGCGGGTTTCGGAAAAATATAAGGCGCTTTTCTACCCGATGGCGGACGTCACCCACCTTTGGGAGCGGGAAAGCAAGAAAAACAAAAAGCTTCTTTTAATTCATATCAAATCCATTCTCACCTATTTTGCCAAATGGGGACTGAAGTTTTAAAATTACGGAGGTTAAACTATGCCGCCTCTTTCACTGATGATCAAACCGGCTTCGTCGCTTTGCAACCTTTCGTGCGAATACTGCTTTTACCGTGACGTTTCCGAGCACAGAGAGCATTTGGGCTTCGGCATCATGACCGAGGACACGGCAAGGGTGCTGATTGAAAAAGCGCTTTTGTTTGCCGACGGTCAGAGTGTCGCATTCGCCTTTCAGGGCGGAGAGCCGACGCTTGCCGGTAAGGAATTTTTTAAGTTTTTTGTTGACACGGTAAACGAACTGAACCGTAAGCACAGCCGGATTTATTACAGTATTCAGACCAACGGCACGGGAATCGACAACGAATGGGCACGCTTTTTCGCCCGGAACAAATTTCTTGTCGGGCTTAGTCTTGACGGCGATTTTGACGGCAACAAATTCCGCAAAAAGCCGTCGGGGCAAAATTCCTTTTATCAGATTGTAAGAGCCGCCGACATTCTGACCAAGCATTCGGCTGACTTCAATATTCTGACGGTGCTTACCGGCTACTGTGCAGAAAACGGCGAGCGGATTTACAAATATTTCCGCTCAAAGGGCTATAAATATCTTCAGTTTATCCCGTGTCTGCGTCCGTTTGACTCCAACGAACAAAGCGAGCTTTACATGACGAACGAGCAGTACGCCGACTTTTTAATCAAGGTCTTTAACCTTTACGTCAAGGATTATGTCCGGGATCAGTACATCAGCATCCGTCAGTTTGACAACTGGGTGCGGCTTTTCCTCGGACAGCGTCCCGAACAATGCGGCGTCGCCGGCTTTTGCTCTCATCAATTCGTCAGCGAAAGCAACGGCAACATCTATCCATGCGACTTCTACTGTACGGACGAATATCTGCTCGGCAACATTCTTGAAACCGACTTTCAAAAAATGGCGAACAGCGAAACCGCCAAAAATTTCATCAAAGAAAGCCTGACGGTGTCGGAAGAATGTAAGAAGTGCCGCTATTATCCCGTCTGTCGTGCCGGCGGCTGCAAGCGGACACAGCAAAGCGAAAA
Organism: uncultured Clostridia bacterium; assembly: GCA_945863885.1. Lineage (GTDB taxonomy): Bacteria > Bacillota > Clostridia > Oscillospirales > Acutalibacteraceae > UBA6857. The sequence continues at coordinate 27,891 of CAMAZY010000014.1, forward strand.
CTACTGCAAGGCGTACAAGAAATTTTTCTCGTCGTGTCTGCCGCTGTTTCGGGTTTTCGCCGCCGAAAAACCGAGAGAGAAGCGGTAAAATGAATAAGGAAGCCTCCGTTTTCACCCGGAAAACGGAGGTCAATTTTTTAGTTCCGATGGTTGAACACAATTCTTTCGGCAATTCGTTTTGCGCTGAAAGAATCGCAATAATCGAAATTAAATTGCTTGAATTTTTCGTTCTTTTCCCTGTCAAACGGTGCCGCAATCGCCTTGGCGGTCTCCTCAATGCTTGTTGTCACCGAGCCGGGCACATAGTCGGCATAATCAAAATAAAAGTCACGGTCTTTGCGGTATTCCTCAAGGTCAAAGGCAAAGAACACCGTCTTTTTGTCAAGCAGGGAGAAGTCCATACAGATGGATGAATAGTCGGTAATCAGCGCATCACACACCGCCACAAGCTCTCTGACGTCTTGGTACTGTGTGACATCAACCGCACCGTCAAGCCCCGTTTCTTTCGGTCTTATTTGCGGATGAAGCCGCAAAAGGACGGCGTATTCGTCACCGAGCAGGTTTGAAAGTTTTTTTGCGTCGAAGTGTTCGAGAATCTTTTCGTTCTGCTCGGGGTCGTCCCGGAACGTCGGCGCATACAGCACAAGCTTTTTTCCTTGAAGTGCGGGATACCGCTCGAAGAAGTGCTCTTTCGCTGCTTCAAGGTTTTCCTCTTTGAAGAACCAATCCGTTCGTGCCGAACCGAGCGGCAAAGCCCTGTCGTCGCTTATGCCGAATGCCTCGGCATAAAACGGGACAACATTTTTTGACGAGCAAATTACGAAGCTTAGCCGTTTATTGCTTTCGATTTCGTTTTTGCGTACCTCATCGGGCTGTTCAATCGACAGTCCGAACTTTTTAAATACGCCCTCTGCGTGCCACAGCTGAACGACCGTCGTTTCTTTCCGGAAGTGACAGCCGGACATCGGCAAAAAGTTGTCGTTTAAGAAAACATAGCCGGAAGTGGCAAGCTTTCTTGATTTTACAAAGAAAAACGACAGCGCACGGGGCACATTTTTCAGCTTCACTTCAAGGTCTTTTCTTGTGATAAAAACAAACTCAAAGCCGCCTTTTTCTTCAAGAGCTCGTCTGACTTCACCGAGGCTGTCGTTGAAGCTTTCGTTATGCATCGAAACGAAAGCGACGCGGTTTTTCTTCACTTTGAAAAGCTTCGCCGAGATATTGAAAAGCAGAGCATAAATAGCATAAATCAGTTTTTTCATACCGTCCGCCTCTGTTTACTTGATGATTTTTTTGACCAGCACGAAATTCATCAGCCTGAACAAAAGCGGATAGAAAGCGGTTTTCAGCTTTGCGGGAAGTCCGAGCTTATATAACAGCCGGATAACTCTTACGTCAAGCGTTTTCGGCTTCCTTAAAACGACCCTGTTCCTCGACCGTGCTTTCTTTTTCGCATTTTTCAAAAAGCCCTTGTCGTCAAGCACAACAAGATTTTGCATAGCAAGGTATTCCGGCGGTATTTTTCCGGCCGCCGACTTCGGAATAATGACCTCAAACAGCGGACAGTACTGCTCGTATACCGTAGCAAGAATTTTTTCACATTCGTCCGTATTTTTGATGATAAAGGTTGCGTTCGGCTTTTGCGCCGCCTCCTCTTTCGATTGAGCAATCGTGTCAAGGTGCAGATCGTTTTCGGCGTTTTTGAACTTGTTGTACCGTTCGGGCGTCATAAGAGCACGAAGCCGCTTGAATTCCTTGGAACAGAATTCGGCACATTCATCGTCGCCGTGCCACATCAGACGGTAAAACTGCATAATCAGAATGTGCGTATGCTTATAGACGATTTCCTGAAGATACGTTTCCTTATCCACGCTATCTGGAGCTTTTTCAAGCGCCTTTTTCGCTCCGTCATAAATCATGTTCAGCGAATCTGTGAAGCTTCTGACAAGCCCGATATTGACCGTCTGACTGACGGAAAGTCCCTGCTTTTTCGTGTGGCGGCGGTAGAACATACAAGCGTCCATCGTTCCGCACAGCTTCTTCACGCCCGAATAGACATACGACATGAAGAATGCACCCTCTTCGCAGTAGCGGAAAAGCGGAAATTCAACGCCCGAAGCGACAAGCCGCTCCCGGTTATAACACTTGTTGCCGACAAGAAACTTCCAGATCAGGTCGATATCAAACGGGTCAATTTCATCCTTTTCGGCAAGCCGGTCGGCGACCTTGCTGTATTCGCCCTTGATACCGTCGCCGAAGGTCGCAAGTCTGCCTAAAACGATATCGGCGTCGTGCGCTTCGCCGGCCTTGTAGAACGCTTCAAGCGACGTGTCCGAATACGTGTCGTCTGCGTCAAGGAAAACGACATATTTGCCCGTCGCTTTCGTAAGTCCGTTGTTTCTTGCTGCCGAAACGCCCGCATTTTCCTGATAGTATGACTTGATCCAAGGGTATTTATCCGAGTAACTGTCAATAATGCTCTGGGTCGAGTCGGTCGAGCCGTCGTTGATGATGACGGCTTCGATATCGTCAAGCGTCTGACGCACAAGGCAATCTAAGGTTTCCCCGATAAACTGCTCACTGTTATAGGCAGGGATAATAACCGAAACTTTTGGCACTGTTTTCATCTCCAATACAAAAGGGGCTGTCTGAGTGGGCAGCCCCCGTAATTTTATTATTTCTCGGTTTACTGAGAAATAATACCTCTGCGGTTTTCCTTGAAGTTCTTCTGAATCTCGCAAAGCTTCTGATTATACTCGTCGGCGATTTCGGGATATACCTTGGAGCGGTTATAGTTTTCGCCTGAGTCGTCGGTCAGAATGTGAAGCCAGTTCTTGCGGTACTTATCAAAGAAAGCGGAGTTATCGTTCTGAATCTTGTCGAAGTACTTGAAGGTGACATATTCGTTTTCTTTGAGTACATCATATGTATAATCCGGATATTTCTCTAAGACGCTTTCGGTCGTTACCGTATACTGAATGGCCTTGATGTCCTCTCTCTTCATGTGAAGAATCGGGTGTTCGGCGGTATGAATTACGCTGTCGTCCTTAAGAAGCGGAGCCATCGAAACGCCGTCAATGACACGGTCAGTCGGAAGATAAGACGCCTGTCCGCCGTTGCCTGTAATACCGCAAAGGTCAACAAGAGTCGGATAAAGGTCAGCAAGTGTCGCCGACTGCTTTCTTGTTGTGCCGGTTTCACCGAGCTTGCCGTCTGCGTTGTCCCAGCGGATCATGAACGGCTCTTTCTGTCCGCCTTCATAGGCAAGATACTTACCGCCGCGAAGCTCGTTGACTGAGCCCTCAAGAGCCGGGCCGTTGTCGCTCGTGAAGACGATGATGGTATTTTCAAGTACGCCGAGCTCTTCCATGGTGTCGAAAAGCTGACCTAAGTAAGCGTCAAACTCGGTTACGCAGTCGGCGTAGGTGCCCATACCGGACGCACCGTCATATTCCTTGCCGACATAAACCGGAGCGTGCGGCCACGGAGAAGCGTAGTAAGCAAAGAACGGCTTATCCTCCTTGGACTTTTCGGTAATCCATTCGGTGATTTCGGCATGAATCCACTTCGTCGCATCGGACTGATCCTTGAGGTCGTCCGTACCCTTGACGATTTCGTATTCGCCGTTTTCTTCCTTGACGTGATAGAACGGGGTCATATCGTTTACATGGTGGCTTCCGTAGAAGTAATCAAAGCCCTGGTTGGTCGGGAGATATTCGCCGTAGTCACCTAAGTGCCACTTGCCGAATGCACCGGTGTTATAGCCTGCCGCCTTGAAGGTTTCGGCAATCGTGATTTCGTCGCCGAGCATACCGTCAGCGTTGCCGCCCATTTCAATGGAGTTGAAAATTCTTGTTGCGGCGAACGGAGAAAGGGTATCAATCGTCGGATAGCAGACGTTGTCCGCATAGCCTCTGTACGGATAACGGCCGGTCATAGCGGCAAAACGTGACGGAGAGCAGACAGAATAAGAGGAATAAAAGTTTTCGAAGTTCAGTCCGTTTTCACCGATGGAGTCGATGTTCGGCGTCTGAATGAGAGAACCGTTGAGCGAAACGTCGCCGTAGCCGAGGTCGTCCATGAGAATGAAAAGGACGTTCGGACTTTTCGAATCGGCGTTCTTGTCAACACCCTTGAGATAGTCGTCCTGACCCTCCCAGAGTCTTTGTGCATTCGGCTTGGTTCTCATGTTGGCGGTAAGGACATAGAAAATGCTCGTACCGATTAAAAGCACGCTCAGCACAAAGGACATCGCCTTTTGAAGCGCAAGCTTTTTGACGTTTTTCTTTCTTGCGATGAAGAAGATTGCCCAAAGGCAGACAGCACACGGCAGAACAAGAAGCAGGTTTCCAAGAAGTCTTGTTCCGAAGTTGCCTTCGCTGGTAAGAAGCGGATGCTCAGCGCTCTTGAAGCCGGCAAGACCCGAGCTGAAAGCACCGAAGCCTGCGTCTGCGCCCCAGATGATGTGGAAAAGAACATTGCCGAAGCTTGAAGCGGCGTAGCCGATAACCATTGTCAGATAGACCTTGCTCTTAAAAAGAATCGAAAGCAGAATCACAAGCGACATCACACAGCAATATGCCATGGAAACCACGCTTACGATATTCAGATGCAAAATCCATTGTGCGAGCATGATGAGAATTCCGACAATCATCAGAGTCATCGGGAATACCTTGAGCCCTTTGTCGAGTTCGAGTTTTCGTTTCATTATTGATCCTCCCGGAATTTTTTGTTTTCCGGCTTCCGCCTGTCAGCTTCCGCCTTCATTTATATCCTGTGCAGGGTTTTCCTGCACCGATTACCTGAATTTTGTAAGCTCAATTGTATCGGTAAGCTTCAGTCCGTAGGAAAGAAGCGTCTCAATTGCTTTATTCCGTAAAGCCTTATCGAAATAGGCTTCCGGCTTGTGGGCATCGATTCCGATAACAGCCGTCGCACCCATTTCGCCCGCTATCCGCCAGAAATCGGGATAGGGATAGCCCTGCCGTCCGTCCTCGATTCCGTGAGCGAAGCCTAACAGGTTATATTCGAGCGGAACGCCGCACGCCATCGCTTTTTCGATGATTTCCCGTGACGCCCTTTCGCAGTCCCTGTCAAACGACGGGTACATTCTCATAAATAAATCGGGATGCGCAACGTAAGAAAACAGTCCGCTTTCAATCGCTTCGACAACGTCGTTTTTGTAGTTTTCAAGCTCCCCGGGTTCGGTTATCATGCCATTATAGACGCCTGTCGGCTCATCGGGCGAATAATGATGACCGAGAATAATATAATCGAAGCCGTATTCATGAAGAACCGTTTTCAACCACGGAATATACTTTTTAAAGTATTCGCATTCGAGTCCGAGCCGGATTGTGATTTTGTCCTTATATTTTTCCCGCAAGCCTTTTACCGAGTCAACATACCCGGGAAGCTGTTCGGGCGTCATTCTCATATACGACACATAGCCGTTTTCAAACGGCCACGGGCTATGGTCGGAAAAGCCGATTTCGGAAAAGCCCGCTTCAATCGCCGCTTTCACAAACGCTTCATCTTCACCCGTTGCGTGCTTACAGCGTTCGGTATGGGTATGATAGTTATAAAGCTTCATCAAAAAGCCTCCGTTAGTAAATTGACATGTCAAGTTATTATACCATTATCTTCTCAAAAAATAAAGCCCGAAAAAAATATTTGTAAAATTCTTCATTTTATGGTATGATAATTTGAAAGCGTCTTGAAAAACAGTCAATCGTGTAGTTGAGACAAAGAAAGACGCACCGATATATTATCTGAAAGGAAAAAGTGCCAACGCACAGGGAAGAAGAAAATGAAAGTAGTATTACTGAACAGCGCCTATGAAATATCAAAAGCAGTTTCGTCCATAATAATTGAGCAGATCAATCGCAAGCCCGACAGCGTCCTCGGCTTTGCAACCGGCTCGTCCCCCGTTGAAACCTACAAAAGAATCATCGAAGCGTACGAAAACGGCGAGGTCAGCCTGAAGAACATCACGACCTTCAATCTTGACGAATACTGCGGACTCGAGCATGAAAACGAAAACAGCTATTATTATTTCATGAAAGACAATCTTTTCGGAAAGACCGATGTTGACTACGACAAGGTTCATTTCCTTTCGGGTACGACCGGCGACATCGACAAGGAATGTCAGGCGTACCGCGACGACATCGAAAAGGCGGGAGGTATCGACATTCAGCTTTTAGGCGTCGGCACAAACGGCCACATCGGCTTCAACGAACCGAGCGAAAGCTTTACCGACGGTCCGTTCAAGGTCAAGCTTGCCGAAAGCACCATCAAGGCCAACAGCCGCTTCTTTGAGGACGGAAAGGTTCCCGAATATGCTCTGACGATGGGAATCGGCGACATCATGAAAGCCAAAAAGATTCTGCTGATTGCTACCGGCTCGTCAAAGGTCAACGCCGTCAAGCAGATGGTTGAGGGCGAGGTCACACCGCACTGTCCGGCTACAATTTTACAAAATCACCCGGACACCACCATTTTCATTGACAGTGAAAGTGCCGCTCTGCTTGCGAACAAGAATTTTTAATCGAAGATTATTTTTTCGGAAATGACCTGTTTTCTCTTTTGTGATTTTCCGATTATAAGGTGATGGAATGAAAGACGGAAAATTGACTGAAATCAAAAACAAGCCCGAAATCCTGTCAATCGTCATCAACGGCGACGACGACAGTGTGGCTTTAAAATGGTGCCCGGCGGTCGGCGCCGACAAATATGTCATTCAGCGCAAAACCCCCGAGGACGAAAAGTTCACAAAGGTCGGAACGACCAAAGCCGCCGTAACCGAATTTACCGACAAAACCGTCCCCGGCGAGGGAGAATACAGCTACCGTATCGTTGCAAGAAAAACGGTAAAGGACGAAGAGCCGAAAACCAAGAAAAGTCAGGCGGAAACCGTTACCATCGTGCATCTTCCGTCCGTAAGCTTTGAAAAGGTCGAAACCAACAAAACCGGTAAGGTGACGCTTTCGTGGAAAAAGGCGCCGGACGTTGACGGCTACGTCATTTACCGCCGTTACAGCTTTATGACAAAGCCCATTGATCTTGCCGTCGTCGAGGAGGATGTCTGCCGTTTTGTTGACGACAGCACAGTCAAAGGTCAACATTATTATTACAGCATCCGCTCGTTCCTTCAGAGTGAAAACGGAAAGAATTACAGCGCTCACGGCGACGAAACGTCTGTTGTGCTGTTGGATACGCCGTTTTTGCTCAGCACGAAGCGGCTTCACAGAAAAAGAGTCCGGTTTTCTTTCCGGCTTTCCTCCGGTGCGGACGGCTACGCCGCTTTCAAAAGTGACAGCGAGGACGGCGACTATACCGAAGCGGTAAGAACCGAGGGTAAATTTGTTTTTGAATGCACCGACTGCGCCGAAAAGGGAGTCAAGGGTGCCTATTACCGCTTTGCGTGTTATAAAACGGTGGGTGAACAAACCGTTTTCGGCGAAAAAACAAAGCCGGTATTCATCAAATATAAAGTATAGGCAACCTCTGAAAACTCAAGGCGTTCGGCAAAGTGCACAAATGATGCCCATAGGTTTTTAGATGTCCGGCGCAAGAATTTCCCGTTTTTTTATTGACTTGACGGGATAATATGGTTATAATGTATATGAATAAATTTCAAATTAGGAGGAATAGTATGAATAAAACACTCAAGAAGTTTACTGCATTGATTCTCAGTCTCATTCTTGCTGTGTCTGTTTTCGCCGTCGGCTTTACTGCTTTTGCAGAAGATGGCATCGCCGCAGATACAACTGTAGCGGCAGCTGAACAGGAAACCGAAAAGCACGGGGATCACGCAACATTTTTCCAACTGTTTATCGATTTCTTCAAGGAGATCGGCTCGTTCTTCAAGTACATTTTCTATGATATTTGGCTCGGAAGACCCGCCCCTCCGGCTCCGACAATTCCCGACAGAGGATAAGTAAATAACGACTGACAATGAAAGCACGGACATTTCGGTTCCGTGCTTTTTTGTGTTGATTATCTTTAACGCAGCTATGCCAACTATTCCAAGCCATTTTTACCGCTTGTTCTTCACTGCTTTTTTATCCCAGAAATCTGTAAATTCGGTCTTTAACTGCTCAAAGGTAATATCGGCGGATAAATCGCCGTCAAGATAAAGAATCCACGCTCTTAACACCATGGTTCCTGCACAGCCGCTTTGGTATTTTGCTTTAAAAATTGTATCCCGATGCGCTTTGTCACCGCTGATAAACAAAAGGCCGCTCAGCAGGGACACCAGAATCTGATTATCGGTTTTGGCTTTAATTGTGTCTTGCAGGTGTTCCCGTATAGCAGGAATATTGTCATTGACATCCGGAGCATATTTTTTATAGGCGTCAATCGCCTCACGAAGTTTTTCTTCCTTTTTCGGAATGCTTTTACGCAGCTGGGTTTTCATCCATACGGAATAATCGTTATAATCCCGTGCAAGTAATCTCATCAATTGAAAATCCTCATATCTGAAATAAAACTGCCGTGCAAAAACGCCCGCTATTATCGGTGTAAAGAAACAGGCAGTTAAAGGTGAGATGAAAACCTCACACAAAAGAGCAACCGCAACACATAGAATAAAAGCAAGCAACGTATACAGGAGATTTCTCCAAAAATCCTTTGCAAATTCGCTCTTCAATTCCTCCATTTTCGGGATACCGTCTAATACATGCCTTTTGTAAAACCTGCTTTTCATATATATCACCTTTGATATATTTCCTCTTCATTATTCATTATAACATATCCGACTGCCTTTTGCAATAAGAAATTATCGCCGATACTTTGTTCCCTGCCGCAAAAGAATACCGCCTGCACTGTCAAAAATAACCAATCCGTTTTGCGGCAAATAATTTACCTGATGCACGAATCTAAAGCGCCGTTATTCACTATTCAATATTCATCATTCATTATTCATTACAAAAATCCGTTCTTCTTAATGAATAGTGAAGGGCGAATAATGAAGAATGAATAGTACAAAGAAAAATCCGTCCTCAAAGAGAACGGATTTTTCTTTTCAGTAGTGCGACAGCCCGTTTCGCCGTATACTGCACTGCGTTTTACCGTATCACCGAAAAATCATACATGTCTTTCACGCTGTCCTCACGGGTGTGAATCGTGATAAGCGTGCTTGAAACAGAAGTTTTCGCAGCAATATGATAGTATGTTCCGTTGTAAAAGCTGCACATATTGCTTACCGGGTGGACGTGACCGATTGCAACAAGTCCGACAACACCGCTTTCGTCAAAAACATCGTCAAGCGGCTGATTCTTCGGAATGTTGAATCTTTCCGCCGAGCGGGCAATGGTTGCATAGCCCTTTTTGTAAGCCGCTCCGCTTTCGGCGGCCTTCTGAAAAGCCGGGGTGTTTTCGTGCATAAAGACGCTTACGGTAACATTTTCGTTTTCGATCTTCTTTTCGTCAATTTCTTCCTTGCACCAGTTCACCTGATCCTCGTGAACATATCCGTAAGTGTGTTCGCTGTCCTCGCTGTCGTAGTCCATCGAATCGAGAAAGACCATTGAGTGCGTCATCTCTTCGCCGTCAAGAATATCGATACTGTACGAAGTCGCACCGGAAATGTCTTTTTCGTCCGCAATCAGACAATGCTCATAGCCGCAAAGATAGGCGGCGACATCCTCCGTTGAACCGTAGTTCTGACCGTCGTTGTTGCCGGGAACATAAGCCCAATACTGACCGAGATCCTCAAAAAGTCCTGCGACCTGACGCAGAACGTAAAACTTGTTGAAAGCGCCGCTGTCACCGTCGTTGATCATATCCCCCGTAATGACAACAAGATCCGGGTCGTATTTTTCTGTCTGGTCTTTCATTTTGGTAAGGGTGAGAACGTCGGCAAACGAAATGCCGGTCGTAAAATGTGTGTCCGTAAACTGTAAAACGGTGAAGTCTCCGTTTTCGTCAGTCTCAAGGTCAACAAGCTCTTTTTCGCAGGAGGCGGTAAGGGCGTAGCCGGAAATGTCGCCCTTTCCCTTCAGCTCGTTGACGCTGTCGACGCTTGTGAAAAAGCCGCTGATAACGGTAAGGAATGCAAGGATTGCGGAAATAAATGTTTTCATATTGAATACTCCTATGTTTTTTTATTAACATGACTTCTCACTGTGCAGCGGACTTTGAGCTGTCAATGCTTTTTTCATTTTTCGGTTTTTCAATCAGATAGGCGATCGGAACGACCCGTCGTACAACTTCGCTGATTCCAAGGCAGAGCACAGCCCACAGTACGGCTACGACTGCATAAAGGACAGCCTTTCCCGACAGGGTCGCAACGAACGAAGAAAAATATGCCAACGCAAAACGGCGGACAATTACATAACATACGGGAGAAAACGCAAAGAAGGTCATGAAAGCCTGACAAAGCTTTTGTGATCTTCCCGGATTTACCGTGCTTTTTCCGACAACAAACGGGAAAAGCTTGTCGGTTATTTTGGAAAGCGGGACAAGCAGGAAGTACAAGGAAACTGCACAGATGAGGATAAACGGCATTGATTTGATATCGATAAATTTTCCGCCGATTTGCTCACAGATATTTTTCAGTTGGGCATGAACACCAAGGTAAAACAACGTGCTTTGTCCGATATAGACATACATATTGCGGATTTTGTGCGGAAGCCGGTCTGAGATTTTCATCAGAACAAGAGATAAGCCAATATTGATAAAAAGCGCACAGATCACGTAGACCGCAAAATCCTTGCCGTATCGGTTCCCGTGAAGACTTGATCTGCCGTTTAAAAGAGCAAGAACCGAGCCCGTAATCAGCAAGGAAGCGGAAACAGCAAAATATCTCACGGATGAAAGCGACTCTAATTTTTCTTTGACGCCGCCGTTGTAAGCATCCATCAGGATTCTTCCGATAAAAATCATCATCATTGCAACGGGAGTGACGTAAATATGCATAAAGCCGCCGCTGCCTTTTTTAAGAAAGCTTATCGGCAACAGTAAAAACAAAAGAATGAACATCTTCTGCCTGTCGCATTTAGCGAGTCGTATCACGGCCCAAAGCGCAATTTCGGCAAAGAACAAAAGCAAAATATAATACAAGGCCGGACCGGGAGAATATTTGCTTATCGATGTATTGGAAATCAGAATACCGTAAGCATATCTGGACAGATCAGGAATGGCGCCGCCGATGACAATGCGTCTGAGATACAAAATGGCAAGCGATATCATCTGAAGCCAGAAATACGGAACGATCAGCTTTTTAAAACAATTCAAAAAGAAATCCTTAAACGAGGTTTTATAGCATTTTTCAACGTTGAACGTAAAGCCCGTTGCCAGAAGAAACAACGGCATATGAAAGGAATAAATCCAGGTATCCAATTTTCCGCCGATTTCGAAATGTCCGAGAATAACGAAGAAAAAGCCTACGGCCTTGAGAAGATCGATCCATACGATTCGTTTACTTTTCATGGTTGAAATCCTTTCTTTTACAGGGACGGCTTCCGTTATCGCACCTGTACCGTACTTAGGAAAGAGAAAATCTGCCAAAAAGAGCAAAAATTGACTTTTCCGGTTTTCGGCAAGGAGATTGCTTATCCTTACAATCCCCTTGTGAGCTGAATTTATTCGATTTTTTTGATGACATCGATAACGTCCTCGTTGAATGTCAGCGAGGCATAGCGGTCAAACGAGGTTTCGGATTTGTTGATCAGCACAAGCTTGTCCCCCTTGAAATACCGGACAAAAGAGGCGGCGGGATAAACGACGAGCGAAGTGCCGATGACGATCATCGTGTCCGCTTTTTCGATCGCCGAAACCGCCCGGTCGATAACCGATTCGTCAAGCGGCTCTTCGTATAAGACAACGTCGGGCTTGATAACGGCGCCGCATTCGTCACAAAGCGGAATCCCCGTGCTTTGGGTAATGAATTCAAGCGGAAAGCTCTTTTTGCATTTTGTGCAGAAATTTCTGTGAACGCTTCCGTGAAGCTCAACAACGTTTTTACTGCCTGCCGCCTGATGAAGTCCGTCGATGTTCTGCGTGACGACCGTAACGTTTTTGCCTGTTTCTTCAAGCTTTGCAAAATAAAGGTGCGCCTTGTTCGGCTTGGCGTCGGGATAAAGCATGGCGCTTTTATAAAAATCATAGAACATTTCCGTATGCTCAAGAAAGAACGAATGGGAAATAATCTGTTCGGGTGAAAACATATAGCCGGATTCTCTGTTATAAAGACCGTCAGCGGAACGGAAATCGGGGATTCCCGACGGACAGCTGATGCCGGCTCCGGTAAAGGCGCAAAGGTTCCGGCTTTCATCGATCATCGTTTTCAATTTTTCGTATTTCATTTCAGACCGCCTTTCCTTTATATTTAGAAAAGTTTACCATATTTTTGATTTTTTTTCAACCTCGATTTTTCCGGGCGAAAAGCCGATTTACAATGAGGAAAAATTATGATATAATAAAAGCACTAAGAAACAGAAAAAAGGAGAAACAGCCATGAGCGTAACCAAAACACTTTACGATACCATGCCGGATTCCCGTCCGGTCTATCTTTATACGATTGAAAACAACAAGGGGGTCACCGCCGGAATCATCACAAGAGGAGCAACGCTTGATTCCTTCTGCTGTCCCGATAAGAACGGCGAAAACGGCGACATCATTGCCGGCTTTGACAATATTCTCGGTCATATCAATTCGGGCACCTTTACGGGCGAAGTAATCGGTCAGTACGCCAACCGGATCGGCGGCGGAAAATTCACGCTCGGCGGAAAGGAATATGAGGTCACCAAGAACGAAAAAGGCATCACCTGCCTGCACGGCGGCGCCGAGTACAGCAGCGCCCTTTGGCATGCGATCATCGTTGACGACAACGCCGTTGAATTTTCTTATCACAGCCCCGACGGCAAAGAGGGCTTCCCCGGTAACGTTGACGTAAAGGTCACATATATTCTGACCGATAAAAACGAGTTGGAGCTTCATTACGAGGCCGTCAGCGACAAGGATACCATCATCAATCTGACCAATCACGCCTACTTCAATCTCGGTACGACCGCAAACGGCGATATTCTTGATACCGAGCTGATGCTCAACTGCGATTGCTTTACCCCGACGGACGAAAACAGCATACCGACCGGCGAGATAAGACCGGTTGAGGGCACGGCCTTTGATTTCCGGACGCCGAAGAAAATCGGTCGGGATATAAACGCTGACGATATTCAGCTGAAAAATGCCGGCGGCTATGACCATAACTTCTGTATCAACGGGGAAGCCGGAACGCTGCGTCTTGCTGCAAAAGCAAAGGATGAAAAGAGCGGCAGACAGCTTACGGTATTGACCGACCTTCCGGGCGTACAGTTTTATACCGGAAACTTTATGGACGGCGAGACCGGGAAAAACGGTATCGGACTTAACAAGCATTACGGATTTTGCTTAGAGACGCAGTTTTATCCCGATTCGCCGAACCGTCCGGAGTTTCCGTCGTGCGAGATAAAGGCAAACGAAAAATTCAAAACGCTTACCGTTTTCAAGGTCGGCGTTTGTGAAGAGTAAAAAGAACGGGGCTGTCGCATTTAGATGCAGAAACCGTTTTCTTCACCCCGAAGCTGTATAAAGATACCGCGAGCGGGTGAAAAAACGGTTAAAAAAGAAAAATGCAACCATTTCATTTTCAATTTAAGCATTTTTCTTTTTGTTCTGCGCTAAATGCGACAGCCCCATTTGTTATTATTTTTCGATATTCGTTTCGTCTACGATAAAGACGGGTCTGCCCTTGACCTCTTCATAAATTCTTGCTAAGTATTCGCCGATAATGCCGAGACACGCCATGATGATTCCGCCGATGACAAGCAAAGCGGCAAGAACCACATGAAGGCCCGAAAGCGGCCTTGAAACGCCGTAGCGGAGAATCAGAAAAACGACAAAGTAAATCAGTCCGGCAGCACCCGAAAGACCGCCCAGATAAATCGGAAGCCGTAAGGGCGAATTGCAGTAGCTTAAAATTCCGTCAATCGCATATTTCAAAAGCTTTTTGATGTTCCACTTTGTGTTGCCGGCGGCACGCTCCCGGTTTTCGTGCGGGAACCATTTTGTTTTAAAGCCGACCCAGCTGAAAATACCCTTTGTGAAGCGGTTGTGTTCGGTCATGGACAGCATCGCTTCGACGACCTTGCGCTTCATGATGCGGAAATCCTGAGCACCGTTGTCGATTTCAACCTCAGTCATTTTGTTGGCCACCTTATAAAACGAATCGGACAGGAAGCTTTTCAGTCCGCTTTCACCCTTGCGGTCGCTTCTTTTCGCCGCCGCAACGTCGTAGCCTTCTTCGAGTGCTTCAAGCATTTCGGGAATCAGCGCCGGGCTGTGCTGTAAGTCGGCGTCGAGAATGCCGACATACTCCGCACTGCTGTACCGAAGTCCCGAAAGCATCGCCGCCTCTTTCCCGAAGTTTCTCGAAAAGGATATGTATTTGACTCTTTCGTCTTTTTCGGCAAGAGCCTTGATAATTTTCAGTGTGTCGTCACGGCTTCCGTCGTTTACGAAAATAAAGCGGTAATCGTAGCCGTCAAGCGACTGCATAACAGGTGTGACTTCTTTATAAAATAAGTCGAGAACGTCGCTTTCGTTAAAACAGGGAACTATCATTTCAAGCGTTTTCATTATTCTTATCTCCCGAATGAATTTTGTCAATACACTATATACTATATCACTTTTTTTTGCAGGTTTCAACAAAGGAAAGAAAATCAATTATTAAAATATTGTAATAATTGAAGCAAGCGTTTTCCGCAAACGGATTGTCCCGTCAGAACGCAGAAGTTTTGCTGTACTGTCGGCGGCAAATATGCTATAATACAGAAAAAGCTTTACGAGGTTCAAAATGAAAAACTATTCTTACGTTTTATGGGACTGGAACGGGACGCTGATTGACGATCTTCAGATGAACATCGACCTTGAAAACAGTATGCTTCGTCAAAGAAATCTCCCACCGCTTCCGTCAAAGGAGTTTTATCTTGAAAACTTCGACTTTCCGATTCTCGATTTTTATCACCTGATCGGCTATACGTTCGAAAACGAAACTTATGAAGAAGTCGCTGAAATTTACGCCGCCGAATACGAAAAGAGACTTGCGACGACCTCTCTTTTCCCCGATGCCGAAAACGTACTGGATGCTCTTTCAAAAAGCGGCTCCCGACAGGTCATCATCTCTGCAACCGAACAGAATATGCTTCTGTCTCAGATTGAACGTTACGGTATTTCAAAGTATTTTGAATCGATTCTCGGGACGGACAACAAATTAGGGCAAAGCAAGGTGCAGACCGCTCTTTCGTGGCTTCGGGAAAACGAAATCGACCCGAAAACGGCGGTGTTTATCGGCGATACGCTTCACGACCTTGAAACTGCAAAAGCATTAGGCTGCGACTGTATTCTGACAAGCCGGGGACACTTTTCGAAAAAACGGCTTCTTTCTGCCGGCGTGCCTGTTGCCGACAGCCTTGACGAAGTAATGGAAATGCTGGTGAAAAAATGAAGATTATCCTTGCACCCGACTCATTCAAGGGGACGCTTTCGTCCGTGAGCGTCTGCGACATCATCGGCGGGGTACTGAAAGAGAAGTACCCCGAAGCCGAGATTATTAAAATCCCGATTGCCGACGGCGGCGAGGGCACAAGTGAAGCGTATCTGCATATTTTCGGCGGCGAGATGATTACCGTAAAAGCCGAAAGTCCGCTCGGAAACATCATTGATGCAAGCTATGCACTGCTATCGGATAAGACCGCTGTCATTGAAACGGCGGCGGCAAGCGGTATCAGTATCGAGAAAGAAAACAATGCGCTGAAAGCTTCGACCTACGGCACGGGTCAGCTGATTCTTGATGCGCTGAACAAGGGAGCCGAACGGATCATTTTAGGTCTTGGCGGAAGCGCAACCACCGACGGCGGAACGGGCTTTCTTTCCGCTCTCGGTGTGCGGTTTTTCAAGTCGGACGGCTCTTGCGTAAAGAGGGGCGGTATAGGACTTGCTGAACTTGACCGCATTGACCTTACGGGGCTTGATAAGAGACTGCAAAGCGTACCGCTGACTGTTTTGTGCGACGTAAAAAATCCGCTTTTCGGCGAAACCGGCGCCGCCTTTGTCTTTGCTCCGCAAAAGGGCGCTGACAAATCTCAGGTACAGCTTCTTGACAACGGGCTTCGTGTTCTTGCCGCAGTAACCGCAAAGACGCTCGGAAAAGATTTCGCCTCTCTTCCCGGAGCCGGAGCGGCAGGCGGAATGGGATTTGCGGCGGCGGCTTTTCTCGGCGCAACACTTCAAAGCGGAATCGACTGTATTCTCGATGCGGCAAATTTTGAAAAAATGAGCGAAAACGCCGATCTTGTGATAACGGGCGAGGGAAAAATGGATTCGCAAAGCCTTTTCGGAAAAGCACCGTTCGGTGTTGCAAAACGAAGCCGGGCGAAAAAGACGATTGCCGTTGTCGGCGTTTTTGAGGCGGACAAAGAGGAAGCAAGGCGGCTTTCAATTGAAGAAGTCATCGAAACGAATCCGCTCCACCTGCCGTTTGTGTCGATAAAAGACAGGGCGGAAGAGATGCTCACGGAAGCGGCGAAAAAAATCACGGTATAACACAACAAATATTCTCGTTTTACTTGATTTTTTTCTTTGTTTGTGGCTTAATATTAAATGTAAATTATAAAGTAAGGAGATGTGTTCCGATGGCACAAATCAAACAGCTCAAGTACTTCGCCGGCGGCGAATGGCTTGAGTCAAAGACCGAAAAATACATGGACGTTTACAACCCCAGCACAGGCGAGGTAATCGCTAAGACTCCCTGCTGTACCGCAAACGAGGTTGAATACGCAATCCAATGCGCAAAAGAAGCCTTCGGTCCGTGGTCAAACACCCCGGTTATGAAAAGAGTTCAGGTTCTCTATAAATTCAGAGAGCTTTTGATCGAAAACATGGATGAGCTTTCCAAGCTTTGCGCTCTTGAGCACGGCAAGGTTCTTTCCGAAGCCAAGGGCGATATTCTCAAGGTTAAAGAGCCGGTCGAGCACGCCATCAGCGCTCCGTCGCTCACTATGGGTGACAGCATGAGAGATACCTCAAGCGGCTACGACACCACGCTTTATTACGAGCCGGTCGGCGTTTTCGCCGGTATCGTTCCGTTCAACTTCCCGGGCATGATTCCGATGGGCTGGATGGTTCCGATGTGCATCGCCTGCGGTAACACAATTGTGTTGAAGCTTGCTTCCATGACGCCGATGACCGCTATGCGTCTTTGCGAGCTTCTTGTCGAAGCCGGACTTCCGAAGGGTGTTGTCAACCTTGTTACCTGCAGCCGTGTTGAAGCTGATATCTTCCTGACCCACCCCGACGTTAAGGGTATCACCTTCGTCGGCTCGACAAGCGTCGGCAAGCATATTTACGCAACCGCCGCCGCTCACGGCAAGAGAGTTCAGTGCCTTTGCGAAGCGAAGAACCACGCCCTTGTTTTAGAGGACGCCGCTCTTGAAAGAAGCGCAAGAGGTATCATCAACTCCGCTTTCGGCTGCGCCGGTGAACGTTGCATGGCTCTTCCCGTTGTTGTTGCGCAGGACACGATTGCCGACAAGCTTGTTGCTTACTTAAAGCAGTTCGCAAGCGAGCTTACCGTAGGTCCGGCTTATCTTCCCGACTCAAAGCTCGGCCCCGTGGTTTCCGCCGCTCATAAGAAGAGCGTTCTTGACTGGATCCAGAAAGGTCTTGATGAGGGCGCCACGATGGTTCTTGACGGACGTGACGTGAAGGTTCCGGGTGCGGAAAACGGCTTTTATATCGGGCCGACAATCCTTGATAATGTTACCGAGGATATGACCGTCGGCACGCAGGAAATCTTCGGACCCGTACTTTGCATCAAGAGAGTCAGGAGCTTCGAAGAGGGTCTTGCGATCATGAACCGCAACCCGTTCGCAAACGGCTCAGTTATCTTCACCCAGAACGGCTACTATGCAAGAGAATTTGCAAAGCGTACGGACGGCGGTATGGTCGGCGTTAACGTTGGCATCCCCGTTCCCGTCGGCGTCTTCCCGTTCACGGGACACAAGAATTCTTTCATCGGCGACCTTCATTGTCTCGGCAAGGACGGGTTCCGCTTCTTCACCGAAACCAAGGCGGTTACCACCCGTTGGTTTGACGAAGAGGAAATGAAAGCGACGCACGTTGACACCTGGGACGGTTCCGTTGGCGGCGGCGTGTAACGCTTGAAGAACTTCAAGCGTAAGTAAGAAGTAAGAGTGAATAGTGAAGAAGTGTCGTAGTTTTCGGCACTTGACTGTCGGCAGTAGCCGGGACGTTTGATTTAAGTTTTCCCTTAAAACAAAACAAGCTCTCGGTATGCCGACAGTTTTTTGTTTTCAAAACGCAAAACAGCAAAAAGGAGAAAAAAGAGAATGAAGAAAACAGCAAGAAAATTTTTGGCTTTCGTGCTGACTCTGCTGCTGACCGCTTCGGTTTGTATACCGGCTGTTGCGGTAAGCGAGGACGAATGGGCGGCTTATTGGGAAACAGCGGACGCAAAAAGCGCCGTCACCGTCTTTCCGGGCAGTGACGAAAGCGAAAGGCGGCTTTCGTGGTACAGCGACGAAGAAAGCACGCCGCAAGTGCTTCTCGGAGAAAGCCCGGACGCACTTGATACGGTTTTTGTGGGTACCTGTCTGAAAGCCACGGACGGCGACTATGCCAATAAGGTGACCGTAACGGGACTTAAAGAAGACACCGTTTACTATTACCAATGCGTCAGCGGCGATTTTGAATCCGCCGTCTACTCGTTTAAAACCGACAAAATCGACGGGAAGTTTTCCGCTCTTTATGTAACGGACGTGCACGTCAGTCTTGAAGAGAATGAACCGGATTCGGTTAAGGAAAGCGCACGGGTGTTCAGTGAAACACTTGAAAATGCCGCCGCAAAAAGACCCGACCTTTCGCTTGTGCTTTCTGCCGGCGACCAGGCTTCTTTGGCTCTTGAAAGCGAATACAAGGGTTTTTCGGCTTCCCCGGTTTTAAAGTCGGTCAGTGTAGCAACGGCAATCGGAAATCACGACAAAAAGGGCACCGAGTATAAAACGTTTAAAAATATGCCGAACGAAGACAACGGTCAGCTTGTCAAGTCCTATATCGGCTCGGATTACTGGTTCGTCAAGGACAATGCGCTGTTTCTTGTCATGGACAGTACGACAGGAAGCGGTGTTGACCACCGTGCGTTTGTCAAAGAGGCAGTCGAAAAGAATCCCGGCGTCAAATGGAAAATCATGATGTTCCACCATGACCTTTACGGCGAAAGAGAGCCGCACCGGATTCCCGAGGTCAGAATTATGGAGCTTTTATGGTCGCCGATTTGCGACGAATTCAAAATCGACCTCGTGCTGTTGGGTCACAGCCATTTCTACACGGTTTCCAACGTTATTTACGGCAACAGAACCGCCGAAAAATACCAAAGTGAAATGATCGACCCGAAAGGAACAATCTATTTCACCTCCGGCGCCGTCAACCGACCCGAAACGGCAACCGAAGCACCGCTCGGAAAGAATGCGGGCTTCTCGTATCTTGCGCCTGAGGCGATGTACAATCTTCTCGACTTTGACGGCGATACGCTGACGGTAAATTCGTATACGCTCGAATCGGACACGCTGTTCAACACCTTTACGATTACGAAAACAGGCGAAACCGGCGGTCACCCGGACAAAACGAGAAATCCGTTTGACAGCCTTGTAAGACTCATCGGCACGGTCTATTCATTCATCAACAATTTCAGCATTTTTTCCGAAATCAAAGAAGCCGGGTACGATGTGAATCTGCTTGAATGGCTGTTCGGATAAAGAAAAGCATAAACCTGCCGCAGGGATTGTCCTTGCGACAGGTTTTTTCTCGTATACAAAAGAGACTGCCCGAAAATAGCCTCTTGTAAAATCCGACAAAAAGCCGGAATTACTTTTGATTTCGCCTGTTGATAAGGCTTTCGACTTTTTTCAGAATAATTTCGTCCTCTTCTTCTAAGTCCGCCATTAAGCAGTCAATCGCACAAAGTGCGCCGGAAGCATCGGTATCGTCGTGACAGAATTCGCCGTCCAGGTCATATTTCTTTCCGTCGAGAATTACTACACGGCAATCATCATAACCGGAGAAGCGGAAAAAGCGGAAGTTTTGGGCGCCGAGCTCCTTTATCAGAAGAAAATAATTGTCGACGATTTCTTCGTAAATTTCGTCATCGGATACAGGCTCAAAAGGCTCCGACAGCCCCTCGGAAAGGATTTCTTCAAAGAAATCGACTATGCCGCTTTTTTGAATTTCGTCAAAATCGAAATCTTCCACGTTAAGAGAACCGTCTGTCAGTCCCTTGATCTTATCGGCAATCGCCTTGAATTGAAGCAGGTTTTCTGCATCGAAATTTTTATCGCTCATATCATAACCGCCCTTTCCTGTTGATAAGTAACAGAGCAAAGCATTCGTTTATCTTTTTGCTCTGTTATTCTATCAGTTTATGAAGCTTCTGTCAAGCTGTTATCTGCTGTCTCACCTACGGATTCGTCTTCGGCGACCGCGGAGGAGACACTACAGGTGACTTCTTCGCTTTGTTCGTCAATCGTATAGACGGCATCTATCACAAAGTGGGCGGCGATTGCCGCAGAAACGATAAGAACAATACCGATAATAAGAAGAATCATCAACCGTTTGGTTTTTTTCGATGTTTTTCCGGTTTCATCTTTCTTTCGAAGACACTTTATCATGATAATACCGCCGACCGCCAAAGCGATTCCCGTCAGTACCGAAAAAAGGAGCGGAAGAAAAGCGGCGGCGCCGAGCACCCCGAAAGCGCCTGCATTTCCTAAGGTTGCGATACTTGAAACAGCGCTGACAATCCGCCAAAGACCGAGCAAAAGAAGCACAACGCCGAGAATCCAACCGTAGTTTTGAAA
This sequence comes from uncultured Clostridia bacterium, assembly GCA_945863885.1. Taxonomy (GTDB): domain Bacteria; phylum Bacillota; class Clostridia; order Oscillospirales; family Acutalibacteraceae; genus UBA6857. Next base: position 48,800 of record CAMAZY010000014.1, read on the forward strand.
CAGCGATTCGGCTTTGCTCATGACCTTATCGGCGGTGTCAATGCTTTTTGCCGCCTGAGGGGGAATATATTCCTCCTTGCTGTCGTCCAGAAGATAATCGGTTGTCACCGAAAATATTTTCGCAAGTGCCAGAAGCTTTGCTATTTCGGGCACACTGTCGCCCGTCTCCCACTTTGAAACGGACTGACGGGAAACCGAAAGCTTGTCGGCAAGCTCGTCCTGCGACCAGCCGGACTTTTTTCTGAGTGTATAAATCTTTTCGTTGATTTTCATGCTGTCTCCTCCTTGTGAAACTTACAGAGAAATTATAGCAACAGCACAAAGGAAAAGCAATATATCACGCCGTGCACTTTCGCAACCGGCGGTTGCAATCGGTTGCGAAAGTACTTACTTGTCTTTTATGCAGGTTACGAAATTGCCGCCGAAACGACTTTTCCGAAAACACGAAGCTCGGAGCGGATGATAATGTCGTCCCGATCCGGTTCGGCACCCTTTCCTTTTTCAATCTGTGCCGTATATCCGAGACCAACGTAATCGATCACTTTGTTCCGGCTTGTTTTTTCAATTGCGAAAACCGGCGCCTTCAGGTTGGCGCAGCGGTTATAATCCACCGAGAACATGGTAAGCCAGAGTGCAATCACTACGACAAAAATGCCAATGATAATTTTTGTTCCTTTTTTCATTTTTTATTCCTCCTTTGACGGTTCGGAGTATACTTCGGTTACTTCGATTGAATCGACCATATATACGTCGCTCGGGTTAGGCAGTGCTGTGGTCGGAACATACTTTACACCGCCGGTTTTGTCCGCCGTTTCAAAAAGAGCTTTGACGGCTTCTTTTCCGACGAAAAAGCTCACGCCGACATCAACAAGGTTTGTCATGATATAGCCGTCCTCGGAGATAGTCAGGAACAGAGAATACCGGCTTAAAAGCGGAGACGATACGCCGAATTCGAGAATGCGCTCGCCGTCTTTTGCCATATTATCCGACGTGTATTCAAGTGCTTTCGCTTTTCCGCAAGCTTCAAGCAACCGGTAAACCGTATTGGGTAGTGCCTCATTTTCATGAAGCTTGATCTGACTTGCACTGACATCAGAATTCGAACTGAGAATGATATCGCTGTCGATTTTTATGTTTTCGGAAAAGTTCAACTTGTCGGTAAAATCCTTTAGGTCAGACGGAAACCAGTCTTCCGCTTTATAGGAATAGGTGTTGCCGTCCGTATCAAATTTCACCGCAACAAGAAAATCACTTTTGAACGTTCCGACCGTATAAACCTCACAGTCGGTTTCGTAGATTTTATCGGTGTAGCTATCGAACCCTTTGGCTTTTGCCGGACCGAGCTTCGTTCCGATTTCGGTCTTTCCGGCTTTCATGCCGGTTGAAAGATATGTCTTTCCGTTAAAGCTTAGTTCCGTGTACTTTTCGTTGCTTTCTTTTTCGTCCCACTTCTTTTCCGGACAGATTTCTGCCGCCGCTGTCTGAACAACAAGGTTCGCCTGATTTTGCGTCTGCTCGTCCTTGATTTTCGGCTTGTCAGCCTTCATAAACACAACCGCAGCCGCAACCGCCAAAACAATACAGGCGACCGATGCGACCTTCAAAAAGGTTACCCGTTTCGTCTTTTTTCCGTTCGCCGCTTCGGCGATTTTTTCGTCGGAAATTTCACCCAATGCGTCATTGAGATATTCATTCATCGTATACACCCTCCTTAACAAGATAAGCTTTCAGTTTCTGTCTCGTCCTTGAAAGCCTTTTATGTACGGTGTTTTCGCTCAGACCGAATTCTTCGGCAAGAACTGAAGTCTCACAGCAAAACCAGTACCGCTTGACAAAAAGCCGCCGGTTTTCGCTGTCAAGCGTATCCAAAAAGCTGTCAATCAGCTTGCCGAGCCGCTTTGAATCAAGATGCCTTTGCAACTCGTCACAGCCGATCGCTTCGTCAAGCTCTTCAAGCGGAATGGTGATTCCCGTCCGTTTGCGTGCCGTTTTTTCACGCAGTCTCTTAAGCGACAGGTTTTTCGCAATCCGGCAAAGAAACGCAGAAAGTGGGTCGGGCTCTTTCGGCGGAACGCTTTTCCACAAAGCGAAATAGGTGTCGTTTTCACATTCGGCGGCGTCCTCGTCGCTGTTTACAATGTTTTTTGAAAGAGAGAAAAGCAATTTTCCGTATTTTTCTTTCGCTTCTTTCAGTCCCTGCTCATTCCGGACAAAAAGGAGAGAAATGATTTCGCTGTCCGACATAAGAAGACCTCCTTTCACTTTTTCGGGCGGGTTCGGATTATATGTGTCACCCTATAGATACCGTTTGCGTCTCGTTTCTGACACGCATAGTATGTAACAGATGTTGGATTTTAGATGTTAGATGTTAGAATCGGTCGCGGGTTTCCTTTGTGCCAAAGGAATAGTTCAACCCGCAGAGTCGGTTTTTTCGTGTCGGGAAGCCGGTAGATTATAAGCGGAGGGAACCTTTGCGGCTTCGGGGAAAACACTTCCGCAGGCGGCAAAAGTGCGGCTTCGCCGCACCCGGGCGCCTTACTTCCCATCGGCACCGGTTACGTTTCATTTTATCATTTTCCCCATCGGTTGTAAATCGTCTGCAATATCGGCCGACAGGCAAAAATGTACTCGGATTGTCACAAATTAACAAAAAACTTCCCTTTATTTACTTTAAGGTGTTGCTTTGGCTCATTGACAGAAATTTTGACAAAGTGTATACTTTATATAATGATATATTTTTCGATTTACCCAAACAAATATTTACGGAGGAAGCCATGTATAACATTCTTACTCTCAATTCCATTTCACCGAAAATCAATACACAGCTTACAAACGACCGCTTCAATGTTTCTTCGAGTATCGAAGATCCCGACGCTGTCGTTGTCAGAAGCTTCAATATGCACGAAACCGAGCTTGGCGAAAACCTGAAAGCCATTGCAAGAGCGGGCGCCGGCGTCAACAATATCCCGGTTGACAAGTGCACCGAAAAGGGTATCGTTGTTTTTAATTCACCCGGAGCGAATGCAAACGCTGTTAAAGAGCTTGCGCTTTGCATGATGCTTATTTCTTCGAGAAACGTACTTGACAGCATCGACTGGACAATGTCCTTAAAGGGCGGCGGAGACGCTGTGACAAAGACTGTCGAAAAGGGCAAGGGTGCTTTTGTCGGTCACGAACTCAAAGGAAAGACCCTCGGCGTTATCGGACTTGGCGCAATCGGCTCTCTTGTTGCGCAGACGGGCGTTGATCTCGGCATGAAAGTCATCGGCTGTGACCCGCACCTTACGATTAACGCCGCTTTGAAGCTTTCGAACGCCATCAAGGTCGTCACCGACGAGGACGTACTTATCAAAAATTCCGACATCATCTCTGTTCATGTTCCGCTTTGCGACGAGACGAGATATAAATATAACGACGCTTTCATCTCAAAGTGCCGCAACGGCGTGATTCTTTTGAATATGTCAAGAGCGGAAATCGCCGACCCCGACGCCATCAAGAGAGGCATCGCCGACGGAAAGATTGCCAAATACGTCTGCGACTTCCCGACCGACAACCTGATCGGTGAAAAGGATGTTATCCTGACGCCGCACTTAGCCTCCGGCACCTACGAAGCCGAGGACAACTGTGCGCTTATGGCGGCGGAAGAACTCAAGAACTATCTGCTTTACGGCAACATCAAAAATTCCGTTAACTTCCCCGAGTGCTCGCTCGGTTATCTTGAAAGCAAAACAAGACTTTGCATTTTCCACGAAAACAAGCCGACGCTGATTCAGCAGATTACTCATCTCGTTTCCTCAACCGGTGCCAATATCGACAACATGATAAGCAAGGCAAGAGGCACCAAGGCATATACAATGCTTGACGTCGGAGCCGAAGTCAGTTCCGACACAAAAAAGAGCATTGAAAAAATCGACGGTGTTGTCAGGGTTATCAGTATTGAAAAGTAAATCATTTTTATCACCAAAAAGCCGTGCGGAAATCCGCACGGCTTCTCGGTTTGTGTGTGTTGTGTGTTTATCTTGAAAAAAGTTGATAGCAATTATTCGTCGGCTTCTGCCTTTGCGTCCTCGATGACCTTTTGCGCAACGTTGCCCGGTGCGTCCTCATAGCGGACGAAGGTCAGGCTGTAATGTCCTCTGCCGGCGGTGACCGAACGCAGAACGGTTGAAAAGTCGCCCATTTCCGCCATCGGAACTTCGGCAACAAGCTCCTGCATCTTCGGCTCGTCAGCGGCGCCCATGCCGAGAACTCTGCCGCGGCGCTTGGTTACATCGCCCATGATGTCGCCGAGGTTTGCGTCGGGGATATATGCTTTCAGCTCGCCGATCGGTTCAAGGATAACGGGGTTCGCCTGCGCCATGCCGTTTTTGTAAGCAATCTTTGCGGCGGTGCGGAACGCCATATCGTTCGAGTCAACCGGGTGGTAAGAACCGTCGTAAAGAACAGCCTTAAGACCGACAACCGGATAACCGGCAAGCGGACCTTTCTGAATCGCTTCCTGAAGTCCCTTTTCAACGGCAGGGAAGTAGTTCTTCGGAACGGAACCGCCGACAACCTCGGTTTCGAAAATCAGCTCGTCGCCGTCGTGCGGCTCAAAGCGGATCCATACGTCACCGAACTGGCCGGAACCGCCGGACTGCTTCTTATGTCTGCCCTGAACCTGACAGCTCTTTCTGATGGTTTCTCTGTATGCAACTTTCGGAACCTTAAGGCCGATTTCAACGCCGAACTTTGTCTTAAGCTTTGCGATAACGATATCAAGATGCTGTTCGCCGAGACCCGAAAGCACCATTTCTCTTGTTTCTTCGTTATTGACAAGCGTGACGGTCGGATCCTCGCCCATGATACGGCGAAGTCCCGAGGCAACCTTGTCCTCTTCGCCCTTCTTCTTAACAACGATTGCCATGGAAAGCGACGGCTTCGGGAAGTCAACGCCCTTGAGCTTAACGATATTCTTCGGACTGCAGATCGTGTCGCCCGTTGCAAGACCGGAAAGCTTTGTGATAACACCGATATCGCCGGCTGTGATAGCGGAGACGTCCTCCTGCTTGTTGCCTCTTACGGAAATCAGCTTGCCCATTCTTTCGCTCTCGCCCGTTCTTGCGTTGTAAGCCGGAACGTCGGCGGAAAGCTTACCGCTGATGACCTTGACAAAGGACATCTTACCGACAAACGGGTCGGCAACGGTCTTAAAGCAGATCGCCGCAACGGGACCGTTCGGGTCACACTTGACGTCGACCTCGTTGTCGTTTTCGTCAAGTCCCTTTTCGTTTGCCGCCGTAAGCGGATTGGGAGCGGAATAAACGAGTGCATCAAGAAGAAGATCAACACCGTCCATATTGTAGCCGGAGCAGGCATATACGGGATAAATCTCACCGCTTTCGACGCCCTTGGTAAGACCGTCGATGATTTCTTCTTTCGTAAGTTCTTCACCGTCGAAGAATTTCATCATCAGATCGTCATCAACGGAAGCGACCGCCTCCATGAGAACGTCCTTCATTTCCTGAATGTGATCGTCTTCAGGCATACTGACTTCGGCCGCCTTGCCCTTGTTGTATTCGAAAGCCTTGTTGGAACAAAGATTGATGTAGCTGACTGCCTTACCGTCAACCATATGCGGAATAACGACGGGGCAAAGCTTAGTGCCGATGGCATCTTTCAAAGCGTCAAAGGTCTTATAAAAGTCACGGTTTTCACCGTCAAGCTTTGTGATAACAAAGAATTTGGAAAGTCCTCTTGCGTCGGCGGCTTTGATGGCCTTTTCCGCACCGACGTCAAAGCCGGAGCCTGCGGAGGTTACAATCAGAGCACAGCCTGCGGCTCTCATAGCCTCATATACGCCGCCCTCAAAGTCGAACTTACCGGGAGCGTCAAGAAGATTGATTTTGGTATCTCTCCATTCAAGAGCCGCTACGGCGGTCGAAAGAGAACACTGGCGCTTCTTTTCTTCGGCGTCAAAGTCCATGACGGTGTTGCCGTCGGCTACTCTTCCGAGTCTGTCGGAAGCACCTGTAATATAAAGCATTGCCTCGGCAAGGGTGGTCTTGCCTTTTCCGGTGTGACCTGCGATGGCAACGTTTCTGATTTTATCGGCGCTGTAAGTTTTCAATATGATTACCTCCCTGAGCTTTCGGAAAACACAAAACCGAAGCCCGTTTATATTTTGACAAACGGTAAATCCGCCTGCTTTTTTTCAGTCACTTATAGATACGCTTCGTAAACTAACGGTAACTTGTATCATTTTACCATAATATCAACAAAAAATCAAACTGATTTATCACTAATTTTGTGCATTGTTTTTTGTTCATGCTGTACAGTTCAGACGGTTAAAACAGAAAACCTGTAACCTCAACTATTATCTTTTATCTGTTATCTATTCATTAAGCTGTCTTCCGGCTCGGGCAGTCAAGTGAAAGAATAGTTCAAACCACCTCGACCGGTGGCATCGAACTACGATCCCGGGATCTCCGTTTCAACACAACAAAATCACAGCCCGGAAAATTTCTTCCGAGCTGTATGCTGTTCGATATTTGTTTTACTCGGTGCGAAGTGCTTCGACCGGGTCTTTTTTCGCCGCCATTCTCGACGGTACCAAACCGGCAATAAACGTCAGGAATACGCTGATTGCAACAAGGATTACACCGTCAATAAACGGTAATACGGCACCGACGGTCGTACCTGTCAGATGGTTGAGTATCAGATTTATCGGGATTTCTATCAGTATCGTCATCAGAATACCGACCAGTCCCGCACTGAAGCCGATGATGACCGTTTCGGCGTTGAACACGTTGGAAACGTCCATCTTCGACGCACCGATACTTCGTAAGATACCGATTTCCTTTGTTCTCTCGATAACCGAAACGTAGGTGATGATTCCGATCATGATCGACGAAACAACAAGGGAAATGGCAACGAAGATAATCAGCGTATAGGAAACGATGTTGATCGCCTGCGTGGCAAGGTTCATCGCAATACCGATGTAGTCGGTCGGCCGGATCGTATATTCGGAATGACCGTCCTCAGTCACCTTGTTGTTGTAGTAGTCGATCATTTCGTTCAGCTCGGCTTTGGTTTCGAAATCCTTCGGATAAAGGGAAATGGAGGTCGGGCTGTTTTCATCGCAGTAGCCTAAGGTTTCATAGGTCTTATCAAGGGAGCATTCGGCGTTTATCGTATCGATATAGGCCTGCTTGAGAGCGAGAACCTGTTCGTCGGAAAGATAGCCTTCCATCAGCTTCTTTTGCAGATCAGACATATCGCCGAAATTGAACAGCGAGGACATATCCATGATGTCGACCTGAGAAAGATCGATGTTTTCCGCCATGCTCATGAACGGCGAGATATCAAGATAATCCATGTTGATGTCGTTGAGATCAATATCAACAAGATCGAAGTCGTTCACCGTCTTATCGAAGAATTGCTTGCCGGTAATGACGTCCTTTTTGGGGTTGCCGAGCTGTTCTTTGACAACGGTTGCTTCTTTTGTCCTGCTCATGACGTAGTCCATCAGCTCGGGTGTATAGCCGATGCTGCCGGCGGCAAGGGAAAGTACGTTGTCCTTTGACGGACGGATGATGCCGACGATGCTGATGTCAAGTCCTTTTGCAACAAGGTCTTTTACATAAAGGTCGTTATCTCTCATGTCTTTCCAAAGACCTGTTTTTTCGTCCTTGACCATATAGTCGGGGCTTAAAACAAGCTTGAACTTCATATTGAGAATATCATCGTAGGTGTATTTTTCTGCTTCCGCCTCTTCGAGCTGCTCGCCTTTTGTAATGGCGCTGATAAGATTGGAGGTAAACTGTTTCTGATCCTTGAGGCCCAAAGCGTAAGCCACAAGCTCGTTGATTTCGTTGTTGCCGTCGACAACAAGAACAACCTCGTTATAGGCGGACGGAAGCTTTCCGTAAACGATGTCATAATGCTCGCTGATGCTTTCGTTGTCGCCGACAAGCTGTTTCCAAAGATTGGCGTAGCTGTCAAGATCGACAAAGCCGCTTACCATATCCATACTCGCTCCGCCGCCCGATGAAGCGAACGTATCCATAAGCGTGCTCGGATTAACCTGAACAACACCTTGTGAGGTGTCGGCCTTATATATGTTGAGCGGTGTGGAATAATTGATCTGAACATCGTTGCAAAGAGAATTGAATTTTTCCTGATTGTCATCGATGTATTTTTTGAAGCTTTTAAGATTGTTCGCCGACGACTGGGCGATAAACGCATTGACCATGGTGTCAAAGGACTTGTTGACATAAATCTGATCAAGTTCGTGGTCAACCCCGTTGAGCGGACTTAAGCCCAAAGCGGTATTCATCAGACTGTCGGTGTCCATAGCCTCTTTTTCGACCGACATCGGGTAAAGCAGCAGCGCATCGCTTTCTACTTTGGCGATATATCGGTTAATACCGGTCTGTAACGCAAGAACAAGTGCAATACCGATGATGCCGATTGAGCCGGCAAAGGCGGTAAGCAGCGTTCGCCCTCGCTTCGTGAAGAGATTCCGAAGACTCAGCGAGAAAGCTGTCCGCATGGACATGGACGGTTTTTTGCCCTTTGCTTTTTCTTCTTCGGCTTTTTTCTTTTCGTTTTCAAAATCAGCCGCTTCCGGCTTAAACGGATTCGAGTCGTCAATGATCCGGCCGTCGAAGCATTTGATGATCCGGTTGGCGTACTGATACGCAAGATCGGGGTTGTGTGTTACCATGATAATCAGCTTATCCTTGGCGATCTCTTTTAAAAGCTCCATGATCTGGACGCTTGTTTCGCTGTCAAGAGCGCCGGTCGGCTCATCGGCAAGAATGATATCGGGGTTGTTGATGAGAGCACGGGCGATGGAAACACGCTGCATCTGTCCGCCGGACATCTGGCTCGGACGTTTGTTGATGTGATTTTCGAGTCCGACCTTTTTCAGCGCTTCGATGGCTCTTTCCCGTCTTTCCTTCTTGGAAACGCCGGACAGGGTAAGGGCGAGCTCAACGTTGGCAAGTACCGTCTGATGCGGAATCAGGTTATAGCTTTGGAAAACAAAACCGATGGAATGGTTACGGTATGTATCCCAATCGTTGTCGGTAAAGGTCTTGGTTGACTTTCCGTTTATGATAAGGTCGCCGCTTGTGTAGCGGTCAAGGCCGCCGATGATGTTGAGCATTGTTGTTTTTCCGCAGCCGGACGGACCGAGAATGGCAACGAACTCATTTTCTCTGAAATTGACGCTGATGTTTTTCATGGCACGGACGGTTGTGTCGCCCGTAACGTAGTCTTTGATTATATTTTTTAATACCAGCATTTACTGCACCTCCTCGTTTGACTGTGTGTTGTCGTCTGTTTGCGGGATGTTCTGCGGTCTGAAGTTCTCGCCGGCTGTGGCTGACTGCGGAGAGAACATACGTCCTTCGCTCAAAGCAGATACGCCATCCGTTCCTTGTCCTGCCGCCTGCTGCGCTTTCAGCTTTTCCTGTTCTTCAAGATAACGTCTTCGGATTTCAAGCCTGTACTGTTCTATTTCGGCTTCGTGCTTTTTCTTCAGCTTCTGTTGCCGTCTTTCTTCAAGACGGTCAAAAATGACCTCTCTTTTGATGATGCAGACGACTGCCGCCGCTAAAAGCAAAACAACCAGAATGCCGAAAATCACCTTGCCGACCGCACTCTTTTTCGATTCGACATAAATGATAGTCGGGGTATAATCTTCGTTTCCGACGGTGTTGGAAACCGCTCTGTCACGGAAGAACAGTTTGTAAAGCCATTCGATGGTTTCGTCTACTGTCATTTTTTCCATTTCGGAGCCGATGTTCGACGAATAGGTTTCAAACATATTGTTGCCGCCGCCTTCGGACGAATTGCCCGCCATCATGCCGGTCAGAAAATCGGCATTTTCCGGATCTTTCATTCCGGTTACAAAATAGCGAAGCAGTGTCACCATGACTGCCGGCTGGTCAGCTTTTACATAATAAGCGTCTACCGGATTTCCCTGATAGGTCCGCTTGCTTGCAATTGTTTCAAGCTGACCTAAGGGGCCGAGTTTTTTCAGATCCGGTGCCGGAAGCTTCATGCTGTCTTTCATCATGTCGGGAATCATCGAGGAAACTTCGGAAAGAATATCAAGATTCTGAAGCTTATCAAGTCCGAGCTGATCGGTGCTGACAGAAAGCTTGTTTAAAAGATCCGTTACGGGAACAAGAAGATTATTGATACACTGCGTCAAAGAGCCGTCGGACAGAAAACAGATCATATTCGGCAAAATCTCAGTCAGTGTATAAATCGGCTTTTCGGCGATTTTATTCATCAGAGCCACAATCGGAGCGACAATGTTTTTGACGCAGGCGTTTTCGCTTTCGTCCGCTTTGAATTCGGCGTAGGTTTTGATGGATTCCGACGGACAGCCGAACGCTTCAAGCATCGGAATCACGGCGGTGTTGTAGCCGCTCGTTCCGCAAAAGCTGATAGCGCCGAGCAGTTCGATTTTTCCGCCCCGTAAAAGCATATTGAGCATCGGCTCAAGCGGACTTAACGCCGCTGTCAGCGCCTTTTCAAAGCCTTTGCTGTCGCCGGCGGCAAAGCCCCAGTTGATTTCGGCTTTCCCTGCCTTTTCCCATGAACTGTATTGAGAAAGAACGGCTTTCGCCCGATAATATTCCGAGCCGAGCGAAGAAGCAAAGGCTGCGGGGGACGAGGGAAGCGAAAGAAGCTTTGCGGCGTCTTTCATTTCGTCCGAAGAAAGCTGACCGTAAAGCATACTGACAAGTGCCGTAACGGTGCCTGACGAGAAAAGAGACACTTTTACCGCCTGAGAAATGCTTTTATATTCTCCGCTTTCAGCGATGAATTCGCTCATGGTTTTGTCGATTCCGTCGACGACCTTCTGAAAGTTATCTTTGGTAAGATTCGGCGTATAGGTGACGCTTCCGGGTGTAAATGCGGGCGCCGCCCACTGATATTCCGTGTCGGTGCCCTCCTGTTTCGTCAGAAGCTCAACCAAAAGGGCCAAAATCTCGTCTGTATTTTTATTGAAAAGAGAGTCGATAACCGGCTTCATCTGCTCGGCTTCTTCACCGCCGAACTCAGACAGGAGACTGTCCTTATTCATTTTTGCCGTTTCCAAAAGCCACGAGAAAAGAACGACATACGCTTCCCCTTTGTTGGCGACGACCTTGCCGTTTTGTACTGTTCCGCATGAGGCTAACAGCTCGGTGTCCAGCTCGGCAAGCTTCATATCCCCAGAGGAGGTGAAGGACGAAAGCAAAGAAGAAAAGCCGCTTTCTCCGTCCGCTGTGCCTTCGCCGCTTCCGCCCATAAGAGAAGAAAGGGAAGATCCGGAAAACAGGGTGATGTAGCCGCCGATTCCGACTTTAAGCGGATTGATGAGTGCGTTCATACAGTCGTCCATTCCGCCGTTGTTCATAAAGTAAGCGATGTTCGGTCCGATTTCACAAAGTGTTTTTGCCGGCGCGTCAAGCACTCTGTCGAGAAGGGAAAAGACCGAATCGACGATGTTTTTTATCATTGTACTCCGGTCGGCATCGGCATCGGCTTTGAACTGGCTGTTCGATGTTATTTCGGTACAGCCGAGTGCGTCAAGCATGGGCACGATCCCGTTCTGATAACCGTCATCGCCTTTGACGGTTATAAAGCCGCGTCGATAAGTGCCTGAGCACATGATGACGTAAATCAGCTCATCAAGCGGTGTAAACATGGAGGCAAGGGCATTTTTGAAGCCCGTTTTATCGCTGACGTTCCATGCCGCACCGTCAAGATTGACACTGTTCCAATCGCTTGCCGAGGAAAGAGCCTGCGATACCGACGGATAGGCCGTAAGAGCGGACGCAACATTTTTTGTTGAAACGTCGACACCGAGAACCGAAAGTGCATTTTCCTGCTCCCCGAAAGAGGAGTAAATACCGACAAGAATCGACGAAAGCGTTTCGTCCGAATACAGCATCGGCATGACGAGTTTATCCAGTGTGGTGTTTTGGAATTGCTTGAGCACATTTTTGATAAGAATATCGGTCTTGTCAATGCTTTGCTCTGCTGTCTGTTCGGTCACGCCCTGTGGGTATGTGACGCCGGCCGCAAGCGACGGTAAGGCGGCTAACCAGATAATACTCAGACAAAGCAGAAAACTGACCGCTTTTTTAAATACCGTTTTCAGAATGATCACCCCTTATTGGTTCGTCTGTGTCAGCCGGGTTTTCCGGCTTGGTCTCATTGTTTGTGTCCGGCTTCTCGGATTGATTATCGGCATCGTTCTCTTGCGTTTCGGAAAGTTTTTCATCGAAGCCGGTACACTTTTTTAAGATACGCAAAAACTCTCTTGCATCGTCTTCTCCTAATTTTTCAAGCAGTGCCTGTGCTCGTTTGCTCACGGCTTCGCTTATGGACTCAACAAACTGTTTTCCCGCTGCTGTGATCGTTACCGTGACCCGCCGCTTATCTTTTTCGTCGCAAACCCTTTCAACAAGCTTCTTGATTTCCAAAGAGCGGAGCATGGCGGCAATTCTTGCCGCGGAAACGCCCAAGTCTTCGGCGAGGGCACCGGGCGTGCTTTTTCCGCCTGACGCAATCAACTGAAGCAACAGCGCATTTTCACCCTTGAGGTTGATTTGCAGGAAATTCAGTGCGTTTTCTCTTGCTGCAAACGCAATTGTTTTCAGGGTTTCCTCAAGGATTTCCTCTTTCATCATTATTGCCGCCTCCTTTAAAAAATATTTAACGGTGTTAAACAAGTCGTTAACATTGTTAAGTACTATAGCACACACCCTATTAAAAATCAATAAAATAAAAATTAAAAATAATAAAACTGCACAAATTCTCGGCTTGGTATTTGTGCAGTTTAATGAAACAACAGATGTTGAATTGAAGATATTAGATTTTAGATGTTAGATATTAGAAGCGGTCGCGTTGGTACACGGTACTAAAGAAAACCCTCTGCCCGCAGAATCGGCTTTTGCGTGACGGAAAATCCGTAGATTATAAGCGGAGGGAAGCCGGGCGATCTTGGGCGAGTCGCAGCCACAGGCGGGACGGCGGCCGACAAAACCCTTTTTTGGGGTTTTGTTTTTGCCGCTGCCTGCGGCAGCGGCAAACGTGCGGCTTCGCCGCACCCGGCCGCCTTGCCGGAAATCCGCCTCTTCACACAATACCAAAAAAGGCAGATGACAGCTTCACGCTAATCATTATATTATATATATGCACGACCCGTGCCGGATTTTCAAAGCTCCCGCTTGAAGGCAAGACCGATGAAACCATCTGAACAGTATGTCGCCATACAACAGCCGGCTTCGGTCACCGTCACATCTTTTGCGCAGGAGACCTCTTTCACATAAGCGCAAAGCTCGTCGGCTTGCTTTTGCCTAAACCCGCAGACCGATAAAATCACACATTCGCTTCCGCCGTTTCCGATATTTTCAAGCTTCCGGCCGAGAAATTTTTTCCGGGCACTGTCCGGGGTTCCCTTGTGCTTTTCCCCGACCGCCAAGGCACCGTCCGTAATATCGACGGACGGATAAAAGCCGAAAAGGTCTGAACCGGTTTTTTCGAGCGCCGTGCAGATTCCGCTTTTGTAAAGAAGCCGGGCGTCGCCGGCGAGGAAGCTTGTTTCGATCTGTGCCTTGAGCGCCTCAACACCCGAAACGATTTCATCGGCGCTTTTTTCCTCGAGCCGCATTCTCGACGCTTCGAGGCATAAGAGCATAAGACCCGCCGAAACGGTCTGAGAGTCGACAACATGAACCGTTTCAAAAGCGTTTGCGGCGAAACAGGCGTTTTCGTAACACGGAAAAAGCTTTCCGGACGGGCATAGGTGAATCACGTCGTAGCCCTTTTCGACAAGAGAAGAGAAAACAAGCTTGTATTCCTGTGCGGATACCGCTGTGGCTTTCGGTATGCTTTTTGTCTCTTCGTATTTTTCAAGCATCCGGCCCGGTGTGACGTCGATCCTGTCCTTGAACTGACTTTCCGCAATAAGAATATTCATCGGAATGACGTGAAGGTCATATTCTTTGGCAAGCGGTTTGCTGATGTCGGCGGCGCTGTCGGTGGTAATGGCAATTTTTCTTTTCATAGCTGTAAGCGGCAGTCCCTGCGGCAAAGGCAACCTCTGAAAACCTCCCGGCACTCGTCACAGCACCCGACTAATACCGTCTTTGTTGTTAAAAATCCGGCATCATTTGTGCACTGTGCCGGGTACCGTCAGGCTTTCAGAGATTGTCAAAAATCGGACTGCCTTTCCTTTCTTCAAAATTAAATAGACATATCTTGTGTGATTGTTCTCTTTCATTTTATATTTTGTCCGAAAAATTGTAAAACTTTCATAAAACTATTGAAAATTCAGGAAAGAAATAGTAATATAATACTGTAATCTGATACAGAAAGGATTGATAGCAATGTGGCAATTAAAGAAGGCATATTACAGAGCCTTTCAGAAAGTAATGAAAATTGCGATGTATGCTTTTGACTGGTCCGAGCCTCTTTTACTCGAAGGCCCCGGCGCCATCAAAAAACTTCCCGACCTCATCAAGTCAAAAGGACTCAAGAACGTTCTCATCGTAACCGATAAAGGCCTTATGAGCCTTCATATCCTTGACAGCCTTTTTGCAAAGCTTGAGGAAACGGGCATCGAATACGTCGTTTACGACGGCACACAGCCGAACCCGACGATCGACAATATCGAAGACGCACGTCAGCTCTACCTTGACAATAACTGTGAGGGTGTTATCGCTTTCGGCGGCGGCTCCCCGATGGACTGCGCAAAAGCTACCGCAGCAAGAGTCACCAACCCGAAGCTTCCCGTCAGAAAGATGAGAGGTGTTCTGAAGCTTCATCATAAGCTTCCGCCGCTCTTCGCCGTTCCGACGACAGCCGGCACCGGCTCGGAAACCACTCTTGCCGCCGTTGTTACCGACCCGACGACGCACGAAAAGAACGCCATCAACGACCCGAGACTTCGTCCGAAGTATGCCGTTCTTGACCCTGAGCTTACGATCGGACTTCCGCCTCACATTACTTCAACAACGGGCATGGACGCTTTGACCCATGCAGTTGAGGCGTATATCGGAAGAAGCAACGTCAAGTCAACCGAGCACTACGCTGAGCTTGCGACAAGACTCATTTACGCAAACATTGAAGAAGTATACAATAACGGCAAGAATATCGAAGCAAGAAATGCGATGCTGAAGGCTTCCTATTACGCCGGAATGGCTTTCACAAGAGCCTATGTCGGTTATGTTCACGCCATCGCCCATAACCTCGGCGGCTTCTACGGCGTACCGCACGGTCTTGCAAACGCCATTATACTTCCCTACGTTCTCGAATATTACGGCGAAACGGCACACGCAAGACTTGCCAAGCTTGCGGTTATTTCCGGCGTAAAGACCGACGGAACCGATGCCGAAAAGGCGGAAGCCTTTATTGAGTCGATCAAGCAGCTCAACCGCAATATGAACATCCCTGACAAGTTTGATATGATAAAGGAAGAGGATATTCCGACGATCGTCAAACGTGCTCTGAAGGAGGGCAACCCGCTTTATCCCGTACCGAAGATTATGGACGAGGCGGACTGCGAGGCTGTTATCAGAAGAATGATGAAATAATTCTGCAATATGCCTTAAAACCAAAAATTCTGAAAACAGGTTTTCATTTCCGAAAGCCTGTTTTTTTATGAATAAAGACGGATTTTATTGCATTTGCCCGAATTTTGTTTACATATAACAGAAAAGATTGGTATCTTTCGTTTGTAATCGACAGGCAAATATGATATAATAAAACGAATATAAATCGAAAGGAATTTTCCAATAAAATGATCAGTACAAACAACGTCACCTTGCAATACGGCGGCAGAGAGCTGTTTAAAAACGTATCCATCAACTTCACGAAAGGCAACTGCTACGGACTCATCGGAGCGAACGGAGCAGGCAAGTCAACCTTTTTGAAAATTCTCTCCGGCGAAATCGAGCCAAACAAGGGTTATGTTACCATAACGCCGGGCGAACGTCTTTCCGTTTTAAAGCAGGATCATTTCGCTTTTGATGAATACGATGTTATCCGCACCGTCCTCATGGGCAATCAGCATCTTGTCGATATCATGGACGAAAAGGAAGTGCTGTACGCAAAGGAGGAGTTTTCTGAGGAGGACGGAATCCGTATCAGTGAGCTGGAAGAGGAATTTGCCGAAATGGACGGCTGGAGCGCAGAAAGCGACGCCGAAATTCTTTTAAACGACCTCGGAATCCACAATGAGCTTCACTATAAGCTGATGAAAGAGCTTTCGGGCGACGAAAAGGTCAAGGTGCTTTTAGCGCAGGCACTTTTCGGAAACCCCGATATTCTTCTTCTCGACGAGCCGACGAACCACCTTGACGTGGCGGCAATCAACTGGCTTGAAGAATTTCTGATGAACTTTGACAACACCGTTATCGTCGTCAGCCATGACCGTCATTTTCTCAACAAGGTCTGCACGCACATCGCCGACTGCGACTACGGACAGATCAATCTTTATGTCGGAAACTATGATTTCTGGTACGAATATACCCAGATGGCACAGCGTCAGAAGAGAGAGCAGAACAAGAAAAACGAAGCGAAAATCAAGGAATTACAGGAATTCATCGCCCGATTTTCTGCCAACGCCTCCAAGTCCAAGCAGGCAACAAGCCGTAAAAAGCTTTTAGACAGCATAGTCATTGAGGACATGCCCGTGTCGTCAAGACGCTTCCCGTTTATCGAGTTCAAGCCTGACCGTGAGATCGGAAACGATATGCTGATGGTTGAGGGGCTTTCCAAGACCGTCGAGGGCAGAAAGGTGCTTGACAACGTCAGCTTCACCATAAGACCCAACGAAAAGGTCGCCTTTGTCGGAACGGACGGCGTTGCGAAAACGACTTTCTTCAAAATCATCACCGGTGAGCTTGAGCCGGACGAGGGCACGTTCAAATGGGGCGTTACGACCTCTCAGGCGTATTTTCCGCAGGACAATTCCGCTTTCTTCGACGGCGTGGACGATTCGCTGATTGACTGGGTGCGCAAGTATTCGGACTTACAGTTTGAGTCCGACGTCAGAAGCTGGCTCGGCAGGCTGATGTTCAGCGGCGAAGAAGCCACCAAGCCTGCCAAGGTGCTTTCCGGCGGTGAAAAGGTTCGCTGCATGCTTTGCAAAATGATGCTCAGCGGCGCGAACGTCCTGATTCTTGACGAGCCGACGAACCACCTTGACCTCGAGTCGATTACGTCGCT
>CAMAZY010000015.1 GCA_945863885.1 uncultured Clostridia bacterium
AGGTAAAGATATAGAAGAAGCTAATCCCAAAAAGTACAAACTAACCATTAAACAGACAAACTATAATTTACCGTTCAGCTTCCGGCTCGGGCTGTCAGGTAGAAGCACAGAACTTTCTATCCCGGCATTGGTGTCGCCACACGACCGACAAACTAAAACTTATCGCAATTTGCACGGTCAGCCGTTGCCATGGCAACGGCTGACCGTAAGATGAAATTTACCCGAAGCCGATCGGTTTTCTACTGCTTATAATTTACAGATTTCCCATCGCAGAAAAGCCCTTTGGGCGGCGGACAGCTTTCCTTTGTCTTAGGAGGTAAACCCGCAACCGCCTCTAACATCTAAGCTCTAAAATCTAACATCTGCTATGCGCCTTGCGCATAGTCTCACACTTCCACTTTGCCTTTCACGCCGAACCTTGACAACGCTCTTGCGCTTTCGTTGACCGCAAGCCCCATCACGGAAAAATAATCGCCGTCGATTCTCTTGACAAGCACACTGCCATAGCCCTGAATACCGTACGAGCCCGCTTTGTCCATCGGTTCACCCGTGGCGATGTAGGACTCAATCGTTTCATCTGAAAGAGGGTAAAACTCGACCTGTGTTTCATTCAGAAAGCTTTCGGATCTTTCCCCGTCCGTTACCGTGACGCCTGTATAAACCTTGTGGATTTTGCCGGAAAGCGAACGGAGCATTTCAAAAGCCTGCGCTTCGTCTTTCGGTTTCCCGAGAATTTTGCCGTCAAGCGATACCACGGTGTCACAGCCAAGGACAACCGCCTCCGGGTTGTTCTTGCTGACGCTTTCGGCTTTGACCTTCGAAAGTAAAAGCACCGCCTTATCAGCTGTAATATCATGCGGCAAAGATTCGTCGGCATCGGAGACGATGACCTCAAATTCATAGCCCGAGTTTGTCAGAATTTCCGCTCTTCTCGGCGAAGCGGAGGCAAGAATGAATCGTTTGCTCTCCATTTTTTATATCTTCCCCTCGTCAAGAAGTCTTGCCGTCTTTAAAACCAGGGCGACCGTCTTGCTGTCGGATATTTCGCCGTCCATGACAAGCTGTACCGCTTCGTTAATACCGATTTTTTCGACACTTAAAAATTCGCCGTCATCAAGATGCTGATGCGATTTAATCAGTCCTTTTGCAACGAAAAGATGGATAATCTCGCTGCAATACGCGACGGTCGGATAAATCTGACCCATCGGGATAACGGTTTCGGCTTTAACGCCGCATTCCTCTTCCAATTCTCTTACGCCGGCTTCAAGCGGATCTTCGCCTTTTTCAAGCTTGCCCGCCGGCAGCTCGAGCAATACCGTATGATACGGATAGCGGTACTGTCTGACGAAAAGAAGCTCGTTGTTCTGCGTCAGTGCGGCCACGCAAACGCCGCCGTGGTGTTCGACGACCTCCCGGATCGATTTTTTGCCGTCCGGAAGCTCAATTTCGTCTACATGAAGGTCTAAAATTCTTCCGCTGTAAATCAGTTTTTCGCTGAGTGTTTTTTCGGTCATGTCCATTGTTTCAGATTCCTTTCGTCATATCGTTTACCCTTTCGGAATAGTATGTACCAAACCGTCCGTAAAAAAGAAAGGGTGAAAATTATGTCTATTGTAAAACCTGTCCGCTTTGATTACGAAACCCAGATTGATATGATAGAAGAGCTGTGCACGGAATTTCCGTTTATCTCGCCCCGTGTGCTGTCAAGGACGTGCCTCGGGCGAAGCATTTTTGCGCTCGATATCGGGAACAAAAGCAACAAGGTGCTTTTAGCCGCCGGC
This sequence comes from uncultured Clostridia bacterium, assembly GCA_945863885.1. Lineage (GTDB taxonomy): Bacteria > Bacillota > Clostridia > Oscillospirales > Acutalibacteraceae > UBA6857. The sequence continues at coordinate 1,782 of CAMAZY010000015.1, forward strand.
TTTCACGGCAGTGAATGGATCGGCTGTCTTGCTGTTTTAAAGTTTGCGGAAAGACTCTCTTACTGTATCAAGAACAATCGCCTTTTAAGCGGCGTTGAGGTCAAAAGAGCGTTTTCCAATCTCGGAATCACGATTGTGCCTTGCGTCAATCCGGACGGAACCGAAATCGCCGTGAACGGTCCCGAGGGGGCGAAATCATTGAAAAAGTATGTCGAACAGATTTCCGGCGGCGACTTTTCAAAATACAACGCCAACGCAAAGGGCGTTGATATCAACCACAACTTCAATGCCGGCTGGCAGACGCTTCGGCAGATTGAAGTCGAAAACGGGATCACGGGACCGTCCGGACGCCAATACGGCGGAGAATACCCCGAAAGCGAAGCGGAGACAAGAGCCATGACAGCCCTTTGCCGGAAAGAGCCGTTCAGACAGGTGATGGCGGTTCACAGCCAGGGGGAAGAATTATATTGGCAATACGGAGAGAATACTCCGGCGCAGGCCGAAATGATGGCAAAAATTCTTGCCGACTCGTGTTCTTACACCCTTGTCAACAACGGCGGTCTTGCGTCGCACGGCGGATTCAAGGACTGGTTCATCGATGAATTCGGCAGACCGGGATTCACACTTGAAATAGGCAAGGGGGAAAACCCACTGTCCATCCGTGACTTTCCGAAGATTTATGCCCGGATCGAGGAAGCGCTCCTGATTTTTTCGCTGATGTGAGGACGCCAAGGAATGAAGTGCGCCCGTCAGGGCGTGCTTCATTTTTTACAGTTTCCGGTCTTTTTCAAAGGCACTTTCGACCGCATCGGCAACGGCGGCCTCAAAGCCGTCTCTTTGGAGAGCTAAAACGCCTTCAATGGTTGTTCCGCCGGGTGAGCATACCTTGTCGATCAGCTCCCACGGGTGCGCTCCGGACTCAAGGATCATCTTTGCCGAGCCTAAAACCGCCTGTGCTGAAATTTCAAGTGCCTGCTGTTTTGGCAGTCCGTTTTTGACCGCCGCTCTTGCCATGGCATCAATAAACATATAGGCGTATGCAGGTGAACAGCCGCCGATTACACCGAAAATCGGAAACTTGTCTTCCGGAAGCTCGATTGCTTTTCCGATGCACGAACACATTTTCTGTACAAAGTCAAGGTCGTCTTTTGTTGCCTTTTCGTTGCCGCAATAGCCGCATATCGCTTCGGCGACAACGGCGTTTATGTTCGGCATGACCCGTACGATTCTTGTATCTTCGTCAAGCAGAGAGCCGATAAAGCCGAGAGTTTTTCCCGCCGCTATCGAAATGATAAGCGGCTTTTTTTCTTTTACGGTTTCCTTTATTTCGGGCAGCAAACTTGTGAATATGTTCGGCTTTACGCTGAGAACGACTTGGTCGCAGTCCATACAAAGTGCGTTTGCGCTTTCAAAAACCGTAACGCCGTACTGTTCTGACAGTTGCTGTGCTTTTTCTTTGATGACATCAAAGACGCCAATCTCTTCGCCCTTTAAAAAGCCGGAGGAGACGATTCCTTTGATGATGGCTGACGCCATGTTTCCCGTTCCGATAAATCCGAGCATTTTGTTCACCTTCTTATTTCTTATGCTGTTGCTTCTTCCGTTTCTAATTCGGACGTGCAGAAAGGACACTTGGTCGCTTCAATGCTGATCTCGCTTTGACAATACGGACATTTTTTGGTTGTCGGTGCGGCAGGCTCTTCCTCTTTCTTGCCGACGCTCATGATTTTGTTGATTCCCTTGACAAGAAGGAAGATCACAAACGCCATAATCAGGAAGTTGATGACCGCCGTGATAAGCGAACCGTAATTGAGCGTTGCAAAGCCGGCTTCCTTGGCGGCTTCGGCGGTTTTGAAAACCTCGTCGGTTACGCCGAGAACGATAAACTTGTCCGAAAAGTTGATGCCCTTTGTAATAAGGCTTAAAAGCGGCGAAACCAGATCGTTTACAAGCGAGTTGACGATTGCCTGAAAGGCGCCGCCGATGATAACGCCGACGGCAAGATCAATTACGTTGCCGCGCATGATGAACTTTTTGAATTCTGCGAAAAATCCTTTGCTTTTTTCTTTCATTATTGTAGTCCTCCCAAGGTGTGTTTTGTCTATTCTATCACATTGTTTAAAAAAAATAAAGGCAAAACCGAAAGAGAATTCTTCGGATTTTGCCTTTGTTCGGACGGATACGGTTTACAGTACCGTATATCCCTGCGCTTCAACCGCTGAGCGGAGCGTTTCATCGGACACGTCTTTTGAAAGTGTCACAACTGCCGTTCCTTTTTCGTGGCTGACGGCCGCTTCTTTGACGCCGTCAAGCTCTTCAAGACATTTCTTGACTCTTGCTTCGCAGTGTGCACACATCATGCCGTTAATTTTCAGTGTTTTTTCCATTGCTGTCATCTCCTTACTGTGTTTTTTACTTTTTCTGACCTTACGGTCATGTTTTGCAAAATGGATTTTAAACAGGTTCAGTCTCAGGGCGTTTGTGACAACGCAAAAGCTGGAAAGACTCATTGCCGCCGCTGCGAACATCGGGTTCATTCCCCAGCCGAGAAGCGGAATGAAGGCGCCTGCGGCAAGCGGAATTCCGACGGCGTTATAAAAGAACGCCCAGAACAGGTTTTCGTGAATATTCCGAAGCGTTGCCCGGCTCAGACGGATTGCGGCCGTAACGTCGGTCAGGCGGCTGTTGATCAATACCACATCCGCCGCATCTACGGCAACGTCCGCTCCCGCACCGACAGCGATTCCCGTATCGGCGGTGATAAGAGCCGGGGCGTCGTTGATTCCGTCTCCGACCATCGCCGTTTTCCCCTCACGGCAAAGCTTTTTGACCGTTTTCTGCTTCTCGTCGGGAAGAACGCCCGCGATCACTTCGCCGATACCGGCCTTTCCGGCAACGGCTTTTGCCGTCCGTTCGTTGTCCCCCGTGAGCATCACGACTCGAATTCCCATGGCTTTCAGCTGTTTTATCGCTTCGGCGCTGTCCGCTTTGATCGTGTCCGCAACGGCAATCACGCCGAGCAGCTTTTCGTTTTTCGAAAAGAACAGCGGTGTCTTTCCCTCTTTTGAAAGGTCGAGCGCCTTTTTTCTGATTGCATCGGGCACTTTAGCGTTTTTCTCAATCAGCTCAAGCTTGCCGCCAGAAAGAACGTCCCCGTCCCTGACGGCGCAGACCCCGAAGCCGGAAAGCGCCCGGAAGTTTTCAGTCTCAAAAGCTTCAGTGTTTCTCTCTTCGGCATATCGGATGATCGCCCCGGCAAGTGGGTGTTCGCTCTTCTTTTCAAGCGAAAACGCAAGCGACAGCAGTTCTTCTTCACTCGCTTCATTCGGGATGATATCGGTGACGTTCGGTTCGCCTTTTGTAATCGTACCCGTTTTGTCAAGGGCGACGATTTCGGTTTTTCCTAAGGTTTCGAGTGCTTCGGCGGACTTGAAAAGAATCGAATTCTTGGCACCGACGCCGTTCCCGACCATGATCGCAACCGGGGTTGCAAGTCCTAACGCGCACGGACAACTGATGACTAAAACAGATATGCCTCTTGCAAGCGAAAAGCCGATGCTGTGTCCGGCAATCAGCCAGACGGCAATGGTAAGAGCTGCAATTATTATGACGACCGGGACAAAAATGCCCGACACCTTATCCGCCGTTTTGGCAATCGGTGCTTTCGAGGCGGCGGTGTCGCTGACGATTTTGATGATCTGAGACAGGGTGGTATCCTCTCCGACCCGTGTCGCTTTGCAGGTGATGAAGCCGGAGCGATTGACGGTTGCGCAAAAAACCTTGTCGTTTTCCGCTTTGTCAACAGGAATGCTTTCGCCTGTCAGGGCGGATTCGTCAACAGCGCTTTCCCCTTTGATAACCACAGCGTCAACGGGGATGCTTTCTCCGGGACGGACAACAAAAATGTCGCCCTGTTTAACTTCGCTTGCCGGAACGACTGTCTCTTCTCCGTCCTGAATCAGCGTTGCCGTTTTCGGCGCAAGACGCATCAGACTTTTGAGCGCATCGGTGGTTTTTCCTTTGGAACGGGCTTCGAGCATTTTTCCGACGGTAATCAGCGCAAGAATCATCGCCGCCGATTCGAAATAGAATTCGTGCATATAGCTATTGACCGCCGCCGTGTCGCCTTTTGTCTGGGCGTCGGTCATCAGAAAGAGAACGACGGTGCTGTATACGAAAGCGGCCGAAGCCCCAAGGGACACAAGCGTATCCATATTCGGTGCTTTATGCATCAGCGCCTTAAAGCCGCTGACAAAGAATTTCTGGTTGATCACCATCACGGCGGCGGTCAGAAGCAGCTGAAGAAGTCCCATTGCCACATGGTTATTGTCGAAAAACGGCGGAAGCGGAAAGCCCCACATCATATGTCCCATTGAAACATACATCAGCACTAAAAGAAACCCGAGAGACAGCACAAGCCGTCTTTTCAGCTTCGGCGTTTCGGTGTCTTTGAGAAAATCCGCTGTATCGGATGAATCACAAGAAGCTTTCTTATCGGCGGGGGAAGCACCGTAGCCGGCATTTTCAACGGCTTTTATGATGTCGGCAGAGGACGCTTCACCTTCGACGGTCATGGAATTTGTCAAAAGGCTGACCGTGCAGTCGGTCACGCCGGGTACCTTTAAAACGGCTTTGCTGACCGTCGTACTGCAGGCGGCACAGCTCATACCGGTAACATTGAATTTTTTCGTTTGAACCACCTCATTTTTTATCGGATAATTTGATTATTGCCGTTATTTCATTAGCTTATAAAGGGTCGAAAGCAGCTCGTCGACGGTTTCATCTTTTCCTGCCCGGATATCGTCGGCGACGCAGGTTTTGATGTGAGTGCCTAACAGTTCACGGTTGAAGGCGTTGAGCGCCGCACCGGCCGCCGCCGACTGCATCAGGATTTCGGGGCAGTACGCATCGTTTTCGACCATGCGGCGAATGCCTCGGATTTGCCCCTCGATACGATTGAGGCGGTTGATGAGCTTTTTGTATTCATCCTCGTCCCGCTTTTTTTCTTTGTGACAAAAGCATTGCTTTTCCATACTATATTCACCGCCTTTCGGTTGGTTGCATTATATACCCCCAAGGGGTATTTGTCAAGGGGGGTAAAAAGAATTTGTCTGCGGTTTCGGTTGAACAATTTTTTCGGTTGTGGTATAATGACCGGCAGAAAAGCAAGTACAAGTAAGGATTGAACAAAATGAAACTCGGAAAGATTGAACTTGACTCCCGTTCGGCGGGCCTTGCCCCGATGGCAGGCGTCGCCGACATGGCGTTTCGTGAATTATGCGTGGAATACGGGGCGACCTATGTTGTCAGTGAAATGGTCAGCAGTAAGGGGCTTACCATGTGTGACCGGAAAAGCCGCAAGCTGTTGGTGCTGTCGGATAAGGAACGCCCGGCGGCGGCGCAGATTTTCGGCTGTGACCCGAAAATCATGGCGCAGTCAGCGGTCAGCTGTCTTGATTTTCAGCCCGATGTCATCGACATCAACATGGGCTGTCCGGCGCCGAAGATTGCCGGAAACGGCGGCGGCTCAGCGCTTTTGAAAAATCCGAAGCTTGCCGGCGAAATTATCAAGGAAGTTGTCAACGCCGTTGATATCCCCGTGACGGTTAAAATCCGTATCGGCTGGGATAAAGACAGCATCAACGCCGTCGAGATGGCGAAAATCGCCGAGCAGGCGGGTGCGTCGGCTCTCACCGTCCACGGACGCACAAGAGAGCAGATGTATGCGCCCCCTGTTGATGTCGGAACGATTGCGCTTGTCAAAAAAAGCGTCTCGATTCCCGTTATCGCAAACGGAGATATCGTGGACGGACTGTCGGCGGCGAAAATGATAGAGGAGACGGGCTGCGACTATCTTCTTGTCGGAAGAGGTGCCCTCGGCAGACCGTGGGTGTTCAGTCAGATAAGCGCTTATCTCAAATATGAAAGAATTCTTCCCGAACCGCCCGTCAGTGAACGAATGCGGGTCATGATAAAGCACATCGAACGCATCTGCGACTACAAGGGGGAAAAGGTCGGCATCAAGGAGGCGAGAAAGCACGCCGCCTGGTACATCAAGGGCATGAGAGGCGCCGCCGCTTACCGTCAGCAGATCGGTATGCTGTCGTCGATTGAACAGCTTCACGAGCTGGCATATAAAATTGCGGTCGAAAACAGCTGAAAACTGCCCCTTGTGGTCAAAAAAACGGCAGTTTTTGCGGTTTTGCACAAAACGAAAGCCACTGATCGTTTAAATGTTGTACAAAAACGTACCGCAAAATTTATGCAAAGTGTTGACAAATCGGTTTTTATGGGTATAATGAAGAACATAGATGGCAAAGACGTCACCTTTTGGTGGTCTTTGCCGTTTTTTTATTTATCAAATAACCGTTCGCAAGAGCGGTCAGGAAAGGGAGATAAATTTATGAGCAAGGTACCTGAAATTTTCGGCAGCATGGTGTTTGACAACGCCACGATGAAAGAACGGCTTCCGAAAGAGACCTATAAGACATTGATGAAAACCGTTGAGGACGGAAAACACCTCGATCTGGCGGTTGCCAACGTTGTCGCAAACGCCATGAAGAACTGGGCAATTGAAAAGGGCGCAACCCACTTTACTCATTGGTTCCAGCCGATGACGGGCATCACTGCCGAAAAGCACGACAGCTTCATTTCCCCGACAGCGGATGGCAGCGTTATCATGGAGTTTTCCGGCAAGGAACTCGTAAGAGGTGAGCCCGATGCTTCCTCATTCCCGTCAGGCGGACTTCGTGCTACCTTTGAAGCAAGAGGCTACACCGCATGGGATCCGACCTCCTACGCATTCATTAAAGACGGTACCCTTTGTATTCCGACGGCTTTCTGCTCCTACGGCGGCGAAGCCCTCGACAAGAAAACACCGCTTCTTCGCTCCATGGAAGCCATCAGCAAGCAGGCTCTGCGTGTTCTGCGCCTTTTCGGAAACACCGAAGCAACTTCGGTTAAAACAACCGTAGGCCCTGAGCAGGAATACTTCCTTGTCGACAAGGCTCTTTACGAAAAGAGAAAGGACCTTATCTACACCGGCAGAACCCTTTTCGGTGCCAAGCCGCCGAAGGGTCAGGAGCTTGATGACCATTACTTCGGCTCGATTAAAACGAGAGTCGTTGAATACATGAAAGACCTCGACGCAGAGCTTTGGAAGCTTGGTATCCTTGCCAAGACAAGACATAACGAGGTTGCTCCCGCTCAGCATGAGCTGGCTCCCGTTTTCACGACAACCAATATTGCAACCGACCACAACCAGTTGACGATGGAAATTATGAAAAAGGTTGCGCAAAAGCATGACCTTGTCTGCCTGCTTCACGAAAAGCCGTTTGACGGCGTCAACGGAAGCGGCAAGCATAACAACTGGTCGATTTCCACCAACACCGGCGTCAACCTTCTTGAGCCGGGCGACACCCCGCACGAAAACGCACAGTTCCTGCTTTTCCTTTGCGCCGTTATCAAGGCGGTCAACGAGTATCAGGATCTTCTTCGTGTCAGTGTTGCGACCGCTTCGAACGACCACAGACTCGGCGCCAACGAGGCACCGCCGGCGGTCATTTCGATGTTCCTCGGCACAGAGCTTACCGAGATTCTTGAATCCATCGAAAACGACACCGCATATGACCAGAAAGAAAAAGAAGCACTCAAAATCGGCGTTCATGTTCTTCCCCGTTTCCCGAAGGATACGACGGACAGAAACCGTACTTCACCGTTCGCTTTCACCGGCAACAAGTTTGAGTTCCGTATGCTCGGCTCCATGTCCTCCATCGCCGGCACGAACATCGTGCTGAACACCGCTGTCGCCGAAGAGCTTCGTCAGTTCGCAGACGAGTTGGAAGGCGCCGCAGACTTCCAGTCGGCCCTTCATGAACTCATCAAGAGAACCATTAAGGAAAACAAGAGAATCATCTTCAACGGAAACGGCTACGACGATGCATGGATTGAAGAAGCTACGGAGAAAAGAGGTCTTTATAACCTTAAGTCCACGCCCGATGCTCTTCCTCATTTCGTAGACAAGAAGAACGTTGAGCTTTATACAAGACACAAGGTCTTCACCGAATCCGAGCTTTATGCAAGACATGAGATTCACTTCGAAACCTATAACAAGGTGATCCACATTGAAGCGATGACCATGCTTGAAATGACAAGCCGTGATATTCTTCCGGCGGTCAGCGCCTACATCAAGTCGCTCAGCGACGCCGTCAATGCGAAGAAGGCCGCTTCTGCCGCTGCGGGAAGCTGTTATGAAGAAGACGTTATCACCGACCTTTCGGCATTGAGTGCAGACATCTACAAGGGCTACAAGGCTTTGAAAGACGCTGTCAGCGAGTCTGAGAAAATCGACGACGCGCAAAAGCTTTCCCGCTTCAGCCACGACACGGTTCTTGCCGACATGGAATCACTCAGAAAGTCGGTTGACGCTGCGGAGGAAATCACCGCCCGTGAATACTGGCCGCTCCCGTCGTACGGCGAGTTACTCTTCAGTGTTAAATAAAGACAAACTCTGAAGTTATATCAATCAGCTATCTTCCTTTTTCCGTTTTTCATATATTTATCTCTTCAGGCCGCCCGTGCTTTACAACCGGGCACGGACGGCCGCCCTACAACAACAGGACGTTTCGTCCGTTATACCATAAAGGCTGTGACAAAGAGAAGTACCGCCGAAACCGTTTACAGTGAGCGGGGGACAGTGCGAACCCTGTAACAAGGAACGTCGTGAATAACACTTTCGAGCCTCAATCCGAAAAGCTTACACTCAGTAGGTGCGATGTAATTCCTGCATTAAAGGAAAAGCCTTGAATTATTCAAGGGATTGAGCGGTCTTTGTTAAAAGACAATTCAGGTGGCACCGCGAGAGGCAGCTACTCGTCCTGAAAAAGGAGAGCAGCTGCATTTTTATTTATTTCCGGAGGTTAAACTATGTGTTCTATAATGAGTTGCGAGGGAAAAGAAGTTGCCCTCGAAGAATTTGAAAAAGGCTTTTGTGAAACCAAAAGCAGAGGCCCCGATATGTCGAAGATCATCGAGACCGAAAACGGCATTCTCGGTTTTCACCGTCTTGCTATCATGGGACTTGACGAAACGGGTATGCAGCCGTTTTCACTTCACGGAAACTATGTTATCTGCAACGGTGAAATTTACGGCTTCCGTCCGCTTAAAGAAGAGCTTTCCAAGGAATACACCTTCGTCAGCGATTCCGACTGCGAAATTCTTCTTCCGATGTACGAAAAGTACGGCACGGATATGTTTAAAATGCTCGACGCGGAATTCGCCATGGTGATCTATGACGGCAAGAAAAAGTCCTACATCGCCGCCCGTGACCCGATCGGCATCCGTCCGCTTTATTTCGGACAGACGAAAACCGGTGCCATGCTTTTCGCTTCCGAAGCGAAAAACCTTGTCGGTCTCACGGACGAGATCATGCCGTTCCCGCCGGGACATTACTACGCAGACGGCAAGTTTACCTGCTACTGCGATATCGCCAAGGTCGAAGCCTTCAACATGACCGACGATGTCGAAACCATTTGCAAAAACATTCATGACAAGCTTGTCAAGGGTATCGAAAAGCGGCTTGACTCCGACGCACCGCTCGGCTTCCTTTTAAGTGGTGGACTTGACTCGTCTCTTGTCTGCTCGGTTGCGGCGAAGATTCTTCAAAAACCGATCAAGACCTTTGCCATCGGCATGAGTGAGGACGCTATTGACCTGAAGTACGCCAAGCAGGTCGCCGACTATATCGGAAGCGACCACAAGGAAATCATTATTGACAAGGACACCGTCATTTCGTCGCTTGACACGGTTATCAAAATTCTCGGCACGTTCGACATCACGACAATCCGTGCGAGCATGGGTATGTATCTGATCTGCAAAGCGATTCATGAGCAGACCGACGTCCGGGTACTTCTCACCGGCGAAATTTCCGACGAGCTTTTCGGCTACAAATACACCGACTTTGCCCCGACTGCGCTTGAGTTCCAGAAAGAGGCGGAAAAGAGAGTCCGTGAGCTTCATATGTACGACGTACTTCGTGCCGACCGCTGTATTTCGGTCAACTCCCTTGAAGCGAGAGTGCCGTTCGGCGACCTTGATTTTGTCAAATATGTTATGTCGATTGACCCGGCAAAGAAAATGAACGTCTACGGAAAAGGCAAGTATCTTCTTCGCCACGCCTTTGAGGGCGACTATCTTCCGCATTCGATTCTTTACCGTGAAAAGGCGGCTTTCAGCGACGCTGTCGGTCATTCGATGGTTGACTATCTGAAAGAATACGCAAACGGCTGTTACACGGACGAGGAATTCGAAGAAAAGTGCCAAAAGTACGATCACGCAAGACCGTTCACGAAAGAGTCGCTTCTTTACCGTGAGATTTTCGAAAAGTATTATCCCGGTCAGTCACAGATGATTGTTGACTTCTGGATGCCCAACAAGTCGTGGGAGGGCTGTGACGTTGACGACCCGTCGGCGAGAGTGCTCAAAAACTACGGAGCCAGCGGAGAATAAGTGCAAAAGCAAAAAGCGGACGGTTTCTGATCGTCCGTTTGTTTTTCAAAAAATATTGACACTGTTACAATATATGATATAATATTCGTATACCGTTTTACGGTAAATAAAAAAAGAGGATCAAAGAAAATGAAGTGTACACATTGCGGACATGAAATTACGTCAAACGCACAGTTTTGCGGTATTTGCGGTCAGAAGGTTGAACAGCCGCAGCAACCGGCCTATAACCCGGCGCAGCCGCAGCAGTGGCGGCAGCCGACAGCACAGGGCTATCAGGGGAACGTTCAGCAGTCGGGTAAGAAAAAGCCGAAGAAAAAGAAAGGCAAGGCGATTGTTGCCATTGTGCTCGCCGTTATCCTGATTATCGGCGGTACAACAGGTGCGGTTCTTGCGGCAAAGATCATGAACAACCCGATGAAAAAGGTTTATTCGGGTGTAAGCGGCATGACCTCGTCGAATAAGGCGTATAAGCTTACCGTTAAGGGAACCGGCGACTTCGACGGTGATATTTACGATCTGAGCGGCTCGGCGGTTATCAAGTCGGATCGCAACAGCAAGACGATTACCGTCTCCGACCTGACGGGCGGTCTGAGTGCCGAAGGTGACTCGGTCGGCTTCCGGAACTTAAGAGGACTGTTTGACGGCTCGCAGAATAATTTTTATGCCGGATTGGAGTATTACGAATCGGGCAGATCAATCGAATTATATCTTAACAACGGCAAGATGGCGTATTATTCCAATGGTGACAGCGACATAGGGGATGATGAGGGCTTTTATGAGTACTTTAAAACTATTTCGCCTATACTGTTTTCCGAATCGGACGGAAAGTCTTCGTTTGACAGCTTCCGTGCGTTTTATGATTCGGTGCTCGGCCCGATTTTTGAAGAAGAATACGATATCAAAGCCGACCTTGACGAAGAATCGTTCAACGCCTGTCAGAAAAAGTTCGTCAAATCCGTAGCGGACAAAGGGTGGCTCGAAGAAAACCTCGGCTACCGCAAGGACGGAGACGAGTATTGCTTCTCAATCAGCAAAAAATCACTGAACGCCGTTTTAGATATCTATGATGAGTTTATTCAGAAGAGCGGTCTGACCGATGTTGTTGAAGATTTGGTTTATGAGCTCGAAGGCGATTTCTTTGAAAATCTGAAAAAGCTTGAAATCAGCTTTAAGACCGGAAAGAATATGCTTGAAAGTCTCGGTGTGAATCTGATTATGGAACAATATGGCGATCAGATGAAAGTCAACGGAACCGTCACCTTTGAAGAGGCGAGTGACCCCGTTGTTGACACCGACGCCATCGCCAAAAAGGTCAAGGACGCCGAAGCGGCCAATTCTTACGACTCATATGATTCCTATTATGACTCGTATGATTACTATTATTGATATTCCCTGACCGGCCCGAAGCCGGAGCAAAACCAATTGAAAACGACGACCGGGATTGCAGTCTGCGTCCCGGTCTGCTTTTGTTTTTCGGGTGGCCGGGGCGGGAAAAAGAGAGAAAAAAGAAGTTCACAATTTTGTCATTTTTCCCGCAACCCCCTTGACTTTTCAACAAAAAAATACTATCATTAAAACTGTATTATAGGATAATTTTACAAGGGTAACTGTCTTTTGTGACCGATGCTGAAATTATCCGGAAATCCGCGAAGCGGACGTGAGAAAGGTTCGCTGTGGCTTGTGGATTTTTGAACCATTACAATCGGGAAACCGTGGGAATAGATACGCCCGGAGCGAAAGCAAAGGGGAAAATCAAAAGGAGGCATTTTTGATGAAAAAGTTTTTGAGAACGGGAAAGAAAGCCCTCTCCGTCTTTATGGCTGTCATGATGGTACTGACGGCTTGGGTGTTCTTTGAGCCGATGAAAGCCGGGGCGGCTACGGCGGGAACGTATGATTACGCTGTAAGAATACAAACCACCAATAGTGTTGATGTTGGCGACAAAAAGGATTTGACAATAACGCTTGATTATAAGAAGGACAACGGAACGGGTTCGGCTGGCTCAACTTCACAGAATGTATCTTATACATGGGCTGAGAATGATAATGCAGATAATACTGCGTATTTTACCAGTGTTGCCGGCTTTCCGACTAAGTTGAATGTATATTGCTTATATGCATGGACAGCGGCTATTAAGCGTAAGTGGGGATGTACAATTACTGTGTCCGTAAAGAATAATAATACAGGAAGTTATGTTCAAATTGCACAACAGAGTTTTGCCAAGAGTGGTAATGGAAGTGGTCAGACCGATATGAACTATGCAATTACATCATTTTCCGGTACTCCGAGTGCAACTGCTGTTAAATTTATTTCCGGTGTATCATCAATCACTATTCCTAAGACCGGTGCAAGTGATTACTCCACATCCTACACAGCAGGTGTTTACGATCAATACGGTGTCAGAATGACACATGATCCCACCTATTATGTACGTACATCTGCTCCGACATCTGCGCAGAGTTCTTCAAACACTATTGACGGAGTTTCAATAACTCGTGCCGGTGATATGACGGTGGAATCAAGTGCACAAATGGCGACAGGGGACACCAAGACAATTTATGTTCATGCTAAATATGGCACTTTATATGCTAACCGGGCTGTTAAGCTGACTGACCCGAAATATACGGTTACATTTAACGCAAACGGCGGCAATACGCTGAATCCGTCAAGCTATGATGTATACTACGGCGAAACTCTTGATTCTCAGCATACGATTGATAGTGCAGTTACCTATCCTACAAGCGGCTCCCGGACAGGATATACTTGGATTGGTATGTTTGATAAAGCAACAGGCGGCAATCTCATGGATACGTCGGAGGTTGTTACCGCCAACAAGACATATTATGCACATTGGCAATTAAACACATATAATGCCATTTTCTATAAACGACTGAAATCGGGTGGCAGTCAAGAGGTTGTTTACGTTCAGACCGGTATTCCTTACGGCGGAGATGTGACCGAAGTTGACTTGGCGACTGCAAAGCTGAACAGCATGGAAGCGGATGAAGCAAATCATTATATTCTCAATGAGACGTCTCCTTGGGGAACAACACCCACAACAACAAATGTTACGGGAAACAGGACTTTTAACTCTAATTACACCTCTGCTCCGCACACGTTCGGCGCCGCTCAGACCGTTGAAGCAAACTGCGTTCACGGAGCCGGTACGATTGAAACCTGTACCGTTTGCGGATATGAAAAGGTTACCTCAACAGGTTCCCCCGATTTGACAAAGCATACAAAGAGTGATAGCTATATTGTTGACACGGAGCCGACTTGTACAACAGCAGGATCCGGTCACTATTTCTGCACAACGTGTAATGCAACACTTGACACGGTTGAGATTCCGGCTAAGGGTCATACATATGCAATAACCGTAACCAAGGAAGCAACCTGCAAAGAGACGGGAACAAGAGAACTTAAGTGCACAGACTGCAATCTTACAACGACCGAAACCATTCCGCTCACACAGCACAATTATGTGAAAGACAGCACCGTTGCCGCAACCTGTCAGCACAGTGGTTATGATGTTATGAAGTGCTCCGTCTGCGGTGATACATATAATAAGTATCTCGGCAACGCGACAACCAATCACTCATGGAACATCACTTCAACTCCGTCAGCAACTCACGGTTATGACATCGTTACTGGTTCCTGTTCGGTTTGCGGCGCAAGCTTCACGAAGGAAGTCGCCGAAGGTCATAGCTTCACAGAATATGAAATCACAAAGAATCCCACCTGTATTGATACCGGTACGGTTACAATCAGCTGTAGTGATACCGGCTGTTCAGAAAGCTATACAATTACAATTCCCGCTACCAGCGAACATGTTTTGACAACCACCGTTACGCCTGCAACGTGCAAAGCAGAGGGTTCAATTGTTGAAACGTGCAAATACTGCACATATTCAAAGACAACGGTAATCCCGAAAGCACAGCACAATTATGTGAAGGTTGACGCCGAATCCGTTTCTGCAAACTGCGCACACGGAGCATATGACGTCATGAAGTGCTCGGTCTGCAATGATACCTATAAGAAATATGTAAGTGATCCCACAAAGACTCACGATTGGGATATCACAACAACAAAGGCTTCGGCGCATCGGGACGGAAGCGTTACAGGCACCTGTAAGGTTTGCGGTGCAACTTTCACGGCTACCGTTCCGTATGACGGACATGATTATTCTGTTGTAAAAACTATTACAGAACCTGACTGCATTCATACCGGCAAGGTGACGATCGCTTGCAGTGACGCTTCCTGCACAGCAAGCTATGATGTTGAGATTCCTGCAACCGGCGTCCATAAGTATGAGATGTCTTATACGGCACCGACCTGCACGACAGAGGGCAGTGTGAAAAACACCTGTTCTGTTTGCGGTGACACGATAACACAGACCGTTCCGAAGACAGCACATTCCTACACGTTGACACGCACAGAAGACGCAACCTGTCAGCACAGCAGTTATAAGGTTATGACTTGTGCCTGCGGTGATACATACAATGAATACATCGGCAACGCAACAACCAACCATAGTTGGACGTGGACAATTGTCAATGCTACTCCCGAAAAACCCGGTACGGCAACGGGCAAATGCAGTGTCTGCAGTGCTACTGTAACAGCCGAGGTTCCGGCGGAAAGCGGACACAACTACACAAACGTGACCGTTACCAAAGAGCCGACCTGCAAGGAACCCGGTACGGCAGGAATTTCCTGTGCGGATGATGACGATGCCTATATCGACGTTACACTTCCGATCGATGCAACGGCACACAGAGCCTTTACCACAAAGTACACACCGGCTACCTGCACGACTGATGGACTTGTGAAAACCGTTTGTGCTGACTGCGGCGCAACAATCGGCGAAGAAAAGACAATCGACAAGACCGGTCATTACTATACAAGTACGACTACTGAACCGACCTGTACACAAGCCGGTGTCAGAACCTACACCTGTCAGAAATGCTCTGCCAGCTATACAGAAGCAATTCCGGCTCTCGGTCATAAGGAAGTTGTTGTTTCGAACGACTGTACACGTGACGGTTACACAATATGCCCTGTTTGCAATCAGACTCTTGCTACCGTTAAGGCAACAGGCCACAATTTCGTCGGCGGTGAGGAAACGATTGTTCCTGCGACCTGTCAGAATACCGGAATCAAGCTGACAAAATGTACGAGATGTGAAGTACTGCAAGCGGAAACGATTGCTAAGATTGATCATGACTATAAAGATATCGTCATTACCCCGACTTGTACTGCTGACGGATACACGATTCATATCTGTAAAATGTGCGGCGAATCCGAAACAACCGACAAGACAGTGAAATTAGGGCACGATTGGGTTAATGAGAAGCAAATTACAGCTCCGAAATGTGAGGTAAACGGCGTTTACACACATGAGTGTCAAAGATGCGGTGAAGTTGCTGAGTTCACAAAGAACGATGCACTCACACATAGTTATGAATCAAAAGTTGTAGCACCGACTTGCACTGCAAAAGGATATACAATAAATATTTGCAGTAATTGCGGAAAGAGCTTTTATGAGGACGAAGTCGCCGCCCTCGGTCACGCTTGGGCTGACACCGTCACCGTTGACAAAGCAGCTACCTGCACAAGCGAAGGACAGCAGTCACGTCACTGCACACGCTGCGGTGCTGTAACCGATGTTCAGACAATCTCCAAAACAGCCCACGACTATGAGCTTAAGACCGTAGCTGCGACCTGCACAGAAAGCGGATATACAGCTTATGTATGTAAGAACTGTGACGCACTCGATCAGGATAGAGACATCACCCTGATTGACCCGACCGGTCACACATGGAACGACGGAGAAATCCTTGACGCAGACAAAGCTACCTGCGAAAAGGCGGCAGTCAAGACCTACACCTGTACGGTTTGCGGCGAAACGAAGAGAGAGGTTGAAGGTGCACCGCTCGGTCACAACTGGGGCGGCTGGTTTATCAGCAAGCCTGCAACCGACACCGAAAAGGGCGAGAAGAAGAGAGTTTGTAACAACGACTCAAGCCATGTCGAAACCTGCAAGATTCCGACAATCGGTCATAACTGGGATGAAGTTAAAACGGTTGATTCTACTTGTACTGTTGCAGGATACACGGAGTATAAATGTACCACCTGTGAAAACTGTGCAGCAGCAATAAAGAACGGCGGAACAGGCGCAACACAAACGGTTGCTCTTCCGTTGGCTGAGCATACCTATATCACGGAAACTGTTGATCCGACCTGCACAACTGCCGGCTCAACCGTCGTCAAGTGCTCAGTTTGCGGACATGAAGCACAGTCTGCCGTTACAATCCCGGCAACAGGACACACAATCGTTCGTGATGTAGACAGTGACGTTGCCCCGACCTGTGATGCTGAAGGTTCTTACGCATACAAGTGCACAAACACAGGCTGTGACTACACGGAAACCGTTTCCCGTCCGGCGATCGGTCATAACTACGACGCAAACGGTGACGGCACTGTTACAGATGCAGACGCAACGGTAACCAAGTCCGCCACCTGCACCGAAAAGGGCGTACTGACTTACACCTGTCAGAACGACCCGAGCCACACCTACACGGAAGAAATCCCGACAATCGCACATAGCTATGTTGTTGACGCAGACGCTTCCAAGACAGCAACCTGCACCGATATGGGCTATACCGTTATGAAGTGCGAGAACTGCGATGCAACGTATGTTGATAAGGATTCCATTACACCGGCAAAAGGTCACACTTGGAGCGCATGGACACAGATTCAGGCTCCGACTACCGATGGATACGGAATCGAAAAGAGAACCTGCTCGGTATGCGATGCTGAAGAGCTTCGCACCGTTGCCCCGATCGGCGACCATGTATTTACACTTGAGAGCGAAGTTAAGCCCGGCTGTGAAACTACCGGCGAAAAGGTCTGGGTCTGCACGGTTCACACCGCTTGCCCGGCAAACTACACTGAGGTTGTTCCGGCAACAGGGCATAACGATGTTCTTACTTCCTCCACAACAGCAAGCTGTCTTGTTGACGGCACAGAGACTTATGCTTGTGCTAACGACGGCTGCACAAGAACATATACACTTCTTATTGCTCCGGCAACAGGTCACGATTATGAATCCGAAGTCACGACAGAAGCAACCTGCGAGACTGACGGCGTAAGAACCTACACCTGTAAGAACGATGCAACCCACACCTACACAGAGGTTATCCCGAAGCTCGGACACAATTATAAGACAAAAGTAATTGCTCCGACCTGCAGTGCATACGGCTACACAACCTACACCTGTCAGAACGATCCGACTCATACCTATCAATCAGACTTCGTTGCAACTACTGCGCACACCTACGCAAAGGACAATGCACAGTCCGTTGCGGCTACCTGCGTATCCAAGGGCTACGACGTTATGGTATGCTCCGGCTGCGGTGATAGTTACAAGGTCATCACCGACGCAACCGGCCATGCTTATGACGCAGGCGTTGAAACAACTCCTGCTACCTGCACAGCCAACGGTGTTATGACTTACACCTGCTCAAACTGCGGCGACACCTATACAACGGTTATCCCGGCTTTGGGTCACGATTATGGCGAAGGCGTAGTCGTCAGAGAAGCTAACGGGGGCAACACCGGACTGATCGCATACACCTGTAAGAGAACGGACTGCGGCGGCAAGTTCTACGAAGAATACGTCATGAACAGCATTGAGCATACATGGAATGTTGACGTAAAGCAGAACGCGACCTGCACCGCTCCCGGTGAAGCGGTTTATACCTGCATCAAGACTGATTGCCCGATCTGCGCTCACGGCGTCAAGGCAACTTTCACCAAGCAGACTCCGGCTCTCGGTCACGACTATGTCGGTGTTGAGACAACCGCTCCGACCTGCACAGAAACGGGCGTTATGACTTACACCTGCTCACGCTGTGATTCAACCTACGATGAGGTTATCCCGGCAACGGGTCACACCTACGGCGCGGGCGCAGTAACCGAAGCTACCTGCACGACTGCCGGCTACACCAAGTACACTTGCGAGACTTGCGGCTACGAGATGTTTGATAATTTCGTTGCTCCTCTCGGTCATCAGATTGACAGCCACGTTGTAACGGCTCCGACCTGCACAACCGCCGGCTGGACGACACATTCCTGCACCCGCACGGATTGCGGTTACAGCTACATTGATACTGTCACCGAAGCCACAGGACATGATTATGAATCTGCTGTTACAATCGCCCCCACCTGCGAATCGGACGGCGTGAAGACTTATACTTGTAAGAACTGCGCCGCTGACGTTGACGGTCACAGCTACACCGAAACCGTAGCCAAGACCGGTCACGCATGGGGCGAGTGGGTAACAACAAAGAACCCGACAGCGACCGAAGAGGGTGAGAAGACAAGAACCTGCGCAAACGACCCGGCACACACTGAAACCGTAACACTTCCGAAGCTCGGACACACAATGGTTGCCGGCGATATTAAGGTTCAGCCGACCTGCACGACAACCGGCATTCAGGAATATGTCTGCATCGAGCATACAGGCGACGCAGCTTGCGGCTACACCTACGAAGTAACCCTTCCGGCTCTCGGTCATGACTGGAACGACGGCGAAATCACAACGGCCGCCACCTGCACGACCGACGGCGAAAAGACTTACACCTGTAAGAGAGATGGTTGCGACGCTACGAAGACAGAAGTTGTTCCGAAGACCGGCCACGATATGGAAACAGCAGTCACCGATGCTACATGTGTAAGCGATAAATTCACAACTTACACCTGCAAGACCTGCGGTTACTCCTACGTCATCAACGAAACCGGTACAGCACTCGGTCACACCTTCTCCGTTGTTGTTGAATCCGTTGACGCAACCTGTGAAGCCAAGGGCTACACAATTTACAAGTGCGAACGTTGCGATCAGACAAAGACGGAAACCACCGAAGCGCTCGGTCACAACTGGGGCGAATGGAAGACGACCACTCCTGCAACCTGCAGCGAACGGGGTGTTGAAACGAGAACCTGTAAGAACAACCCGACCCATATTCAGACCAGAAGAACGAACACCGTTGACCACGATTTCGTTTCGACTCTGTACCACCCGACCTGCACAGAATCCGGCTTTACGATTCTTGCCTGTAAGGGCTGCGGTAAGACGATCCGGACCGATTTCGTTCCCGCTTACGGTCACAAGTATGACGAGGGTGTTTATGAGGACGCAACCTGCACAACACCGGGCGGTATCCGTTACACCTGCACCAACATCAATCCCGACGGCACTGCTTGCAAACACAGCTATCTTGTTAAAGATACTGAGCCGTTAGGCCACATCTGGGGTGCATGGCATTATGTAGAGCATCCGACCGTTGCCGATGCTTATGCAAAACAGCGTGACTGTACGAGAGGCAGCTGCACCGCAATCGAATATGAGCGCGGCAAGATGGCAAACGAGGACGATATCAACGTTTATTACAAGGTTGAGTTCTTCAACCCGTGGACAACGGATACCTACTATGAGCTTAACAACGGCAGAACGAAGCTTGCCAAGACCTATAAGACCACGAAGGTCAACGAAGCGTATTATCTTGCCGGCGACGAAGTTACGTATCCGTCAAGTATTTTTCCCAAACGTGAAAAGGACTACACCTGGGGTGCTTACAAGCTGATTGACTGGACGTATGACGAAGCCGGTCAGACACAATCGGCGCTTAATGACATGAAGTCGATTTCAAAGAATATGGCTGTTTACGCAAACTTTGAAGGCTATGATGTTTACTATAAGGTTGCGTTCTGGAGTGAGGGCACAAGACTTACCATTGACGAAGTTATCCTTCACGGTCACGCGGCACAGTATCCGTTTGATCCGCCGACAAAGAAAGAGAATCTTCAATACAAGTACGAGTTCACCGGCTGGGATTACGACTACACAGCGATTTATGACAGCGTAGCCATCTGCGCCAAGTATAAGGAAATTGCAAAGAGCTACAACATTATTTACTGTGATTGGAACGGCACGGAGCTTGCGACCGAAACGTTTAAATACGGTGAGGCGGCCAAGAACAATCCGACCAACCTTACAAAAACTTCTGACGCTACTTATATCTACGAATTCTCCGGCAAGTGGCAGACAGCGCCGGGCAAGGAAGAGTATATCGACCTGAATCACCTGACGGTACCCAATAGTACTGTCGAGGGCGGAACGATTAAGGTATATGCGAAGTACTATCAGAAAGCGAAGAATTATACGGTGAATATTCACGGCTACGGAATCAACAACGAAATCATTCCGGGTGCAACGGTTCAGATCTTCAATTCAAGCGGACAGATTGTTACAACAACGAAGCTTGATGCCAACAGTGATGTAACCATTAACCTTACCTATGATACGGCTTATCAGATTATGATTGTCGATGATTCCGGTAATGTCGGCGTCAAGGATGTTGAACTGAACACCTCTTTGAAAGACGAAAACACCGGAATGCTCAGACCGACTGAGGTCACGATTTATCTTGATAAGTATGAAGATCCCGATCACGGCGGAAGCGATTGCCACTGCATCTGTCACTCCTTCCTCGGAAGACTCTGGATCAGCATGCTCAACATGATTTACCGTCTGTTCGGTAAGAAGATCGTTTGCTGCTACGATATGTATGCAACACACGGTGACCAGCTCATTTACGGCAAGTAAAAACAAAAAACCTGCGGAGATTTAAGCTCCGCAGGTTTTTTCCATCTGAATTTTACACCGCAGTGCATTAAACACCGCGGTGTATTTATTATATAGTTCCGTTGTCAATCAGTCGTCTTGCGTCCTCGTAGCCCTGACGGTACATCTTGTAAATCGTGATTTTATCTCTTGTCAGTGTTTTCATACCGAAGCAGTCTCTCGGCTCGATTACAACGAGCTTTCCCTCTTTTTCGAGCGTTTCAGCGTCTTGTAGGATTTCTTCGGACCGAAGATGAAGTGTGTCCATCAGTCCGGCGACGGCCGGATATTGGCTTAAAATCGCATGAATCAGCTTTGTTTTCCCGATCGGCTTTGTGTATTCCTCCCTTGGCTTTGTCAGAACAAGGATGACTTTGTCGCAGCCGTCGTCAAAAGCCTTTTGAATCGGTATCGGCTCGGCGATTCCGCCGTCAAAGTATAACGTTCCGTCAATGGGGTAGGGCTTGCATGCTACAGGCAAAGCACAGGACGCTTTGAGAATGTCATAGCTGTTTTCTTTTATGTCTTTGTTTTCAAAAAAAACACTTGTTCCGTCGCTTGCCCTTGTTGCCGCCGCTCGGTAAATAATACCGCTTTGCTTAAAATGCTCATAGTCAAGCGGATATTCGCCGTCCGTGTTGCAAAGGGTGGAGAAAATGTAGTCAAGTCCGATATACGAGCCGGTCTTTATGAAGTTTTCGGCGCTCATGTATTCTTTCCGGAGTGCGTAATCTGAATAAAACGCAAGATTGCGCCCGCGCTGTCCGCATACATAGGAAATCAGGTTCGCACTTCCGGCGGAAACACCGAGACAGTACCCGACATCAATCTTGCGGTCATAAAAACAATCATATACGCCGGCGGAGTATATGCACCGCATACCTCCGCCTACGTCAACAATTCCAAGCATTCAATCACTCCTGATTTTATTTCTCCATTTCGGCTCTGATTGCCTTGATGAATTCTTCGGTTGAAAGAGCGACGGCCTCGCTGCCCTGCCAGAGCCCGACAAGATCCTTCGTCATTCTTCCGCTTTCAATCACGTCAAGAGAAGCCTTTTCAAGCTTGTCCGCAAAAGCCATCAGCTCGTGGTTTCCGTCAAGCTCACCACGCTTGCGAAGCGCACCGGTCCAGGCGAAAATCGTCGCAATCGGGTTGGTCGAAGTGGTTTCGCCATTGAGGTGACGATAGTAGTGGCGGGTGACTGTGCCGTGTGCGGCTTCATATTCGTAGTTGCCGTCGGGGCTTACGAGGACGCTCGTCATCATCGCAAGCGAGCCGAACGCAGTCGAAACCATGTCGCTCATGACGTCGCCGTCGTAGTTTTTGCACGCCCAGATATAGCCGCCCTTTGAGCGGATTACTCTCGCTACGGCGTCGTCAATCAGCGTGTAGAAATATTCGATGCCTGCCTTTTCAAAAGCATCCTTGTACTCGTTTTCGTAAATCTCCTGGAAAATCAGCTTGAACGTCTGGTCATACTGCTTGGAGATGGTGTCTTTGGTCGAGAACCAAAGATCCTGCCTGGTGGAAAGAGCATATTGGAAGCAGGAGTGAGCAAAGGAACGGATAGACGTATCCTTGTTGTACATACCCTGAAGCACGCCGCCGCACTCGAAGTCATAAATCGTGGCTCTCTTTTCTTCTCCGTCCTCAGATGTGAAAACAAGCTCCGCCTTACCCGGCTTTTCAATTCTGAATTCTGTTGATTTATAAACGTCGCCGTAAGCGTGACGGGCAATCGTAATCGGCTTTTCCCATGAGCGGACGGAGGGCTTGATGCCGCTGACCAAGACGGGCGTACGGAAAACCGTACCGTCGAGAATCGCACGGATTGTGCCGTTCGGGCTCTTCCACATTTCCTTGAGGTTATACTCCTCAACACGCTGTGCGTTCGGAGTGATGGTTGCGCATTTTACGCCGACGTGATATTTTTTGATGGCTTCGCCGGCGTCGATGCTGACCTGATCGTTCGTTTCGTCTCTGTGCGGCAGTCCGAGGTCATAATATTCTGTATTCAGTTCAACAAACGGAGAAAGAAGCTCGTCCTTAATCATCTTCCAGATGATTCTTGTCATCTCGTCGCCGTCCATTTCAACGATTTTACCCATTTTGATTTTTTCCATTTTCAGTTGCTCCTTTTTGTAAATTTACCCTTTATTTTAACAGAATCACGCCCTGTCGTCAAGAACAATCAGGCGGAAATCCGGTCTTTCACGATGTCTTTGAGTTTATCCGGCCGTCTTGTTGTAATATTGTCCGGCGCAAGCGCAAGTATACGGTAAATATCGTAATCGCTGTCCGCCGTCCAGATTGAAACGAGCAGTCCTGCATCGTGAAAGGCATCGACGATTTCTTTTGTGGCGTACTTTTTGCTGAAGTTGATGCCGATAGCGCCGCAGTCGGAAACGGTTCTGACAAGAGAAGCGATATAGTCGGCGTCCCTGTTCTTGGATTTTTCAATATTGACGTTCAGAAAGTACCGGATTTTCGGGCTGTTTCGCCGTACCGCTTCCACGTCGGAGAGCGCAATGCCGGTATAAAAAATGCGGTCAAGAAGTCCGTATTGTTCGGCAAGTGCCTGAACCCCGGCAAGATTCGCTGTGTTCTTGACGTCGACATTTGCGCCGAGCGTTTCATATTCCGAAAGCTTTTCGAACGCCTGTTCGAGCGTCACTTCGCCGCCTTTTGGGTCGTCGTGGGAAAGGATGGGTGTTTTATCCGCCGTGAAATTCAGGTCAAATTCCACGATTTTTGCGCCGTTTTCGGCTCCTTTTTCAATCGATTCGAGACTGTTATCCTTTGAGTCAACGCAGCCGGTGTGCGCCGTATAGGTAAAGCCGGCGGGCAGGGGAGTGGCGTCGGATTTATAGGCAAGAAATTTTTGGTGTCTGCCATAAAGATAGCCGCCGGTGAAAAACACGGCAACGAGAGCGACACAGACAGCAGCGGGAGCGATTTTTTGTTTTTTCGTCATAGCATTTTCTCCTTATCCATGATTTATCTGTTATATATTAACAGATTTTACAGAGCAATGCAAGAAAAAACATCCGGAACGAAAGTTCCGGACGAAAAATCAGAGTTGCTTGAGTTCTTTGATGATCTGACTTCGTTCACACTGAGGCTCTCGGCTCATTTCACAAGGGAATCCAACGAATGGTTTTATCACTTGATCTACCGAAAAGGTAATCGGTTGAAACGCCTCACCTTTTTTGCCTTTTCCGGTATTCTGCCTTGTCCGTTCCTTGGCGCTGACAAAAATAACCAACAAAAACCGTCCGAATCTTCAGATTTTAGCGAAAAGGTAAAAAATTATTAAATGGTTTAAAAATCCCGGCAATCACTTGCAAAAACGGTGAATAAAAGGTATAATATTTTGGAATATAAGTAGTATGGAGATTCAGGAGCGTTTGTTACTGCTTTAAATAAGGAATTAAGAAAGGAAGAACACTATGTTAAACAATGCACCGACAAAGAACCCGACCGTCCTTGCATGGCTTGAAGAAAAGCTTGCGCTTGTCAACCCGGATAAGGTCGTATGGATCGACGGAACCAAGGAACAGATTGAAGCCCTTCGCCAAGAAGCCTGCGAGACCGGAGAAATGATAAAACTTAATCAGGAAAAGCTTCCCGACTGCTATCTTCACAGAACCGCCGTCAACGACGTTGCCCGTGTCGAGGGAAGAACTTTCATCTGCGCTCCGACCAAGGAAGAAGCCGGCCCGACCAACAACTGGATGGATCCCAAAGAAGCTTACGAAATGCTTTATGATATCGCAAAGGACAGCTATAAGGGCAGAACCGCTTACATTATCCCGTATTCGATGGGTCCTGTCGGCTCCAAGTTCTCCAAGGCAGGAATCGAGCTTACCGATTCTATTTATGTTGTTCTGAATATGTGCATCATGACAAGAGTCGGCTTCAACGTTCTCGACTGCCTCGGCGACAGCGACGACTGGGTAAGAGGTCTTCATTGCCGCTGTGATATCGACGAGGAAAAGAGATATATCTGCCAGTTCCCGCAGGACAACACCATCATATCCGTTAACTCCGGTTACGGCGGAAACGTTCTTCTCGGCAAGAAGTGCTTTGCGCTTCGTATCGCGTCCAACCAGGGCAGAAAAGAAGGTTGGATGGCTGAGCATATGCTCATTCTCGGAATTGAAAACCCGCAGGGCGAGGTCAAATACATCTGTGCCGCTTTCCCGTCAGCCTGTGGCAAGACGAACCTTGCCATGCTGATTCCGCCTGAGGTTTATAAATCGAAAGGCTACAAGGTATGGTGTGTCGGCGACGACATCTCCTGGATCCGTAAGGGTGCAGACGGCAGACTGTATGCCATCAACCCCGAAAACGGTTTCTTCGGCGTTGCTCCGGGTACCAACATGAAGTCCAACCCGAATGCTCTTCTTTCCACGCAGAAGGGCACCATCTTCACAAACGTTGCCTATAACAAGGACGACGGTACCGTATGGTGGGAGGGTCTTGACAAGAACCCGCCCGAAAACGCAATTGACTGGACCGGCAAGCCCTGGAACGGTAAGACCTCCGACATCAAGGGTGCTCATCCCAATAGCCGTTTCACCGCTCCGGCCGTTAACTGTCCGTGCCTGAGCTCTGAATTTGAAAATCCGGACGGTGTACCCATCTCCGCATTCGTATTCGGCGGCCGCCGTGCAAAGCTTGCTCCGCTGGTCTATCAGTCAAGAGACTGGAACCACGGCGTATTTGTCGGTTCGATCATGGCTTCCGAAACCACAGCAGCCGCTTCCGGTGCAGTCGGCGTTGTCCGCCGTGACCCGATGGCTATGCTTCCGTTCTGTGGTTATGATATGGCCGACTACTGGCAGCACTGGATCGACATCGGCAAGACGCTTGATCCGGATAAGGCTCCGAAGATCTTTAACGTCAACTGGTTCCGTAAGGACGACGAAGGCAACTTCATGTGGCCGGGCTTCGGCGACAATCTTCGTGTTCTTGAATGGATTCTCAAGAGATGCGACGGCGAGGTCGGCGCTCAGGAGACCGCTATCGGTTATCTTCCGTACGCTGAGGATATCAACCTTGAGGGTCTTGAGGGTGAGGTTTCGCTTGAATCTCTCAAGTCGATCCTTGACGTTGACAAGAAGCTTTGGGCTGAGGATGCAAAGGGCATCGAAGAGTTCTATGCCAAGTTCGGCGACAAGCTTCCGAAGGAGCTTCGTGAAGAACTTGACACGCTCGAAAAGAACACAGCTGAATAAGAAGCGAAAAATACTTTTCACCGCAGAGGGAATTCTCTGCGGTGATTATTTTGGTTTTTGCGAAAAAACCGGCTTAGAAAATGCGTACCAATAGCACAACTTTGCTTACTTTCGTGACTGAAAGGCTGTTGCACGGCTTCATAGCCGCCGTACTTTCTGCTTTGCCTTACTTTCTTCCCGTAGAAGTAGTTCCTTCTACTTGGTAAGTGCCCGTGCGGCATGAGCACAAGGTAAAAGAATAGAACGAGCTAAAGCAGAGAAGTGCAGACTAACTGTTAGATAGCTAAGTTAAAAATAACCGAGTACTGACGATCAGCCGGTAACCCCTCTGTCACTTCGTGACATCTCCCCTTTCAGGGGAGAACCCTCTTGTTGCTGACTTGATAAAATATTTTTCGCCCCTGAAAGGGGAGATGTCGCAAGGCGACAGAGGGGTCTTACACCGCTAAACTAAAATTTAATCGCAGCTTTCCCGTAACCACGCCGACTTCCCTCCGCTTATAATCTACCAGCTTCCCGATATGAAAAAAACGTTTCTGCGGGAAAAGCTCCCCCTTTGGCACAAAGAAAATCCGCGACCGCAATTACGCATTACGAATTACGCATTGTTCTTTCCCCGGCATTGGTGTTGCCATGCGACCGTTTTACAACACAAGAGAACCCGACAGCACTTTTCAGCACTGTCGGGTTTGTTGCTTCGTTCAATTCTTATTTATTTCGCGCCTTGTAGTAATTCATCAGACAGCCGTCAAGGATAATTTCCTTTTCGTCCTCGGTAAGACCCTTGACATACAGCGTGATGTCGTCAATGCCGTCTTTGGTGATGACCTTTGCCGGGATTTCCTCTTTGCCGTTCTTGATGGCTTCACGGATTCCGGGAACGTAAACATAGTCGCCGTCCGTGTAGTTAAACTCAGTGTCACGGCTGATGGTGAACGGAAGAATACCCCAGTTGATGCAGTTGGAACGGTATCTCTTCGTTGCAAACTCATAGCAGATGTTCGCAAAGCCGCCGAGTACCTTCTGACAGGACGCCGCCTGTTCTCTTGCAGAGCCGTCGCCGGGGCGGCAGGCAAATACGCACGAGCCGAACTGGGTGTTCTTTGCGGTTTCTTCGGCGTTGTCGGTGACTTTCGAAAGTACGTCAATGACCTCGGCTGAACCGTTGTCCGCTCTTCTCTTGGCTTCTTCGGCGGCAACTGCCTTGGCTCTGGGCACGTACTGCGGCTCACGGCGGGACAGCGCAAACTCCGAAAGGCGAAGCGGATTCGAACGGTAGGACGAGGTTTCGCCCGAGGGAATCAGCTCGTCGGTGGTGGTGACGTCGTCGTGCAGTACGCAGGCAAGCTTGACAAGAAGATTGTCGGAAAGCTCGTACATGGCGGGCCAATCGGTGATGTTCGGGCCGAACTTCAGCTCGCTTTCCGGCTTGGGATTGCCGAAGCCGTTGTATACCCGCTTGTCATATACGCCTTTTTCGAAGTGGTATTCCTTGTCGTAATCGGGAATCTCGATGTCGGTTGCGGCGGTGAGAACACCGTGATTGAGTGCTGTTGCAGCGATGGAGCGTGCGTCAACAAGCGCAACGCCTGAAAGCTGACCCTCGCCGGGCTTGCTGCCCTCACGGTTCGGGAAGTTTCTTGTTGTGTGACGAATCGAAAGTCCGTTGTTTGCCGGAACGTCGCCTGCGCCGAAGCACGGACCGCAGAAGCAGGGCTTAAAGACGGCACCGGCTTCGAGTAACTTGCCCTGAACGCCGTTTTTGATAAGTGCAAGGTTGACGGGCACGCTTGACGGATAAACGGAAAGCGAGAAGTAGCCGTCGCCGGTTGACTTTCCGTCAAGAATTGCCGCCGCTTCGCAGATGTTTTCGAACATACCGCCCGAACAGCCGGCGATAACGCCCTGGTCAACGGTGATTTTTCCGTCCTTGATTTTGTCCTCAAGACGGAAATCAACCTTGTCGCCGAACTGCGCCTTTGCCGCTTCCTCCACCTCTTTAAGGATAGACGGATTCTGCTGAAGCTCATGAATCGTGTAAGCGTTTGACGGGTGGAACGGGAGCGCAATCATGCTTTCAATCTTCGAAAGGTCAACACGGATTGCCATATCGTAGTAAGCCGCCTTGCCGGGCTTGAGTTCTTTATATTCCTCGGGTCTTGCGTGGGTGAGGTAGTAGTTCTTAACCGTTTCGTCCGTTTCCCAGATTGAGGAAAGACAGGCGGTTTCGGTGGTCATGACGTCGATGCCGATTCTGAAATCCATGCTCAGATTCTTGACGCCCGGGCCGACAAATTCCAGAATCTTGTTCGTGACAAGTCCGTCCTTGAAGACCTTTCCGCAAAGAGCGATTGCAACGTCGTGAGGACCGACGCCCTTTTTCGGTGCGTTCTCGAGATAAACCAGAACGACCTCGGGCTTTTTGACGTCCCAGGTGTTTTTGAGAAGCTGTTTGACAAGCTCCGGACCGCCTTCACCGACGCCCATGGTACCCATCGCTCCGTAACGGGTGTGGCTGTCCGAGCCGAGAATCATTTTACCGCAGCCGGTCATCATCTCTCTTGCGTACTGATGAATGACCGCCTGATTGGCGGGAACATAGATGCCGCCGTACTTGATTGCCGCCGAAAGACCGAAAACGTGGTCGTCCTCGTTGATCGTGCCGCCGACTGCGCAAAGGCTGTTGTGGCAGTTGGTCAGCGCATAGGGAATCGGGAATTGCTTCAGTCCGCTCGCTCTTGCTGTCTGAATGATGCCGACGTAGGTGATGTCGTGCGAAATAAGAGCGTCGAATTTAATCTGCATGCCGCTGTCGTCTTTTGCGACATTGTGGGCATTTAAAATGCCGTATGCGATTGTGTCGTTTCTTGTGCCGGGATTGACGCCCATCGAAGCAAGCTGTGCCTTTTGCTCGGCTTCGGTTCCGTCAATAAGGGTTCTTCCGTCTACAAGGTAAACGCCGTGGTTAATTACTTCCATCATGTGTATGACCTCCTGAACTTATCCTCGTCTGTAAAGACGGTTGATTTCTCTGTAATAGTTTTTGTCGAGCTTGTCTAAAGCGTCCGGACCCAAGCGGAATGACCAGTTGTCCGTAGCGGTGCCGGGTTTGTTCATTCTTGCATCCGCTCCGTAGCCTAACATATCCTGAATCGCTACAACAGCGGTATCCGCCGAGCTTCTCCATACCGTTTCGATGACCGCACGGCACGAACCGCTGTAGCTTCCGCCGTCACCCCAGTTGTTGCCGCCGAAGCAGCAGTAACGAAGCGCAAACGCTCTTTCACGGTCGCTCGCCTCCCAAAGCCAGCCCAAAATCGTGTTGTTGTCGTGCGTGCCGACGTAGGCAACCGAATTTTTCGGATAGTTGTGGGGCAGGTGGGTGCTGTCGCCGTCGGGGTCAAAGCCGAACTGAACGACTCGCATTCCCGGAAAGTCTGTATCTTCAAGAAGCTTGACAACGTCCTCGCCGAAAACGCCCAAGTCCTCGGCGACAATGTCTGCATCGGGGAGCGCCTTTTTCACGGCATTAAACAGCTTCATGCCGGGGCCTTTCTGCCACTCGCCGTTTTTGGCGGTTTCGCTGTCGGCGGGTACTGCCCAGTAAGAAGCGAAAGCTCTGAAATGATCGATTCTGACCGTATCGTAAAGCTTTAAAGCGGCTTCCAGACGGCTGATCCACCAACGGTATTTGTCCTTTTCCATTGCGTCCCAGTCATAAAGGGGGTTGCCCCAAAGCTGACCGTCGGCGGAAAAATAGTCGGGCGGAACGCCGGCGACCTCTTCGGGCGCAAGCGATTTCTTGTTGATTTTGAAAAGCGAAACGTTGCTCCATACGTCCACGCTGTCAAGGCTTACATAAATCGGCATATCGCCGAAAAGCCGTACGCCTTTTTCGTTTGCGTATTCTTTGAGCGTGCGCCATTGTGTGAAAAATACGAACTGTGCAAAGCGGTAAAAATCGGTTTCGGCTTTGAGTTCGTCTGCGTGCTTTTTGGCGCTGTCGTACTTCTTCCATTTTTCGTCCCATTCCCACCACGGGCGAAGCTGGCTAAGGTCTTTGATTGCCATAAACAGGGCATAATCGGTGACCCATTGATTCTGTTCGGTGAAAAGGTCAACGAGTGCCTTGGTGTCGGCGTTGATTCGCCCGAAAGCTTTTCTCAGCGTCTCAAGCCGCTTCGTCAAGGCAAAGTAGGGGGCGGTCTGATAAATACTGCCGTCGTATTCGTTTTCCCGGACTTCCTCTTCGGTCAAAAGACCGTCTTTGAAAAGCCCCTCGGGGTCGATGAGCGAAAGATTGCCGGCAAAAGCGCTGACCGAGCAGTACGGCGAGCCGGTGAAGTCAACCGGCGTCAGCGGCAATACCTGCCAGAGATGAAAATTCATCTCTTGAAGTAAATCGACAAAGTGATAGGCTTCTTTTCCCATCACGCCGGTTCCGAAACGGCCGGGCAGGGAAGTCAGGTGTAAAAGCACACCTGCGGTACGATTTTTATTCATAGGTTCCTTTTTTGTTCCTTTCTTTTCAACAGACTATTATAGAATTATACTATAAACGGGGCTTTCTTGCAAGCGTTCACGCCAAAAAAACGCCGTATTCAGTCCTGAAACCGAACACGGCAGTTTTATCTGATTGAATCTTATTCCTCGTCCTCGTTCTGCTGCGGCTTGGGTCTTGCAGCGGCTCTGAAATTCGGACCTCTTCTGATTTCGCTGAGCTTCTTTTCGTAATCGGCACTGTATCTTTTTGCGACAGAGTCAATGTCATTGACGTTTTGCATCATGACACTCTTGACGGCAGACATAAGGCTTAATGCATAATCGTTTGAGCCTGCCATAGCCGCCTGCGCCCATTTCATGGTCAGAGCGATGTGCTCCTCACAGGCTTTCTTGGTGGCCGCCATCTGTTCCTGAGCACGTCTGTTGGCTTCGGCAACGATCTGATCGCCTTTTTCTCTTGCCATCTGGGTGATGGAGTGAGCAGAAACAAGCTCTTCCGCCTGTTGCTGTGCTTTGGAAATGATCTGGTTGGCTCTGTCGTTGGCGGAGTTGGTGGTCGCCTGACTGTATTCGTCGGCGGAGGCTCTGATAGAGTCAGCCGAACGCTTGGCGTTTGTGATAATGTCGTCTCTTGAAGCGATGATATCACGGGAAGTCTTGATTTCGCCGGGAAGCTGTTCGTTTACCACGTCAACGAGGTTTGAAAGCTCCTGACCGTCAACGATTCTCTTCTTCTTCGAGAAAAAGAACTTCTTCGAGGAGGAAACAATGCGGTCAAACTCGCCGATCAACTCGTCAAAGCTCATGTTGCCCCATTTATCGCTCATTTCCTCTTGGGAATATCTTTCAAATTCGGAATCGTCATATTCTTCCTCATCGTCATCGTCGGCGTCGTTAAAGCCGATGTAATCGATGTTTTCCTCTTCTTCTTCCTGGAAGTATGCCATAAGTATCTATCCTTTCTTTTTTTAGTAGTTAGGGTTCCTTAACGTTTTATATACTCGCCGCAGGCCGATTACTGCTGACGAAGCTTGCTGATAATGTCGCCGCTGATTTCGGGCGGGAGAAACGGTGTCACGTCTCCGCCGAGCTGGCAGATTTGCTTGATAACGCTTGAAGACAGGAACATATTCTCGGCGCTTGCCGCCATGAATACGGTTTCCACGTCGGGGTTCAGGCTTTTGTTGGCAAGTGCCTGCTGAAATTCGTCTTCAAAGTCCGAAACGGCACGAAGTCCCTTGATAATAACGGCTGCGTTCTTTTGCCGTGCGTATTCGGCAAGAAGTCCCATATAGAAATCAACTTCAACGTTCGGAAGATCCGAAGTGCAGCGCTCAATCAGCCCGACTCTTTCCTCGACCGAGAAAAGCGAAGAGCCTGTTTTGCGGTAGTTGGACATAACAACCACAATAACCTTGTCGAAAATCTTAGCGCTTCTTCTGATGATATCGAGATGTCCTTTTGTAATCGGGTCAAAGCTTCCCGGGCAGATAGCGATTTTACTCAAATAACTCACTTCCGATGGTTGCGGCTCTGTAAACCGTGAGAGAGATTTTTCCGTAGTTGTATTTTTTGGATTGGAAATGGCTGCCGATATCTTCGGGCAGTTCTTCATCTTTAGGCGCTTCACAGATGACAACGCCGCCGGGATTGACGACTTTTTCGATTTCACCGAGTGCACTTTGTAAAAGACCGGTTTTGTACGGCGGGTCGAGAAAGACGATATCGAACGTTTCGCTTGCCGTGCGCAGATAGGAAATGCTTTCCCGGTTGAGTAAAACAGCCTTTTCGATAAGCTTTGTGTTTTCGAGATTCTTTTTTGTGACTTCAAGCGATTTCTTTGACGAGTCGACAAAAACGGCTTTTTCTGCGCCTCGGGACAGCGCTTCAATTCCGAGCTGACCGGAACCGGAAAAAAGGTCAAGAATTTTTCTGCCCTCAATTTCGAACTGAATAATGCTGAAAAGGGCTTCCTTTACTCTGTCCGTTGTCGGGCGGACGTCCTCCCCCTCAAGGGTAATCAGATTTCGTCCTCTTGCTGAGCCGGTTATAACACGCATTGAAAGCCTCCTACGGTGGTTTATCCGTCAATCAATTATATATTATTGCATTTTTTTTTGAAAAAAGCAACAGTATTTGACTATTTTCTCGCTTTTTTCAGCATTTACCAGCCGAAAATCAGTCTAATTTTGCTTTTGGAGCAATATTTTTGCGTCCGTGATTGTAAAGCTTGCGGTTATCAAGTGCCCATTGACGGGGGGAGAAGCCGCCTTTTTCGACTTCGGTCAGCGTGTCGGCAATCTCGAAAACGGTTGCATCGAGGGTGTCAAGCTGACTTAAAAGCTCCGCTTCGAGGAACATCGGACGCACCGCCGCACCGAATTCGGGCGTACCGTGGTGAGAAATGACCATGTGTTCAAGAAGTGTCACGCACTCATCGTCGATACCGAGTTCCTTAGCTTTCTGCTGAATTTTCATGCTGCCCATGACAAGGTGACCCAACAGCTCGCCCTTGACGGAATAGTTCGTGACGATACCGGCGGGGCTTATGTCAAATTCGTCAATTTTACAGATATCGTGAAGCACCGCTCCGGCGACGAGCAAATCCCTGTCAACCGACGGATAGATACCGCAAACGCTGTCGGCAAGGCGGAGAATGGACAGCGTGTGATATAAAAGTCCGCCTCGCATGGCGTGGTGAAGCTTATAAGCCGCCGGCCAGAACACAAGCTTGTCCTCGCAGTCTTTGATGAGTGCTGTCGTCAGCGTTTTAATCTGTGTATCGGTGATGCTTTCTATGTAAGAGTAGATTTTATCGAGCATCAGCTTTCCCGGATACTCGGCGGACGGAACAAAGTCACCGATGTCAATGTTGTCGCTTTCGGCAACGGCTCTGATTTTGTCAATGCGAAGCTGATCCGCTCCGTTGTACTGAGTGATTGTACCTCTGATTTTGATAAGCTCGCCGGCGCTGTATTCGCCGTGAATAAACTCTTTATAATCCCAAAGCTTAGCGTTGATCTCACCCGTTTTGTCGCATAAAACAAGGTCGAGATACGGCACGCCTTTTACATTCATCTTCTTTTCGAGGCTTTTGATAATGCAGTAGCCCTCGCTGGTACCGTTGGAAAGAGTTGTAAAATTCATATGGTAACCACCTTTTGTAAAAATTTAATGAAACCCTTGTCCCATTACTTCGCCGATGTCGGCGACAAAGGAGAAGGCGCTTTTGTCGTTTTCGCTCACAAGCCGCTTGACTGCCGACACCTGTGACGAGCGCACGATGCAGAAAATAATCTGCTTATTTTCGTTGGTGTAGCCGCCTTTGGCCGGTATGACGGTGACGCCCCGGGAAATCTCGGAAAGGATTTTTTGTGTGATAAAATCTGCGTTTTTTGAAATGATGATAAACGCCTTGCCGGTTCCCGTTCCGACAAGAACAAGGTCAATAAGCTTCGATGTGACGAAAAGCGTGACCACGGCGTACATCGTGCTTTCAAGGCTTCGGAAAACAAAGTACGAAGCGGTAAGAACCACGAGGTCAACGAACATCATCAGCTTTCCGACCGAGAAGTCGCCCCGCTGCTGCTTGATTAAAACGGCGATGATTTCTGTTCCGCCCGTTGTGGCGCCGGCAAGAAGAATAAAGGCCAATCCGATTCCGGCGAACACGCCGCAGAAGACGCACGCGAGAAAAATATCACCGGTGTACGGCGGAATAAACAGCTCGCCGATGTCGATAAAGGACGTAAAGACGATTGTCGCCGCAATGGAGCGGAGGACAAGGCCTTTTCCGAGCCGCAGATAGCCGATGATAAAAAGCGGAATGTTGAGCGTAAAGACCGAAAGGCCGACCGGGATAAACGGGAAAATCCGGTTTATCATGATGGATATGCCGGCAAGTCCGCCCTGCACGATCCCGTTCGGCACGGAGAACATATTAACGCTCAGGCTGAAAAGCGCCGAGCCGGCAACGACATAAAAACAATTGACAGCAGCTTTCTTGATATTCATAAGAACCCCAAAAAGAAATTATTGCACCTCCGGGGTCTCAAGACTTTCTATGGCAAGCGCAAAAAGCTCACGGAGCCTTTCGGTGTCGCCGTTTAAGTATACGAAGCCGAAAACGGCTTCAAGCCCGGTGGCGTAATGGTAATCACGGTTGCTCGCATTTTTTGCGATGTGATTAGTATGTGCATTCCGCCCCCGTTTAAACACGTCCGTTTCCTGCTTGGTGAAGCTGTCGGCTATCGCTTCGGCAATTTTCGCCTGTACCTTGGCGTTGACAAGCTTCGCCGCACTGTTGTGAAGCTTTTTTACCGGCCTGTTTGCGTCGCAGACAAGCATTTCTCTGACGAAAAGGTCAAACACCGTGTCCCCGATAAAGGCAAGCGTCAGAGGGCTTAGCTGTTTTGCATCGCAGTCTTTTTCAAAAAGTATTCCCATGAAATAAAACTTCCTTAATTTACAAAATCAAATTCAAGGTCGTAAATGCTGACGGTGTCGCCCTCTTCGATGCCCTTTTCCCGTAAAGCGTCGATGATGCCGCTTGACGTGAGGACACGCTGAAAATACTGAAGCGATTCGTAGTCGTCCATATTTGTTTTGTTGATAATCGGCACAAGCCACGGCGCTTCGATATAGTAAATGCCGTCGTCGACGAAAATTTCGAAGCCGGTGTTCTTCTTTTTCATGATGACTTCAAGCGGGATTTCTTCGCTTTCGTATTGTCTGACCGCCGGAAGTGTCGCAAGCTTTGCCGCAACGGCGTTGATGACTTCTTTTGTGCCCTCCAGAATCGGGGCGCACATTTCGAAGTAATCGAGGCCCTTTGACTCGATATAGTCTTTGAAGCGTTCTCTTTGCTCGTCCGTTGCTAAGTCGATTTTGTTGCCGGCGACAATCTGCGGACGGTCGGCAAGCTCGGGGTTAAACCGTTTTAATTCAAGGTTGATTTTTTCAAAGTCCTCAATCGGGTCTCTGCCCTCGCTTCCGGCGACGTCAACGATGTGTAAAAGCATCCGGCAGCGCTCAACGTGCCGTAAAAATTCGTGACCGAGACCGATGCCCTCGCTTGCACCCTCGATCAGTCCCGGAATGTCGGCGATAACGAACGAGGAGCCTTCGCCCATGGAGACGACACCTAAAACGGGCGTAATGGTGGTAAAATGATAGTCGGCAATAATCGGCTTTGCCTGGCTGACAACGGAGATAAAGCTCGACTTTCCGACGTTCGGGAAGCCTAACAGACCGACGTCCGCAAGGAGCTTGAGTTCGAGCGTGACCTCCCATTCCTCGCCCGGCATACCGTCCTTGGCAAAACGGGGCGTCTGTCTTGTCGAGGTAGCAAAGTGGCTGTTGCCCCAGCCGCCTTTGCCGCCCTTTGCGGCGATAAACGGCTCGTCGGTTGACATATCGGACATGACCGCTCCGCTTTCACATTCACGGATAACGGTGCCTCTGGGTACTTTGATAATCAGGTCTTCGCCCTTTCTGCCGTTCTTTCGTGAGCCTTGTCCGTCGTTGCCGTTTTTGGCGGCGTATTTTCTTTTGTAGCGGAAGTCGGCAAGGGTAGAGAGATTGTCGTCAACGACGAATACAACGTCGCCGCCTTTGCCGCCGTCACCGCCGTCGGGACCGCCCGAGGCGATATATTTTTCCCGGTGAAAGGCAACCGCACCGTTTCCGCCGTTGCCTGCACGGATTTTGATTTTCGCTTTGTCAATAAACATAACGTACCTCTCTTTCGGGAACAGTTTTAAGAATAACTAATATATTATACTATACCGGATAGAAATGATTTATTCAAAAAGGAATATAAAACCAATTGCCGTGTGAGAGTGTTCTTGTCCGCCTGACTTCGGGTTGACACGGCAAAGCGAAATCCCTATAATGAAGCTGTTTATAAATTAACGGAAGGCTTCGGTGAAAGAATGGGAAAGAAAAAGGTCAACGGCAGACTGATGATGATTATATCCATGACGGTGTTCGGCACACTCGGACTGTTTGTCCGCAATATCCCGCTGTCGTCGGGTGAGCTTGCTTTGTCAAGAGCCGTTCTGGCACTGATTCTCATCGGATTTTACCTGCTTGTGACGAAGCAGAAAATTCTGTTTTCGTCGATAAAAAAAGACTTGCCTCTTTTGCTTCTTTCGGGCGCAGCGATGGGTGTCAACTGGATTTTGCTGTTTCAGGCGTACAAATACACAACCGTCAGCGTGGCGACCTTGAGTTATTATTTTGCGCCGGTGCTCGTCACCGTTTTGTGCCCGGTTATCTTCAAAGAAAAAATGCGGGCGAAGCAGTGGCTGTGCTTTCTGATGTCAACGCTCGGTCTTGTGATGCTCACCGTCACGGGCAGCGTGGAAAAAGGCAAAAGCGATTTGGCCGGTATCCTGTTCGGACTCGGTGCGGCCGTGTTTTATGCGTCCGTTGTGCTTCTCAATAAGTTCATAAAAGGTGTCGGCGGAATCCACCGCACGTTTTTGCAGTTCGTTTCGGCGACGGCGGTACTGATTCCGTATGTCCTGTTTTCCGGCTCATTCGGTCTCGGGTCGCTTGACGGCGTCGGCTGGGCAAGTCTTCTGGCAGTCGGACTGTTTCACACGGGGATCACATACTGCTTATATTTTTCGGCACTCAAAGAGCTTCCGGGACAAAAGGCGGCGATTTTAAGCTATATCGATCCGCTTGTTGCCGTTCTTGTGTCCGTGCTGATTCTTCACGAAAGAATCACCGGGTGGCAGACTGTCGGCGGCGTGTTGATTCTCGGGTTTACGCTGTGGAACGAAATCTCAGCAAAGCCCGAGTCAAAAAAATAAACCGAACCCCGAAAAGGCTGAAACGGTCTTTTCGGGGTTCGTATGTTGAAAGGTACGAAAATATCAAAGTTTAATCTTCATAATCCTTAGCCGTGGCTTTTTCGAAGATTGCAATCGCTTCGGGCGACTGATTCTTGTCAAGAAGCGAAACAACGATGCAGCAAATCAGGCCTACAACAAAGCCGGGAAGAATTTCGTAAATTCCGGTCTTTGCCGTCAGGAAAATCAGCCACAGTACGTCGGTAACCGCACCGCCGACAACGCCGGCAACGGCACCTTTGTAGCTTGTCTTTTTCCAGAACAGTGAAAGGATAATAACCGGACCGAAAGCGGCACCGAAGCCGCCCCAGGCGTTTTCAACCATGTTCATGATGGCCTGCGCACCCTTGCCGCCGTTTGAAGCAATGAAGAACGCAATAATCGAAACGAGGATGACAACCCCTCTGCCGACCCAAAGGACTTCCTTGTCCGAAGCGTTCTTACGGAAAACGGGCTTGTAGATGTCGCTTGTGAAAGAGGACGAAGCGACAAGAAGCTGAGAGTCAGCCGTACTCATGGCGGCGGCAACAATAGCTGAAAGCAGAAGGCCGACGATGAAATGCGGGAAGAGCTCCTTAACAAGCTCAATGAATACGGTTTCGGGCTTGCCGGCGTTGACAAGCTGTTCGCCGATCAGCATACGGCCCAAAATCGCAAAAGCGATTGCCGAACCGAGGGAGAGTACAACCCAGAT
Source organism: uncultured Clostridia bacterium (assembly GCA_945863885.1). GTDB lineage: Bacteria > Bacillota > Clostridia > Oscillospirales > Acutalibacteraceae > UBA6857. The sequence goes on from CAMAZY010000015.1 coordinate 40,269, forward strand.
GATCGCAACGATCGAAGCCTTTTTCATCATGGAGGACTTCTTGATGGACATAAATCTGACAAGAATGTGCGGCATACCGAAGTAGCCGAGACCCCACGCAAGACCGGAAATGATGTCCTGCGGCGAAGCCTTGAACGGGTTCATGTTGAATTCTCCGATTCCTTTTGCACCCTCGGTAAGAGTCAGCGTGAGGTTTGCGGAATCCGGATTCTTTGTTGCGATAATCACGATGGGCACCGCAAGAACGGCAACGAGCATCATTAAACCTTGGAAGAAGTCCGTCCAGCAAACCGCCTTGAAGCCGCCTGAGAAGGTGTAGGCGATGATGATGAGGGCGAAAATCGCAAGCGCAAGCTCGTCCTTACCGGCAAGCTGAGGAATAACGCTTGTGAGAACCGTTTTACCGGCAACGAAGCCCGAAGCGACATACACGGTGAAGAAAACAAGGAATACAACAGCACTGATGATCTGAAGCGTCTTGTGTTTTGAAGCGAAACGGTTGGTTAAGTACTGCGGCAGGGTAATCGAGTCGTTTGCAACCTTTGAAAAACGGCGCAGTCTTTTGGCGACTAAAATCCAGTTGAGCGAGGTGCCGATAGCAAGACCGATGCCGATCCAGACCTTGCCCATGCCGAAAGCGAGAATGCTTCCGGGAAAGCCCATCAGAAGCCAGCCGCTCATGTCCGAAGCCTGAGCACTCATGGCGGTTACCCACGGACCCATGCCTCTTCCGCCGAGAAAGTATTCCTTTTCGCCGGTGCCTTTGGAGCGAATCATAAAGAAGATACCGATTGAAAGCACGGCGAGGAAATAGAGAATAAAAGCAAGAAGTTCTAATGTCATTTTTTTATTTCCTCTCTTTTCAAATTTAAATTTTTAACTTCGATATGATAACACACTTTCACCTGAAATGCAATACAGAATAAAGTATGTACAAAATAAGATACCTATATGTATAAATAGAAGGATTCTTGTTTAAAATAAAGTGATTTTTATTAGACTGAATTACAGAACAAATTTAATGCAAAAAATAAAATATTGTCCGAAGCAGTCACTCCGGACAATATAATACTTTTTCCTTTTCAGCTTCTGATTGAATCAAGATAAATCCCGATGACCTTTTGCCCGTACTCACGAAGCGAGTATTCGCCGTTGCAAAGGCACCAGTCATAGATGACCGCCCGTTCTTCGAGCGCATACAGCCGCACAATGTCGTTGACGGTGCTTTCTTTTGTGATTTCGCCCTTTTGCTGACCGTCAGAGACGATTTTCCGAAGCAGCTTGTAGTAAACCCGGTTGCGGTCAAGAAGGTGCTTTTCACCTTTGGTCGTAAGCTGAGTGGAGTAAAGCTTGACGAGCAGGTCGATATCAATGCGGTTTTCAATCATTTCGAAAAGCTCACGGTTTAAAAAGGCGAGTGCGTCAATACTATTGGTGTCGGGGCTGATCTCTTCGGCAAGCTGTTCGTATTTTTCGTCAAAAAGGTAGGCAAGCGAGCCTAAAAGTGCGTCCTTGCCCTCAAAGTAGTGATAAAACGAGCCTTTGGAGGTTCCGCTTTCGAGTATGATGTCGTCAACCGTTGTTGTGTCGTAGCCCTGTTCATAAAAAAGCTTCCATGCGGCGGAAACGATTTTGCTTTTTGTGTTTTTTTGCGCCTTTTTGCCCATCCGGCGGTCACCGTCCTTTTTGCGGCAGATTCTGTATTTTTCAAGTATAGCGTTTTTTCTTTTTTTCGTCAACCGGGATATTGTATTATTTGGAGACTTGACAAAAAACGGATTTTAGAGTAAAACAGTAGTATATTATAACGAAAGGAGCTTATGAGATGAAATATATCTGCAACATTTGCGGCTATGAGTACGACGAAGCAGTCGGCGATCCCGATAACGGCATCGCTCCCGGCACCAAGTTCGAAGATCTTCCCGACGATTTCGTTTGCCCGCTTTGCGGCGTCGGCAAGGACGATTTTTCCGCTGAATAATGTTTGGCAACCTCTTAAAACCTCTCGGCACTCGTCATAGCGCCCAACTAATGCCGTCTTTGTCGTTAAAAATCCTTGAAATACACAAAGTATTCCTGCGGATTTTTGCCTAAAATCCGACATCATTTGCGCACTATGCCGAATACCTTAAGGCTTTTAGAGATTGCCTATTGAAGTGAAAAACACCGTAAAAGCGATTTTGCCTTTACGGTGCTTTTTTCAGCTTTCGAGTGCGTCCACAAGGGAGGTGTCCGCAAGGAACGTGTTCAGATTATAAAGGAAAAGCACATGGGTGAAATTGTATTCTTTCATGATCCCGTCGAGGCTGTCGCTGAAATATCTCGGGTCGATTACAACGATTTTCGCAAAAAACGGTGTGAGCATCGGAATCATGCAGTTGGCGTAGGAATCCTTGAAAAGCAAAAGCGTATCGTCGGTATCGGCGGAGGTTGAAATAATCACTTTATCGTAGTTTCCGCCGAGAAAGACCTCATACTGATTTTTTTGATTCAGCTTATCCTTATCAAAAAGGGTGGCTGTTTTTTTGTTGCTGGATTCGTAGCTGACGACATAGCTGACCGCCGGCTTTTGGGCTATGCAGATCTGAATTTCATCGGTTGAGCTTCCGACGCCCGACGAGGAGGCCAAGGTGCCCTGAAAGCTGTCGGACACGCTGTACAACTTGAATTTGGCGTTTTTCAAGGAGATGCCGAACGTGCCGGCAAGCTCTTTGAAAGCGAGATAAGCCGCTTTGGTCGTCCAATGGTGATCGGTCCGGTAAAACAATCCGGTTTTGTCCTCTTGCGCATCAAAGACTTTGACACAGTCGACCCATGAAATGCCGGAGGGCTCAACAAGCTCTTTTATCCGCTCAAGCTGTTGCTTCTGGCTTTCCGGTTCGTACCCTTTCGGCATCAGATCGCCTAAGACATAAGAAGAATTCGGGGAAAGGAGAAAAGCTTTTTTGAGCTTTTTGTTTTCCTTTGCGAAGTTAACAACGGCAGAGGTTATTTTTTCAACATTGTCTTTGTCGTACTCGGTCTGTTCTTCAAAAAGAAAGCCGTTCTTTCCGATATAGACGCCGTTTTCTTCTTTTTTGCCGACCGAACGGTCAACAAAAGTCTTGAACGAGATGATCCGATCCCGTAACGGAAACTGGTCGGTAAGATAGCTTTCGAAATCCTTCATGAACTTACCGCTTGTGATAGAGGAAAGCGTGAGAACCGGCTTTTGCGCAAGAACCCGGTTCTCTTTTTCCGACATCTGCTTATCCGGAATCAGAAGAATCAGAAACGCTACAAGCACGATGATCGAAATAAACGCACAGCTTAAAGACAAACCGATTGCGGTTACCTTTTTCCGGTGTTCGACACGTTTGGTGATTTTTGATTTTTTAAAATTATTTTCTTTCATGCTTTTTCCTTTAAAATCTGAAATATAAGAACGGATTATAGGTTTCGCTTACAAGGTAAATGATACAGAAAATGAAGATGACAAGATAACCGACAACCTGAACGGTCAGTCTTTGTGTTTTGTCTTTCGGTTTCGGGAAGTGCTTGAACACGCCGAACGCCGAAAGGCCGGTGACAAGCATCGGGAAAAGCGAGGTGGAAAGGTAATACCGGCTTTGCGCATCGGCAAAACCGCCCTTGCCGAAGCCTGTCATAGAAAGAAGATAGCTTCCGGCTTCACCGAGACTGTTGCTTGAGAAGAATACCCAGCCGATCATAACAATCAGCATCGTCAGAACGTGGCGAACGGGCATCGGAATTTTTTCAAGCAGAGACTTGAATACGAATTTTTCAAGAATCAGCAGGATTCCGTAAAAAGCGCCCCATGCGACGAAGTTCCACGCCGCTCCGTGCCAAAGGCCGGTAAGGCTCCAGACGACACAGATATTGAAAATGGTTCTTGCCGTCCCCTTGCGGTTTCCGCCGAGGGGAATATAAACGTAGTCGCGGAACCAGCTGCTTAAGGAAATATGCCATCTGCGCCAGAAGTCGGTTATGCTCGAGGCGGTATAGGGATAGTCAAAGTTCTGGATAAAATCGAAGCCGAACATTTTTCCGAGGCCGATTGCCATGTCGGAGTATCCGCTGAAGTCGAAATAAATCTGCATCGTGTAGCAGAAAATGCCGATCCAGGAGGTTACGGCAGGCAGGGATGAGACACCGCCGCTTGTAATATCGGTATAGATTGCACCGATGAAATTGGCAAAAAGAACCTTTTTTCCGAGACCCCTTATAAAAAACAGAACGCCGCCGGCGAATTTCCGGATGGAAATCGTCCGCTGTTTCAGCTGTGCTTCAATGTCCGAATACTGAACGATGGGGCCGGCGATCAACTGCGGGAACATCGTTATGTAAAGGGCAAAAGGAAGAAGATTTTTTTGCACCTTCACGTCGCCCCGGTATACGTCGATCACATAAGACAGTGCCTGGAAGGTGTAAAATGAGATACCGACCGGCAAAGCGAGATTGGCATGGGTCAGTGAAAGCCCGAAAAGATGGTTGATGTTTTCGATGACGAAGCCGTAGTACTTGAAAAATCCGAGAACGCCGAGATTGAAAATAACGGCGAAAACAAGAATGCGCTTTTTCGTTTTCGGATCGGCAAAATTCTTATCAAGATCACAGCCGATGGTGTAGTTGAAAAAGATGCTGATAAGCATCAGCACGATATAGACCGGCTCGCCCCAGGCGTAAAAGACAAGGCTTGAAGCGCATAAGACGAGATTCTTTTTCGTGATCTCCTTTTTCTTGTCGTCCCGGAAAACGGGGACAAAATACAAAAGAAAAACAATCGGAAGAAAGACGAACAAAAAGGTTGCACTGCTGAAAAGCATGGACGGTTATACTCCTTTAAACGGCTTTTTTGAAGGCGGAAATCAGCTGATCGGGTGTGTCGGATACGGCATAAATCAGGAAGCCTTTTTTGTATTCAAGAACGTAATTATCAAGCATGGCGCTTTGTTCGGGCGCATATCCCTTGAAGAGCGCCGACTTTTCTTCAACCCGTTTTTCGATGGCTTCTTTGACGGAATCAAGCTGAGATTTGTCTTTAAGCTTGATGATAAGAAGCTCACGGACCTCCATAACGGAATCGGAGGCGTAGTAGGTGATATATTCGAAATCGTTATGCGTAAAGCCGAATTCTTTTTTTATCTTTTGGTTGTCGCATTTTTTAATATCTTCCTGCTCGCTGATTTTTATCTCGGCGTTTACCGCTTTGAGGACTTCTTTCCCCGTTGCCTTGCTGATGGAAGAATTTCCTGTAAGAAAAATGATAAAAACGATGAGCACGACAACGCAAAGCAATTCTTTGATTCTGTTTGCGTTCATCAATAGATCCCCTTATTTTTCATAATAAACTCAAGCCAGTTTCCGTAAAAGCTTTTTGAATAATGGATACCGTCCTTGGCGTTATATTGCTTGTTTGCCTTGACAACTTCCGTGGAGTCAAGGTATTCGACGGAGAGCTTTTTGCACATTTTGATCATGGCGGTGTTATACTTGCCGACCGCCTTGAATCTCGGTGCGGTCGCCTTGCTCGTATCGATCGGGAAAAGCAGGCTGACAATGATTCTCGTTTGCGGAAGTGCCTTTTTTAGCTTTTTGATGTCGGCTGTGTACCGTGAAACAAACGATTCAAGCTGTGCGTCGCTTGTCGAAATCGAATTGAGACCGTAATGAAGGATAAGAACCGGCGGACGGGCGCTGATGATGCTGTTCATGTTTTGTTCAAGGTGGCTGAGCCCGGCGCTGACCTGCGTAATCAGGCGGCTCGGATTCAGAACGCCGTAGACACGAAGTCCATCCATCAGGGAATCGCCCATGAAATAGACGTCGTTAAAGACCTGACGATAGCTTTTCTGACCGCTTTTAATCTGTTTAATGCTTTTGGCAATCGCCTTTTGCACTTCGGCAGAGGTTGCGTCGGTCTTTCGTTTTTCAATTGTCTGATTGATTTGCGCCTGCGCCTTGTCAACGGACTGTTCATCAAGCTTTTCAACGACAGAAACACCGTTTTGCGTATCACAGGAAGCCTTTTTTCCCGAAACGGAAACAGCTATCATGGAACAAAGCGGATATACGATAATTATTGCCGCAGTGACAAGCATAAATACGACTTTTTTCAACTGATTTTCCTCCGGACAGCGGTAGAATTATATTTCAATATGAATACTTCAATAAGTTACTCAATAGTCTATACTTAATTTTGACATAAATCAACAGGAAAAACCCGATTTTACAAGATTTTAATATTTTCAGGCATAAAAAAATTATTCTTATTAAGCATTATACTTGGTTAAGATAAATATGAAAAAAGTTCTTGACATTTTCTGTCGATTAGGTTATAATATGCAAGCTATCTTAATTGCTGCTATGGCGCAGTCGGTAGCGCGCATCCTTGGTAAGGATGAGGTCACCAGTTCAAATCTGGTTAGCAGCTCCAAAAATCCCGTTCGCATTTTTGCGGGCGGGATTTTTACTTATTACCTCTTCACTCTTCACTTTTCACTCATAAAAATTCGGACGGGATTTTTGGAAAGGAAGAAGTAAGAGGGAATAGTGAAGAAGCTTGTGTGAAAGGGGATGAAGTGTTATGAAAAACAGTCCGCTTATTGATAAGTCAAAAGCATTTGCACTTGAAATAATCAAAGTGTGCAATACGGTCAAACAAACCAAAAAGGAAACGGCTTTAACCAATCAACTAATTCGTAGTGGTACAAGTGTTGGGGCTAACATCCGTGAAGCGTTCTACGGTCACGGCAAGGCTGATTTTATCGCAAAACTTCAGATTGCGTTGAAAGAGTGCAGCGAAAGCGAATATTGGATTGAACTGTTGATCAAAAGCGGATATTTTGATGACAGAAAAGTGCGTGATATGTGTATCGAGGTGAAAAAGCGCTTATCGCTTCACTTAACACCGCTAAATCCAACCAAACGTAATGGTAGTCTTATAGACAAAGAAAACGGCTCTGACCCTTTTTCCGGGTTCAGAGCTGTTTTTCTATTTTTTCTTCAGCCGTTCGACGAGCATACAGACAAACCGTAAATCACTATCGCTGAGCTTTACTATGTCGGCCAATACCTGTCCCGAAAGTTTGGGATTGACTATGTCCTTATTGAAGAAGTCGGCGGGGGAGATTGCAAAATATTCGCAGATTGCAAAAAACTCCGTCATGGACGGTAATGTTTTTCCCGAAGAAATGTTATTGACGTATCCTCGGCTGTGACCTAAGTCATAGCTCATTTTATACTCGGAAACACCTTTTTGAAGCCGTAGCTGCGTTATGCGTTCACGAACAAATTCAGCGTTCATATGATTACCTCCCATTATTAGCATACAGCCGAATGAGGGTAAAATATAAGCTTTAAAAATGTTAAAACTATTGACACGTACTTTTTAAAATGTTATTATACGCTTGAAAATGTTATATCGACAAATTATAACGTTTTAAAAATGGCTAAACGTGCAAAAAGCTTGCATTTTCCGTGTGTGCAGGTTTTGATTGCGTACACTTTTTAATTAAGGAGGGTCGGAGAAAACAGTCCAGCACGAAAATACAAAAATGAAAGAAGCTGAATTCTATGGATTATTTAATTTTTGGCCTTATCGTATTAGCACTTATTTTAGGACCTGTAGGAATAATTGTTCTTATAGTTGATTTAGTAAAACACAAAAGCAAAAAAAATCCCCTTATTTTATTATCAATATCAATAATTTGTTTTGTTGTCAGTGTGTCGCTGCTTGTAACAACCGGTTCCGGCAACACTTCGCCAAATGGTGGTTCTACACCGGCTTATGCGAACAATCAAAGTTCAAATGCCATGTCCGATGAAGAGGTTTTCGCTGCAAAGTTCTGTATGGCTTATATGAATCTACTCAAGAACCCCTATTCTTTTAAAGTTCAATCTATCTGGGTTTATGACGGAAGTTCCGATAGCGTATATGGAAACGGATATTATGCAGTCTACGTTAAATATACTGCCGAAAACAGTTACGGAGCAGACGTTGCTAACCATATTGCCACAATGGGTTGTATAAGCGATACTGAACTCAACATGATCGCTTCAAAAGATGCTACTTATTTAAGTGCCTTTACTACGAACGATGAATTTACAGAAAGAGATTTGAGCGATTTTAGTTTGCTTGATGCCAACAAGATACAAAATTATATAAATAATAACTACAATTAAAATTACATAATGACAATAAAGTCGGGCATTTAACACATAATATAATCAATGATTATACTTGTTAAATGTCTGACTTTGTTTTACAACAAATTTCTAAAATCGCAACATAATTATAAACCGTAGTTCTGCTCAATCCGTACACCCTTGCGAACAATGACAGATTCAGAGTCCCAAACTGAATACAAAAACAACCGCAGACCGGAATGCCGTTCCCGTCTGCGGATTCTTTTATGTTTTAAAATGCTTCTTTCAGTATTCCCAGCACCTCGTCCGCCGTCAGGTCGTGATACCCACCGCCGACGATGGTCGAATTGGCAATCAGCGGGAGCATCTCTTCGGTCGCTCCGAGTGAGTGGATGTTTGTTGCCATTTTGCTGTCCTTGAAGAACTGTTCGAGCCTGTCGATACCCTCAAGAGCGACCTGCTCGTCCGTTCTGCCGTTCTGATGCACGCCGAAGACTTTTTTGGCAAAGCGTGCGAACTTTTCGGGTGCAAACTTGTACATAAAGCGGTAATACGCCGGCGAAATCGCCGCAAGACCCATTCCGTGGGCACAGTCGGTGTAAGCGCCGAGCTGATGCTCAATCATGTGTACCTGCCAGTCCTGCATTTTGGAAACGCCGGTAATCGTGTTGAGCGCCACCGTTGCCGCCCACATGATGTTACTTCTTGCCTCGTAGTCTTTCGGGTTTTCGAGCGCTTTCGGCGTGCTGTCAATGACACAGCGCATGAGCGCTTCTAAAAGATAGTCCGAAACGTTGTTGTCGTCGCCTGAGAAGTACTGCTCCATCAAATGCGACAGAATGTCGGCAATACCGCTTACCATCTGATATTCGGGCAGGGTGTAGGTGTATTCGGGATTGAGAATCGAAAACTTCGGATAGACCTTCGGCGGGAAAACTCTGCCGTTTTTAAGCATCACGTCCTCGTTCGTGACGACCGAGCCGCCGTTCATCTCCGAGCCGGTGCCGACCATCGTCAATACGGACGCCACAGGCACGATTTTGTTGTCCACGTCCTCTTCGTTCACCCAATATTTTGTCCAGGCGTCGCCCTCACAGTAAGCCGTGACGGATACCGCCTTACAGCAGTCGATGGTTGAGCCGCCGCCGACCGCAAGAATCAGGTCGACATTGTTGTCTCTTACAAGCTGTGCGCCCTCAAGGACTTTTTTGTACGTCGGGTTCGGCATGATGCCGGAAAACTCGATAACAGTCTTGCCGGCTTCTTGAAGTGTTTTCGTGACCTCGTCGTAGATGCCGTTTTTCTTGATGGCGCCTTTGCCGTAGGCGAGCATGACAGTGTCGCCGAAAGAAGCAAGCTCGCCTTTAAGAGCCTGCATGGCGTTTTTGCCGAAGTGGATTCGGGTCGGGTTGTAAAAAGTAAAATCGTATAACATAAGAGTACCTCCTTAATTAAATGCGTAATTCGTAATGCGTAATTGCGGGGACAGAACAGATGGTAGATTTTAGATGTCAGATGTAGAAGTGGCTGCGGGTTTCCTTTGAGCCAAAGGGAAGCTGTTTTCCGCAGAGTCGTCTTTTCCGTGACAAAAAGTCTGTTGATTTTTTAAGTGACGGGAAGCCGGGCGGCTTAAAACGAGTTATGGTTAAATTTTAGTTTAGCGGTGTAAAGGTTAGTCTGTTCTTTTTGGTTTTAATTTGTTCTATATCTTTAACTTTGCGCTAATGCCGCGCGGGCACTTACTTTCTGACCGAAGCGTCAGAAAGTAAGCAAAGAGCGCTTTTTCGTAGAGGAAAAACACTAAGGGTGGTCGCACTTTTGCGTTGAGGATGGTTTGTTCTCTCCTGCTTTTTGTGTAATTTTTAGAACAGGATGTCGAAATCAATAACTATGGTATCACATACCGGCTGAAAGCAAGCTGTCAGGAAAGACCAAACTCAATACCTATTGCGTCAGGCATCGAGGGGCAGTGACTGACAACTACGAAAAAGGAAGTTAGAGAACTTTGTGTCTTTCCGTTTCGTCCCACTGTGCCTGACTCCAAAGGCTATGGGACGGTACCGCTGACTTGCAATAGCATTTTCGACCCGCAGTTTTTTCCTCGCCCTCAAGGCGAGAAAAAACTCGGCTGAGAAAATGCGCTCTTAAAAGCGCTTCTTTGCTTACTTTCTTTCGTGACTGAAAGAAAGTAAGTGCCCGCGCGGCATTAGCGCAAAGTTAAAGATATAGAACAAATTAAAACCAAAAAGAACAGACTAACCATTGCCTCTACAAACTAAAATTTACCGTTCAACTAACGGCTAGGGCTGTCAGTTTCCAATCAAGCACCGTGTACCCCGGGATTGCCGTCGTCACACGACAAACTAAAATTTACTGCTCAACTTACGGCTTCTCAATTCCGTTTTTCAGCTCCCGTTCTTTTTTTAAGATGATCTCATCATAATAATTGATCTTAAAATTGAGCCTGTCCAAAGACGCATTGAGCGATTCGATTTTTTCGATCAGCTGTTGCCGCTGATTGACGAGAATCTGCTTTCTCTCTTTGGCGGTGCTGTCTCCCTGCTTGCAAAGCTCAACGTATTTCGAAAGCACCTCGACCGGAAGCCCGGCGTTCCTCATACATATGATGAACTCTACCCAGCCGCAGGCAGTCTCGTCGTAGTCGCGGATTCCGCCCGGCGTCCTCGGTACATCGGGAATCAACCCTGTTTTTTCGTAATAGCGCAGGGTGTCGGCGGAAATGCCGTATTTTTCGCTGACCTGTTTAATTGTCATAAGCCAAGACCCGTTTCGTATGCCTGCTTCATGACCTGTGCATTGCTTCTGATGTCGCCCGGCTTGGTCGCACCGATTCCTTTTATCACGCCGGCAAGCGTAACGCCCTCGAAGCAGTCAATCCAGCCGTTTATGTCGCTGATACTGCCGTCTACCGCACTTTCTTCGTCTTCGGCGGCGGTCGAAATCAGATAGACCTCTTTGAAATCATGCCCGAGGGTATAAATCGGATTCATGCGGTCAAGAAAGGTCTTCAGCTGACCGCTGACCGAGTAGTAATACACCGGCGAAGCGAAAACAAGCACCTCGGCGTGTCTGACTGTGTCAATCAGCGGTGCAATGTCGTCTTTAATCACGCATTTTCCCGTTTTCTGACAGGCGAGACAGCCTTTGCAGAATTTCATGTCAAGCTCACGCACAAAAATTTCGGTTACCTTGTGTCCTTTTTCCTCGGCACCTTTTTTGAATTCGGCGGCGAGAAGCTCACTGTTGCCGTTCTTTCTCGGCGTTGAAGAAACGATGACGATATTTTTCAAATTGATCACTCCTTTGATGTTTCCTGCAAACATTATACAACTTAGAGCTGACTTCAAGTCAAGACTTTTTAAAAAATATTTTTTCTTTCTTTCGCTCTTGACAAATGAGGGAATCCGACTATAATATATTTTAGCACTCAAGGCAAAAGAGTGCTAATTTTAGCAATTGTTAATTATTACATACAGGAGTTGAATATCATGGCAAAAAAACAGTTTAAGGCGGAATCGAAAAAGCTTCTTGATATGATGATCAATTCGATTTACACCAACAAGGACATCTTTCTTCGTGAGCTGATCTCGAACGCAAGCGACGCCCTCGATAAGCTCTATTACCGTTCGCTTTCCGACAACGAATCCGGTCTTTCAAGAGACGACTTCAAAATTCAGATTAAAATTGATAAGGAAAACCGCACGCTGACGATTTCGGATAACGGCTGCGGCATGAGCAAGGAAGAACTGGAAAGCAACCTCGGCACGATTGCAAAAAGCGGCTCGCTCGATTTCAAGAGCGGACTTGAGGGCAAGAGCGAGGTCGAAATCATCGGTCAGTTCGGTGTCGGCTTCTATTCGGCGTTCATGGTCAGCGACACCGTGACCGTAGTCAGCCGTGTTCACGGGGCTGAGGAGGCGTATCAGTGGGAGTCAAGCGGAGCTGACGGCTATACGATTAAGGAAACCGAAAAGAGCGAACCGGGCACCGTCATTACCCTGAAAATCAAGGAAAAGACCGAAGAATTCGATTACGATAAGTACCTTGAACAGTACACAATCGAGGACATTGTTAAAAAGTATTCCGATTATATCCGCTACCCGATTATGATGGATATGACCGAATCGAAGCTTAAAGAGGGCAGTGAGGACGAATACGAAACCGTTGTCACCCCGACGCAGCTGAACAGTATGGTACCGCTTTGGAGAAAGAACAAGAACGAAATCACCGAAGAGGAATATGAGGAGTTTTATAAGGCAAAGTTTTACGACTATGAAAAGCCGCTTCTGACCGTTCATTCAAAGACCGAGGGTCAGGTAACCTACGACGCTTTGCTGTTCGTTCCGTCGCACGCTCCGTTTGATTATTATACAAAAGGCTATGAAAAAGGCTTGCAGCTTTATTCGAACGGCGTTCTGATTATGGATAAGTGCGCCGATCTTCTTCCCGATTACTTCAGCTTCGTCAAGGGTCTTGTTGACTCTGCCGACCTTACGCTGAATATTTCGAGAGAAACGCTTCAGCAGGATCATATTCTCAAGATTATTGCCAAGAATCTTGAAAAGAAGATCAAGTCCGAGCTTGAAAAAATGATGAAGAACAAGCGTGAGGACTACGAGACGTTTTATAAGGCGTTCGGCCTTCAGCTCAAATACGGCGTTTATGCCGACTACGGCATGAACAAGGACGTTTTGCAGGATTTGCTGATGTTCTGGTCATCAAGCGAAAAGAAGCTTGTCACGCTCAAGGAATATGTTTCGAGAATGAAAGAGGAGCAAAAAGCCATCTACTTTGCCTGCGGCGAAACGAACGACAAGATTGATATGCTTCCGCAGGCGGATGCTGTCAAGGAAAAAGGCTATGAGATCCTTTACTGCACCGACGATGTGGACGAATTTGCGCTTCAGATGCTTCGTGAATACGACGGAAAGTCATTTATGAATATCTGTGCCGACAAGCTTGACCTTGACACCGACGAGGAAAAGGAAGAGCTGAAAAAGGAGAACGAGGACACGAAAGAGCTTCGTGACTTCATGAAAGAAACCCTCGGCGACAGCGTCAGCGAGGTTGTATTTACAAACAAGCTGAAAAACTATCCGGTCTGCCTGACAAGTGAGGGTATGCTCTCTCTTGAAATGGAAAAGGTGCTCGCTTCCATGCCGAACTCGAACGGAATGAAAGCGAAGATTGCGCTTGAGATCAACCGTGACCACCCGATTGCCGCAAAGCTGAAGTCACTTTTTGAAACGGACAAGGAAACGGTCAAAAAGTATACGAAGATTCTGTATGCACAAGGCTGTCTGATCGGCGGAAAGACGATTGAAAACCCGGCGGAATTCAGCGAGCTTGTCAGCGAGCTGATGTAAACAAAGCCGGAGGCTTTGTCAATTCGTAATTCGTAATTCGTAATGCGTAATTGCGGGGAAAAACGATAATTGCTTTTCGCTTTTCGTCGCAGAGATAAAAATTTCCCCACAGAAGCGGTTTTCTGTGGGGAAATTTTGTGTCAAATATTCTGACTTCTGACCGCTGAACTCTCATTTCTTACAAAAGTCTTATGCCTTTTTGGCTGTCAGTCTGACGGTGATCTCGTTGACGCAAAAGAGCGCCGCACAAAAACCGACCAGCACAAACGGAAGAATCCGGAAGGTTGTCGCTGCGGCGATGTAGCCGAACGAAAGCTGAACACCGAAGCCTACCGCATAGGCGCCGCCCATGTGATAGCCCGTGATGTCGGCGGAATATTCACTTCCGAAGCGAGCGGGTACGCTGTGCAGGACACTCGGAAAGATCGGTCCGAAGCCGGCTCCGATAAGAATCAGACTTAACAGCTTCAGATTCCCGACCGGCAGGAACAGAACGAGGATTCCGAGAAGGGCAACCGCCGCGCCGCCCCGGATCATCGTGTTGTCCGAAGCTTTCATGGAAATGAAGCCGGAAACAAACCGACCGAGCATAATGCCGCCGAAATAGACCGAAACCCATTTCGCTGCCGTGTCGGGAGGAAGAGCGAACACATTGACGATATAGGTCGCTCCCCAGGTGCCGATCAGAAATTCCATACTGCAATAAAGACCGAGTGAAACAATCCCGGGCAGAACGCCTTTGATTTTCAGAATCTCCAAAAAGCTCTTGCTCTTTTTTTCTGCGGTGTCCTGTGTCCGGATCTCACCGGGCTTTTCCGCCTCTTTCCATTTCTTCATGGACAACAGCACGACGAGGGCGAAAAACAGCTCTAAAAGCGCAACAAGCCGATAGCCGCTGCGCCACGAGCCGGACTGCCCGGAAAGAAAATGGGACATAATAATCGGGCTTGCTGTAACGCCGATTCCCCAAAAACAGTGAAGCCAGTTCATGTGCTGCGACTTGTAGTGAAGCGAAACGAAATTGTTCAGTCCCGTGTCGATGGCGCCGGCGCCGTAGCCTAAAACGACGGCGAAAATCATCATAACAACGATGTTCGGCGCAAGACTCATTCCGACAAGACCGATTGCCGTAAGAAGCACGGAAACAAAGGTGACCTTACCCGTACCGAATCTGCGGATCATTTTGCCGGCAACGAAGCTGACCGTTCCGGTGCAAAGTCCGGTAATGACGCTGTAAACCGAGGCGAACGATTCGGCGATGGCAAAGTCGAGGTGAATAACGGGCCACGAAACGCCGAACAGCGAATCGGGCAGACCGAGAGAAATAAAAACAAGATAGATTACAATAAGAAGTACAGTCATTTTTATCCTTTCAGATGCTCAGAATGCTTGAAACAGCTGCCGAGAGTCAATACAAGTTTCTAAGTAACCTCTGAATAAATCACAGCAAATGCTTTGATGTACAGCTTACTTGCAAATTTTCCGCCAGAACAGCACAAAAACTGCTTGAAATCCGCCAGGATTCCTGCACAGTTTTTGCACTTTTCTGACGAAAAATTTGACGGCGCAATCTGCACATCAGATTGAATCAGAGCTTCCCTAAAAAAACGGCACGAAGTATTTCGCACCGTTTTTTTATTTGTCCGGACAGATTCGGTTTTAACCGATATAGGAAAGCGGATTGACCTTGCTGCCGTGTTTGATGACTTCGAAATGCAGGTGCGGTCCGGTGACGTTTCCGGTTGAACCGATCTTACCGATCTGCTGACCCTGATATACTTTCTGACCGACACGGACGGTAATCGAACCGGGATACATATGGGCGTATCTTGTCTGGATACCGTTACCGTGATCAATGACAACGGTGTGACCGTAGCCGGAATAGCCGGAAACGGCAACGACAACGGTTCCCGAAGCGGACGCTACGACCGGTGCACCTGTTGAACTTCCGCCGCCGCGTACAATGTCAACACCGCCGTGGAAGCTCCAGCCCGAAATGCTCGGACTGCGGTAGCCGTAGCGTGACGAAAGGCTGTATGCGCCTCTTGTCGGCCAGATGAAGCCTCTTGATGTAGACGGCGTATAGGAACCCGACGAAGAACCGGAGAACACGCTCTTGGTTCCGACAAGAATAATCTTGTTGACGGGCGACTTGACCTGCTTTTCGGAAATAACGGTCGAATAGCTCTTTTCGCCGTTGATATAGGTGACAAGCTCAGTGATCTTGTTGAT
The DNA here is from genome assembly GCA_945863885.1 of uncultured Clostridia bacterium. Taxonomy (GTDB): domain Bacteria; phylum Bacillota; class Clostridia; order Oscillospirales; family Acutalibacteraceae; genus UBA6857. The sequence continues at coordinate 56,036 of CAMAZY010000015.1, forward strand.
GCCGTTTTTGCCCTCCTGAGAAACTTTCTTCGAGCCTTTGTTCAGCGAGGAGCTGTCTTTGGTGATCGTTTCAAACGGAATCTTCTGAGTCCTGACCGTCGTTTTCATGACCTTGATGCGGACATAATTTGTTTCGGCGGCCACAAGAAGCTTCGAGCCTTTTTTTATTTCCTTAAAATCGTAATCAGGATTGAGTGCCTTGAGCTGTTTTAATGTCAGCGAATATTTTTTGGCGATTGATTTTGCCGTTTCGCCTTTTTTGACCTTATGATATACTGCCTCGGACTTCGGCTTGTTGAGCGTGTTTTTCAGCTTCAGGGAATCCCATATCGTATCTTCGTTATTCGGATAAAGACCCTGAACATAGCTGATTTCTTCAACAAAGGCGACGATGGTTCCGTCGGTCGCTTTCGCCTTGGCGGGGGCGATGATTCCGTTAAAGACCGAAACTGCGTCGGATTCGTTGCTGACGGCGCAAAGGAACTCACCGTCGAGATAGATGCCGCACGCCTTGACAAGGGTCGTGTCCGTCGCTTCAATCAGATTTTCGCAAAGCATAGTTTCGTTGCTCAGCTCATTGAGACTGATGCGGGCGATTTTATAAGCCGGCTCTTTTTCGAGCGATTCGTTCTGATCGGTGCCGACACTTGCCGGTAAAAGCTCAAGGGCACGGCTTCTTGCTTTTTCAAAGGTGGCCTCGTCTTCAATGTACCCGATGTGCGCGCCGTTGTAAATGACGTCGAGCGCAAATGTTTTTTCGTTGGCAAGACTGAATACAGAGAGGGCAACCGCTATAATAACAATCGGAAAAGCGGCGTTGAAAACCGATTTCCAGAACAGGCTGTGCCGGGAAAAGGAGAGCACGAAGTATTTCCAGAGAGCTTTTATCAAAGACGGCTTTTTTCCTTCGTCCTTGATTTTTGCCTGCTTGCGGATGATTTTCAGCTCATAGCGAATGCCTTTTGCTTCCGTTGAAAAAGTTTTCGGCATGGAGACGAAAGCGTTTTTGATTTTTCCGAACAGCTTTTTCAGTGCGGAAAAGAGAAGCAAAAACGGAATCGCAAGAATTACGCCGTACTTTTCGAAAAAGCCTTTTACCGTCTTGACGGTAACGGCACCGAGCGTTTCAATATAAAAGGGGATAGAGGAAAGGAAAAAGGTAAGCTGCTTTTTGAAGTCCGGCTTTTCCTGCCTTTTGGACGGTCGTTCCTTTTTCGGCGGCTTTTGAGAAGAAAGAGGTTCTTCTTCGCCCGTCAGCTCAATCGGTTCGATTGTTTCGGCGGCTTCTTTTCCGTCGAAAGCGCAGTAGCTTTCCTCATCGTCGTCATAGTAATAGCTGTCTTGTGAGTAGGTATCCGGGGCTTCCGGTTCCTTTTCTCCGCACGTTTCGCTTTCTTCGGCTTCGGCTTCGGCAGAATCCGGAACGGTTTCTTCTTCGCTTTCGGTATCTTCAGCCCGAACACTTTCCGGTTCGGTTTTTTCGACTTCGGATGGACTGATTTCAGTCGGATTCTCCGTCACAAACTTGCTTTCTTCCTCTCCGGAATCGGGGCGGTTGCTGTTTTCGCCGTCGGACATATTCTCACCTCTTTTACCTTTTGATTTTTATAGTATACCATATCTGCTGTGATTTTGCAAATCAGCGAGGTTTTCTTGCGATACACCGCTTATTCTGCGGTCGGATAGGTGAGCTTTCCGGCTGTCCATTCGCTGAGAACCGCCAGCATATCTTCGGCAATTTCTTTTGCACCGGCAAGGTCGTGGTCACGGTAGTTTCCGCACTCCTTTTCACTTGCGCCGGGGATCTCGCCCTCAAAGCCGGCGCAGAAGTCAAACGCTTTTTTTGTCGTTTCAATCGCCTTTTCGGGAGAAACGGTATCTCTTACAATGAAATAAAAGCCCGTGCGGCAGCCCATGGGGCCGAAGTAGATGACGCTGTCTTTGATATCGCTGTTTCTGACAAAGGTCGCAAAAAGATGTTCGAGGGTGTGGATCGCTCCGTTTTCCATAACCGGCTCACGGTTCGGAAGCTTTGTGCGGATATCGTATGTGACACAGTCGCCGTCAACACGGGAGGTGTACATTCCTTTCGGTAAAATGGTGTGGTCGATGGTGAAGCTTGCTATCTTTTTCATGTTCTTTTTCCTTTCAGTTGAGTGTAGTGGAATGGGTCTGACTGAAGAGCCGTTCGACGGCCTTTTTCAAAGCGGCGTTTTTCGCAAGAGAAAGCGTTTCATCCTCGTTGATGACGCTTTTCGCCGCCTGCTGTGCTTTTTTGAGCGTGACCGTGTCTTCTAACAGATCGGCAATCCTCAGCTTCGGCAGTCCGTGCTGACGCGAGCCGAAGAAGTCACCGGGTCCGCGCAGTTTCAGATCGGCGTCGGCGATTTTGAATCCGTCGTCGGTTTTGCAAAGTGTGTCAAGCCGCTGCTTTGTTTTTTCGCCCTGACTGTTGCTGATTAAAACGCAGTAGGACTGCTCACTTCCTCTTCCGACACGGCCGCGAAGCTGATGAAGCTGAGAAAGGCCGAAGCAGTCTGCGTCCTCGATTACCATTAAAACGGCGTTCGGGACATCAATTCCGACCTCGACTACCGTTGTCGAAACCAACAGCCCGATTTTCCCGTCGGCAAAGTCCTGCATGACCTGCTTTTTTTCTTTCGGCCTCATCTTGCCGTGAAGAAGTCCGACCGAGTAGCCTGAAAAGACCGTTTTCTGCAATTTTTCGGCGTAGTCGGCGGCGGCTGTCCGGGACGACTCGTTTTGTTCGACAAGAGGACAGACCATATAGGCCTGAAGCCCTTTGTCAAGATGCTTTTTGATGAAGTTATAGACCCTCGGCTTATACGAGGAATCCACACAGTAGGTTTTGATATGCTTTCTTCCTTTCGGAAGTTCATCAATGATGCTGATGTCAAGCTCGCCGTAAATCATAAGCGAAAGCGTTCTCGGAATCGGCGTGGCGGACATAATCAGCACATGAGGGTTTTCGCCTTTGTCGCTGAGAGTGCCTCTTTGCCGGACGCCGAAGCGGTGCTGTTCGTCGGTCACAACAAGCCCGAGGGACGAAAACTCCACGTCGTCCGTCAATAAAGCGTGCGTGCCGACAATAATATCGGCTTCTCCGTTGCGGATTCTTTCTTTCAGCTTTCTTTTGTTGGCGGCGGTAACACTGCCCGTCAGAAGCTCCACCCGTATTCCGTCGGGCATCATTTTTTGAAGCGTATCTCTGTGCTGAACGGCAAGCAGCTCCGTCGGCGCCATAAAAGCGCACTGATAGCCGTTTCTGACCGCCGAATACATGACGGCGGCGGCAACGACCGTTTTTCCCGAACCGACGTCGCCTTGGATCAGCCGGTTCATCGGAATGTCCCGTTTCATATCTTCCGCTATGGCAGCGACTGCTTTTTTCTGTGCCCCCGTAAGCGTAAAGGGGAGTGTGGAAAGAAACTGTCCGGTAAAGTCTTCCGGTATACGGACACCCGTATTTTCCCGGCTTTTTCGTCTGAGCACAAGCATTCCCGCCTGAAGAACAAAAAGCTCCTCAAAAATCAGCCGCCTGCGTGCAATCTCGATGTCCTTTGCACAGGTCGGAAAATGGATATTCCGTACGGCGTACAGCTCGTGGCAAAGCTGATTTTCCCGGCGGATTTCGTCGGGAATCACGTCCTGTGACGGTAGATCCGAAAAGAATCGGATGGCGCTTTTTACCGCCTGACCGATCAGATTGGAAGTGAGTCCTGCCGTCTGTGGATAAATCGGCGAAAACGGTTCGTCGGAATTTGCGGGTTTTACGATCGGGCTGGCCATTTCAAGACCGTTCGATCCTGACGTGACTTTTCCGAGAAAATAGTATTCATTGTTTTCAATCAGCTTTTTCGCCTGATAAGCGCTGTTGAAAATGTTGATCGTCAGCCTTCCCGTTCCGTCGGAAACGGCGGTTTTGAAGATGGTGAGATCTTTCCGGATCCGGTTTTCGGTCGGGTTATGCAGGACGAAAGCCCTGATGCAATAGGTTTCGCCGGCGGTAAGAAAACGGATTTCGGCAGGAGAACTGAAGTCAAGGTAGCTTCTCGGATAAAAATGCAAAAGCTCCCATACCGTTTCGACATCAAGCTTTTTAAAATATCCGGCTCTCTTTTCGCCGACGCCCTTAAGATATCTTACACTGCTGTCAAGCTCCACGCTTCAGTACCTCCTTTCGGAATTTATGAAAAGCTCCAGGAATAGATGTTGGCGAAAATATCGTTTTCGCTGACGGTGCCCTCAAATTTCAGCTCTCTTGAATAATAGGCGATGCCGTATCGGTAGCCGATGGGAATGAACGGCTTGTATTCGTCAAAAACCTTGTCAAAGGTTGAAACGTCGATTTTTCCGGCGGCAAAGTCCGTATAGGCTTTTGCAACGGTTGAACCGGAGTCGACCGTATAGCTTGCTTCGCCGTTTTCGGAAAAGAAAGGCGAAAGATTCATGTCCGAAGTCAGCTTGATTTCACCGATATACAGGTCAAAGTCGCCTTCCCGGAGTCTTTCTTTGTATTCGTCGAATTCGACTGCCTCGACCGTGGCGTCGATTCCGACCTCTTTTAGCTCGCCGGCAATCAGTTTTGCCGCCTTGCGCTTTTCTTCACTTTCACTGTTGACTAATACCGTTATTTCGATAAAGTCAAAGTTTTTCGAACGGTATTCGTTATTTTCGTAGGCATAAATATAGCCGCATTCTTCAAGAAGCTGTTCGGCAAGAACCGTCTGCCTTTTCGGCGTCTGGGCCGAGTAGGCGGAAACGGCGCTCCAATCGGGATTAAATACCGTTGCGCAGGGTTTCAAGAGTGAATTGTACGCTGTGGAACAGACGGCGGAAAGGTCGACAGCGGCTTCAACGGCGTTTTTTAACCGCATATCCGAAAAATAGTCTGCGTTGTTATTGAAGCCGAGAAAAACGATCGTGTTCATCGGGATTTCCACTGTTCCTGCGCTGATTTGTTTTCTTTGAGATTTCTCGCTCATATCGTCATACATGAACGAAATATCGCCGATCTGAAGCTGATAAAGCTCGCCGCTTTCAGCGTTGGCAGGGGAAAGATAAATTCTGGCTTGTTCCGGTTCCTCGTTCCGGGTGTTCTGGCTGTTTACCGAAAGGTAGTATTCTCCGTCGGCTTTTTTGAACATATATCTTCCGCTTCCCGTCGGAAAGTTTTTTGTGAGCGTTCCGCTTTTAGCAACGGGAAAATCAAGACAGTTGACAGCGTAAATGTTTTCCTGTCGGAGAGCAAAGCGGATGCTGTCTGCGTCCTGTCCGACGGCGGCGGATGTGAAAATGTTCAGTCTTGACGAATAAACGGGGCTGTTCTTTGCCGCTTTAAAAGAAGCGATCACATCGTTGACGGTCAAAGGCGAGCCGTCCGAAAAATACAGCCCGTCGTTTAAGGTTACCGTCAGGATTTTCTTTTCGAGGCTGTATGATTTTGCAAGAACGGGAACGGCATTGTAGGAGGAATCGAGAACAAAAAGAGAATCGTAAACAAGTGTTGCAATGTTCTTGTTGGTCGTGCTTTCGGTTTCGAACGGGTTGAACGACTGCTTGGCGTTATAGCTTAGTGAGATCTTCCGTGTTTCCGTCTTTGCTACCTCGGCAGTGGTTTCTGTCTCGTCCTGAGCCGAAACGGCGGTAGGTTCATCGGGTGTTTCTTCGTTTCTTTTACAGCCGGAAAAAACAGAAAGAATGAGACTTAAACAAATAAGCAGGGCAAGTAGTTTTTTCATCGTCTTTCTCCTAACTGATCATGATTCTTTCGGCACCGAGACACCGTCCGCTTTTTTCGTCGATTTCAAAAATACAGCCGCTTAAAAAGCAGGGGTTATCGTCTGCGGTGTCGAACCGTGCGGGAAGATTGGTTTTGAATTTTTCGATGATGATCTCTTTCTTTACGCCGAGAACTGAATTTGACGGGCCGCACATACCGATATCGGTGATATATCCCGTTGAGCCCGGCAAAACGCATTCGTCGGCGGTAAGCACATGGGTGTGTGTTCCGAAAACAGCGGAGACCCGTCCGTCAAGATAGAAACCGAGCGCCTGCTTTTCGCTTGTCGCTTCGGCGTGAAAGTCAACAAGAATGATCTTGAAATCCCGAAGCTGACTGAGCGCCTTATCGGCAGAAAGAAAGGGATTATCGAAGCTGTCGCCCATGGAGACGTTGCCCATAAGATTGACAACCGCAACCCGGACCCGGCCGAGATCGATGATACCGATGCCTTTTCCGGGTACGTCGGACGGATAGTTGAACGGCCGTATGATATCGTCTCTTTCGTCAAGAAGCTCCCGGCTTTCGGGACGCCGGAAGGCGTGGTTGCCGGTGGTGATAAAGTCTACACCGCTTGCAAAAAGGTGTTCGGCACTTCCCTTGGTTATACCGTTACCCTTGGCACTGTTTTCGCCGTTGGCAATACAAAGGTCGACGCCCTTGAGCTTTTTTAAAGCCGGCAGTTTTTTTCTTACAAAGTCGCAGCCCGAAGAAGAGACTACGTCGCCTAAACATAAAATAACCATACTATGACTTTGCTCCCTTTGCAACAAGCAAAAAGAACGGTTCCGCCTCCTTCGGCTGAATTCTGAAAGGGGTAAGACTTAATCGAGATATTCGCTGATATCGAAATCGTCATCGTCGGGATAGTAGTCCCACCCGTCGTAATAGTTTTTGTCGCTGACCTTGGAAACGGGAATCTCCTCAATCGCTTCAAGTTTTTGTCCGGCTGTCCAAAGAGCCGGGGTGAGCCGCAGCGTATAACCGCAGCCGGCAGGGGTAAGCCATTCGGACGCTTCGGCTTCGGGCAGGGCATAATTTGCCATCAGCGTCATGATAACGCCGCCGTGCGTGACAATCGCCGTGTCTTCCGTTCCGGTCTTTAAGATACCGTCAACGATTTTCCGAAAACAGCCGCAGACACGTTCGGCAAATTCAATATTCGATTCGCCGAAAGGCGGCCGGACGCCCGGTTCGCCCTTGAGCCACGGGTCGAAAAGCGGTTGCTTTTTATGAAGCTCTTCGGCGCTTTTTCCGTCGAATTCGCCGAAATCGTATTCGATCAACTCCTCGATTACAAGCGGCTTTTTATCGGGATAGATAAGCTTTGCCGTCTCGGTACAGCGGGAAAGGGGAGAGGAAAAAACGAAATCGGCTTCGGGATAAACAAGCTCTTTTTTTAACTGCTCGATTTCCGCAATTCCTTGTTCGCACAAGGGGACGTCGCTGTGTCCGATATAAAGTCCGTCAAGGTTACCTTGTGTGGTGCCGTGGCGGATCAGATGAATCTTATACGTTTTCATTCGTGACCTCCATCAGATAAATCTTTTCAATTATACTCCGTTTTTTCGTAAATTTCAACTATTCAACAAACGGAGGTCTTATTTTCGGACATGGGGGACAGCCCGGCTTGAAAAAAGACCGGAAAGGCGGTATAATTGTTTTGCTCAATCAGAGAGGTTTTAGATGTTGGATATCAGATGTTAGAAAAGATTGCAGGGAACTTTGTGCCGGAGGGAAGCTACAGCTAAGTTTTAGTTTGTCGCTGGGCGACACCAATCCCGGGGTACATGGTGCTTGATTGAAAGCTGACAGCCCGAGCCGTGGGATTTTAATGAATAATGAAAAATGAATAATGAATAATTGTGGTCGCGGGGAGACTTGTGCCGATGGGAAGCTTTTCCCCGCAGAAGCGACATTTCCGCAAAGGAAAGATAGTAAATTATAAGCGGTGGGAACCGGTTCGGATTCGGGAAAGCCACGGTAAATTTTAGTTTATCTGTTTAATGGTTGGTTTGTACTTTTTGGGATTAGCTTCTTCTATATCTTTACCTTGTGCTAATGCCGCGCGGGCACATACCAAGTAGAAGAAACTGCTTCCACGGGAAGAAAGTAAGGCAAAGTAGAAAGTACGGCGGCGGTAAAGCCATTTAATGGCCTGACCGAAGCGTCAGAAAGTATGCAAAGAACGCTTTTTCGTAGCAGGACAACACTAAGTGTGGTCGCACTGGTTGTGTGGAGGGTGGTTTGTTCTCTCTTGTGTTTGCTGTTAAAATTGATTTGCTTTTTTGTTCGCTGACTTCGGGTTGGCAGGTCTAATTTTACCTTGAGTCTTGCAAACTAAAAGTCAGAACCGAGCACATTTTTCACTTGCAGACTACAAGCAAGCTTATTGAATAGCTCAGTCTATCCGTTACCCCGTCAGGCACGGAAGAGAACAGACCAACTGTTACTGATAAGGTGCGATTAACACTTAGTGTTTTCCTGCTTTTGAGCGCTGTGCCTGACCCGT
>CAMAZY010000016.1 GCA_945863885.1 uncultured Clostridia bacterium
CTGTGTCACAGGTCGCTGCTTCTGCCTCGTGATGTACTGCATTCTTATGGTTGAGTGCTTCTACCGTAACGTCTGTTACTTCTGTTGTAAATGCTGCATCACTGAAGTTCTTTCCGCAATCCGGACATGCCCAATACTCAATTGTTCCGGCTGTGTCACAGGTCGCTGCTTCTGCCTCGTGATGTACTGCATTCTTATGGTTGAGCATAGTAACATAATCATCATTTTTCGTTGCGCCGCAAACAGTACAAGTGTAAGTTGTATATCCCTCTGCTGTGCAGGTCGGAGGTGTAACAGTGCCGCTGTCCCATGTATGTTCACCTGTTGCCGGGATTGTGTCGGTTACACCGTTCTTATATCCGCAGGTCGTGCATTCCTGATGCTTGGTTCCGCCCTTGCCGCAGGTTGCGTCTTTGTCTACTACCCATGTGTAGGTACAGTCGGCAGTATATGTATAAACCGGGCGGTTTGCGTCTCTACATACGGAACAAATCTGTGAATGTGTGCCGTCGTTATTCGAAGTGGTTTTTTCAAACGTATGAGCTGTCATATTAAGGATCGTATATCCTACTGCCGTTTTACAGCCATCACAAATCTGATAATCAGACCAGCCTGTCTGATAGCAGGTTGCAGGCTGACCGGCAACATCACGGAGCGGTCCGGTATGGTTGGAAGCGTCCTTGCCGCCGTTGAAGAAGTATTTGTCGGTTGACTTCACGTCACATCTTGAGCAGTCATACCAATAGGTCGCTGCATACTGGCAGTTTGCCGCTGATCTCAGATGATCGGCATCAACGAGCTGCTCGGTGAAATCGTGACCGAGTGCATTGATCGTCTGATCCTTTGTTTCGTTACAAAGTGAGCAGGAATAAGCCTGTACGCCTGTTGTTGTGCAGGTGGCCGGGGTCTTCACCTCACCGGCAACCCATGCATGAGCCTCCGTCTGTGTTGCCAAGCAAACAGAGCAGGTCTTGGTGTGGTCGGCTTCGTCGTTGGTTGTGTAAACCCAAGTATGTGCGCCTGTTGCGGCAATCGCAAGATCGGCGTCTGTTGCGGCGGTGTTGCCGTCAGCGTCCATGAATTTTGCGCCGCAAAGCGTACAAGCGTAGTGAGCCATTACGCCGGCTTTTCCGCAGGTAGCCGGAACTTCTGAAACTGCTTTAAGGCTGTGTGCGCCAAGCTCGCCGTATTCCTGACCGCAGACTTCGCAGACAGCTTTCTTCAGGCAGGTAGCTGTTCCGCCGGTGTGTGCGCCTGTTGCCGGGATTGTTACGTTAGCAAGTGTTGTTTCGGTGGTAGCGGCTGCGTCGGAGAACAGCTTGCTGCAGACCGAGCAAGTCCAATACTCGCTGTTACCGGCAACGGTGCAGGTTGCGGCCTTAGCTTCGTGATGCGTAAGGGTATGAGCGGCGACCGGGGTCGATTCATACTTGTAACCATTACATACATCGCAGTGATAGGTAATCTGACCGCCGTTGATACAATCGGCATCTGTTTCATTCACTTTAGTCCATGTATGTGCTTCGGATTTTGTATAGCCACAAACCGAGCAGGTTGCTGTATGGTTGGTAGCGTTTGTGTTTGCATAAGTAAATGCACAGTTTTCAGTCGTGTCTTTGCCGGCGGTTGTACCGTAAGTACCGCAGCCGTTTACGCAAATCCAGTTGTGCGTACCGTCATTCAGGCTGTGAATCGTGCCGGTGTAGTTGTGATCGGAAGCGGTGAGAACGTCGGTCTTGACCGTACCGCAAACCGTACAGGTGTACTTGTTATATCCGTCCTCTTCACACGTTGCAGCCTTTGTGCTGTTGGGAGTAGTCGGATATACATGGCAGGAAGCCGCAGGATCGGTGTTGACCGTAAGGAAAGACTGAGAATCCGTCAGATCCATAGCGAGAACCGATACTTCATTATAGTTTGTGCTATACTGATTGTTTGTTCCGCTGGGCGAAAGAGCCGCCATGTGTGCTTTTGCAGCGTTATACTTCGTAACAAAAAGATTCCACGAAGCATCGGTGTAGCACTTCTGTCCGGCAGCGATAACCGGCTCGGCAGCCGTGATAGCGGCTTCAAGGTCAACATAGGAAGACGCAATCTTTGTTGAAGAATTTGCGTTTGTCTTCGCTGTGCTTAATGCGGTTGCCGCGTTCTGAATGTTGTCTGCCCATGCATCAACAGCACTGGAAATCTGTCCTGTCGGTGAGAAACCGGAGGTTGAAAGAGAATATCCGGCGGCTGTATCCAGAGCAGCCGTTGCGCTTTGAGAATTAGTATTGTACTGATAACCGCTGTAGGTTTTATAAGTAAGATTCGGAATGATGGATTTCCAGTTCTGATAGTTAGCGTTGTAGTCGGTCATGTATACATAGTATGCATAACCGGAGCCATGCTCACTTGCAGAATGCGTATAACCACTCTTACCGTTCTTTTTGAACTGAATCTGTAAATCCAGATAGCCGGAATTGTTCGATGAAGTCAGACCCATTTCGGAGTTGACCGATTCAATATAGGCAGAAGCCTGATTGATGATATTTGAGCTACTGTTCTGCCACATGGACGAATTACCGTAGTTTGTGGTGTTACCGGCAAAGGTCTTTGACGTTGAGGGACTTTCATAACCCCATGTTCCGAAAGCGTTGAGAGAAGAAGTATTACTTCCGTTTGAAATCGTTGCCGAACCGACTTTAAAGTCCGTCAGTGCAAACTTTTTCATTGTTGCATTGTCATGATTGATCTTAACCGATTCAACATAAGGAGAATATCCGGTCTTAAAGAAATATACATGATACGGAACTCTTGCCACTTCGTTGCCGTCAATACCGACAACAAAGTTCGGAAGAGAATACTTGAATACAACGGTATCAGCGGTATATCCGCCCCAGTTGCCCTGATCGGTATAAGCTGCTTTAAAGTCAAGTGCCCACGGGAAATAAATCAGGTTATTCGAACCGGGAACGGTCTGTCCCGTCGTTCTGTTTGCCGTAACGGTGACATTACTGCAATAGTCGATGAACTCTTTTTCTTCGACCATCTTGTTGACCTGCGTCTGCAATTCACTTGCATAATATAATGATGAGCTGCCGTCAACGCCGCCGTACTTTACAGCATCATAATAGCGCTTCGCAATATTATAAGCACTGAAAGCCTGCGCAAGATTTGTGTAATACTTACCTTCGGCGATTTTCGCTTCGTAATTGTTGATGGCTTCTTCAAGCGTAACATCAACAGAGGCTTCCGGTAAAGTCGCTTCGAGAATGATCGAAGTACCGTCGATATAAACGTCAGACCATGACGAACCGCCGCTCTTAGCCGTCGGAATCAGCATGACAAAGTAAGCGCCTGTTCCTGCGCTTGCCGCCGCCTGAACAGCGGAAGTAACATCAATCGTCACGTTGTTTGTTCCGGTCGAGGCGGTAACTGTCGGCTGAGAGAAAGAGCCGCAGGAGCTCGTCGCTCCGAAGTAATTCTTAATGCTTGTTGCGGCCGCAGTACCCGAATAAGTTGAACCCATAATGGAATTACTGTCGGAAATACGGACATTCGCACCTGTCGCATTACTTCTGATGTAATTCGTGTTAGAATTTGCGGCATACACCTCAACACTTGAGCCGTTTCTTGCGCTGCACGAATAAGAATAAAACTTCATCGTGACATTCGTTGCGCCCGCCAATGAGCTGACATCATTGAACGCAACCGCCGCAAACGAGGTGTTGCCGGAGCCGCCGTCGCTTGTGATTTCAAGCTTTCCGTTTCCTCGGGAGCCGCCGTTACTGACGGTCATAGAACCCGAAACCGAAACAGTCGCACTTGCCGCATTGACAACCATCATCGGCAAAGCCGTGACAATCATCATCAGCGACAAAACAAGCGCCAACAGCTTTTTGGCCGTTCTGGTTTTGTTTTTCATGTTGAAAAAATCCTCCTTTTTTTTGTCCCGGTGTCCCTGCGAACAGACCGAGCATAATTTTGTATAGTAATATACAGTATCATTTTACAAAAAGTGTCGTATTTTTGCAATTGTCAATTTTGATGAAATTTGTATCAATAAATTGTTAACATTGTTAGATATGTAGTATTCCTCTGACAGCAGCGCCGCTTATAATCTACGAGGCTTCCTTTACAAGACAAACGACTCTGCGGAAAACGGCTTTCCTCCGGTACAAAGTCAGCCTGCGCCCTTTTCTGACATCTAATCTCTATCATCTAACATCTGTTGTGCCCTGCCCCCCGATAGGGTGATGTTTTGTCCCAAACGGTACACTTTTCTCCAGCCACACAAAAAAACGAACCGCAAAAATGCAGTCCGTTTCTCTATACTATTATATATAGGATTTTTTGCCGATTTCTTCCGCCGGGTTTACAGCTTGAACTTGTCGAAAAAGCTCTTCTTTTCTTCGCCGACCGTCGTGCCGTCGTCAACATTGTTCTTCGGCTTGTTCGTCAGCGAATCGTCAAACTCCTTGAGCAAATGCTTTTGCTTTGCCGTCAGGTTCTTCGGCACGTCAACCACGATTCGGACAAACTGATTGCCTCTGCCTCTGCCGCCGAGCTGTTGAATACCCCGGTTCTTGAAGCGGAAAACCGCACCGGGCTGAGTACCTGCCGGAAGCTCATATTTCACCTTGCCGTCAAGCGTCGGAATGTAAACTGTATCACCTAAGACAGCTTGTGCAAAGGTTACCGTAAAATCACACCAGACATCAAAGCCGTCACGTTCAAAGAACGGGTGCGGACGAACATTGATAAGCACTCTCAGATCACCTGTCGGACCGCCGTTTTCGCCCTTGTTGCCGGCGCCTCTGACGTTGAGCGCCTGACGGTCGTCGATGCCCGCCGGAATATCCACCTCAACCGTTGCCGGCTTCGGCACAAAGCCCGTACCCCGGCACTTTGTGCACGGATTCTTGATAATCTTACCCTTGCCGCCACAATTCGGGCAGGCCTTCGTTGTGCTTATCACACCGAACGGCGTTCTCTGCTGTTGATTGACCTGTCCTCTGCCGCCGCAGTTCGGGCAGGTTTCGGGGCTTGTGCCTTTCTGACAGCCCGTACCGCCGCACTCACTGCAATGCTCGATTCTCGTTATGTTCAGCTTCTTCTTACAGCCCTTTGCCGCCTCTTCGAAAGAAATCGTGACCGAAGCCTGAACGGTTGAGCCCTTTCGAGGAGCGTTCGGATTCTGCTGTCGTCCGCCGCCGAAGCCGCCGAAGCCGCCGCCGAAAAAGCTTCCGAATATGTCACCGAGGTCGATGTCGCCGAAGTCAAAGCCCCCTGCCCCGCCGGCACCGGAGTTCGGGTCAACGCCTGCGTGACCGTACCGGTCATAACGTGCCTTTTTCTGCTCGTCGGAAAGCACTTCGTAAGCCTCGTTCGCCTCTTTGAACTTCGCCTCGGCTTCCTTGTCGCCGGGGTTCAGGTCCGGGTGGTATTTTTTGGCACATTGACGATATGCTTTTTTGATTTCGTCCTGCGAAGCGTTCTTACTGACGCCGAGGACTTCGTAGTAATCTCTCTTATCTGCCATGGTAATCACCTTTGGATTTTGGATTTTAGACATTAGATGTCTGAATTTTTCCCTGATACGTTATTCAACATTTGACGTCTAATATCTAACATCTAATATCTAACGTCTGAATTCTAACGTCCGAAAAGGGCTGTATGCTTTACAGCCCTTTTCATTATATATATGCTTTAGTTCGCATCCGTAAAGTTTGCGTCGGTGTAGCCGGCATCGGTGTAACCGTCGTTCGGCTGACCTGCGTCACCGCCGAAGCCGCCCTGTGCGCCGCCTTGGAAGTTGTTCGGGTCAAAGCCCTGAGCACCGGGTGCGCCCTGCTGCTGTGCCGCAGTCTGCTGATAAAGCTTTTCGCTGATTTTATAGAAGGTCTGCTGAAGCGCTTCTTTTTCGTGCTTGATCATGTTCAGATCCTGACCGGTGAGAGCACTTCTGAGTGCGTCAATCTTCGACTGAAGCTCGCTCTTGTCGGCGGCGTCAAACTTGTCGCCGTTTTCGGAGAGAATCTTCTCACACTGATAAACGAGCTGGTCGGCTTCGTTTCTCGTGTCAACCTCGTCACGGCGCTTCTTGTCCTCTTCTGCGAACTGCTCAGCATCATGAACAGCCTTTTCGATGTCCTCTTTGGACATGTTGGTCGAAGAAGTAATGGAAATGGACTGCTCCTTGCCGGTGCCGAGATCCTTTGCGGAAACGTGAACGATGCCGTTGGCGTCGATGTCGAAGGTAACCTCGATCTGCGGAACGCCTCTTCTTGCCGGCATGATTCCGTCAAGGCTGAATACGCCGAGGGTCTTGTTGTCTCTTGCAAATTCACGCTCACCCTGAAGAACGTGTACTTCAACGGACGGCTGGTTATCCGAAGCCGTCGAGAAAATCTGGCTCTTCTTGGTCGGGATTGTGGTGTTTCTTTCGATGATCTTGGTGTTGATGCCGCCCATGGTCTCGATGCCGAGTGAAAGCGGAGTGACGTCAAGAAGAAGCATACCCTTGACTTCGCCGCCGAGAACGCCCGCCTGGATAGCGGCGCCGATGGCTACACATTCGTCGGGGTTGATGCCCTTGAACGGCTCTTTACCCATGAAGCTCTTGACAGCGTCGGAAACGGCAGGAATTCTGGAAGAGCCGCCGACCATGAGCACCTTGTCGATGTCGCTCGGCTGGAGGCCCGAGTCAGCCATAGCCTGACGAACCGGTCCCATCGTTGCGTCAACAAGGTCAGCGGTCAGCTCATTGAACTTCGCTCTTGTCAGCGTTGTTTCAAGGTGCTTCGGGCCTGTTGCGTCTGCGGTGATGAACGGAAGGCTGATATTTGAGGTCGTTACGCCTGACAGCTCAATCTTCGCCTTTTCAGCCGCTTCCTTGAGTCTCTGCATCGCCATCTTGTCGCCGCGAAGATCAATGCCGTTTTCTCTCTTGAAGCCGTCTGCGAGCCAGTCCATGACTCTCTGGTCGAAGTCGTCGCCGCCTAAGTGGTTGTTACCGGCGGTTGCGAGAACCTCCTGAACACCGTCGCCCATTTCGATGATGGAAACATCGAACGTACCGCCGCCGAGGTCGTATACCATAACCTTCTGGTCGGATTCCTTATCGATGCCGTAAGCAAGTGCTGCGGCTGTCGGCTCGTTGATGATTCTCTTGACGTCAAGGCCGGCAATCTTGCCTGCGTCCTTGGTAGCCTGACGCTGAGAGTCGGTGAAGTAAGCGGGAACGGTGATAACCGCTTCGGTTACCTGCGTGCCGAGATAGGCTTCTGCGTCCGCCTTGAGCTTTTGCAGAATCATAGCGGAAATTTCCTGCGGCGTGAACGCCTTGCCGTCGATGTTGACTTTATAAGCCGAGCCCATCTGACGCTTGATAGAAGAAATCGTTCTGTCGGGGTTGGTAATCGCCTGACGCTTTGCGACCTGACCGACCATTCTTTCGCCGTCCTTTGAGAAAGCGACAACAGACGGGGTCGTTCTTGCGCCCTCGGCGTTAGCGATAACAACGGGCTCGCCGCCCTCGATAACTGCTACACATGAGTTTGTTGTACCTAAGTCGATACCGATTGTCTTTGACATAATTGTATACCTCCAATTAACTTTAGTTTGCTACTTTGACCATTGCGGGTCGTAAAATTCTGTCGCCGAGCTTATATCCCTTGCTGAAAACCTCTGCGACCGAGTTTTCCGGGAGTTCTTCGTCCTCAACGTGCATAACACCGTTATGAATGTTGGGGTCGAATTTTTCGCCTTTTTCGCCGAACGCTTCGACTCCAAGCTTGGAAAGAACGTCGCCGAAATTCTTGAAGATCATTTCAACGCCCTTTTTGAAGCCTTCAACGTCTGTTGCTTCTGCTGAGATGGCTCTTTCGAAGTTATCCATCATCGGCAAAAGCTCCTTTATGCAATCAGCCTTGGCGTCACCGTAAGCCGCCTGCTTTTCTTTTGTGGAACGCTTTCTGTAATTATCATATTCCGCAAGCGTTCTGATATGTGCCTCTTTTGAGGCGGCAAGCTCTTTTTGCAGTTTTTCGGTTTCGCTTTCAGCCGTATTTTTTTCGGTCTTTTTGCTGTCTTTTTTCTCTTTCTTTTCGGCTTGCTTACTTTCGGCAGTGCTTTCTTTCGTTTGCTCTTCGGAAAGCTTCTGCTCCTCTTTTTCGCAAGCATTCTCTTTCTTTTGCTTTGCCATGGGTTCCTCCTTATTCTTCGAATGTATCGGTTAAATATTTGCTGACCAAATCCGTCAGATACTGTACGCTCGGAATGAGTCTTGCATAATCGAGCCTTGTCGGACCGATGATTCCGATGGCGCCGCCGTCGTGGTCGGAGATTTTATACCTTGCAATAATCAAACTCGAGTTTTCAAGCTGACGGAACATATTTTCCTTACCGATGCGAACACTCAGGCTGTCTTTTGAATCGGAGACCGCACGTCCGAGCTTGCTACCCTCGTCAAGGAAATCGAGCATTTCATAAATATTGTCGGAAAGTTCCCGGTGATGAAGAAGATTCTGTTCTCCCTCAAGCCGTATTTCCGCCTGAACCGCCTGTGCGGCTATATCGGCAAGTGCCACAAACAACGGGCTCATGGAGAGAGCATAAACACCGAGAGAAGCGACAAGCGTCTGAATCATTGCGGTACCGATATCGCTGACGGGCTTTCCTATAAAACAGTCTTGCACGATCCGGTGAAAATTATCAATCATTTCCGGCGTAATTTCGGTATCCGTCCGGCAAATGCCGTTTTTGATAATGCCCGTTGAGGTCATCATGACAATCATCGCAAGCCTTGTTCCGACGGGAACGATCTCAATTCTTCTGACGGTTGCACCCTGATCGGTCGGCGTTGTGGCAACCGCCGCACAGCCCGTCAGCTTGGCAAGCATTTCGCCCGCCTTTCCTAAAAGTCTGTCAGGATCGCCGGCGGCCTTTTGAAGTCCGGCCTGCATAAGCTCCTTGACCTCTGCACTCGGCTCAGCCTTGTTCATCAGATGGTCGACGTAATAGCGGTAGCCCTCCTGAGAGGGGATTCTGCCTGCCGAAGTGTGCGGCTGTTCAAGCAGTCCCATTTCCGCAAGCTCACTCATCTCGTTTCGTATGGTGGCGGACGACACGGAAATCGGAAGCGCCGCCATAAGCGACTTCGAGCCGATCGGTTCACCGGTTTTTACATACTGTTCCACGATTGCGGCAAGTATCAATTCTTTTCTTTTCCCGAGTTCCATGTTTTCACCTCTTTCTTTGGCAATGTTAGCACTCTATTTGTTCGAGTGCTAATCACTGTCATAAATATACCCCGATTGCTAAGAAATGTCAAGTCTTTTTCAAAAATTTTCAAAAAATTTTCGTCAAACTATTTTCCTATGTTGTAAAATTATGATACAATTTCGACAAAAAAATTCCACTGCAAATACAGTGGAGATTCCGGTAATAAAACCAATTCTTCTGTTTTGAAACTGCGTGAATATCCGCCGTCTCTTATTCCTTACCGACAAGCCAGTTAATAGAAACGCCGAGAACGTCCGAAATCGCAACGAGTTCGTAGTCGCAGACGCTTCTGATCTGTCCTTCAAGCTTTGAAAGTCCTGAAGCGGTAAGTTCAACGCCTCTGATCTGAAGCTGAGTAAGAAGATCGATTTGCTTCATGCCAAGTTCCTTTCTCTTGGCTTCCACTTTTGCACCGACAATATTTCTTGTGCCGAGCGGTTGTTTTCTGATTCTCATGTTTTTCACACCCCATAAAAAAATTGAAAAAATTCATCATACAATGATGAAGTCTTTCATTTAAACAAATATTATCACAAGTACTTGTTTTTTGTCAATATCAAATCATTTAAAATTGTTGAAATTTTTCGTATATTTTGTTAATTATCCATTATGAATTGTTACGGAGTTTTGTCAGTTCTGTTTTCGAATTAGGAAAAAGTAAATCAGCCATCACAAACAGTAAAAATTTAAATCGCATTTCTTTCTTATATTTCCGAATTCAATTTTTAAGCGGTTTCTTTCATACTATAATATACTATAAAAAACAAAGGGAGTGATCCTGTATGGGTAACACACTTGAATCAAGAAATCTCACCATGCTCATGGACTTTTATGAGCTTACCATGGCGAACGGATATTTTCAAAACGGCATGAAAGATAAGATTGCCTGGTTTGATATGTTTTTCCGTCAGGTGCCCGATAACGGCGGCTTTGCTATCATGGCAGGCGTCAGACAGCTTCTTGACTATCTTCAGAATCTCCGCTTCACCGAAAAAGACCTTGCTCTTTTAAAGAAAAAAGGCTTCGGCGACGAATTTCTCGATTATCTTCGCAATTTCAAGTTTTCCTGCGATATCTGGGCCGTTCCCGAGGGCACGCCGATTTTTCCGGGGGAGCCGATTGTGACCGTAAGAGGTCCCGTGATTCAGGCTCAGCTTATCGAAACGATGGTGCTTCTGACCATCAACCACCAAAGCCTTATCGCAACGAAAGCCAACCGTATCAAGCGTGCCGCCGGCAATCGCACAGTCATGGAGTTCGGCTCTCGTCGTGCGCAGGGCTTTGACGCCGCCATTTACGGAGCAAGAGCAGCCTATATCGGCGGCTGTGATGCAACGGCGTGTGCACTCGACGAAAGAGATTACGGCGTTCCGGCGGTCGGCACCATGGCGCACAGCTGGGTACAGCTTTTTGACAGCGAGCTGGACGCTTTTCTTGCCTACGCAAGACAGTATCCGGACAACTGCATTTTGCTTGTCGATACCTACAATGTTTTAAAGTCGGGCATTCCCAACGCAATCGAAGCGTTCAACCGTGAGGTTCTTCCGAGAGGCTTTCGTCCCAAGGGAATCCGTATCGACAGCGGCGACATCACCTACCTTTCGAAGAAGGCGAGAAAAATGCTTGACGACGCCGGCTTCCCCGACTGTCAGATTTGCGTCAGCAACTCGCTTGACGAGGAGCTTATCCGTGATATGCTCGCTCAGGGCGCTAAGGTTGACTCGTTCGGTGTCGGTGAAAGACTGATTACCGCCGCTTCGGCTCCCGTTTTCGGCGGCGTTTATAAAATCAGTGCCGTTGAAAACGCCGACGGCAGTAAGAACCCGAAAATCAAAATCAGCGAAAACGTCAGCAAAATCACAAATCCCTGTGCCAAAACCGTTTACCGTCTGTTCGACCGGGACACCGGCAAAGCGATTGCCGACGTCGTAACGCTCCACGATGAAACGATCAACGATACCAAGCCGTACGAGCTGTTCGACCCGGTTTATACATGGAAAAGAAAAACCGTCACGAACTTTATCGCAAAGCCGCTTCTTGTCAAGATGTTTGAAAACGGCAAAAAGATTTACGACTGTCCCGAAATCGAGGACAGCAGAGTCTATTGCCGCAAGCAGGTTGAAGAAACACTTTGGGACGAAATCAAGCGATTTGAAAACCCGCACAAATACTACGTTGACCTTTCACAAAAGCTTTGGGACGAAAAAGATAAGCTCTTAAAGGCACACGCCGGCAAATAATGAGAACGATTGATTTTACGGTCGGCGAAGCATGCCACGGCAAAAAGCTGCTTTCCTTTTTAAGGGGAGAAGCGCAGCTGTCGCTGAAGCTGATCCGATCCTTAAAGCGGGTCGACAACGGCATTTTAATAAACGGTGCGCACGCAAGAACAATCGACATCATAAAAAAAGGCGACACCGTCACCGTCAACATACCCGATGACGGCGCTGCCGGTATTCCGTGCGAGCTGATGCCCGAGGTCGTTTATGAGGACAATGACCTGCTTATCGTCAACAAGCCCGCCATGCTTCCGATTCACGAGTCGCATAATCATCAGGGCGACACGCTTGCCAACAGCGTCGCCGGCTATCTGCAAAAGAAAGGACTGTTCTGCTCTTTCCGGGCGGTCGGTCGGCTTGACAAGGGAACGAGCGGACTTGTAGTCTGCGCCCTCAATCCGCATGCCGCCGCAAAGCTGAGCGGAAACGTCAAGAAGCGTTATCTTGCCGTAGCGTGCGGCGAATTCAAGGGAAGCGGAACAATTGACGCTCCGATTTACCGTCCCGATCCGGTCAAGACGCTGAGAACCGTCGACGAGCGTGGCGACAAGGCGGTCACGCATTGGGAAAGTCTTAAAACCGACGGAAAGCTTTCTTTGCTGAGCATTACGCTTGAGACTGGCAGAACGCATCAGATCCGGGTTCATTTTGCGTCGCTCGGCGCTCCTCTTATCGGCGACACGATGTACGGAAAACCCGACGAAAGAATCTCCCATCAGGCGCTTCATTGCTGTGCGCTGACGCTGACCCACCCGGTAACGGGCGAAGTGATTTCCTGTACGGCTGAGATGCCGCAGGAGATGCAAAAAATCGCCGATTCCATTTAAATAATGGCAATCTCTAAAAAACTCAAGGCACTGCTTTTCGGGCAGTGCCTTTCATTTGTCTGTATGTTATTCGTCCGCTTGCTGAACCATCACGAAGCAAACGTCAACAAAGCCTCCGTCCTCGGTTGTGACGATGATCAGTGCGGTACCCTCTCCAACCGCTTTTACAAGGCCGTTTTCGTCAACAACGGCGACGGATTCATCGCTTGTTGACCAGGTGACGGCTTGGTTGCTCGCTCCGTCCGGCCCGACAACAGCCGTAAGGGTATCCTCCTGACCGATTGTGAGCGTCAATTCGTTTTTGTCAAGAGAAACGCTTCCTGCGCTTCTTAAGACATTGACTTCGCAACGGGCAAATACGCTGTTATCCTTTGTGCTTCTTGCCGTGACAGTCGTCCGGCCAAGTGACACGGCGGTAATCACGCCGTCTTTCACGGTGGCAATCTTCTCGTCCGATGTCTCCCAGATAAGCTCTTTTTCCGTCGTTGTCAGCGGCAGGAACGATGCGGTCAGTTCCGCTGTCTCGCCCTCCGTCAGCGTCACGCTCTGTTCGCTGAGTGTAATCGACTTCGGCTTTTGCGTAACCGTCACGGTGCAAACCGCCTTGTTGCCGCCCTCGTCGGTTGTCGCTGTAATCACGGCGGTGCCGGCTCCTTTCGCGGTTACGGTTCCGCTTTCGTCAACAGCCGCAACGTCTATATCGCTCGTTGTCCAGCTGAGCGTTTTATAGGTAGCATCCTCAGGAAGAACCGTCGCCGTAAGGGAGAATGACTCCCCGTTTTCGATCGTGATTTCCGTCTGCTCAATGATGACTTTTTCCGTCTTACGACTGACTGTCACGACGCACTTCGCTGTATTTCCGCTGTCGTTCGCCGTGGCGGTAATGACGGCAGCTCCGACAGCAATTGCCGTGATCTTTCCGTTTTCAACCGTAGCAACCTTCGGGTTATTACAGCTCCATGTGACGGAGGTGTCGGTGACATCTTCAGGAGAGAGCGTCGCCGAAACGATGACCGTCTCGTTTTCCCAAAGCTCAATCTGAGAAATATCCAGTGCAATCGATGTGCTTGTCACTTCGACGGTAACGGCACACTCGGCAAACACGCCCTCTTCGGACGACTGCGCCGTAATCACAGCCCTTCCGCCCTTGAGTGCCGTTACAGTTCCGTCTTCACTGACCTGACAAACCTCGGGATCACTGCTTAACCAGGTAATCGCCGTATCGCTTGCGTCAACGGGATAAGCGGCGGCGGTCAGTTTAAATGTATCGCCCTTTTCAAGGCTGATCTGCTTGTTGCTGATATTGACCGACGTTACGGGTCTTATGACGGTCACGTCGCATTGTGCCGTGGCAAATCCGTCGGCAGAAGCCGCCTTGATCTGACACTCGCCTTTTCCGACAGCCGTAATTTTACCGGTTTCATCAACCTTGGCAATCGTTTCATCGGTGCTCGACCAGACAATGTTCTTATTGTATGCGTTTTCCGGAAGAACAGTCGCTTCTAACGTGATTTCGCCGTTTTCGTTCAGCGTTACACTTTCGGTGTCAAGCCGAATTCCGGTCACCTGCTGTTTCACGGTAAGCGTGAACTCACCCGAAACCTTTTTGTCGAACGAATAAGCCGTAATGGTAACGGTACCGGCCGCTTTGGCGGTGACGACGCCGTTTTCAACCGTTGCGGTCTGTTCGTTTTCTGACTCCCAGACAACGTCTTTGTTCGTTGCATTCTCAGGGCTGACAACGGCCGTCAGGGTCAGGGTTTGTCCGACCCAAAGCTCCGTGCTGTCGCCTTTCACTTCGATTGCGCTGACAGGCTCGTAAACCTCAACCTCAATCTCGGATTGTGCATCACCGATAACGGCTTTGCAAACGATGGTTGTCTTGCCGGCCTTGTTTGCCGTAATAATGCCTTTTTCATCGACTGAAGCGATTTCTTCGTCTTCGCTTGTCCACGTCACCTTTTTGTTATAGGTATTTTCAGGTTGAACCGTCGGGACAGCCGTGGCTTTTTCACCTCTCGCAAGAGAAAGCTTATCGAAATTCAGTTCGATTTTTTCGGCTGTGACATTCACCGTCACATGGCAAACAGCCATATAATTTCCGTCTGCTGTTTCGGCGGAAATCAAAGCGGTTCCGCCGCCGATACCTTTGATGTTTCCGTTTTCGTCAACCTCGGCAACACTTTCATCGCTGCTTTTGAAGATGACACGCTGATCCGAAGCATTTTCCGGCAGGACGGTCGCTTTCAACGAAACACTTTCGCCGGTATAAACCGAAAGCTCTGTTGAAGAAAGGCTTATGCCGGTGACGGGCTGTGTAACCGCCACCTTACAGCTTGCAGTAAAGCCGCCGTCAACACTTGTCGCCGTAATCACGGTCTCGCCTCTTGCAATCGCCTCAACGACACCGTCGCTGACCGTTGCGACTTGCTCGTTTTCGCTCGTCCAGACAATGCTCTTATCGAAGGAATCAAGCGGCGTCACAAGAGCAGTCAGCTGTTTTGTCTCTCCCCTTTTCAGGGTAATATCGCTTTCGTCAAGGCTTATTGCCGAGACGTGTGCTCTGACGGTTATTTCACACGTATCGGTAAATCCGCCGTCAGCGGTGGTAACGGTAACGGTGGCAGTACCGACCTTTAAGGCGGTAATCGTTCCGTCGTTGCTGACACTTGCGACTGTCTCATCACTGCTTGTAAAGCTTACGTCCTTGTTGCTTGCGTCGGACGGTGAAACAGTGGCCTTGACCGACGCGCTTTCATCGACATACAAAATCTTTTCCGAAAGATCGAGCGCAACGCCCGTTACGCTTTCGTATACGGTAACGGTGCAGGAGGCTTTCTTTTCTCCGTCAGCGGTAATAACGGTAACGGTCGCTTCACCGAGAGCCTTCGCTTCAATTTCGCCGGACTGAGAAACGGATACGATATCCTCATCGGAGCTTTCCCAGCTTACCGTCTTGTCAAAAGCGTCCGACGGAAGAACGGTTGCCTCAAGCTGATGCGTTTTTCCTCTGCCCACCATGATTTCGGTTTCGCTGAGCGTGACATCCGAAACATGAGCACGGACAGTGATCTGACAAGTATCCGTAAAGCCGCCGTCGGCCGTCTTCGCAGTAATCGTCGCCGTGCCGACCTTTAAGGCCGTGATTGTTCCGTCGGAACCGACATTGGCAACGGAAGCGTCATCGGTTGAAAAGCTTACGTTCTGATTGCTTGCGTCGGACGGCGAAACAATGGGCTTAACCGTTACACTTTCGCCGATATACAAAATCTTTTCGGTAACATCAAGCGCAACGCCCGTTACGCTTTCATATACATTGATAACGCAGGAGGCTTTCTTTTCTCCGTCCGCCGTAACAGCCGTAACGGTGGCCGAGCCGATCGCCTTGGCAACGATTTCACCGGATACCGAAACGGAAACAACGTCCGGATCGGAGCTTTCCCAGCTTACGGTCTTATCCGAAGCGTCGGACGGAAGAACCGTAGCAACAAGCTTATCCTCGGCGCCTCTTGAAACAACAAGGCTCGTTTTGTTGAGCGTAACCGAAGTGACGTGCTGAAGAACGGTCACTTTGCAGGTGTCCTTGAAGCCGCCGTCAGCCGTTGTGACCGTAATCACGGCGGTACCGGCCTTAAGAGCCTTGACATTACCCGCCTCGTCAACTGTTGCAACACTCTTGTTGCCCGAAGACCAGGTTACGTTTTTATTGGACGCATCGGACGGAACAACCGAAGCGGACAGCTTGACGGTCGAGCCGGTATAAACCGACACTTCATTTTTATTAAGGTTGACCGAAGAAACGGATTTGAGAACCGTAACCGTACAAGTCCGGGTCAGGCCGTTCGAGGTCTTGGCCGTGATCGTCGCCTTGCCGCCGCCGACAGCGGTAATCTTACCGGAAGCACTGACAGTCGCAACCTTTTCGTTGGAGGAGGTCCATTTAATGGTTTTGTTGGTTGTATTGCTCGGCGAAATCGATGACGTGAGGGTGTAGGTTTTGCCCGAGTAAAGCGTCAGGCTCGATTTGCTGATTTTCAGCGAGGTTGCCGGAACTTCAACACTGACCGTACAGCTTGCTTTCAGGCCGCCGTCAACGGTCGTTGCCGTAATAACGGCTTTACCCGGCTTAACAGGAGTCAGAAGTCCCTTGTCGCTGACACGAAGAACCGCCGTGTTGCTTGAAGACCATTTGACGGTTTTCACGGTGGCGTCGGACGGAGTAATATACGCTTTGAGCGTTGCGGTCTTATTCAGATAAAGAACGACGTCCGATTTATTCAACGTAATACTCTTGACTTTTCTTACAACATGGATTTTACAGCTTGCAACCTTTGCGCCGGAAACAGTCTTGACGGTAATGGTTGCCGTACCCACTTTCACGCCGGTTACTTTACCGTTCGAATCCACCTTGACAACGGATTTGTCGCTCGACGACCAGATAACGGACTTATCCGTAGCATTCGACGGCTTCACCGTTGCTTTAATCGTGCCTGAGCTTCCGACTTCGATATATGCCTCTTTGACATTCAGGGAAACCGAGGTTACCGGCTGAACAACAAGCACCTGACACACCGCCTTATAGCCGCCGTCCTTGGTTTTGACGGTAATTTCGGCATAGCCGGGCATTTTGGCGGTAATTGTTCCTTCGGCTGAAACATCGACAACATCATAGTTGCTCGACTTCCATGTCACTTGCTGATAGTATGCGTCGGACGGCTTCAGAATTGCTCTGAGCGTCAGCTTCTTTCCGGCGTTCAGTGTCACCGAGCCGTAGCTGAGACTGACTCCCGTCACCGGCTTGATAACGGTAAGCTTACAGCTTGCTTTGACCTGACCGTTTGCGGAATAGGCCGTAATCGTAGTCGTTCCGGCGGCGATACCCTTGACGGTTCCGTCGGCGCCGACCTTTGCTATCTTGGTGTTGCCGGATTTCCAGGTAATCCTCTTGTCCGTTGCCGTTTTCGGCAAAACAGTCGCCGTCAGTTTTCCCGTTGCACCGACCTTTAAAAGTCCCTGTGTTTTATTGAGCTTGATCTGCGTCGGATTCTGAATAACGGTAACCGTACAGGTTGAAGCGGTATTCTTGTCGCCGGAGGTTGCCTTAATCGTGGCCGTTCCGCCTGCGACAGCGGTGATCTGACCTTTTGAGTTAACGGTTGCAACCGATTTATCCGAGGAAGTCCAGATGATTTTTTTATTTGTGGTTGTGGACGGCTTGAGCGTTGCGCCGAGCGTCTTGGTTTTTCCGGCGTACAGCGTCAGCGCCGCATAATCGAGCACAATCTTATCCGCAAGCTGAACCACGGTAACGATGCAGTTATCACTGTAATTGCCCTGTGTTGTCGAAACGGTGATGACGGCGGTGCCGACCTTTTTACCGGTAATCTGTCCGGCAGTGTTGACGGTCACAACGGAGCTGTCGCTCGAAGACCATCTGACGGCGTTATTCGAAGCGTTACTCGGAACGACCTTCGCTGTCAGAAGAATTGTATTTCCCTTCGGGACAGTCGCTTCGGTGCTGCTGAGGCTGACGCCCGTCACGGGGATATATACGGTAATGTCGCACGAAGCGCTGTATCCGCCGTCAACGGTTGTTGCCGTAACGGTCGCCTTACCCGATTTCAGTCCGGTAGCGACGCCCTTGGAGTTGACCGAAACCACCTTCGGATCGGAGGAAGTCCATTTGACGCTCCGGTTGGACGCATCGGTCGGGAACACATTGACAATCAGCGTTTTTGACTGTCCTTTGGCAAGATCAAACTCGGTGGGGCTGACACGAATGCCCGTAACAAGCGAGCTTACGTTTACCGTACACTTTGCGGTGAAGCCGCCGTCCTTCGTCTTGGCCGTAATCACGGCGGCGCCGTTTCCGACAGCTTTTACAAGACCGCTTGAGCTGACCGTAGCGACCTTGGTGTTGCTTGAGGTCCAGGTAATGCCCTTTTCGCTTGCGTTCGAGGGCGAAATGGTTGTAACAAGAAGATACTGTCCGCCCTTATTGAGGCTGAGCGATTTTTTATTCAATTTTACACCGGTAACGTCAACTTTTTTAGTGACGGTGACGGTACATTTCGCGATAAAGCCGCCGTCCTCGGTCGCCGCAATAATTACGGCCGAACCGGGAGCAACGCCCGTGACAACGCCGCTTGTGCTTACAGAAGCGATCTTGCTGTTGCTCGAAGACCAGCTGACGGTCTTATTGGTCGCCGTGTCAGGCAAAACCGTCGGCTTTAAGGTATACGCTTTTCCGGTATAAAGCGAAATACTGCTTCGGCTCAGGGTGATTCCCGTAACCTTCTGAACAACGGTGACCTTACAGAAGGCCGATTGGCCGCCGCTGTTTTTACAAGTGATCGTACAAGTGCCGCCCTTTATGCCGGTCACAACACCGGAAGAAGAAACCTTAGCGACCGAAGTGTCGCTCGAGGACCATTTGAGCGTCTTATTCGTTGCATTCGACGGTGAAACGGTACCGGTCAGCGTAAAGCTTTTTCCGACATTGACCGAAGCCCTTGTTTTGTTGAGGGACACGGAGGTTGTCGCAATAATAATCGTATAGGTACATTTGGCGGTGTATCCGCCGTCAACGGATTTACAGGTAATGACAGCCGTTCCGACTTTTTTGCCGGTAACGGTACCCGACGAGGATACCGTCGCAACGGAGGTATCGCTCGAAGACCATTTCAAGCTCTTATTTGTTGCATAAGACGGTGTAAAGCCGACCTTATGGGTATAGGATTGTCCGACACCGAGCGTTTTCTTTTCGGCGATGGCTATGCCCTGAACCGGCTGATTGACCGTCACGGCACAAACAACGCTTCTTTCCGTTCCGTCAATTGTTCTGGCTCTGATGATCGTCTTACCGGGATAGTGACCCGTGACCTTACCGTTCGAGTCAACGGTGGCGATTTTCGGGTTTTCGCTTGTCCAGGCAACGAGGTCGGTATACTTTGAGCCGTCGTTTGTCGTAACCGTCGCTTTCAGTGTAACACTTTGTGTCGTATTCATGGTGTATGTACTCTTATTGATGGAAATAGCAGTCGCAAGAGACGCTACTCGTACCTTACACTCTCCGGAAAGATTGCTTCCGTCCGTTGTTTTGACGTAAATGGTGCAAACACCGAGACTTTTCGGTATCAGACGTCCGCTGTAATCGACGTCGCAGATATCCGGGTTGCCTGACGACCAGGAAAGAACCTGATTTCCTGCGTCTTTCGGAAGAATCGTCACCTTGACGATCTCCGTTTTATTGGTCAGGGAAATAACCTTGCTGCTTTCTAACGAAATCGAAGAAACACGGGGCTGAACCGTAACCTTGACATAGCCGTATACGCCGCTTCCGTCCTTTGCGGTATATTTGAGCGTAACGGTTCCGGCTTTTTTGGCGGTAATAGCGGCAATGGCGGTCGAGCCCGAATATCCTTTATCCGTTACCGTCAGAATCGAAGTATCCGAACAGCTCCACTTAAGGTTTTTGATGCTTGCGTTGGTCGGATTGATGCTGACCTTGAAGTCAAGGGACTGCCCGATATTCATGATAACCTTACCGCTTGTGGTAACGGTCGTCGCCTTAAGAGAAGTGATTTCAATAATATCGTCAACCCGAAGGGTGCTTTTTGCCGTAAAGGTGCCGTTGATACTTTCGGCGGTAACGGTGATAACGGTCGTGCCCTGCTTTTTCGCCGTAACAACACCGGAGTCGGAAACATCGGCGACGGACGGATCCGTGCTGTCCCAGGTGAGCATATAGTCATCGGTTGTTGAGGCGGTACTGTCCTTACCGGTAACGTTGACTTTAAAGGTGCTTGTCTGTCCCTCGTAAAGACTCGAAGGG
Source organism: uncultured Clostridia bacterium (assembly GCA_945863885.1). GTDB lineage: Bacteria > Bacillota > Clostridia > Oscillospirales > Acutalibacteraceae > UBA6857. The sequence goes on from CAMAZY010000016.1 coordinate 20,208, forward strand.
GCGGTAAGACTGACGCTGCCAATCGGATTTAAAACATAGATTTTACAGGTATCGGACTGACCGTTTGACGAAGCGGTAACGGTAACGGGATTTGCGGAATACTTCTTGGCCGTCACTTCACCGGCGGGCGTAACGGAAACGATTGTGCTGTCGCTTGACGACCAGGTGACGCTGTCAGCGGCGTTTTCCGGTTCGAGCGACGCTTTCAGCGCATAGGATGAGCCGACATTCAGTTTCACGGAAGCGTCGGTAATCGCAATTTTCTGTGTATGATACTCGATGCTGTCATATGCCTTCCTCAGGGCAAGCTCAACATTATTGACATAGGCCTGCGTATAGTCGTCCGGCGAAGCTAAAACTGCCGCCGCCATATCATACCAGCCTTCGAGCGATTCCGAGTCAAGATAAAGAGACTCCCATTTTGCTTTTGCAGGGATACTGTCATAAAGCTCCTGCAGAGAATCGACGACAACGCCCTCAGCCGAAGCCGTAACGGCGAAAGACGGCGACAACGGCGTCACGGGAAGTCCTGTCATCAGCATGACGGCACAAAGCAAAAGCGCCAAAACTCGTTTTTTCATAGTCACACTACCTCTTTTCAAGCACACAAAAATATCAAAAATCCGATTTATGGGTATAGAATCACATTATAATTGTCTATATTATAATAAAATCCGCTTTTTATGTCAACCGAATCGACTTGTTATTGAAAAAGTTTACAATTTGTGTTAAGATGTTTCATAAATATTAAAGGACAAGGAAGTACCGATATGAAAAAAATGATCTCATGGAATGTAAACGGAATCAGAGCCTGTGTTCAGAAAGGCTTTCTTGATTCTTTCAAGGAGCTTGACGCCGATATTTTCTGTCTTCAGGAAACAAAGCTTCAGGAGGGTCAGATCGACCTTGCACTCGACGGTTATTATCAATACTGGAACTATGCCGAAAAAAAGGGCTACTCGGGAACGGCGATTTTCACAAAGGAAAAGCCCCTTGCCGTCTTTAACGGCATGGACATTCCGATGCACGACACCGAGGGTCGTCTGATTACACTTGAATTTGAAACGTTTTATTTCATCACCTGCTACACACCGAATGCGCAGGACGGACTAAGAAGGCTTGACTACCGTATGCAGTGGGAGGATGACTTCCGGGCGTATCTTCTCTCCCTTGACAAGACGAAGCCCGTGATTTTCTGCGGAGACCTGAATGTCGCCCATGAAGAAATCGACCTGAAGAACCCGAAAACCAACCGCGGAAATCCCGGCTTTTCGGACGAAGAAAGAGAAAAGTTTTCGGTTCTTCTTGAAAGCGGCTTTACCGATTCATTCCGTTATCTTTATCCCGACCTGACCGATGCCTACTCATGGTGGAGCTACCGCTTCAAGGCAAGAGAAAAGAACGTCGGTTGGAGAATCGACTATTTTGTCGTCTCGAACCGTATCGCCGACAATATAAAGGAAGCAAAGATTCATACCGAAATTTTCGGCTCGGATCATTGCCCGGTTGAACTTGATATTGAAATTTAACGGCGCTTTATTCCGATTAAGACAGAAGCCGCCCGAAAGCCGGTGAATTCTCAGCTTCTGAGAGTCATTCTCCGTCTTTTGGGTGGCTTTTTATCTCTATGAATGATAGAATAAAGGCACACAGATGAGCTGCACAAGGAGTTGACATACCATGGAACAAAAGACAATCGGCAAATTCATCGCCGTTTTACGCAAAAGTCAGGGCATGACACAAAAGGAGCTTGCCGAAAGGCTCGGCGTTTCCGATAAGACCGTCAGCCATTGGGAACGGGACGAAAGCGCACCCGATATATCATTGATTCCCGTAATCGCCGAAATTTTCTCGGTCACCTGTGATGAGCTTTTACGGGGCGAAAAGTCATCGTCACAAACAGCACCGTCCGACTTATATAATGAAAAGATTCTCAGCGAAAAAGGCGAAAAGCAGATAAAGTATCTTTTTGAAAAAGCACTCGGCCGCCTGAAGATGAAAAGCATCATCTGTATCGGGATTTCCGCCGTCGGCCTCGTTGTCAGCATCATTGTCACCTATCTTGTCGGAATGAGACTCGGCTCGGACATCGAATATACGGGTCTTCTTTTCGCAGTGGTGTTTTACATTGTATCGTTGGCCCTGACAGGTGTTTTCCGCTTTCAGTTCGGCGTATCCGTCAAAAGCAATGATTTCGAGCTTTCGGAATCCTACACAAAAAAAGCAAATTTTATTACTTTCCTTACAGCAGGATTTACGGCGATTGTGTTTTGCTGTACCCTACCCGTATGTACACAGAATACTTGGATCATAAAGCGGCTCGCCTGCGGCTCTCTTTATGTCGCAATCTGTGTTGCAATACTCGTAATCATTTTTGTTCTCCTTGAAGCGAAAGGATTTGTCTCCACAGCGCAACACACAAAAAAGCAGAAAAAGCTGTGGCTACTGCGTGTGATTATCGCTGATATTACGGTCTTTTTGCTCGCCGGTGTAGAGGTTTGTACAAATATCAGCATTCACATCAACGAACCTTTCTTTAACTTGGCAGTGATTCTTCTTGCTGTTTTGGTTTATGCATTAGTCAGCCGGAAAATCCGCAAGGGTGAATCAAAAGACTCCTGTTGAATTAACGACTTTATCTATGAATGATAGAATATAACAAAACAATATTTGGCTTCGCCATGATAAACCCGCAAAGGAGAGAACATTCTATGGAACAAAAGACAATCGGCAAATTCATCGCCGTTTTGCGCAAAAGTCAGGGCATGACACAAAAGGAGCTTGCCGAAAGGCTCGGCGTTTCCGATAAGACCGTCAGCCATTGGGAACGGGACGAAAGCGCACCCGATATATCATTGATTCCCGTAATCGCCGAAATTTTCTCGGTCACCTGTGATGAGCTTTTACGGGGCGAAAAGTCATCGTCACAAACAGCACCGTCCGACTTATATAATGAAAAGATTCTCAGCGAAAAAGGCGAAAAGCAGATAAAGTATCTTTTTGAAAAAGCACTCGGCCGTCTGAAGATGAAAAGCATCATCTGTATCGGCATTTCCGCCGTCGGCCTCGTTGTCAGCATCATTGTCACCTATCTTGTCGGAATGCGGCTCGGCTCGGACATCGAATACACGGGACTTCTTTTTGCAGTGGTGTTTTACATTGTATCGTTAGCCCTGACAGGTGTTTTCCGTTTTCAGTTCGGCGTATCGGTCAAAAGCGACGATTTTGCACTTGCGGACTCGTTTTGCCAAAAAGCGAACTTCGTCACTTTTCTCACCGCCGGGCTGACGGCGATTGTGTTTTGCTACACCCTTCCCGTGTGCGAAAGATATTTTCCGGCCGGCGAGCAGTTTGTTCACGGTTCGGTATATGCCGCCGTTTGTCTTGCCGTTCTTCTGATTCTTCTTGCCGTTTTCAAGCAGAAAGGTCTTATTGCATCAAAAGAGAGAACAAAGAAACAGCAGAAGTTGTTCCGATGCAGAATACTGACGCTTATTATCACAGCGGCAGTTATCGTCGGTTCGGCGGCACTTGAAATATCTTTTCTCAACTATGATATTCCCGAAAGCTACAACAACAAACGATTTGATAATGTTCAGGAATTCCTTGATGAGATCAGTACGTCCTGCCCCATCCCCGACTATGCCGCCGATGAAACAAGATGGGACTTACAAGAAAAAATCAGCCTTGGGAGCACGCACAGCGTCGAGTTCAACGGCAAGGAATACACTTTTGAATGGAAGAACGGGAATATCGCCCATTATGATTCAACCGTGGAAGAAGACGGCAAGACGTATATCGACGCATATTATATCTCTGAAACCCAGAAAAGAGACAGGCTCGGGCCAATGCAGGACAGAGTATTCATGGCAGGCTACGTCTATTATCCGGCGGTGGTTCTGATTGCGGTTTTGGTTTATGTTTTGCTGAAAAGAAGAATCGATCGGCTCGAATAAAAAGCTTCCATTTCGCTTTCCAAAGCAAACTTCCCGGAAAATCTCTTCGGAAGTCCGCACTTTTCCGACTTTTCACGCTTAAAAGGTTGACAAAGCGTGCGGAATCTGTTAAAATCTATCGGTGGATTGAGCAATAGCTCTTTCCCTCAAACGGAGAGTTGTCCGAGTGGTCGAAGGTGCAGCACTCGAAATTTTACGGCGACTTGGTCGTTTCGTCCGCCGGAAAACCCCCATTTATAAGGGTTTTCAAAATTAAAAATCGAATATTTTTCAGTGTTCTCTCCTGCTTTTCTCTCCAAAAATTTTTTGAGTAAAAAGCAGATTGAAATATACACGGAGGGTTATCGAAGTGGTCATAACGGGGCTGACTCGAAATTTTTTGAAGAGTTGGTTGTTTGCTCCGCTTAAAAAGCCCGTAAAATCAGGTTTTTTTCGGTTCGAAAATTGAATATTTTGTTGTTCTTTCCGTCAGTTCTTTCCAAAAGTTTTTGGAAGAAATGCGGAATCACATACACGGAGAGTTGTCCGAGTGGTCGAAGGTGCAGCACTCGAAATTCTCTGTAGTTTAGGCTCTTTCGTCCACCCGTTTTCCCTTATTATCAAGGGTCTTTGCGGGTTCAAAAAACTAAATAATTTGTTGTTCTAACACGCCGTTCTAACATTTTGGTTTTTCCTCGTTTTTGAGGTTCAGAGTGTTTCAACCGTGTTTGACATACATGGAGACGTATCGAAGTGGTCATAACGGGACTGACTCGAAATCAGTTGTACCTCACGGTACCGTGGGTTCGAATCCCACCGTCTCCGCCACAAGGTCCAGTAAACTCAAGGGTTTGCTGGACTTTTCTTTTTTTGCATACACCTGACGAAACCATTTTTTCGTGTTAGAACTGGCTGATTTTTTGTTAGAACAACATTATCTTAATCCGAATCCGGGTTCATATCTGGTTCTTTGTTCTCGCCTTGATCGGTCATATTTTCCCATCGGCTTCCGAAGTCATCTGAACCCGGAAGAAGGATTCCTTTTTCCATCGCTTGTGCAGAGGAAATTTTGGATCTGTAGTCGAGATGGGCGTAAATATTTGCGGTTGTGCTGAAGTCCGAGTGACCAAGCCATTCTTGAATCTGCTTAAGTGGTACGCCATTTGCAAGCAGCAGGCTGGCACAACTATGTCGGAGATCATGAAAACGCATTTTGGGCATCCCGTGCTTTTGGATAAACTTCGGAAAATACTCGGTTAAATAGTTTGGTCGCATCCGCTCTCCCAGTTCGTTCACAAAGACATAACCATCGTAATCGTAGTTATAGCAGTTTCCACAGACCTTTTTATTTAGCTCCTGCGCTTCTTTTACCTTCATGAAATATTCCCGAAAGCTCCCCACTAAAGGAAGAGTTCTGAGACTGGATTTCGTTTTTGCGGAATCCTGTTCGATGATCTGATTCGTGCCGTCGATTGTTGCCTCCGTAACCGTTCGTTTAATGGTAAGTGTTCCACGATTAAAATCGATTGCATCCCATTTCAGCCCGATCACCTCACCACGCCGCAGCCCATAGAAAGCTGCCACTAAGACAGGAAGCTCCAACCGTGTCCCTTTTACGATTTCAAACAGCCTTTGCATTTGTTCTGCATCAAGGAAAGTCGGCTGGAAGGTATTCTTTCTCGGTCGGTCAACCTTCATTGCCACATTTTGCGGAACCATATCCGTTTTCATTGCATACTTCAATGCCTGATATATTACCGCATGATAGTGAATCACCGAGTTTGGCTTTACGGTTTTTAGTTTTTCCGTATAGAACTGCTGAATGTGTCGAGCTTCAAGTTCTTTCAGCAGTATTCCTTTCTTGCGAAAATACGGAGCAATCGTACTTTTGACCATTCCCTGATACGAGCCAAAAGTTGCGGGCTTGATTCTTGCTCTGACAATTTCAAGCCATTGCTCTAAGTAGTCGGCAAAAAGCATATCCGAGCTGAGACCACCGGAAACTGTCGGTACCTCAAAGGTGCTTCGGATACGGACAAGTTCTTCCTCTGCCCGCCGCTTGTTGCCCTTTTGGGGCAAACCTGTTGACACCCATTTTTGATGACGCTTTCCTGTGGCGTCTTTATAACTGAGAACAGCGTAATAATAGCCATTCTTTACTGTAAGAGTTCCTGATACCATTTTTATTACCTCCGGAATAATAGATTTGTACACAGGCCTCTCCCACCGATGAGTCTATTTTACTCTGTCGGTGGGAGATACTCAATTATGCGATTATGCAGAAATAGTTCAAATCGCAGTCGTGCCCTGATCCATGACATATTCGATTACATTGACCTTGGGAATCCTAAAGGAATTTCCTATTTTCAGTCCTTTTATGTAACCATCATTTATTAAGTCGTACGCAAGATGCCGACTGATTCCAAGCATAGATTGAAGCTGGGCGATATTCACGATGTCTGGATATTCCGGAAACATCATCTGATACAGCTCTCTCAATTCGGATTTCTTCATTATTGTTCACTCGCTTCTCTCATATGTTTTTGTCCAGCCCCTTTTGTCTGAATGATATAGTCATATCCATATCGATGATTGCAAAAGTCACAACAATCCTTGCTTTGAACATGCCTGTCCCGTGAAATAATATAATCATGGGTGTCAAAAAACTGACCGAGGCATACAGGACAAAGGCACATATACATCACATCGCTTGAGATATTTTTCATGTTTGTTCGGAGGGTCATTTCTGTGTCTCCTTTCCTTCTGAATTAATACCCTTCACTTGGTAGGCAACTAAAACAGGCAAAAATTAACCTTCAAATAGAATTTTTTTAAGCTTCTTTATTTTTTTGCAAATAGCCGCTGGGGCGACCTTCCGAATTTCTGCAACTTCCCGTTGTGTGAATCCCTCAAAAGCAATCATTGTGAGTAGTTCCTTGTCTTTTTCCGGCAAAGCGAGTACCTTCATATAGAGTTCATCGTTCTCAATTTCATCTATCCACGAAAAGCGTGGATTTGTCTGAAAGTTGTGTGTGTCAATAACAGATAACTCAGATTGAAACTTTTGAAGAAGAGTGGACATTGATTCTCCTTGAGCATTTCCTTCTGCACAATCATCATCCGTAAATGGTTGTGTATGATTGATCTCAGTTCTGTTCTTCCTGAACACATTCAAATCGAACTCATATATTTCCTGAATACTTTTTTCACTCATTCCTGCTTCTTCATATTCCTTTTGGAGTTTTTTCCATTCTTCATTGAATTTCTTTTTTTCAATTCCATAATTAAATCCCATTGTTGTAATCTCCTTAAAAATTGATTTTTGAAAGTGTGTAATTATCAAAAATCGGAGATTACGGGTATTTAGCCAAATAACATTCCCACACGGTCATTCCTCCCTTACGGGTGAAACCGTCTGAAAATCCAAAAATAGTCCCTTTTTTCAAAGAAAAATGCTCCCTTCAGTTTTTCTGCCGGGAGCAAACTGTTTTTCTCGTGTTCTTACCGAAAACAAAAAGCCACCGGCAAGATAAGAAACGTTAAAGTTTCAAATCTTGACCGGTGGCCTCTCATGTAATATGTTTGGTATAACCAACCGTCGTATTTGAGATATATGACCTGAAGATGGATTTACGCAGCCTATTTCATCTCAACCATTTCGTCGTTATATCTTTAATTTTTAAATTAGGCAACCTGCTAGTAAGCAAGTCTTTCTTGCCCTTTTGGGGCATACAAGTCTATCGTATCGTGACGACGTCCTTTCATTTTTCTGACCATAACAACATGACATCTTGTACATTCCACCTTAATATCGCCTTGGGCGTTTTTATAGCCTGTTACGATGGTTCCGCAGTTAGAACAATGCCATGAGAATGGTGCCCACTCATCGTGCTTCACCATAATTATTACAGTTCTCCTTATCTGAATCTCAATGTGTGGTATTACAAAGATTTAATGACATTCTTTGCAACGCCTTGGACAACAAGCTCCTTAACTAAAATCTCTTTGTTGCAATATTTCTTTTTGTTTTGATATTTCAGTATCGCACAATGAGATTCTTCATCAATACCCGCAAACATTTTGAGGGTATTTTCATTGTTTTCATCTAGAGCTACGACAATATCTCCAACGCAAGCCGTTTCTTGTTTACGAATTACAATGAGGTCGCCGTCGTTAATTCCTGCATCTATCATAGAATCACCGGTAGCACGGAGGATATAGAATTCACCTTTGCCGAAAATAGATTCGGGCAAGCTAACATACTCCTCTACGTGTTCTTCCTCGGCTTCGGGGTCGCCGCATCGAATACTACCTACTATAGGTGCAGAGAAATATCCGGTGGAACACTTGTCAATCTTGGTGGACTCGATTGTGCGTCCGTCGTAAGAGATAAGGCCTCGCTCATTCATTTCGACTAGGTAGCGATAGACGGTGGTTTTTGCGACGTTAACGCCATTAGCTATTTCACTAAGGGAAGGAGAAAAGTGATTAGCACGATAAAAGGCATCAACATAAGCACTTATTTCTTTCATTAGTTCCGGATTTTTACTTCTCATATAGGTCCCTCGCCTTCTATGTGGAACGGTTCGTTCTCGATAGCTTAATTATATCAGAACATATGTTTGTTTGCAAGAGGCTTCTTGAAACAAAAAAGTAGGTGTCGCTTGTAAGCGTCACCTACTATAATTGCGTTTATTTGAATATATCCCAAATACTAAAGGAGGTTTTATTATAGACCTTGTTATACGCCGCTTTTTTGGGGTTCTTAATCCATCCCATACCTTTCTTGCCATAACCGGGTATAAGTGCTTTTTTAACGGCACGTTTAGCTCTGCCGGTAGTTCTTGCTTTAAAAGACCTTTTTAGACTTGGGGTTCTTAATCCAAATTTCATTTTATCACCTCATTTAATCTTCCAAAAACATTAGAAATTCTGCGGCTCTGCCTGCTAATCTTTTTTTATTTTTTCCTTGCTCATTTTTAGTAAAACTCTTTCGCTTGTTTTGTAGCACAGATTATCAAAATATTCTTGAGGATAGTATTTATACAAGTATTAAATTCCTAACCGGCTATTTTCCCAATAATATATAAAATAGCGATAATAACAACAATCGTAATAGCGGTAGGACTTAAGCATCCGCCTGAATCGCCGCCACCTGATCCGCCTCCTGTTGTGCTTTGAAAAACGTGAAAATCATCCATATTGGGCATAGGATTTTCTCCTTACTTTTAGTGTACAACTGTATAATAACAGTTTATGTGTACCATAAAACGGACTTTGTCGATTATTATAGCATATTTTCGCTTGAAAAGTATTTTTTTTAAAATGGTTAGTTTTAGTCCTTGTTGAGCTCGTCTTTCCACCTTTCATTAGGTTCTTCGCAGTTTCTCATTGATGTTACTGCACTGTCAACTGCATCATAAAGGTTTCTTGTTCCTTTTTTAGAGTAGTTATAATTGGCGGCTCTTTCGCTGCGAATACCAATACTGCTTGCAGTTTCAACCGCATCAATGTTCGCGGCAACAAAAAGGAATTCCCAACCGTAACGTTCTTCTTGACGACGAATCATTTTCTTCACGTGGTCGATAGTATAATTGTGGCTTGCATTTTCTTGACCATCAGTAGTGATGATGAACATTGTGTGCTCAGGTACATCTTCAGGTCTCGCGTATTTATGAATGTTTCCAATATGATGAATTGCACCGCCAATAGCATCTAAAAGTGCAGTACAACCTCTTACATTGTATTGTTCATCAGTCATAGGTTCGATGTTTTGAATATCAATTCTATCGTGAAGAACTTCTGTATCATTATCAAACAGGACAGTAGAAACCATAACTTTACCATCGAGTTTCTTTTGTTTATCAATCATAGAATTGAAGCCGCCGATAGTATCAGCTTCAAGACCGGCCATAGAACCACTACGATCCAAAATAAATACGAGTTCAGTTACGTTGTTTTTCATTTTTATATCTCCTTTGGAGTTTATAATATAGTCTGCATGGTTGATCCAGCTTTGATAGATTTCGCCTGCAGATTTGCACTTGCTAATGAGTTTTTTAAATGGTGGATATACCTCAGACTTAACAATCAAATAATTACCCATTCCAAGATTCACATAGTTCCAACCTTTAGGAACTTTACTATCCATTCCAAACAAGCCAAAATCACATTCACCCAATGTGGGGAACACCGCAAGGATTTCTTCAATTTTGAAATCGCCAAACACGTAGTTCAAGTGATATAAATTGCCGTCTGTCTTTACAAACTTGATATCACCGGGCTCACCCATAGCACCACCTTCAGCAATCATAAAGAATAGGATGTTTTCAAAAAAATCCTTATTAAGATTTTCTCTGTCTAATTCGATGATTTTCATTTCATTACCTCCGCAAAACAAATATGACCACAAGGCGTTTATCACCTTATGGTCATATTATAAATTATTCAATATTAGTTTTGGTCGCTTGACAAGTGACCTTTAAATCATTTTTATAAATGGTAATTTGTTTAACATCCTAACAACACTTGGTCAAATTCAAACAAAGCTTCATTGATTTCAAAAATATCATAGATTTCTTTTTGAATAAAATACCGGATTATTTTATCAAAGGTGAAACTACGAGATAAAGTAAGCCCTGCCGAAGCAAGTAAGTCTTGAGTTTCTTCAAGATTTAGTTTAAGCGCTATTGCAAATGCTACTGCAGTTTGTTTTGAAGGTTTATATGTTTTAGGGTTACACTTGATTTTAGAAAAGGTTTTCTTGTCGATGTTGGCTTTTTTATAACACTCAACGTCAGTCATTCCGCGCTCGTCAATCAAATCAAACAGTTTATATGCGAATGGCTTATCCATTGACTTCATATATTCATACAACGATTTTCCTCCTACACTACTATATTGTTCCTCACAAGGAGCAGACATATCTGAGCAGACATCAATACTTTTTTTACTTGCAATTTTATTTGGAAAGAACGAGTCAAGCGTTTCTATTTCAGCAATGCAGTCTTCGTCATTTTCCTCAACATATTTGTCATCAATTACTTCGCTTATTTCAGTAAATAGTTTCTTACTAAACTCATACGATTTGCGGTCAAAAACACAGAGGTAGACCATTATTTCGTGTTCAAATAAAAACTCGGTTATGACCTGAATTGCAAATTTGAGCACTTGGTCTTTAGGATAACCATAAACCCCCGATGAAATAAGTGGAAATGCAACCGAGTTGCAGTTGTTTTCAACGGCTAATTTTAATGATTCTATATAGCAAGACTTTAAGATTATACTTTCACCATTAAGTCCGCCGTGCCATACTGGCCCCGATGTATGTATGATATGTTTTGCAGCAAGATTATATCCCTTGGTAATTTTAGCAGAGCCTAATCCAAGGGGCGCGATTTTTGAGCACTCTAAATCAAGCTCAGGTCCCGCGCCTTCATGCACAGCAAGGTCAACACCACTATAACCAACCATTTCTTCGTTGGTCGTGTTCACAATGGCATCAACCTTCATCTTGGTAATATCTTGCCGGATAATCTGTAATGGCAATTTTGCACCTTCTTTTTTAGTTACTGTCGGTCATTGATTTTACATAATCTACCAACTCAAAAAAATCAACTTTTGTGTTGTAGTTCCAAGAGATACGAATAGCTTCACTCACTCGCACCTCATCGAGTCCCATTGATGTCAAAACATAACTTGGAGAGTGGCTCCCGGAATTGCAAGCCGAGCCATTAGAAAAGGCATAGTTTTCTTTCATTGCAAGGAAGATACCTTCTGCATCAACACCGTGAAAACTCACATTTACAGTTGTCGGCAAACAATATTCTTGTGCCCCATTGAAAGAGTAGTTTAATCCTTTAATGCTCTCGATAAAATCAGCTTTTATCTCAGCACATTTCTTCATATGCTTTTCGCACTCATCATTACACAATTGAGCCGCTAACGCAAAACCTGCAACTAAAGCGACGGGAGTAGTGCCGGGTCTGAATCCTCGTTCTTGTTGACCACCATACATCAATGGCTTTACGGGTGGGCGCTTATAGCTTTTATCCCTTTTAAGAACGATTGCTCCAACACCTTGAGGACCGCCCAATTTATGAGCAGTGACACTTAACATATCATACTTGGTATTTCTCAATTCATCGTTGAGTTTTCCAAAGCCTTGTGTAGCATCAATATGAAAATATGTAGGTGTCTTTTCAAGAGCTTCACCAACTTCTTTGATAGGTTGGATTATTCCGGTTTCACTATTAACGTGCATAAGAGAAACAAGCAAAGTTTTATCTGTCACCAACTCCAAGATTTGTTGGGGTTTGATTCTGCCTGTTTCATCGGGAGCAACAAAGTCCACAACACAACCGTGCTTTTCAAGATGTTTCATAGCTTCAAGAACCGATTTGTGTTCGATGGTAGTAGTTATGAAATGATTCCTACCGGTTTCATTAGCATATTCAAGCAAACCAAGAATAGCCATATTATTGCTTTCGGTAGATCCACTTGTAAAAAGCACGTCAGTTGTATCAACGCTCAAGATCTCCGCGATTGTTTTTCGTGATGCAGAAACAATCTCTTTTGCTTCCGTTCCAAAAATATGTGTTCTACTATCGGCATTGCCATAGTGAGAACGATATATCTCAATCATTCTTTCTAATACTCTTTCATCAACCGGTGATGAAGCATTAAAATCAAGATATACAGCCATTATTCAACTTCCTCCTTCGGAAGGGCAGATTTGAGTAAATCTGAGCAATTCTTCAGCACATCTCTTGTGCTGTAATGAGCGATGCCGCGATTAAGGTGTAATCTGAAATACTTTGCGAGAGTCTTTTCATCATCACCAAGACCATCGTTCAAGCATCTTTGACGAATGATAGCTTCATAGATTTCGGAATATTCGCCTGCAAATGTTGACCAATCCATTTCAACATTACTATCAGATAACGGGTCAACACCGCCGGGCACCGTGGGTTCAGCAAGTGACCAACATAATGCCCAACGACAAAGAACATTCCAATTTTGAATCCCAGTTTTTGCTTTAATACGAATAAGCCTGTCTTTTTCAGGCTGTGAAAGTTTAAAATGCTTAACTATCATCTATTACACCTCCCCAAAATATCCGTGTACGATTGAAGTGCATTGTTCTTCTTCGCGATAGTAGAGAGTGTAATAATCTGCAATATTATCACGAATAAGGTCAAGGTATCGTCCATAAACTTCTTCGTCCGTAGAAAGAACCACAACCTGAGAACTAGCTGCAGGTAAATACTTGGTAACAAAGTTTGCTCTATGTGACGAGTCAAGACGAGCCATAGGAGTATCAATAATAACGGGAGCTTTATATCCGGAAGTGAGTGCCAATGCCCAAACAATAGAGATTGCAAACATCTGTTGTTCGCCTGCAGAAAGCTGATGCTTAAGCAGTTCATTACCATCGAGATCAAGTATTGTTACATCTAGTGTTGTAGGATCTATATTTATGGCACTAACAAGGGAATCTTTTTGCACCAATTCTTTGAAACATTTGGTTGCAGTTACAGAAAGCTTTGCAACCTTTTCTTTTTGCAAACGAATCTTAAATTCAGTAAGAACCTCCATAGACATAGCCGCGTATTTAACAATACGAGCATTGTCATCGTTTGCATTTTCTTTTTCCGCAATCTGTTTGATTAACTGTACTCGACGATTAACCAAAATCTCACGTTGTCTTTTAAGACTTTCTATGCTTTCCAATTGGCGTTGGTATTCATTATCAGCTATCGCTTTTTCGCGTTCTACGGCCTTTAAAGCATCAAATAGTTGCATAGCCAATGTCTTCTCATCTGCAGCGCCAAGATGGGCATCCAAATTCATCCATTCGCTTTCTTGTGCTTCCACATGATTTACAAGCGAATCAATGCGCTGAGAAATTGTTCGGAAGACATCAGAAATAATCTTTTCGTACAACATCATACTTGTTGCTGACATATTTTGATTATTGGCTTCAGATGCATCTGAGGGAATATGACTAACAAGAATTTCATTAACGATACTCTTAACCAAATCCAATGAAGCTTTATCGAGATTTGCAGAATTAAGTCTTTCCATTATCTGGCTATGCAAGTCAACAATAACTCTTTCAGAATATCTTTTTGCTTCACTTCTCTGCAAATCAATTTCCGTATTATAAGATTGAACAACTAAATCTCTGCACATAAACAAAGGAGTAGAAGCATCTATTGCAAGTTGCAGAATTTCCTCTTGTATGCTTTCAACTTCTGCAGAAATTTTCTGCATTTCGCTTTTGATAGCATCACGATTACGACTTAAGTCACCTCCTGAAGACCAAAACTCTTTTTCTTTTGCTTCAAGAGTTGCGGCAATAGTTTCGCAACGCAACTCTAATTCATTTGCATTCTTTGTTGCTTCAGCCAACTTGTTATCAATATCAGCAATTTGGCTTTCTACTTCTTGGTATCCGACATTTATTTCACTACGCTCAAAGGCTTGCAATGCGGATTTTTTTCTTCTAATAACTTCATCTGTATGTTCGATGGCTTTTTCAATAGCAGATACACCAATAGCAGATTTAATCGAACTTTTTATCTGCTCAAATGATGTATCATCAGCTAATTGAGTAATTTTCTCATTATTAAAGAAGAAGAAGCGAGCAATACCAAACGGGAGGATTTCTTCGATATAATAACTCCAGCTCTCTCCGAGATATTTATCTAAAACACCATTCTTTTCAACAGTTGTTTCTTGATTGAGTTTTTTACCAACCAACCACCAAGAACGTTTAATTCTCAATTCTGTACCATCGTCAAGACAAAGACTAACTGCAATATATGTGGTTTCTTCTTTTGCGTGTTTGTTAATATGGTCAGCCAATAGTTTATCATAAGAACGAGCTTTTTCATTGATATATTTCAAAGCCTGTTTGCCATAAAGAGCCAACAAAATAGCATCGTGAAATGTGGTTTTACCACGACCATTCAAGCCACCGACAAGAATAATGTTACGGTCGCCGACTTTATTGGTAAGAGCCATTTCGTGAGTGCCCTTGTATATACCGTAATTATGAAGTTCAACTTTTGTAAAATACATAGACTCTCACCTCATTCCACAAAATCATCAGCATCTATTTCTTCAAGAGGGCCGGCAATCCTCTTGGCGCGTTGCTCAGCAATTATTTCTGCCTCAGCTTCATCGCGATAAAATGCTTTTTTAATTTCTTTCTCAAAATTTACTATTACATTGTGCTTATTAGAGATTGCCGCTGCCTTTGCTTCAGTATCTAATAACGCTTGTTGCATTTCTGCTAATAACTGTTCATCGGGATACAGTTCAGCACAAACAGTTTTCAAAAGTTCTGCTTCTGCTGCACCAAAATACTTGTTTTTGCTTATGGTTCCGTCATCGTATTTTTTCCCCGTTACTTCTTCGTAAATACGAGGAAGTGAGTCATCAAATTCGTGCTTTTCATCAAGCCAAATTTGTCTGATAAACTTAAGTTCTTCCATAGTAATTAAAGGAATTTCCTTAATCTCTTCGGGACCGATTTCGTGAATAAGTTTTTCTACCTCAAGTAATCTGCGTAAGAAAAATTCTCTTGCTTCTTTGGTATAAGGACCGTGAACAAGACGATTATTGTGCCAAGTAAGTCTTCCATCTTTTCTGCGGAAGTCACGTCTATTCCTATCGGTTTCCCGATCTGCGGCGATTTCATTTCTGAACTCCAACATTGGGAGCATCCAAGCCTTTTCTTCATCGTTCTGAATCATAGCCGCCATTGACTTATCTTCGCTAACCATAGTACAAACCCAACAACCAAAACGGCTATTACCGCAACTTGGAGTTGTACTATCAATTACCAACGGGCACTCACCATCGGCAGAAGCGCCACTATACATTGCCAAAAGATCTTTATTGCTATGACCCCAAGGATTGGGCATCTGAACTAGATACTGCCATACATTATCATTTGACCAATTTTCAATAGGGGTAAAAACATATGAGTTAGGGAAAGAACCGTTAGGACTAAGATGAGCTCTGTATCTCTTTTTTTCATATCCTTCAAGGACAGCTTTACGAACCGTACTCTCTGCCTTTCTTGAGCCGAGAACCATAATTGCTTCACTTTCAGCATCAAGAATACTCTTGATAAATCTATTTGAAGCATCAATCTTCATTCTGTCTGTACACCAACGGAAATCACGGCGAGGATAAGGGTATCCACGACCGATTAAGTTTACCCAATATGTATTTGTTATAGCCGGTGTTAATCTATGAGGGATGATTGGTAGATCATCTTCTTTAGCTTTGTCCTTCATCTTTTTCAAAGATTCAGAGGCCCAAATTGCAACAACGGGAGATTCAACCAATGTATCGGTACTGATAACATGGACTGTCTTTTTAAGCTTGTCCTTTGGCAACTCTTGAAGTGCATACCATACCAACTGTGTTACGGCGGTTGAGTCTTTACCACCGCTATAACCAATTATCCAAGGAATCATATCTTCCAAATACAATTCCTTTATTGTTTCTATTACTTGACGAATATCGTCTTTAGTTAAATTAGCCATTGCCATTACCATCCAATCCAAGTAAAATGCTCCTCATATAAGAAGACATCGCACGTTGCGTTGACCTATTCGCCGCAACCTTTCCATTTACAAACACAAGGTTTTCCCAAATGGGATTTGATTTTTTCCAATCAATACTTGCAAGAGCATTAAGACGCTCTTTCCAATCATTAGGATATGCTTTTATCAAAGCATTGCCGGCAAATCCCAACGAAACCAAAGTAATACTCAGCGAGCAAATATAATCTCGTCTAACATCTGAGGATTTCATATCGCCACCTGCAACCATAGTCCACTCTTTGATGTGATAAGACACCATCTTCCAAAACGATATTGCAAGCTCAGTCTTTTCGGTAATATTCAAGTCCAAACCATTTAGAAGTTCATCGGTTGCAGTACAAATCGCACTTAATGTAAACAACGCCTTAGAACGATTTGAAATCGTTGTTTTTTCCTTCTCTACCAAGCCATTAAATGACGGGACTTTTTCAATAACAGACTTAGCCACTATAGCAGATTCTTCACGTGAATTATAAAGAATGTTAATTGACTTTGTTGGCTTGATTGCATAACGGTTAAGGTCAGAAAACATCTGTTGTGACCTTGCCAAGCCTTCATCCTTATAAAATACGACTGAGATGTGTTCATTCTTCAGTTCGGGATTCATTTTTATAGCTTCGGCAATAGCGGCTCTACGATGTTGGCCGTCGTTAATAAGAAAACGAGAAGTCATAGAAATACTAACCGTTCCAATTTGAGGTGTGGCTTCAGAAATCGAATTAAACTCAATTTCGCCATCAACAGAAACAGTTAGCGAAGAAAAAACATAGTTATCAAGATTAGAAAGTATGTAATCTCTAATTTCGGGAATTCTCGATTTATTTAATATTCTTTGCGCTCTGATTTCGGGGGGCATTTCTTCATCGGCAAATTGAAACAGTTTCGATATTACATCCAACGGAACCATTGAAGTATAATACTCACGTTTTGCTTGAATGCCTTTGACCGCCGGAAAAACAAAAGATGCACTACTCATATTTCGTCCTTTCCTTCTCTTATAAATACTTGAACAAGATATATTATACTACTAAAAGGAAGTCTTGTAAAGAGTTTTTGGAATTCTTTTGTTTGTTTCTTAAAGACAAACAAAGACAAACAATATTTAAGACAAAAAATATGCACCCATAGGGTGGGTGCATATTTCGATTATAACGTGAATCTAAGTCTTAACTTTGAAAGCAATTGCTTTTCTTTCAGCCACTTCATTACATCATCGTTCAAATCGGCAACGGTTGCTTGTTGTGCCGAAACCTTTTTAAGGAAGGCTTCGATTGCGGGATTTAATGAGAAAGAATCAGTAATATCTTTAGCTTCTTTCACATCAGCAACAAGCTTGTTAATTGCTCCAATGGATAGTGCGCCTTCGACCGTTCTTGTGATATTATCTCCAAGTTCTCTTGCCTTTCGGGGGTCTTGGGTCAATCCACTAATCATTGATAGATAACCTTTGGTTCCCTCTGCATACTTTGTGGCGGCGTCCTTCCAAACAAGTTTAAGTTGGCTTGCGTAGGTTTCACCCTTTGTCTGCAATACTTTAACAGCATCAAGTGTCAAATTGCCTTCGGCAATCGCAGAACCGCAATCACCAACCGAAGTAAGCAAGTCATCACGAACAGATTTTGGCAATACAGATTTCTCAACTATACCTTTTGCTTTCATTTCTGCCGCACAATCGAGTATGCTTTTTATAGCATCATGTTGTTGAGCTAACTGAAGCAATGCTTTGGTATAAAGTTCTGCGTTTTGTTTGTTCTCAAGAGTTGCACGACGAGTCTTAATGGCTGTTGTGCTATTTTTAATTGTTTCAGTTAGTAGCATCGTCATACACCTCCGCATTTTTCAAAAGACCATGAAGTTCTTTCATTGATTCTTTGGCAGCATCAGATAATTCAGCCATATTACTAACACCGCTAATGTTAGCAATAGCATTTGTTGCTTTTGTGCCTTCGGTTTCCGCTTTTTGAGCTATTACTTGCAAATCACGTAAGAAGTCTGATACTTTGTTCAGCGAATTGTCAGAGTAAATTTTCAACTGCATTACAGCAGACGCATTTTTAGCAGAAATCAATTTTTCTGTATGCTCCAAAATCTCGGTTGCCACTTCGACTGGTGCTTTTTCATATTTAGTTCTCAAGTCATTTGCGCCTAAAATTCCATTTTGAGCAAATACCGAGAAAAGGTCTTGTATTGCCGACAAGGTAGAAATAAGGTTGTCCTTATTTATATCTCCAACATAACCCTCTACTTTTTTCAAAACTTCATCTACTTGTGTAATTTCTGCAGCCATCGCCTTTTTAACGCTTGTGTAAAGAGATTTTAACAATGTCGCAGGATTATAAAGTAAATGTTTTGCTGGAATAGCTTCGGGCAATGCCTTTTCAATGTCCCACTCAGATTCCATCAAATGTTCAACGGCAGAAATCAGTTCATTAGTTCTGTAGCACGATTTGATAGTTCCTTCCGCCGAGAAATGAATGGCACCCATTGTTGTTGCGGCAGAACGCTTTAGCATATTGAAAGCATTAAAGAAATCCGCTTCTTTATTCTGAGTAAACTGAATCAAGTCGTTCCATTCGCGAGTTTCACGGTTGATTTTATCGTTCCTCTTGATGTCCTTCATCAAAGATTCAAGAATCGTGACGGGAGAACTCATATCAATCTTATGACCAAGGATACAAGCCTTAAGATATTGAAGTGCAATGCACCATTCCAATACGGGAAGTTGATTATCTATCTTGCTTGCTATAACCTTTTCAATTACTTCATCTTTTCTTCGTTCAAGCCAAGTAATCAAGCGCTGTTGATAATAAGCTGCTCCTTCAAAATCCCAACCTTTTGCATATCGAAGTTCATTGAGCGCAAACAAAGCATCTCTACTTTCTGCAGAACGGTCCATAAATACAATAGCTTTTTCTGCATTGGCAGGTTGGCTTTGGTCATCAATATAATATGCCGCCAAGTCTGCTAAACGTTCATCGGCAATATAAGCAGGAACGCCTATATCTTGCCAATTCACAGCGCCACATTGTTTCGCATCACCTCTAAACAATGTTCTCAACCAATTTCGGTAATCCGCGTCATATTTCAATGATTCGTTTTTAACGAACCACGCGGTAATATCCTCTTTATATTTAAGATAATCCTTAGTTGCACCATCGACGGGTTTGGGCTTGTTATCGGGTTCTTTATCCACAGGCTTTTGTTCGGGTTTCTTTTCGGGTACTTTAGCACCGGAGCCGATACCGGCAAACTCAGATAAAGCAATATCGTTCAAAAATTCTTTGCTCAATCCACCGATAGTTTCAACACCATCGTCAGCTTTAGCGTAGGTAGCTGAACCATCACCCCAAATAGCCAAAACAGATTTAAGGCGATTTCTTTCTGCTACAGAAAAACTCTCCAATCTGTCGATGGTAGAACTGTGCGGGTCGTTAGACATTTGAATATTGGCTTGATTCAATGGGAAATGCCAATCATCACCATATTCTTTTCCATCAAAGAATTCTTTTAACTGAGCTCGAATAACATCCTTTAAGAATCTACGCGGACTTTTTACCGGAAGATGCTCATACAAGGACATAATCGCATTTTTGTTAAAAGGATAAAGCGTAACCTCTTTGCCCTCTATGGTGGTAGTTTCCCATTTGCAGGGCGGTGCAAATTTACTTATCGGCAAGTCCTCTAATACTGCGCCATTCTTGTTCCAATCTCTGAGTGTATCGGGGTCACAATAAATCGCATTGAGGTATCTTGCAGACATTTGAACCAAAAATTCTTCTGTACTGAAGGAATTATAGGTAACACTGATCTGATGTGTAACTCTATCAGTAAAGTTATCTCTAAATTGGTCATAGTAGTCATTTGTAATACCAATAATAGCAGTAACTCTACATAAGTCGGCATAATCTCCACCATGCTCAGTCGAAAGAACTGTAATCAGCTCTGAATCAATTCCGGTGAATCCAGTAAAGTCTTCAATGAACAATGTGAGATTCTTGCCTTGCCTTTTTAAGTCTTTTCTTAATTCAACAAAGACGCTTTTTGTGCTTTCGCTTGATATATCAGCACATCTCTGAACAACATCACGTGTAAACTTGTTAAGATAGTTTACGAGCTTTGCAACTTCGTCATCATCACCAAGCAATGTATCAGCACAATCTTGTGCACGTGGGTCACCTTGACGATGCACCTCTTTAAGAAGTTTTCTTACATTAAAATCATCAGCGGAAAAAATAGTGTTGTCCTTTAACACTTGGTCGCTTGGTGCAGTGATAACCGTGTAGCATCTTGATATAGCGCCACCTTCACGCATCATATGCTCTTTAACTCGGCTATCTGACAAAAAACTTGCAATATTTAAATGAAATGCACGCTTATACACTTCTTCAGACTCATCGTTTTCAACTGCAGCAGCATATGAATGCAATATTTCAATCTTAAAAGCAGATTCGCTTTTGGCATCGGATGATTCTACGAATTTCTTTAATTTTTCTGCAACATCGTTATCTTTTATAACTTTTTGTTCCAATAATTGTGAAAACACACCTCGAACAGAGTTGTTCAAACGTCTTAAGAAAATCAACTGTTCATTTGCTGGATTATAGACCGTAGCTGGACTATGTTCCAACTTGGCTTTCAAGTATCTGATAAGGTGCGATTTACCCGTACCGTTATCACCACGAACAATAATCAGTCTATGCTCATTATCCGGGTTGTAAACAAGATTATCAAACACCTCTGCTTCACTCATTACTTTAGGAGTAGCCGTAGTTTTACCACCACGATATACTTCAAGTTGAGCAAATGGCATATGTGTAGCCATAAAATACGCATCTTCTGTAGCCATATCATCGGTTTTAATGGCATATCGTTCCATTGCAGAAGAATATTGTTTCCAACTCATAGTTTACGCCTCCTTTACTGTAATGTGTGTAAAGTCGTTTATAGGCTCACCATCAACGAAGTAAAGCATAATTTTTTCACCGTCTTGCCAAGTCGCAAGCTCAATGATATGTAACTCATGTAAAGTTCTTAATGCAGCAGATAAAGCAAGAGGAAGCTTACCAGTCATATCTACTTCGGGAAGTTTTCCACTTAGCCAAGCGATAAAGTCGGTCGCACGGATTGCTTCGTTGCACTTGAACTTTTTAGCAAATTCCGTTTTAATAACGTCCTCAAGACGCAATTTCATATTAGGAATAATCATTGTTCCACTTAAATATCCCAACCCTAAAAATGCTGCCCAAAAACGCCAACCCAATACAGCGTTTTCGTTAAGAGCTTTTAATTCTGCTTGTTCTTGCGCGCAGGTTTTCGCCATACTTTCCCAATTAGTCAATGAAAATAATCTTTCATTTTGAGCGATAATCCATCGGGTAAACAAATAGAACGTCGTGTCTTTCTTTTGAAACACTCTTGCACTTACATATCTTCTAAATTCCGTCGGCGAAGAAATAATGCTTTCATCAACCGCAAGAGTCAATAATCCATTTTGGTTTTTTATTAAGTCCAATTCTGAAAGTGCGACATTGACAGACTCAGTAATGGGTTGAATATCAACATCTGCGTTTAATAAAGACATTGCATCGCGCAAGTCCGTTTCAGAAATAGGTTTTTGTGCCACTAAGCGACATACTGCCAACACTCTTTCGGGGGTTGGTGCCATTCGCATAAAATCGGGATTTGATTTAAACATACGAACCCTCCTTAAAGTCTTTCAACATCAATCATATTGCAGTCTAAACATTCACTCAAAGGCTTGCCAACATTAGTGACCACAATATTGTCATTACAGTACAGAACTCGATAATAACCAAACTCTGCAAGCTTCTCTAAACTCTTGTATAATGTAATGTTTTCGATAGCATCGCCATCAAATACACACATAACACCTTTTGCAAACAAATAAGGGCAATTTGCAACCGCAAAATAGAATTCATCGTAATTAAGAACCAATCCGTTCACGTTAAGTTTATCAGCAAATTTTTGCGGTACTATTACGGTGCCTATTCCATTATTGGTCACTTTCTCTACAATCTCTTGAACCTCTTTTAAAGTGCAAGAGCCGTTACTACTCCTTTTTACGACAAGCTGTTCAAAGGTGCCCATATATCGTTCTAATCTCTTGCTAATATTTCCTATAGGAAGTTGAATGTTTGGCTTATTACGAAGTTTGTATTTTTCATCCAAAGTGATTCTTCCATCAATGTCAGTAGGACATCCATTACACACCTCATTTGCAAGTGGAAAAAGGTGCTTAAAAGTTTTGCCCCAACATTTTGATTTTGGCGAAGAAACTAACTTACTTATTATGTAATAGCCTTCCATTTGTGACTTGTATTCTTCAGCACGTGGCTCTGTTAGAGCTTTAGTCAGTTCATTTTCGTCACCAAGAATATCGGGTTCTAACAGTTTGGCTGTTATACTGTAATACTTTTGAATCGGAGTTGCATCTTGATTGATAATATAACTCGCATCAACCAACTCAATAAAACCAATTCTATGCAAAAAGAGCAAGAGGTTTATGTTCCAAGAAACGTTCTGGTTTCCTGCAAATTCTGCTTCTTCATCGCTCATTGTTGAAGGTGTTGTAGAGGTGTTAATAACACACTCATCACCATCAATAAGGGTTGTAGGATTGTGCAACATACTATTCCATCGGATAACGGCACGTTCAACAGTAAGAACTCTCTTATTAACCAAACCGAGTGCTCTGCGCACGTCTCCTTCGCTGTCATATCTACTTTGATAAGGCAACAGCAGACTTAACGAAGGCAATCTATCACGACCGCCACGACCCACTTCTTGATAAAATCTACTCAAGTTTTCAGGACAACAAGCGTGAATTACGGTTCTAACGTCGGGCTTATCAACACCAATACCAAAAGCAGAAGTCGCAACAACTACATCAAATTCGTGGTTTTTCCACCCCGTCAAAACCTTATCGCGTTCCGATTCTTTAGTTTCTCCCGTAAAGGTAGGAATATTCAAATAACCTGCTTTGCGAAGTTGTTTTTGCAAATCCTTTGCTTCTCTTGGCTCCAAGACATAAACAACCATCGGTTTAGGGAGTAACTTAATAGCTTCAATCGTTTTTTCATCTTGTTCTTCATGTGATTTAGTAGAATGAAAATAAAATCGCGGTTCTTGTCGAAGTGCGTCGCATCGAACCTGTGCATTACAACCTTCTTTACCAAACAATGTAAACAATGTATCAACTACATCATCAGACAAGGTTGCAGATAACAAGTATGTTCTCAAATAATCTTTCGATTCCGTTCTCCATTTACGAAGAACAATAGAAAAGATTTGGAAATCGGGTCTAAAGAATACACCCCAATCCGGAACAATATGTGCTTCATCGACAACAACATTACATAGATACTTGTCTTCTGCGGCTTTGTTCAATATTTTATGCAATACAGGATTTTTTAATATTGCTTCGGGTGATGTAAATAATACTTTTGCTTTTCTACCATTAAGTGCTTTGATTATCTCTGAACGTTCTTTTTCGCTTTGTTCGCCACGATAACAAAATATACCGTCGTGGTTAATTAAGTTGTGTTTTGCCGCTTGATATTGGTCAAGTGCCAAAGCAACAGTAGGCACAATTACAATAGTCAAGCCTTTCGATATGCTAGAGAGGATCTGTGTTACAAGGCTCTTACCACCACCGGTAGGTTGAGAAATCAAGAGAGTATGCCCTTGAGGTAAATTTATCGCAGAGTGAACAGCGATTTTTTGCTCAAAACTTTTATATGTCTTGAATTTAGTGTGAGTAGAAAGAATCAAGTCCCCTGCAGAACCTTCCTCAAGCGCTATAAATTCTCCGTGCTTGAGCGCATAAACATCCTCGATGTATTTCTTTGGTTCAAGCCATTCGGGAATCTGATGCAAACACGAAACTTGGTTACCGCTTTCACAAACGAGATTGAATTCCGCACCGCAGTCTTTTACTACGCTATAGAGCTTATCGGTTAATTTGATTCTTCCAAGATAAAGAACCACATCGCGAATCTTTAAGCAAATATCTTTTTTGGATGCTTCATCACATTTATATTGAATGATTCTTTTAATGAATCCAATTACACACCTTGCACGTGCTGCTTCTTGCATTGCATTTAAGCTCGCAGGGTTATCCAAGAGTTTTTCCAATTCGCTTATAGCACTTTTGGAATTCATTGAACCAACAATATATTGATTTAATACTTCTTTACTATCCATTCTTTCTCACCCTTAAGAAACAAACCGCATCTAAAACGGGTTTTGCGTTCTTTAATGCTCTCAATGTAACATCAAATACGTGCTTTCTCTTTTCCACTTCTGATAAATCACGTTCAAAATAAATACATTCGGCTCTGCAACCGTCTAAAACACGTTGCATTTCTGCTTCTGCAGCTTCTAAATTAGAACGCTTTTCAAGGCGCAAACAAGCTCTTTCATATGCTTTAGCCGAACATCTTTCAATTAAAGGTTCCCAAGTGGTCGCAGGGGTTGCCGCAATAAAACGTTCCAACGGAGAATAACCCATTTTTCCGCTACTGCGCTTACCCAAGTGAATTGCATTACGGCTTGGCATATTGAAAAGCAGTTTTACAACTTCTTTTTCGGGGATTTCTGTACTTGCTTTGTTCAAAGGTACTGTCACAACGATTTGTCGCAAAGGTAAATACATTCTATATTGAGCCAATGCTTGCAGAGTAATACCTTCTTCTAAAAGTTCATCAAGTGTAGGTTCAACATTGTAGATATATACAAGACCCGCATAATTGAAATCGCCCATTGTTTCAATACCGGTACATCTACCTCTATTGCAACCAACGGCATTAGAAATTATCGCATCATAAACCGCATCACCGGGAGCAAAGAACAAGACATCTTCTCGAATAGCCGCAGTTTTACGATTAAATGAGCCCAATATTTTTCCTTCACGAAGCATAATAGAAGAATTTGTGTAACGGTCCCAATCCGGCGGAATAAAGAGAGATTGCTTTGCGGCATTTACGCTAAACGCACTTTCTCTAAACTCAATCAAACCGGTTTTTGTAGGTTTTTCGGGGTGCAAGCCTGCTTGTCCTCCCCAACCCATCATAGCTGTTGCGAACAAATTATCGTCCTCAGAATTGTACAATTCAAGAACATTATCAATGCCTTGTGATAACGGTCGATAAAGTGTTGCTCCAAGGTCAAAATCTTGCTCATCTTCAACGCTTTCTCTCATTTCGTCTGCTTGGTCTAAAATATCATCAAAAGCATTCAACAAGCCCGTATAATAGTCATCTAACAAAGCATCTACAATAAGCTCATTTAATTCACCCGTGATTATTTCAAGACCACTCAAAGACTGCTCGAACAGTTTCATTCCGTCTTTCCAAACTTTAAACAACTGTTCTTCTATTGTTCCTTTCGCGTATAAGACTACGGATTTTACATCCATTTCGGGGTCACGACCAAGTCTATCTAAACGACCAATGCGTTGTTCCAAAGCATTTGCATTCCAAGGTAAATCAAGATGAATTACTTGCTCTGCATTTTGGAAGTTACGACCTTCACCACCGGTTTCATCGCACACGATTACACGGCAAGTAGGGTCGTTTTGGAAATCATAAACGCTATCTTCAAGGTCAGCTCTTGACATATGCTTTCCAAACGGAACGGCACGAATACCCATAGGCTCATAACGCGAATTAAATAACTTTAAGAAAGCATTTAAAGTAGCATTGTGTGCTGTGAAAACCACAAATTTGCATTGTTCATTATCAAGAATATCTGTTTCTTGGTCAATATAGTTCATCGTTACCATTAAACGTCCCTTGATTAAGTCGGGGTCCTCATCCAAAGCAACATCTACAAGTCTGTGCTCGTTGTCGGCTTGCAATCTCCAAGCCTTTGCACTATCTAATAATATATCATCAGTAATATTGAGTTTATCTAACATTTCTTCAAAAGCCCAAGCACTACTAAATAACGAAGATAGTAATGGTATAGCAACTTCTTTTACATAATCCTCATCATCTTCTCCATTGTTGGAAAGGTATGACAATGTGTTTTGAATAGCACCAATTTCATTATAGTTTTCATTAAGAGAAAGAGGTGTATAAGGAAGTTCACAAAGGGTTCGTTGCGCCATCTTTTCAGAAATAAGTTGACGTCGATTTCTAATAACTTTGCGCTCCACTCTATAATTCTCGCAGATATACGCCAAAGCCTGCTTAACCAAAGCTAAACCTTTATCTTCGGAGTTAATGTCAATTTCTCCGACAATTTTTGTAAGCGCAGAATCCTCAAGAATTTCAGCGATATTATTCAGTTCATCAACAACGATTTCTGCAAACTCATCATACTTTCTAAGACGATTAAGTTGTTGATTCACTTTCTTTTGAATATTCTTCTGCTTTTTTACAAGCCATGCAAACTTTTCGGCAGACATATTCTCATACTGTTCGGGATTTAACAATGCCAAAAGTCTTCTGTATTCTTCATTTCTATCTTGGATAGGTGTTGCAGAAAGCAGAAGGATATGTTCGACCTTGCGGCTAACGGATTGAATGTTCTTATACCACGCATCATTACCTAAAAGTCTGTGTGTTTCATCAACAATAGCAAGATCCCAATCGGCACCCAATATCATTTGAGATTTCGCCAAGTCTTCCATAGGAAGTAAGCAAATTCTATCTTTAGGAGAAGAAATAGCAGCTTCAAGGCTGTATTTGTAATGTAACTCATTTTTCCATTGGCTTATCAATGCACTTGGCACTACAATCAAAACACGAAGTTTTTTGTTTTCACTTGCCAAAATGCTAAGTATTGAGCAGGCTTCAACAGTCTTACCCAAGCCAACTTCATCAGCCAACATATAGCGAACCGGGGTGGTTTCAAAGCAACGTGCAACCGTACTAATTTGGTGCGGTAATAAATATGCTCTGCAACCTGCAAGGACCTTAAATCCGTATGTAGCGTTGTTTACCAAATGGAGATTTCTGCTTACCTTCAAATGATTTATAAACCACGTGGGATGTTGGAATTCATATGCCAACAGTTGCTTATCGGGCGCATAATTCATCTGAGAGTAATCTATTTTTAGGTCTGTTTCACAAGCCTTAACACATCTTCCGTTAGGTAGTTTCACCCAATACCAATATGGTTCATCTTCAGAGCAGGGTTCAGCAGTTCGAGAAATAATTGTTCCACGGCCCCAAACACCTTCAACTATTCCACCGGGACTTGCTTCACATCTTGTTACTGAAGCAGCAGGAAAAACATTATGATCAAATAACTCACTATAATACTGTCCACTTCCTAATAAGTCGTGCATTGCAACCCTTATTCCATCTGCGACCTCATTGTACTCGACCACTTGAGCAAGTACAAAAAAGCGTGGATAGTCCCTATCGCCGGGTTCCACAACTATAGGGCATCTATAATAGCATCCTAATAACATAAGCTTCTCCTAATTTAATGAATCTTTTGAGCGGCCAAATCACGCGATTAAAAACTCTCAAGTTTTCTTCTCAAAGATTCTTGTGTCTTTAAGTATTTTGCAGTAAACGGCATACCTTTTTTAGATTTCATCATCGAAAAGGTTTGTTCAGTTTGATTCAGAAAATCTCCTATGGTTTTCACACCGTTGTTTTGCAAAAATGAAATTTGATTCTGTTCTAATTTGAGGTTTTTCGTACTGATTTTTTCAGCCAAAAATTCCTCTTGGCGTTTTCTGCGTGCTTCTTCCAAAGCCGCCAAAGCTTCGGGGTCATTTTCAACGATGACGGGTTCAGCATCTTCTTCAAAAGATGCTTCCGGAGGAGTAAGGAAGTCCTTGGCCGTCCAAACTTCAATATCTTCACCGGATGCTTTGTTAGAAAGGCTTCTGTCATCAGTTATGAAAACAACAGGAACTTTCGCATATTGTCTGTAACGAATGGCAACAGCTAAAATCTTGTTGTCATTTTCTTCTTTTTCGCCTTCCTCCGCACGATATACTTCGGGAACTAAATCGAGGTATGCTTCTGCATAAGAAAGCGGGTACCTTCTCTTGTAGTTAAAAATCGCAGTAATAGCTCGTTGTGCTTTGAATTTTCTATCATCAAAGAAATGATTAACTTTGTGATTTTCCAATTCATTATTTACAACTTTAGGAACTACAACTAATTCACCATCGTTTACTCCGTCCAAGAGATTCGGGAAATTCATAATCGAACAAGTATCAAATACGATAACTGCCTTATACTTTTGAATCTCCGCAAGTTCTTCTTCAGTAAACTCAAGAGCCTTTTTCTGTTCCAACAAAGCACCTTGATTTTTAACCGTTCTTGAAAGCGAAACATTCTTTGCTTCTGTGCTAGCAAGTCTGTCTTCAGTTTCCGCAAGTTTTTCTAACAACTCTTTGCTTTTCTTTTCCTCATCGGCAAGTCGTGCTTCAATTCTTGTGGTATCTTCACGACGACTGCGCCTTGAGGAAAGCTCCCTCTTAAGCTGTTGAATTTCTTGACGGTTTCCTGCAACCATTTCTTGAATAGAGCGAAGTAGTTGCTCAAAAGCACTAAACTCTACAGATTGCTTTTCCGTTTTAGATGTATCGTCAACTTCCGCAGACGTTTCAGCTTTCACAGAATCGGTTTCTTCCACTTTATCGATTACTTCAACTACCGTTTCAACAATCTCATCGCTTTCATAAGCTGCAATAAAGCTTTGGCTATCGTCTTCTGTAATTGTCGGTGCTACTGCAACAACCGGAGGAACTTTGGTAACTGCAACACGCTTTGCCTTATTCGGTGTTGGTTTAGAACTCGAAGCGTTGAAATCACCACACAAGAATGATTCCATACAATTTCCTCTATGGACACAATAAACACACCAATCAGAAGCTATTGCAGTCTTGTCCTTGCTAATACTTTGATTTATATATTGCAAAGTATCTTTACTCAATTCTTCAGCAGGGATAGCCGCAGTTTCGGGCTTAGGTAAACTGTGCAGCGAATATATCTTATCTTGCTTTTCCCAACGTGTTAGAGCTTCAAATTTCTCATATGGATTTTTTCTTTCAACCTCAGAGGAGTCAACTGCAAATACAGCCTTACCAAATAATTTGCGTATTTTTATGTGCGAAGGATCATAAGGTTTCACTAAATCGCCGTTACTCTTTTCGATTATTTCATAGATGATATAATTCTTCGTTCTGAGTTTGAGATCGTAAATTTCCGTAGGTTTCCAAAATGTGAAATATGGTTCTAATTTTTTCGATTCTTGGTCAACAATCCGTGTGAGATAATTTTTCGCATCACTACATTTTTGTCCCTTGATTCTTTGCCATACCGCTTCAATCAAAAGATTTTCAAAGTATTTTTGATATAAAAAATTGCCTTGAATTACAGGTTCCTTGCCCATAACATAGTCCAAGAAATATCTATACGGGCACAAGAACATATCCATCATTTGATAGCGATCATAAGGAATTTTTTTGGTTACATCTTGACCTATAGAAATCGAAAACGGGACCGGCTTTTCAACACTTTCTATTAAAGCAGCTTTGGGCTTAATTCCTAAAATAGACAATAAAGCATAAGGTTCAGTAGTTTCATCACCATATTGCTTTACAAAACTCAATCTCGCGTCGCAACGATTGTAGCATAATCCATAGAACAATGCATATCTAAGAAAATTACTTCTTTCACCAAGTGCGGTGTAATATACTTGGAATTGCAAATCAACGGGAGAGTAAGCAACACGAATAAACTCGTCCGTCAAAGGCCAAGGTAATTGGTCGTTTACCGACATATTCATATCGCGGTCTGAAACACACGCAAAGTGATATACTTTATGTATTTCTTGTTCAAACTGCTTTTTGCTTTGCAAAATATCGCCGTCAATTTGTTCGTAGTTCTTTACAATCCAATCAACACCTTGGTCGTCATCATTTTTTTGCTTCAAATAATAGTGCAAACCTTCTTTAAGGTCTCTAAATGTACCGGAGAATGTTGATTGTTCAGGTTTGATTTTATCCAAACGCAATTGAAGCGCCATTATCAAAGCTCGTTCCTGCTCGTTTGCAAGGGCGAGTTCTCTTTGCTTAAGGAATTCCTCAAGATTCTGGAAGTGTTTACCAAAGTTAATATAGTCTTCGTGAGAATCATCCAAAGCAAACAGATTAGTAGCAATTTCATTGATTTCTTCAATGGCTTTTATAAGTGCGACAATATCCTTTTTGGCAACCTTATATTTATTGTAAACGGATAGACTCTTAAGTTCGGAAAGTCTGCTCGTTCCGGGAGCACCCGAAACTTGTTTATAGTTTTCCATATACTTTTCTACTATCTCAGTTTTAAACTCATCAAAGGTAGTGATGTTTTCAAATAAAACTTCAGTATTACAGAAAGTTCTCAACAACACTTCGCCGGGAGCAGTACTCAAAATGTTAGAAGATAGACATTCTTTAATTGCAGAAATATCAAAAGCAATTTTGCCTTTTTCATAATCCCATAGACGATAAATAGCAGAAAAGAATTGTCCGATAGGATATGAAAGGAAATGACGGTCTTTAGCATATTCGGGGTAATATATTTTCAAGAGTGTATGCACATCTCTGTTTGCGGTATAAACCTGTTCAGATAAATGTTTTAATACACCGGCATTACTCCAAACATTATTACCTCTTTCCATAACACTACGCGATTCAGAATACTTCTTAATTGCATTGTCAAAATGACTTGAAACAAAATGAGCATATTCCGTAATATTTGCAAACTCTTTAAGTTCGATACTTTTATAGAGCTGTTGCCATTGGCGTAATATAGAACTACCAACAGATTGTTTTTCTTCGCACAATTCCCCAATAGCACAAGCTAAGGCATTACTTGGGTTTTGCATTGTGGGCAGTTGGTATTCAGATACAACCGTATCGTGGTGAATTGGAACTTCAAAACAACTATAAATATCGTGCCACGAAGAATAAATCTTAGAATACTTCTTTTGATAGTTAAAAAGAAATATGATAGTAACTCCCATTTTTTCCAGAGCAAGTAAAAGGCGCAGTTGAACAGGCGTAAACTGATGTACGCCGTGAACAACAATACTATCTAACGGCTGTTGGGCAGTAATATTAACAGCTCTTTCACAACGGTTCCTTTCGCGTTCAGGTCCTCGACAATCTTCGACTTCCTTACTTGCAAGAGAAACCATTACTTCTTTAATCATATCAAGCGACGGTGTTTTGGGGAAACTAAACAAAGAAGTTGTTTGAATCCTTTTAAGCATATAAACAAATAATTTTTGCTCAGTATTGCCTTTGCTACCGTCAATAGCCGAAGCCGGAATATCTAATTCAACGAAAAGTCGCAGAGCTTCAAGAAAATGGTTTTGGTTTTGAGACAAAGCCATATGGAGTGATTTACTAATCTTTCTTTTATCTAAAAGTTGCTTAAAAGCAGAAGAAAGAGCACTATATTGTTGAACGCGAAGGCTAATATTATCCGTCCATTGTTTATAAACTTTTTCGTGTTGAACCAACTCATCAAGAGGACAAATTAAACCTTTAATATTATCCTCTAAAACATCTTTAAGACCATTAACGAGTGTTCGAGCACCACAGAAATGCGGCACGGAGGCAATTTCATCCCAGAAATCTGCTTGGTCTAATTTGTAAGGATCTTCGTAAGTATAAATCTTAAACGCCATTTCCTTAAACCTCCGTTTCTATGAGATTTTGCCAAGACAAGTTTTGTTTTCCTTCAATCTCAATCCAAGAGAAAGAGCGAATTGCTCTTGTCATAGCAACATACAATACACGGGTTTCCTCGCGGCTTTTTTCAGATTTTTCAATTTCTTCATCATAATAATCGTTTTTAATTGTTTCACCCGAACCACGCACGTGCAAACTATAACCGATTTTATAGCGTTCTTTATCTTTTTGGGTGCTCACATGTAACTGCGTACTCTTGATGTAATCTATTGATGCAGAACAAAACGGCATAATTACATGACCATACTCAAGGCCTTTAGACTTGTGAACGGTAATACATTGAATCGGTATATCATCATTTTCGTTTGTTGGGGGCGTTCTGCTGTCAACGGAAACTTGAGATACAATACTGTTATACAAAAACTCTTGAAGCGTATTTATAGTTAGCCTATCAATGTTACAAGCATTGATAATTTGCTCAAATAGCAAGTCCACATTAAGTTGATAGTAATGTTGTTTCCAAGCATCAGAGCTGTATTGTTTCCAAGGTTCCAAGATGCTATATATCTTTCTAAGAACTTGAAGAACAGGTTGTGTTCGCAAGATAGAAATTATGTGCTCCCAATCGCGATTCTCGTTTCTTTTATCAACGAGAATCTTATTCATAAATTCTATCAAATAGTTGATTTGGTCTTTTTCATCTGCTTCGCCTAACCAAGAATTTTTCTTGATTTTAGAACGAATTTCAAAAAAATTCGATTTAGGAATATCGAGAGAGAAAAAGTTGGAGGAAACAAGTGTATAGAGATAGTCTGCTTCATCAAAATGAACCAAGGCATTAACCAACGTCATCATATCCAAAGCAGGCTGTGACATATACAAATCACCGCCGGTATTTGTCTGAACGCTTATTCCAAATTTGGCGCACTCAGTCCTTACCATATCGGCTTGCCAATTTTCGCGCACCAATATAGCGATACTCTTTTCCTTGGGAGAAAATTTCTTACCCTTTTTATTTTCTTCCCAATCAATACGTTTTTGGATTCTTCTGATTTCTTCGACAAGTTTCGGGATTCTTTGACTTTCATTTGTTGCAGTTAAACACTTGAAAAAACGTGTTTTATCTGCAAGATATTCGCCATTGTAATCTTTGGTTCCAATAAGTCGATCTTCATCGACATCGTATGTTAATAATTCATCTTCACGCTTGCCCCATATAGAGAAGGATTTGTCAAATATTTCAAGAAGATGTACATCGGTCCTATAGTTTCTTTGAAGCGAATATTCTTTCCAAACATCTTTGTTTTCGCTGATTTTTAATTGGTCAAATGCTTTTTCTTTTGCACCGCGGAAACGATAAATACATTGTTTAATATCGCCGACAACGAACAAACGATAGTCAAGCAATTCCGATATACGTAGTAACGATTCAATCTGTGAATCATCAGTGTCTTGA
Organism: uncultured Clostridia bacterium; assembly: GCA_945863885.1. GTDB lineage: Bacteria > Bacillota > Clostridia > Oscillospirales > Acutalibacteraceae > UBA6857. The sequence continues at coordinate 53,895 of CAMAZY010000016.1, forward strand.
AATTCATCAACAAACATGAATTGTTGTGCTTTCCTATCTTTTTTGAGTTCACGAATTCTATTAGCACTTTCAGGGTCGCTTATAAAACGATTTAAAAGCGACATCATAGAACTCAAATGAATTTTATTATCATTAAGCAACTCTTCAAAATACTCGCGTTCTACCGCAGGGATAACACTTGCCAAAAGTTCGTGTAACTCTTTGTGTGAATTGTCGTCTAATAAATTGCCAAAGTCTTGTGCTTCAATAGAGCCTACATCAACACTCTTACTATGCAACTTGCTTATAAAATCGAGTATGCTATCTCTTATGGCATATATAGGCATACCCAATTTAGCGACATAGTCTTTTCCGTATTCACGGCTTAATTTTTTAACGTGAGCATCAAGCAAGTCTGAAATCTTTTTTCTTCTATAAAACTCGCTTGAAGTGATACTTAAATCTATTCCATAGCCAAAAGAGGTTCCAAGTTGTGCGATTAGCTCTTTTGCGTATGAATGAATGGTGCTGATTTGCATATCATCAACACGTGAAATCATATGGAGATACTCTGATTTGGATGTAATCAAATAGCAGTTGCGAAAATAGGTTTTGATTTTTTCTTCCATTTGGTCTGCCGCTTCGTTAGTAAATGTAATCATAACTATACGGTCAGCCATCTTTTGTAAAGGAACATTTTGAGAATAGCAAATATAACCTATACGAGAAATCATAGTATGGGTTTTTCCCGTACCGGCACCGGCACGAATGACTATATTCTTTTCGGGCGATGTATGTTCAACTAAATACTGCTCTCTATTAAATTGACTTACTTTCTCTAAGATTTTCAACCACTTTTCTTGTTGAGAATTCAGTTCGCCATTCACAACACAAAATGAGGATAATTTTGTGTCGATTGTTGTCGCAACACTCAAGGAACAGTTAAAGCCCATAAAGCCATTGGATATATCCGCCATATCGGGAATATGTGTAACATCATCTTCAAAAGATAATTCAATATTATCTCTGTTACGTTTTAAACCGCGCAAATTCAATCCATTGTCAATAGATTTAATAACAGACTTCATTTGTTGCTGAGTTGAAAAAACGCCAAAGATTTTACAGCCGGAAAAATACTGCTCGGTGATTTCTTTTAATACTGCTGAGGACACGGTTGTTTCAGCATCAAAATAATAAAAACGAGAATAATCGTATTGATGATATTTAAACGACTTTGTATTGGCGGTTTCTGTTTCTTGCTTTTCTTCTTCATCTAAGTCAATATCGGTTTCAAATAAATTCCGCACTTCAAGCATAGTTCTATGGTCGAAATCGTCACGATTCCAATTACTTACTTCGCGGAGAGCTTGGTCTAATTTGTTATATAAAGCAACCTTGCTTTCAAGGTCTTCTTTCAGTATAGTAAACTTTTCTTCCATAACCACGTCCAAACGAAGGTGGTTATAATAATTCTTTGATACTTGAGGAAGGCAAACCATTTGATAAACGAGGGGAAATTTATTTATATTCTGCTTTATGTATCTGTCTAAAGAGAAACGATAACCTCTTGCTTGCTTTTGAGGGTTGGCACAGATTTCACCATCTTCGGTTTGAACTACAACATACTCGTTGTTTTCAACACGTAAAATATTTTCCTCGCGCCATCCTTTAAGCTCGACAACAAGAATGCCCTTATTAGGCATAAGGATACATATATCAAATTCGCGACCGAAAATTTGACGATTCCAATAAATGATATTAGTGTCATCTAAATACTCAGTCACTTTGGAAATAAAATAGTTTTCGCCAAAGTTTTCAGTATTGCCACTCCCAATTAGTCTTGCCATAATGCTCTCCTCGTTTTAAAAGATACGGTCTTTTAGTTTAGATTTTCAAGTGATACTTTTAGCATTTCTTCGTACTTGTCTTTTACTTCTTGTGGGGCCTTAATTTTTACAAGTCCCCCAAAGCCAAAAACCCAACTATAAAAAACATGACTTGTCGCTACATTTACAACTACTCTAAATGAAGTCATATCGTTAGCGTATGTTGTAACATCTTTTCCGAAACGGTCAATGATTGAATCCATAACGCTATTATCGCAGATGAGTTCAACGTCACAGTGCTCACTATTATACATACGGAACGTTGTATTAAGATAGTTGTTGATGTCAAATCCCTTTGGCGGTTCAACCGCAGGTTCATCAAGGATTTTAGGACAACAAGCAATTCTATCCACTCTAAAACTGCCGATACGTTGCTGATAATCAAAAACACCAATCACATAATAATAATCGCCATTCCACACCAAATGCAACGGGGTGAAAATAAACGGTTCTCCATTTCTTTTGAGTTGTTGTTCTTTCCGCACGTTGTATTGGAAATATTGAAATGATATTTTCTTCTTTTGATTTATTGCATCGTTAATCGTATCAACGATAATATATATTTTTTCGTTACCGGGTTTAATCTTGCCTTCGGCAGTTAAGTTTCGGCGTAATTCTGCCGACTTGTTCTCACCTGCAAGAGAAGATAATTTCTCCACAAGCTCCGCACTTTTCTTGGCCGTGATAAATTTAGAGGATTCAACCGCATCGATAAGTAATTTAATCTCTGCCACATCAAATTGTCGGCTTATCAAATTATAACGGTTTTGCGTGGACTTGATTTCTTGAATATCCATACCAAAACGCTGTAATAACTCAATGTCCGCCTTTATGGTTTGGCGATGCGATTTGATACCATATTGTTCTTCCAATATTTTCATTATCTGTGCAGTCGTCAGATAATGCTCCTCATCGGTCAACTCAGTCAATATCTTACCGATATAAAGCGGTCTAATTTTTGCATCGTTATCCAATCCAAGTCCTCCTCTCTAAAATAAAGTTATGTAAGTTTAAATTATTTGCGTATAACATCAACCTTGTTAGTTGTCTTTGCGTTCGTCAATTGCTGACTTCGCGAATAAACTAGTGATAATAAACGCTATTGTCGCAAGCGGTTTTTTAGCTTTACTCGCACCCTCTACGATTTTGAAGCCTTTTTTTATTGTCCTTTTAGGCTTTTCCATTTCACAGCGCCTCCAACAGTTTTTGTCCGGATATTTCTAATTCGATTACATCATTCTCTTTGTGAGCAAAAAGCTTTTGAGAAGCATCTTTTATCTGAAGCATATATTGGTCCGGATTCTTATACCACGAATCTTCAATATCTTCTACATAAATAGCTTCTGCATTTACAAGTTTACTCAGCAGTTCGTTATCTAAGAGTTCGGGGCAAGGGCAAAAGATATCCTCGTAAGAAGATTCTTCGCCTAAAAATGCGTATGCATATCCTAATAATTGCGTTGCTGCAAGATAGTAGCTTACAAGTTCTTCGATACGGTCATAAGCTTCTGTTACTCTTTCTAAATAAGTTTTATCTTTTGCAATTTCCCATGCAATTTTCACATCACCATGAGGAAGCATCGGCATATCTTTTAAGGCTTTGATTATGGTAGATTGAAGTTGACCTCTAACCTTGTTAAGTTCCGTAATAGCATTGATAGCTAAGCCCTTACGCACTTCATCGTTTTTGGCATCGCTCATTTGAGCCATTTGCTGATGCATACCAATAATGCTCCCAAAAAGGTCTTGGTCATGACCTTCTTGCAAGGCAATTACTCTTTCTCTCACATCGTTGATAACCTCTGTCATTTGAGCCATCTGTTGTTGAACTGCGAGAGTTGCTATATTTGATGCCATATCAACCGATTTACTCATTTGTTCGATGTTTACGTGACCTTGTATTCTGTTTTTTCCATTCACAAGAACACCTAAGTTTTCACCGGTTTTTGAATCAGTCATAAAATCCAACAGTCCGGCATCAAAAGCACCATCCAATTTTCGAGGAATTTTCGCCACATAAATTGTTTCCTTATTTATGATTGCTTCAGCTTTCTTACGTATTGCATCTCCTTCTAAAGATTGCGAAATCAAGCTCAATGCTTTTTCCTCAGTGATGTTAGCAAGGGCGTTTGTAATGGACTCTTTTAGTTTTATAGGGAGCGTTTTTTGTGCTTCATATTCAACAATAGAAGAATCTGTTTTTTTAATCAACTTTTTACTCATAATCTATCCTCATTGAGTTATTTTCAATTAGTCTTCATAAACTTCCATTAAATCGCCAATATCACAATGAAAGACTTTACATAGGCGCAACATTACTTCCATTTGTACCGGCTCATCCTTGTTAAGTTTGGTCATCGTATAAGCAGAGATTTCGGCAGCCTTTGCCAAATGACCTTTTTTCATCTTATTTTGCTTCATAAGCTTCCAAAGTTTATCGTAACTAATCGCCATAAGATTTCCTCCCGTTCTTGAAAGTCACGACTAATGCAACAAAGTGCAAATATACAAAATACATTATACTACAAAATCTTATCAAATACAAGGACTTTCGACGAAAATCAAGCGAAAATGATATGTAGGTGATGACTATATCCATCACCACGATACATTTCCAAATAAAAATACAAAAATGGCACCCCAAACGGGATGCCATTTTCTTTACCATAATATCGGTGGTGGTGTCTTTTCCTCGATTTTTCTTATAATTTCAAAGACATACAAAGAATTATCCGTCGTGATTTTTAGTTCATTCTCAACGAACTCATATTCATCATTCGAGGAAACCATACCTTTTTCATAAATCAGTTCATTCTCATCGTTAATAGGATGCCATTGGAAAAATTGACGTTCACCGAGTTTTACTATAAAAATCCGTCCAATAAGACCAATATATTTTTTTCGCCAAGTTGTTTTATGGTCTATCATATGTTTCGATTTTGATGATTTGTAAATAACATCTGCACACTCAAATATGGATAACTCTAAATCATTAACATATAGCATATTTGTTATTTGCCTTCTCTTACAGACCAATCAATTACATATACAGCCGCGCGATGATTAAACTTTAATGTCTTATTTCCGTTTTTGTCCAATGTATATGCGCGTGATATACCTTTGATACCAACAGTTCTTTCAAGCTCATTAAAGGCCTTACCTATTCTTGCCTTTAATGTTGACGGTTTAATTTTACCGTCACAAATTTCTGACATACCGATTGCATTATAAGTATCTAAATCGAACAAAGAAAATTCGGTTTGTTCTCTTGGGAGTGTATCAATTTCATCAAGCAGTTTCTTTATAAATTCACTATAATCAATAGTTTCTTTTATAAACAATTTTTCAAGAGTTTCAACCGCAACTAAGTTTACAGGTATGTTCTTTTTATTGGCTTCAGTTTGAAGCGCCGCAAACAATTCATCTGTTATCGTTAAGTTAATTCTCGGCATAATGTATTCACCTCCTTATAGTTTCACAGAGAAATACTGTGCAACGACGTCTTTTTGCAACGAGTATTGTTCTACTATGTAATTCTATTATAACGAGGGTTATTCTAATAGTCAAGTGTTTTTTTTAAATTTTCCAAAATAAAAAAGATGCCATCCCAAAACGGGGTGGCATCAATGTTAATAAGCCGGAACTCCGTAGCCGAGTATCTCATAGTGACCGACAGAGTATTGTTTCTGTATAACACTATCTCCTGAGTTACCTTCGACCGTATAAACGATACCGTTCTCAACCTTCAGCACGATACCCGTATGGTCGGATAGACCGTCCTGCGGACCTGACGAACCATCGGGAGAATCCCAGTCAAAGAAGATAATCATACCGGGAACCGGCTCGGCAGAGCCATCCATCCATTGACCTCTGTCCTTAAACCATTGCACACCATTCACACAGCCTGCAAACTTCGGGATAACGCCGGTGTCAATATATCCGCACTCATTGGCACACCAAGATACAAAGCAGGCGCACCACTCCACACGGGAGCCGAAGCCGTACCAAGACCAGTAAGGCTCGCCGCCCACATTGCCGATCTGCGACAACGCAACGGTTACGATTTGGTCGTCGCTTGCGGTAATGCCGTAAAGCACAGATGACCACAAAGAATTGTTCTTGTCTTGCAGAAGCTCGGTCAGATAATCCTTTTGCTCCTGATTAAAACCGTACTGTGCTGCCATTTCGTCCACCGTCTTGTGTGATACCGTTATATATAAGTAGGTTCTCGTAACGGTGGTTTCGGTCTGCACGATATTTCCGTTTCCGTCATCGGTTTCGGTTATGACCGTTTCAGACTTGCTTTCCGTCCGTGACGATATGCTGTTCATCTCCCAAAATATATCTTTGAGAAGCTGCTTTTTACTATCGTCCATTGTGGCGACCTCCTGCGGGTTGTCAGGATCGGTGTTGACCTTAACGGAATACACCGAAAGCACCTCTTTCCAAACCGCACGACTGCCCGACATTTCAAGAACATCATAGGTATTGCCGTTTCGGACTTCCATCAGCTTGTTGTCATATTCGGTATTGATTTCCTGAACAGCGGTCTGCATAGACTGTCCCGTTCCTGAGTCCTCTCCTGAAAAGAAGATACCGAACACCGAGCCGATGATAGCGGCAATCAAGCAAATTACGATAATCACAACAACCGCAACCCAACCTCCGGCAGCGATGGCGGCGACAAGCGCTTTAATTCCGGCGATAATCGCTTTGACTGCGGCAATCGTAGCCTTTACTGCCGCCTTAACCCCGGCAACTACTGCCTTTGCCGTAGCTTTTGCGGCTTGGGCGGCTTTCTGCGCCGCTTTTGCAGCCTGTTGTGAGGTCTTGATTGCTGTCTTTGCGGTTTTCTCGGCAGTCTTTACGGATTTTGCCGCCGTCTTTGCAGAGCCTTTACCAACCGTCTTTATCGTTTTCTTTCCGGCTGAACGGGCAGACTGCTTTACGGTTTTCTCCGCTGATTTTTCCGCAGTCCTGACCGTTTTGCCGCCAGTATTCTGAGATTGCTTCTGCAAAACCTTTTCAGCCCGTTTTGCCTTAAAATTCTCAACACCGTCCTTTGCCTTGTAGATATTTTCCTTTGTGGTTTGCACACCTTTCCGTCCGGCTTTGTCAAATTGATGTGCGCCCTCGTGAACGGCAGTGTCCATTCCACGCTCGAACTTATCCGCAGCATATTCGTCGGCAGAATTTTCGGCGGCAGATGTGCTGTGTTCGGC
>CAMAZY010000017.1 GCA_945863885.1 uncultured Clostridia bacterium
GCAAAGAAAATTCCTCGAAGACCTCGGACTTGACAAGGAAACGGTCGACAAAATCCTCGACGAGAACGGGGCAGACATCGAGAAGGCAAAAAGCAAAGCCGAAACGGAGCGTGACAACTATAAGTCACAGCTTGAAACGGCGCAGGACGCCCTGAAAGAGTTTGAGGGCGTTGACGTCAAGGACTTGCAAGGCAAAATCCAACAGTTTAACGATACCCTTTCCCAAAAGGAAACGGAGTATCAGGCGAAAATCGCCGATATGGAGTTTGACGCTAAGCTTTCCGAGCTTCTCAAGCAGTCCGGTGTCAAAAACGTCAAGGCGGCGAAAGCACTTCTTGACCTTGACACACTCAAAGAAAGCAAGAATCAGGACGCCGATATCAAAACGGCGGTTGACGCTTGCAAAGAAGAAAAACAAATCTTGCCTGATGGCCGTCCAAAATACTACGAAAACTTTGTTGTTGACTTCCCGAAAGAAAAGATGGAAGCGGCTTAAAAATCAGATTCAGGAGAATCCTTCGGGGTTCTCCTTTTTCCGTGTACGCAGAAAAACCGCCCACCTGTGGTGAACGGCTTTCAGCAAATGATTATGACGTACAGCAAGATTTCAGCCTCAATGGCTTAATTTTCTTGCCTATAATTAGTATGACAGATGAGCGGCATCTTTTGTGAAGAAAAAATGTAAAAGAAAAATGGTAAAGTAAATTGTTGTGTGGGTTAATATTTTGAGAAAAAATGTCTTTTTGGCTTTTCGCCTTGATTTCAGAACGGATACGGTAAACGGTGGATTGCGATAGACCGAGTTCGGCTACAAGCTGTTTTACAGGTTTATCGAAATTGTCTTTGTTGTAAAATTCGTTTAGGCGGAACATAGTCCGTTTCGGGCGGTAAATCATATCGGGTCAAAATGTCTTTGAACATAACAAAAACCTCACTTTCTACTTTCTGATTTTGGGTTCAGAATCAGTATGAAAGATGAGGGGAGTGGATAAGTGAAAAAGAGGTAAAAGGTAAAGTTTTAATAATATAATCTGAATATAGAGGCATCTGGAAGTGTTCGCTCGTGGGTGCTACTTTTCATTTTACTGTCTTTCCATAACGTGTATAAATTTCACATAATGTGTTGATTTTTCACATATTTATGATATTATAAAGATGTCAAAGTTTGTCAAAAAACTTACTGACATCTTATTTTTTTAGCTTATAACGTCTTATATTTCAAGTGTTGGCACAAAAAGCGGCGTTTTACGCAAGGTATGACGTCATATTAACCGAATCCGAAGCATGACGAGGAGTGAATAATGTGAAATATATTAACACCGACTATGACCTGATTATTGACAAAACCGACGAAAACTTTCCGACCTATACGGTCTTACATACGTTCCAATGCATCGAAAACGGAAAGCATTATGTCATCTTAACCGACGGCTCAACAGATGAGGCGGGAATGCAGAACATTTATGCTGCGACATTTGACCCGGATTCCGATGAAAGCGAATTGATTGATCTTAAGACCGAGGAAGAAATCGAAATGGTGAATGATGTCTTAGATGATTTGTCAAAGGAAAGCAGAGGGTGAAGCCGCTACGAGGGAAAAAGCGTCACGGTCAGAGAAGCGCAGCTGCTCGGAAAACCGGTCATCATCACGGCATACGGTACAGCAGAAAGCCAGTTGGAAAACGGCGTGGACGGGATGATCGTGCCGCTTGATACCGAAAAATGTGCGAAGGCGATTGCCGGCTTGCCGAAAGACGGAAAGCTTTTGCGTGAGCTTTCGGATTGCTGTAAGGGCAGAGATTATTCCAACGCCAAAGAGACGAAGAAGATATACAGATTCCTTGAAAACGGTGAGACGTTAAGTGCTACATGAAGCGATGAGTCAGGAGGAAATAATATGCCGAAAATCAGTGTAATTGTGCCGGTTTACAAGGTGGAAAAATACTTGAAACGGTGTGTTGACAGTATTTTGCATCAGACATTTTCCGATCTGGAAGTGATTCTGGTGGATGATGGCTCACCGGATCAATGCCCTGCTATGTGCGACAAATACGCCGGAACGGATGGCCGGGTCAAAGTGATTCATCAAAAGAACGCAGGCGTCTCGGCGGCAAGAAATGCCGGGCTTTCGCTGGCTTCTGGTGAATATATTACGTTTGTTGACAGCGACGATTTTATCGAACTGCAGATGTACGAAAAAATGCTTGCGGTTGCCAAAAAATACGATTGTGATGTCGTGATGTGCGATTGTATGAAAGAGTTTCCGGATCATCAGGAGGTTTATACCCACAATATCCGTCCCGGTTTATATAACAGAGAACAGTTGAAAGATGAATATTATCCGCATCTTTTAATGATGGAAAACGTGGAATATCCGCCGACGATTTCAAACTGCCTTTTGCTGTTCAAAAGGCAACTGAACAGCGGGAAAGAGATACCGAGATATCTTGAAGGTGTCCGCTTTTCAGAGGACTTGCTTTTCGGAGCACAGCTTTTATATGCCGCTGATTCCTTTTTCTACATGAAAGGGGATTGCTTCTATCATTATTGCATGAATGCCGATTCTGCAACCCACAGTTTTAAACCGGATAAATGGAACGACTATAAGCGACTTGTAGAGGAAATCCGCAAATGCTTTGCCGACTGTCCGGATTATGATTTCGGCGAACAGATAGATAAAGTACTGCTGTTTTTCATTTACAACACAATTGGGGATATTTTCGCTGAGGACAGCCTGTCTCAACAACAGAAAAATAAAATGGCAAAGGGAATTTTACAAGAGAAAACGGTTGTTGAACTGTTCGGGCGGTTAAATATCGGGAAGCTTGCCGTGCCTGCCAAGTTGAAAATATTGACCGGTTGCTATGCCCACCCGGTATTGGTGCCGTTGGTGTCGGCTTATATGGGAAGAAAGTGAGGGATTTTCAAATGAATTACCCGATTTCGGTTGTTATACCTGTTTTTAACAAGGAAAAGTATCTTCGAAACATCTTCGACTGCTTGTTAAAACAATCTTTTGAAGATTTCGAATGTATTGTCGTTGATGACGGTTCGACGGACGGATCGGGTGATTTGTGTGACGAGCTTGCGTCAAGTGACAATCGCTTTCGGGTATTCCATATTTCGAACAGCGGTGTGTCTCATGCAAGAAACCTTGCTTTAAGCAAAGCAAACGGCGAATACATTACCTTTATCGATGCAGATGACAGCATACCGGAAAACTACCTTGAATGTTTATACAACACAATTACGCAAAGCAAAGCAGACATGGTGATTTGCTCCGTAACGAAAGTATGGCAATCGGGAAAACAGGAAAAAGTTGATTTGCTCCCGAATGGTGTCTATGAAAAAATAGACCTGCTTCCTGATTTTGCGGCTTTTCAGAAAAAAACGGGAATGTATGGTTATTGCTGTGGGAAAATCTTTTTAAAACAATTGACAACTGAAAAACAGTTTGATGAAACCATCTGTCTTGCGGAGGATTTTGACTTTTATTTAAAATTATATGCCGAAATCGACAGTATTTGTTTTACTGATGCAACAACCTATTTATATCGTCAGGAATCCGAAAACTCATCATTTACGGTTGATGATCATGCGATAGACTACCGTGCCCAGTTGACAATCAATGTACATTATAAGCATTATCTTGAAAGTGAAAATGTATTTTGTGGGCAAAATCGCGCGATTGTATCACAGTTGTTGAGCAATTATGTTTATTATACACTGTTTTATTGTGATATTAAAAAGTTGAAACAGATTTATTCAGATTTACAGGCTGTATATAAAGAAGAACAATTTGAATTACACGGAAGAAATACGTTTGAAAAGTGGATTTTATTTTTGTTCCGTCATCATCAATCCCTGCCGATAAAACTCAGCTTAAAACTATATCGGTTTGCAAGAAAAATGATAAAAGGCAGAAGCTTTTAGCTGTTTTTCTTTTTCTGTTTCTTACGAAAACTTCAATACAGGAAGGTGTAACATGATTTCAATCATCATTCCGATTTATAATGCAGAAGGTAATTTAAGGCGAATGCTTGACGGCGTTCTTGCCCAGACATACACGGATTATGAGTGTATCCTGATTGACGACGGCAGTACGGACGGCTCCTGCCATATATGCAAAGAATATGAAAACCGTGACAGCCGTTTTTTCTGCTTTATACAGGGGAACGGCGGCGTGTCATCGGCAAGAAACCGGGGGCTTGAAATAGCAAAAGGGGACTACATAACCTTTTTGGATGCCGACGATTCTATCCCCGAAAACTATCTTTCTGAACTGTATGCGGCTTGTAAAGACGCCGATATTGCAGTTTGCGATACCGTGATTTATGAAAGCGGAAAAGAGACGCTTCGTTTTACGCATGAAAGTGCTTGTCTTACCGGAACCGAAGCCATCAATTTTTTGTTGAGCCGGAAATACATCAATTCCGGACCGTGCTCAAAGCTGTTTAAAAAAGAAATTCTGAAAGATTTGCAGTTTCCGCCCCTGAAAACGTATGAAGACATTCTGTTTGTTCTTGATGCTTTTTCTCGTGCGGAGAAAATCGCCGTAACGGATAAGACAGTGTATCACTATATTCAGAATACAAACGGAGCCATGAGTGCGATGATGAAAGAACCGTCTGCGGATATCATCGTTGCTACGGAGCGGATTTTGCAGTTCATCAGTGAGCGGAAAGATTTACAGCCGGAATGTACTTATGTCACGGTTTCCCATTTATATCAGTATGCCTTGCCGCTTCTTGCTTCTCAAAACTATGTCGGTTCGGATTTCATAAGAAAAACAGCGAGACTTACGGGTAAATATATGCACCTTATTCTTTCCTGCAAGGCGATATCGTGGAAAGAAAAGATGACATTTTTTCTGTTTTCTCACGGGGCGGCTTTGGAAAGCGGATGTAAGATTCACAGAATCAGAAAGGGATAAACGATGTCGAAAATCTGGATGTATGCACATGGAGGAAGCGGAAATCACGGCTGTGAAGCGATTGTCCGTTCAACGTGCGGCTTGTTAAGTGAAAAAGCAAAAGCCGGCTTGACGCTGATTTCCTCCAATCCGAAAGAAGATAAAAAATACGGAATTGACACTCTTTGTGCAATTGAGCCGGATATTCTGCCGTATAAAAAGAGCAGTCTGTCTTTTGCTAAGGCATATTTGTCGTTGAAAATAAAAAATGACTATCTGCCGCTTGATAAAATGAATTACAAAACAACGGCGGATCATATCCGAAACGGTGATATTGCGATGTCAATCGGCGGGGATAATTACTGTTACGCTGATGTGAAAAAATATATCATGCTTCACGATATGATGCTCGAAAGAGGAGCAAAGACGGTGTTGTGGGGCTGTTCGGTTGAGCCTGAGCTGCTGGAACAGCACGAAATCTGCGCAGACATCAGCCGGTATCATCTTATCACCGCTCGGGAAATGATTACCTATAACGCCTTAAAAGCAGTCAATCCGAATACGGTACTTGTTGCCGATCCTGCGTTCACGCTTTTGCCGGAAAAGACAGCCTTGCCGCAAGGCTTTGTTCCCGGAAATACAGTCGGTATCAACATCAGCCCGATGATACAAAAGAGCGAAAAACATGAGGGCATCACGCTGAAAAACTATGAGGTGTTGATCGGAGAAATTCTGAATACCACTGATATGATGATAGCTTTGATACCCCATGTTGTGTGGAATAGCGGCGATGATCGGCAGGTGCTCGGTCAATTATATGAGCGTTTCAAGGACAGCGGCAGGGTCGTGCTGATTGAAGATCAGAGCTGTTCAAAGCTGAAGTACATTATTTCCAAATGTCGCTTCTTTGTCGGGGCAAGAACCCATGCAACGATTGCAGCGTATTCGACTTGTGTACCGACCCTTGTTGTCGGTTATTCGGTCAAGGCGAGAGGAATCGCAAGAGATCTGTTCGGGAACGAGGAGCATTATGTTTTGCCCGTGCAGTCACTGAAAGACAAAACGGATTTGACAAAAGCGTTTGATTGGATTGTGCAAAATGAGGCTTCAATAAAGAGGCAGTTGGAAAATGAAATGCAGGCTGTTATCAAAAAAGCCACATCGGCAAGGGAATATATTGAACGTTTGATTTAAAAGGGAGATAGAGTATGTCAAGACTAGAAAACTCGGCCAAAAACATATTCTTGTCATTCGGTAATACACTCCTGCAATCTCTTCTCGGACTGGTTTCCCGAACGGTTTTTATTTATACGCTCGGCTCGGACTATCTCGGTTTGTCGGGCTTGCTCGGTAATGTTCTGGGCTTTTTGTCAATCAGCGAGCTCGGAATTGCCGCCGCAATCGGGTTCAGTCTTTATAAGCCTTTGGCTGAAAAAGATTATAAGTCAGTCAGCGCCCTGATGACAATCTACCGAAAGTCGTATGCCGTCATAGGCGGTATTGTGCTGGTGTCGGGAATCGTTCTGTTTCAATTTCTTGACTTTTTCGTTCCCGTCGATCAGCAGCCGTACGGGACAAGCTTTGCCTACTTTGCGTTTTTGGCAAACACGGTGATCGGCTATTTTCTCTCATATAAAACGACGCTGATATCCTCGGATAATCAGATGTTCCGGCTTGTGCCGATTCAGTTTTCGGTTGCCGTGGTTCAGACGATCCTTCAGATTATTTCTCTTCTGATCTTTAAGAACTATATTGTTTATCTTTCGATTCAGATTGTCTGTTCGGTTGCTTCCATGGCAATTCAGAACGCTTTCATTTCGAAAAGATACAGTGAGGTTGACTTCAATTCTAAGGACAAGTTAACCGATTCTCAGAAAAGCAAAATCAAAAAGAATATATCCGGTCTGATTATTGCAAAAATCGGAGATTATCTTGTAAATTCAACGGACAATCTGATTATTACTAAGCTTGTCAGCCTTACCGCTACGGGTATTTATTCAAATTACCTGATCATCCGGAATATGGTCAACAGCTATATCGGGTCGATTTTCAGCGGAATTACCGCCGGTATGGGAAATGTGGTTGCGGTTGAAAGTGACGAGAAAAAGTTGGAAATCTTCGATACCATGTTTTTCTGTGCCTTTTTTATATACAGCCTGGAAGCGAGCTGTTTCATGTGCCTGTTCAATCCGTTTATCGGAGATATATGGATCGGTGAAAAGTACCTGTTTCCGGTCGGTACGGTTGCGATTATCGTGCTGAATAATTTCCTGACGGGACTCCGGATGCCGCTGATTACCATGAAAGGTGCCGCCGGAAAATATCTGGAGGATTCCTGGGTTCCGTTTGCTTTTGCCGGTATCAATCTGGCGGCTTCGATTCTTTTGGCAAAGCCGCTTGGCGTAGCCGGTGTATTTTTAGGTACCATTATCGGAAGTGTTCTCACAGCCGATTGGTACAGACCGATTGTGATTTATCGGACGGTTTTTCATGCTCCGGTAAGAAAGTATTACAAAAAGTATTTACAATATCTTATGTTGGGAACTGCCTATGTGGTGTTTGCCTATTGGCTGTGCGATCTGATTCCGATCCGGAACGTTTATTTTGGCTTTGTCGTCAAGGCGTTGATTGCCGGTATCATTCCGGTGGTTTTCAATTGTCTTTTCTTCTTTAAAACGAAAGAATTTGCGTCGGTCAAAACAATTGCCGTAAGACTGACAGGCGGAGTGCTTATGAAAATGAAATCATTATTGAAACGGAGGAGCCATGAATAAAACAGTCAGTGTTATCATTCCATGCTACAACGGAGAACAGTTTATAGACCGATGCATCAATTCCGTTGTTTCACAGGATTATCCGACTATTGAAATCATTATCGTTAATGACGGATCGACGGATAAAAGCGAAGATAAAATATTGTCATGGAAAAAAGAACTTGAAAATACGGGACGCAGATTGATTTATGTAAAACAGGAAAATAAAGGCTCCGGAGCCACTGTCAACACCGGGCTTAAATATGTCTCGGGTGAGTATATCTCTTTACTTGATGTTGATGATGAATATCTGCCCGGTTGTATATCGGAAAGGGTCAAATTCCTCAATGAACACTGTGATATTGACGTTGTCCGGTCAAACGGCTGGTATGTAAGAGGAGAAAACAGAAGCCTATTCATATACGATGAAAAAGAAAAAAATATTCAGGATGTTTTTTCTGCGTTGATTGAAGGGAAAACAAACAACTGGGCGGGAAGCTTTATGGTAAGAGCCTCCGCTTTATTTGCTTTTTATCCGGATCGGGAAATTTACCAATCCAGATACGGTCAGAATTTACAATTTTTGATGCCTTTGATTTATAAAAAGAAATGCGGCTATATAGACGAACCGCATATGAATTATAACCAACAGGAGAACTCATTGAGTAAATCAACTAATGCCGATAAAAAAGCGTTTTTACTGACAAATCAAAAAGGGTACAGAGAAATCCGTGAGTACATGATCAGCCTGATTGTGAAAGATAAAAAGGAGAAAGAAGCGTTCTTTTGTCTTGCCAAAAAGTGCTATTTGAAAAATGCTATGCAAATTGCTCTGGATTTCAAAGACCGAAGTCTCATGAAAGAGACGTTTTCCGAATTGAAAGCAATAAAGTCAATTTCGATTGATGAAATGATTACCTATTGCCGTTTGTTACATTCGGGGTTGGTTCCGTTTCTTCGTTTGTGCAGAAAGATAAAGACAGTAACAAACAAAATATTGCAAAAGCGAACCGATTTCTGATAATTTGTTGGTTTCGGTCGGAGGTAATTGAAAATGAAACATTTGGCAGATAAAAAGCAGTGCACCGGCTGTACATCTTGTGCGAACAGTTGTCCAAAATGTAGTATCACGATGGTTCGCAATGCGGAGGGCTTCAGCTTCCCGGAAATTGATTCCGGCTCCTGCATTGACTGCGGTGTTTGTCGGTCAGCTTGCCCTGTTTTGCACGGCAAAAAAGAAAGCCGGCAGAATACCATAGCTTATGCCGCCTATACCAAAAATCCCAAAATCAGAAAAGAAAGCACATCCGGCGGTCTTTTTTCCGAGCTTGCGTCGGAAATACTGAACCGTGGCGGAGCCGTATACGGAGCGGCTTACGATGAAAATTTTCGTGTAGTGCATCAATGTATTGAAAATAGTGAAGCTTTAGCGGCTCTTCGAGGAGCAAAATACGCACAAAGTGAGTTGGGCGATTGTTTTTCCGATATCCGGAAACGATTGAAAAACGGTCAGAAGGTTCTTTTTTCGGGTACACCGTGCCAGGTTGCCGGGCTGAAAGCGTTTTTGAAGAAAGACGATGATAATCTTTTTTGTGTTGACTTGGTATGTCATGGGGTGCCGTCGCCGATGGTATGGGAAAGCTATGTCAGGTACCGTGCCGAAAGAGACAGTGACGGCTTAATGCCGGAATCCGTCAATTTGCGGTGTAAAGACAGCGGTTGGAGCCGATATGCCTATTCGGTTGACTTTACTTACCCCTGCGGTGTTCGTTATCTGAGAAGAAACGGCGAAGACGAATTTATGCAGATGTTTGTAGGCGATTACGTTTTGCGTGAATCCTGCGGAAACTGCCCGGAAAAGGGATATGACCGGAAAAGCGACATCACCTTAGGCGACTTTTGGGGAATCTGGGATATTGACCCCGGAATGGACGATAATAAAGGCACCTCGTTATTGTTGACCCATTCTGAAAAGGGTGAAAAGTTGTTTGGCTTGATAAAGTGTCGCATTCAATTTAAGAAAGTGGAAGCGGAAGAGGCGAGCCGCATGAATCCGGCGATTCTTATGTCCGTAACTCATAAAAAAGAGAGACAGGAAACACTTGCAGCGATTTCATCGGGAGGGTTTCAGCCGCTGAACATACCGGATAATGAGAGGACAGATTTGAAAACAAAAATCAAGAACAAAGTCAAAAGTCTGATACGGAAGGTGTCAAAAAATCAGAAGCAGTAATGATAATAGACTTTTACTGATCTTTCGTAACCTCCAAATAACCCTGCGTAACAGCAAATAGAATTAACCCCCGAAGAACGAGTGCGCTCAACCGAGCGACATTCTTCGGGGGTGTCTTATTCAGATTTCAGCGGTAACCGTCTTTCTCCGGTGCGGAAGATGTTCGTCAGATATTCTTTGACATCAATGCCGTTTGCCTGTGCGGTGTTGATGATTGAATAGGCCATCGCACTGGCGTCGGCACCTTTCGGTGAGGTGGAAAACAACCAGTTTTTTTGCCGATGACAAAAGGTTTTACTGCTCTTTCGGCTAAATTGTTGTCTATCGGAATCTGCGGATCTTCAAGGAAAGTAATATGTGCATCAAAGCCTATGCTGTGATTTATTCAGAGGTCCTTAAATAAGATAAATTACACGGAATAAATTATCATCTCTACAAAGCTCAACATAGTCGCTGTATCTGTCGAAATGAATCTCCGGCGCGGTTGACATCAATTTTAGTAAATATGTCGAATAGTTTACACAAAACCCCTTTCTTTGTCAAAAAACAAACAATGTCAAGCAGAATTGATGATTGAACACTGCGTAAACAGGATGTTATCATATATTAAGTCAAAGTTCCGATTATTGAAAAATCAGGAACTTTCCGCTTCTACACCTTCAGTAACAAGTCTTCCGGCGGTGTAAAGCGGTAAAATTTTTTATTTGTTTTTCGGAGGTTTTTATGTTACCGTCAGCTGATAATTATAATTGTTATGAATATCTTAAGGTATGTACTCAGATTTATGATGATGTTTACATGATGCAGCATTTTGGCGCAAAATATTTAAGATCCGAAATATTTCATGACATTGATGCGTTGTCTTCTTATTTTCAAAACGAGTTAAAGCTGAAAAAAGGCGATGTTTACACCGTCTTTATGCCGACGACGGTTCAAAGCATAATCAGTATTTATGCACTCAATCAGATAGGTGTGATAGTAAGCCCGGTTCATCCTCTTATGTCAAGTGAATATTTGAAAGAAGTTATGAAAGAAACAAATTCAAAGGGAGTCATGATTCTTGATATTCTTTCCAAAAAGCATGCTGAAACAATAAATGAAATGGATGTACCGTGTCTTGTATGTTGTTCATCCGATTATTCAAAAGGAATAAAACGTTTCGGTACAAAGACAGGCGAAAAGATTCTGAAATGCATTTACCCGAAGCTGAAGAATACCACATACTACAAGGATGCAATCAAAACGCATAAAAATTTCGTTCCTGTCAAGAACAACGGCGATGATATTGCCGTTTATCTCAACGGCGGCGGCACAACCGGAAAGAGCAAAACAATCAAGCTTTCTTCCAAGGCTCTGAATGAACTTGTTCAGCGGGTTTCTGTTCTTGATGAAATACATATTCCGGGTGAGGAAGCGGAAATAATTGTTCTTCCCATGTTTCACAGCTTCGGGCTTTGCCTCGGTGTTCATATGGCAATATGCAATTCTGCAAGACTGATCCCGATGATGCGGTTTGATGCAAAGCTTTTCAATAAGCTTATGAGAAAGAATCTGGTAGTCGGTGTTATGGGAATTCCCTCCATGTTCCAGAAACTTATGAAGGAAGAGCATTTTGACGGTCCGTGGCTCAAAAATATCAGATTGATGTTCTGCGGCGGCGACGATGTCAGCGAAAAGTTTCTCGATGAATTCAATTCATACTTTGAAAAATGGGGTGCTGTCGGCAGGCTCAGGCAGGGCTACGGATTAACTGAAGTTGCATCCGTTTGTTGTACCAATACAAACACAGATAATCGAAAAGGTTCAATCGGAAAGGCGCTTGACGGCGTGAGAATCGAAATCTGGGACGATGACCACAAGAAGCTTCCCACCGGTGAAATAGGCGAAATCGTTATTTCGGGTCCGACCGCTATGAGCGGCTATTTCTCTCCGGACGGGCCGGATGACCTTGGTCTTTACACCGATGAAAACGGAGAGAAATGGGTTCTTTCGGGTGACCTCGGTTATCAGGATGAAGACGGCTATTTCTTCTTCTCGGGCAGAAAGAAGAGACTGATTATCATTTCCGGCTATAATGTCTACCCCAACGATATAGAAAAGAAGATCGGCGAGCTTGACTTCATCAAAGAGGTCTGTGCCGTTCAGGGCTGGCAAGGCGACAAGAGTATAGTAAGACTTTACGCTTCGCTGAAAACTTCCGGCGACGAAGAGGAATATAAAGAAAAAATAAGGAGCGTCTGTGTTGAAAACTTTTCAAAGTTCTATTATCCCAAGGAAATAATCTTTATGAAAGAGCTTCCGCAGACACCGCTTATGAAGGTTGACTTTATGAAGCTTTCACAGATGAAGCCGGGTGATAAAGTTTACGCAGTGTAATATCAGTATGGTTTACATTATGGTTTACATTTTCGAGCATTTGTGATAAAATGTTGACTTGTAATGAAGAATTTGATAAGGAGATGTTTTCATTATGACAGTAATAAACGATTATCTGTGCAAGGGTTGCGGCTACTGTATCAGATTTTGCCCCAAGCATATTCTTGAACTGGGCAGCGAAAGAAACAAACGGGGGCATTTTTACCCCGTGAACATTGATACAGAAGCCTGTACCTCGTGTGCCATCTGCGCTACGGTTTGCCCCGAAGGCGCAATAGAAATACCTGAGAAGGGAGAGAATTAAAATGGGCGAAAAAAGATTTATGAAAGGCAATGAAGCAATCGCTGAAGCTGCTGTCAGAGGTGGCTGCCGATTCTTCGCCGGTTACCCCATTACACCGCAGAACGAAATTCCCGAATATCTTTCATGGAGGCTTCCCGAGGTTGGCGGTGATTTCGTTCAGGGTGAAAGCGAGGTTGCGTCAATCAATATGGTCTATGGTGCTGCAGCCATGGGAACACGTGCAATGACAAGCTCCTCGAGCCCGGGAATCAGCCTGAAGGCCGAGGGAATATCCTATCTTGCGGCCGCTATGCTTCCCGCACTCATCGTAAATGTCAGCCGTGGCGGTCCGGGTCTCGGCTCCATTCAGCCTGCACAATCCGATTACCTTCAGGCAACAAAGGCGTTGGGTCACGGTGGCTTCCACACCCTTGTTTTTGCTCCGAATACCGTTCAGGAGGCTGTTGATATCGTTTATGAGTCGTGGGAATATGCCGAAAGAGACAGAAACCCTGTTTTCGTTCTGATTGACGGCTGCCTCGGCAATATCATGGAAGAGGTTGATCTTCCTGAGATGAAAGAAATCAAGCCCGAAGATCTTCCCGAATGGTGTCTTTCAAGAAGAAACGGTCGTGACTGGCAGGGTAATATCACCCCGATTTATACAGAGCCGATTCTTGAAGGTCTTAATATGATGGCAGGTGAAATGTATAAGCAGTGGGAAGAGGAAGATGTCCGGGTTGAAGAATTCATGCTTGACGATGCGGAATATGTTGTTATCGCCTACGGCATGGCTTCAAGAGTTGCAAAGGAAGCAGTTATCAAGCTTCGTGAAGAAGGCCACAAGCTTGGTCTTATCAGACCCATCACCCTTTATCCGTTCCCGAAAAACAGCATAAGAAATCTTGACTATTCGCGCGTTAAGGGAATTATTGACATAGAAATGACGATCCCTGCACAGATGCGTGATGACATTGAACTTCAGGTAATGGGAAGATGCCCGGTTTATGAATACGGACGAAGCGGAGGCTGTCTTCTTGATGATGACGGCGTATATGAAGCGATTAAAGAAGTAATCACAGGAGGTGCTGAATAATGGCAGTGTATAAAAGACCAACCTCTATAGCGGATGCTCCCAGCGGATATTGCCCCGGTTGTCTTCATTCACTTGCAACAAAGCTTGTTGCGCAAGCAATTGAAGAACTGGGTCAGGCGGACAACTCTCTCAACATCATTTCTGTCGGTTGTTCAGGTCTTAATATACTTTATTGGAGCGGTGATTTTTTGAGCACTGCTCACGGTAGAGCACCTGCTGCGGCAACAGGCGCAAAGCGAGCCAATCCCGAAAGACTTGTTTTTACTTATCAGGGAGACGGAGATCTTGCTGCAATAGGTCTTGCAGAAATTATGTCGGCGGCTAACCGCGGTGAAAACTTCACCGTTATTTTCGCCAATAATCAGACATACGGTATGACGGGCGGTCAGATGGCCCCGACAACACTGATCGGCCAGAAATCGACCACCTCAATCTATGGCAGAGATCCTAAGACGACAGGCTATCCGCTCAGGATGTGCGAAATTATTTCAACACTTGAAGCACCTCGCTTTGTTGCCCGCTATGCTCTTAATTCGCCCAAGGGAATTATGGATGCAAAAAAAGGGATTAAAAAGGCGTTTGAAATGCAGCTTGCCGGAAAAGGCTTCACATTTATCGAGCTTCTTACAAACTGCCCGACAAACTGGCATATGACACCGCTTCAGACGCTGGATTATATGAACACAAACACGATCCCGTATTTCAAGCCGGGCATTTATAAGGATACGGAGGAGAACGCATAATGAAAGAATCATTCGTATTTTCAGGCTCTGGCGGTCAGGGCATTATGAGTGCAGGTATCACTCTTGCACACACGGCAATTGATATGAATAAGCATGCCACCTATCTTCCCGAATACGGACCCGAGCAGAGAGGCGGCAGTGCAAAATGCACCGTTGTTATCAGCGGTGACAAAATCATTTCACCGCTTCCGAAGCAGTGCGACAATCTTATCGTTATGAATGAGCAGGCGTATGCAAAATTCGGCGAAGATGTCAGGAAGGGCGGCATACTTCTTCTTAATTCAAGCCGTATAAAGGAAGAGGTTAAAAGAGATGATGTAACGGTAATCGCTGCACCGGTTGATGATATTGCTCTTGAACTCGGAAATGTCAAGGCTGCCAATATCGTTCTTTTGGGTATACTGATCGGTGCAACAGACATCGTATCAAGAGAAGTTCTTGTTCTTTCTCTTGAAGAAAAATTTAAGAGCAAAAAACCCGAAATTCTGGATATGAACATCAAGGCTCTCGACAGGGGCATTGAAATAGGAAAAAAATACAAATAAGGAGATAATCATTATGGCAAAAATAGGTATCGGTTCATGGGCAGGAAAAATCAATGTCAGACTTGCAAGAGGCGAGGTGACCTTCAACATTGCAGAAGATGCAAATGGTGAGTACAAAATTGATGTCAAGCTTCCCGGCGCTCTCAGAACCGCAAAAATCAACTTTTTTGATCTTGTTGAAGAGGCCGACGGCAAAACAATCTCAGGCAAGGGCACAATTTCCGTTCTTCCGGGCAGAAATCTTGAAGGCGCCTTCACTTTTGAAGAAGACACATTTGTCGGCGAAATCAAGGCTCCGGTTGTCGGAAAAATAAGAATCACTGACGGTCACAGAATTGGCTGATAATTCCAACAGAATTTTAAGCTGACGCTAAAATTCTTACATTTATTCAAAAACACCTCCCTGTAATCGGCAATGCCGTTTTACAGGGAGTTTTATCTTTCAACAGTTTGTCAAAATGTGTAAGCAAAACAGCGAAACATCAATCCCACCAAAAGGTCAGGATTCTGCGTTTCGCCGTCTTATCAAAGATTATTGGTTTTTAATCGTTGATTTCTTCCATTACGCCTCGTTATTATAATTCTCGCGCCCAAAACATTTTCTGACATCGGCATCCTTTTTTACAAAGGCAATAAACTCATCAATTTCGGCATGAATCGTGTTCCAGCCCTTTGTATAAGTCTTGCCGTCTTTCGTCAGAATCCACTCGCCGTCAGGAATATAGACCTCTTTTTCTGTCTGACCTTTATTGACAATCGGTGCGAAAAGGATGTCATCGCCGAAGAAATACTGGCTGTCAAGAGTATAACAGATTTCATCGTCGGGAAAATGAAAAAACATCGGTCTTATTACCGGGTATCCCTTTTCCGAGGCGATATCCATCTGTTTTTTTATGTACGGACGAAGTCTTTCGCGAAGGAAAATGAGATCTTTTATGATACGGAAATTTTCTTCCCCGAAGCTCCAGATTTCGTTCGGATCACCGCTTGGTTCAAGAAGGCCCGGTGTTGCTTCTTTGTGTCTTCGACGCGAACCGTGAAGCCGCATAACCGGGCAGAAAAGACCGAACTGAAACCAGCGGACGATGAGTTCCCTGAAATCCTCGCTCTGCGTATCCCCGTCGTAGAAGCCGCCGATGTCTGTGTTCCACCAGGGAATGCCACACATCGATATATTGAGTGCCGCCTTCACCTGATGGGAAAGACTTTCAAAGGTTGAGGGAATATCGCCCGACCAGACAAGCGAACCGAATTTCTGACTGCCGAAATATCCGCATCGGGTCAGCGTGATGATATCGTCCCTACCGATAGACCGGAAGCCGTCATAGGCCATTTTCGAATAATAGTACGGGTATAAAAGCGCCACCTTGTCGGCTCTGCCCTTGTGCCAGAGGAGATTGTCAAACTGTTCGGGATGAATTTCAGGCTCGGCTTCGTCAAACCAGAGCGCATCAACGCCGTTGTCGATATAGTTTTCTTT
This sequence comes from uncultured Clostridia bacterium, assembly GCA_945863885.1. Classification (GTDB taxonomy): domain Bacteria; phylum Bacillota; class Clostridia; order Oscillospirales; family Acutalibacteraceae; genus UBA6857. The sequence continues at coordinate 16,422 of CAMAZY010000017.1, forward strand.
AAGCTTGCTCCATACGAACTCTCTTGTATCGGGATTCGTCACATCGATTTCCGCCTGCCAGCCATAAAAGTCAAAGACTCTGTCCGAGCCGTGAACGGTACGCATCAGCATATTGTTTTCCTGCATATACCGATAGTTTTCGCTTTTTTCGTTTACGGTCGGCCATACGGAGACGATGAGCTTCGTCCCCATCTCATGAAGCTCTTCCGTCATGGCTTTTACATCGGGCCAATACTTCGGATCAAATTTGTAATCACCCTGCTCGGTCCAATGGAAGTAGTCGCAGATGATGACAGAAAGCGGGATCCCGAGTTGCTTGTATCGTCTTGCAACGGACAACAGCTCGTCCTGCGTTTCGTAACGGAGCCTGCACTGCCAGAATCCCGTCGCCCAGAGGGGCATTTCGGGTGCGTGGCCTGTTAAATCCGCAAGAACGCTGCAGGCTTCGGCAGGAGTACCGGCAATCACAACATAGTCAACGGCATGGCAGCAATCACTGCTCCAACGGGTTCGGTTTTTCGAAAGCTCGCAAAGTCCCGTTGAGGGTACATTCCATAAAAAGCCGTAGCCGAGAGAGGAGTAAATATAAGGAATGGTACATTTTGCATTGACGTTCCGGATGTCAATACTCGTTCCTTTGAGGTCAAACTCATTATCCCAACTGTGACCCATACCGAAAAAGTGTTCCTTTTCGTCGGGCTCAAAGGTCACCCGTGCCGACCACAGTCCGCTGCCTTTGTTTTCGTAGTGGCGGATTCCGTCGCCAAAGGTCAGTTCGGGCTTTTCGGCAAGGATTTGTTTGCCGTCCAAATAAAACACAACCCTTCCGCTTGTACCGATCACGCATTTCAGTTTACCGCAGATAACGGTTCCCCATGTGCCGTTGTCCTCAAAGATAGCTTCCGTATTCTGAGGTAAGAGGCAGTAGTTTTCGTCAATCACCCGGCAATCGGGAAAGCTCTGAAAGCGAATGGCATTTTCACCGCAGGCGGTAATGCGTACCAATTCTCCTTTGCGGGAAAACAAGAACTCGTTTTTTGTTATCGTAATCTTTTTCATAATTTCACCCGTAGATTTTTGATAGAAACCATTGTAGCAGAAAACGGGGCAGAGTGCAAGATGCACTGACCAAAAGAACGACGCCTTTGTGAACGGCGGAAATCATCTTGATTTCAGCAGAATAGAACGGAAATCGGGTAAACATTATATTGACCTTTATTCTGCAATCTGTTACAATTCAATCAGGTACTTTAATAAGGGGGATTTTATATGGACAAACGTGAAAAGCAGATTTTAAAACTCAGAAAAGCCAAGGAAAAGCCGCAGATCGGCTCGGCGTTCGTTTTTCTTTTCATCATGCTTACCGTTGTTTACATTGTTGATGAAATTGCGTCAAACATGACAAGCACCATGCAGCCTTATGTCATTTTTGATCTGTTTAAAATCCCGGGGGCTGATATTCTGTCTGACGAATATGCCGCTGCCCTCGGCACGATGACAGCCGCCGCCATGCCGGGATACGCTTTCTGTCTGTTGCTTCCGCTGTATAAATCGCTTGCAGACAGAGTGGGTAGAAAACCGCTTCTTATCATCAACACAGCCGGACTTGCAATGGGATTATTCATTTGCATGACGGCGAAGCACTTTGTTGTGTTCGTCCTCGGTATGCTTCTGATTCAATTTATGATGCCGAATGATATGCAGGTTATCTATATCATGGAAACCGCCCCGTCGAAGCACAGAGCAAAGCTCTGCTCGGTTTCGAAAGCGATTGCACTTGTGAGTGTTTCACTCATCGGTGTTTTAAGAAGTGCCTTTTATGACCCCTCCGATGTTACAAGCTGGAGAAAGGTCTATCTTGTCCCCGTTCTGATCGGCATTTGCGTGGTGGCGCTCTGTATTCCTTTTGTAAAAGAGACGCCGGTATTTATTGATAAAAAGCTCGCTCTTCTTGAAGGCGAAAAAGAAGAAAAAGCAAAAGATGAAAACGGCGGTTTTATCAACGCAGTCAGGTATATTTTCAAAACCAAACAGCTTCGCTTTATTGCAATCACTTGCTTTGTGTTCTATTTTGCAACAGGAATTACGAGTCATTATGCAACGATTCTTGAGGCATCAACAAATGTCGGCTCGCTGACAAAAGAGAGTATTGACAAGGTCATTATTTTCTTCCCGTTCATCAACGGAATTGTCACATTCCTGAGCGGTTTTCTGGCCGATGCCTTCGGCAGAAAAAAGTCGAGCGTAATACTCTGCTGCATTTCGGCCGTCGGTATTTTCATGTTCCTGTGGGGCGCGAAATCCGGTTGGAATCCGTATCTGATCGGCACAGGCTACGGCTTGTATATCGGCGGACTGTGGTCAACAAGCGACACGCTTTATATCATGCTTCCCGGAGAATCGACGCCGACAAATCTGCGCTCGTCGGTTATCGGAGCGATGTCACTCTTCGCCGTCGGCGGTATGCTTTTCAACCTGAGTATCGGTCTTTTCGGTGTAAAGCTGATCGGTGCCGAAAACCTCGGTACCGTATGCCTTTGCATCTGCCTGCCCGCCATGGTCATATCTCTTCTTATTCTTACCTTTAAGGTAAAGGAAACGATCGGCACCGACCTTGACAGCATTGAAGCGGAAGAAAATGCTGGAGAAAAAGAAGAAGCTCTGTCTTAGTGTGACATACTCGGGACTTAATCCGGATGCACAAGCACAAAACACAGATAAAAAGAACGACCGCGCACCGGAGGAAACAATTCCGCTCAGCATGACCGTTTATTCCTTTGACAAGGTTACGTTCCTTTTCAAGGACGGTTCAAAGGTCGAATGGAAAATCGAAAAGTAATAAGGCCGCAGGTTGCGATGGAAACAATGCTCCATCCGGCTTGCGGTTTTTCTGTTTTCTGCGGCAAATTAAACCTTTGTACGATAGGTATACTTTTGTACGAAAGGTCGAGGATAAATTTTTCTGCTACATTTTCGTACACAACGGATTTCCAGCTTACTTGGCAGGTGCAGTGCGGTGCTTTTCCGGGGTGTCACGCAGAACGGTGAAAACAAAGAAAGCCCTTGATACAAGGGGCTTTCGGGCATAAAGCAAGAACCTCACGGAAGATAGCTTTCTATCAACCGTGAGGTTCTTATTTGGTGCGAGAGACGGGACTTGAACCCGTACGAGTCGCCCCACACGCCCCTCAAACGTGCGCGTCTGCCGATTCCGCCACTCTCGCATATTCCTATTCAATTGTATTGTCTTTACCGTCTGCCTTAAGGGTGAAGCAGACGCACATGCGCGATACCGCTTGCGGTTCCCAAAATTTTCTGCGGCTTGGAGCGCCGCAAAATTTTGACCGCTACGCCATTTCGAACTCGCTTTATCCGCCACAGGCGGCGCTTCGTCCGGAATGCTGCCGATTCCGCCACTCTCGCATATTCCTATTCAATTGTATTGTCTTTACCGTCTGCCTTAAGAGGAAAGTATAGGCATATCAAATAAAACCAAAGCACTCAACAAGTGCTTATATACTATATCACTCCGGTGTATGTTTGTCAAGAGATTTTCGCAACTTTTTTACGTGTTCTGCGCCGCTGAAACGTCGATGATGATTTTCAACGGAAAAATTAGTTTTGTTGAACCGTTTGACAGTAAAAAATCGGTATGCTATTATAAGTGACGGAAAATAACTTGAAAGATGACAAAAGGAAGATGGGATAATGAGCCGAAAAAATATCATTTTTTACTTTTCTGACCAACAGCGTTGGGATACGGTCAATGAAACGGTCACGCCGAATCTTTGCGCACTTGCCGGAGAGGGTGTGCTGTTCGAAAATAACTTCACCTGTCAGCCGGTCTGCGGGCCGGCAAGAGCGTGCTTGCAGACCGGCGTTTATGCGACACAATGTGGCTGTTATTGGAACGGTGTACCGCTTCCGGATAGCATTACGCCGCTTGCTCATTATTTCAATGAAGCCGGCTATGACACCGCATATATCGGAAAATGGCACCTTGCGTCCGACCGTGTGCCGGGTGTCGGCTGTCACTGCGAAAAGACCGCCATACCGAAAGAACGACAGGGAGAATACCGCTACTGGCGCGCCGCCGATGTGCTGGAATTTACGTCCCACGGCTATGACGGCTATGTGTTCGACGAAAACGGAAGGCGGCTTGACTTTACCGGCTACCGTGCCGACTGTATCAACGATTTTGCGCTCGAGTATCTTGAAAAGCGGAACAGCAAGAAGCCGTTCTTTCTGTTTATCAGTCAGCTTGAGCCGCACCATCAGAACGATCATCATACTTATGAGGGCTTTAGGGAAACGGTGGAAAGCTACAAAAACTACCCGTTGCCGTCCGACCTGACGTTCCTTGAAGGGGACTATGAGCAAATGTACCCGGACTATATATCGGCAATCAACCGCCTTGACTACAACGTTGGACGTCTTGTCGATAAGCTTCGAGAGCTCGGTATTTATGATGATACCGTGATTCTCTATACCTCTGACCACGGCAGTCACTTTAAAACCCGCAACGCCGAATACAAACGGTGCTGTCACGAAAGCGCGGTGCGTACGCCGCTGATTATCCGGGGCGGCGGCTTTACCGGCGGCAAAAAGGAACAGAGACTGACTTCTCTTATCGACCTTCCGCCGACGCTGTTGTCGCTCGCTTCGATTCCGGTGCCCGATTCCTACATGGGGGAGGATCTGACAAAACAGCTTGCAGACCCCGACAGAAAACGGGACTGTGTGTTTATCCAGATCAGCGAAAGCCAGTGCGGACGGGCAATCCGCACCGAACGGTTCAAATATTCCGTGCGTTCCGCCGCCGCAAGCGGTTTTGCCGTCCATTCGGCAAGGGTGTATTTTGAGGATTACCTGTACGATTTGGAGCGTGATCCGGACGAAAAAGAAAACCTCGTTAAGAACCCGCAGTATAAGGAGTATCGCAGGGAGTTAAGAAAAAAGCTGATTGAGCAGATGGTGAAAGCCGGCGAGAAAGCCCCGGTGATTCTCCCGGCGATCAGGAAAAGAGAAAAATAAGCCTTTCCGGCTTGCTGACAAAAAAGAAAAACGGATCTGTGTCGTTGTTTTGGCGGTGCAGATTCGTTTTTTGTTCAGACCGAAAAATGCGACAGACGAAGAGGGCGATCGATTTCCGTAAAACCGTGAAAGATAATAAATATTTATTGACAAACAATAATTTCTGTGTTATTCTGTAGCCGTAAATCAATACGGCTTGCAGGAGGAAGCAAGATGAAACGAGCTATCAAGATCATTTCTGCAATTATGCTGTCGCTGGCTTTGCTTGCCGGAATTTTTGCCGGGGCGGTCAGCGTCAGAGCAAGAACGCTCAGCAAAAACATCGACAAGGCTGATGTCGGCATTTTTGTTCCGCAAGGTATGGCGAACCGCTATGCCGACCCGATGAAATTCAGTTTTGATGATTTTCGAATGTGGGAATATCGACTGAATGACCGGGAGGTTGAGCAAATCGAAGCTGACCTGCAAAACGGCGTATGGCAAAAGCCGACGAAAGAGGAGTTAGACGACGTTTTGTCCGAATTTTTCCTTGGCGGTCTGCCCGAAAAGCCGGAATTTTCCGATGAGGTTTATTGCTGCCTGCCTGACAACCCACAAAGCAAGAGCACCCGGCTGTTATTTGTTTATGACGCTTCGGAGCACACTTATCTTTGTGTGTCCATGAGTATATGAAAGGGGAAAGTCGGAATGAAAAAGCTGTTAATCAGTTTGGCTGTACTCTTTATGCTGCTTTCGGCGGTGTTCTATTCTTTTTCAATTCCATACAGTATTGTTACCAAGAAAGCGGACACCATTATGCAAATTTGTAAGGATAACGAAAAAAGTGTTGCGGCTTTCGGTGATGCCTTGATCAATAATCCCGAATTGGCAAGGGGAACAAGCTATAAATTGATACTTCGTAATGACAAGGTGATTTTACAAACCTTGAAAGGATACAGTGATTATACGGTTATTGCGGAAAAAGATGTCAGCAAAGACTATAAAGAGTATTGGACTGCCAATCAATGGCTTTCGGAAAATGCCGAGGTTACAATCAGCAAATTTGCCATAGATGAATATATTGATGAAGAATACAGCAGTATGATGATCAGATATTGCTTTTCGACAAGGCTATACTACTGCCGGAAACGTCTGAAAATCTATTACGGTGACAAAAGCGCTTTTCCGGAGACAGACTATTATTCCTCGACTGACGAGTATTCCTACGATTATTTAACAGACAGCAAAAAGCTTTACTATGAGGTTGACACCTATTGGTTCAACGAGGAAGAGATCAGGTTAGGTGTTTCTTCATGAACAGGCACGCACAAAAAATCCGCCTTCCCTAAGAAAGCGGATTTTCGTTATGCTTGGCTTTGTCACTTAAAACGTTCCTGTTTTCAGCACGCTCATGATGATTTTCGGAAGATTCCTGAGCGTCGTAAACAGCCAGTTGAATACGGTGTAATAGGCAAGATGAACGAACGACGGAACCACGTCAAGCGCATAGTCAAGCTCACTTGTGGTGTTGTCGCCGTCAAAGGTCGCCGTGTTTTGGCCGGTTTCCTTTTCGAGCGTGAGGCTGTCGATGTTTTTGATGCTTCCGGTTTCGTCCGAAAGAATGTAGGCGTCAAGACGCAGTGTGCCGCCGTCAATGTTCACGGACGAGAAACAGCCGCCGACGTTTTCGGGGTCGGTGCTTTGGTAATCCGTCCCGTTCCAGTAGTTGCCGTAGCCGCTTTTCTGAACGGTGAGCGCATCAATAAAATCGGTGTTCAGATAGGTGCCGGCGGAATAGTCACGGATTTCGTACCGCTTCGTTCCGGCGGTGCCGGCAAGAATATAGCGTGTGCCCTCGCCGTTTTCGGCAATTTGGTTGCCCTTTAAGGCCTTGGTGCGAAGATACATATGATCGTGACCGGACAAGACAAGATCGACTGAACATTCGTCAAGAACCGCCGAAAGTGCTTCGGTCAGATACAGCGCATCGGGCCACTTGCCGTCCTTACCGAGAGAATACGGCGACTTGTGCATCAGAACGATTTTCCAGTCCGCATCGGTCGCATTCATGTCGTTTTTCAGCCAGTCAAGCTGAGCCTGAGAGATGCTCAGCACGTCGTTGGTGTTCAGCACGGCGAAATGTGCGTTCGCATAGTCAAACGAATAGTTGACGCCGTTTACAGTCTGTACGCTTTCGCTCGTGTCAAGGGCGAACATCTTGTCAAACCAGTGCCATACGCCGAGGCCGTCATGGTTGCCGGCAACGGGAACAAGTGTAGCGGCGGTGTTGTGGCGCTCAAAGGCTGTGAAGTAGCCGTCCCATTCTTCATTCGTGCTGTCGTTGGTGAAGTCGCCGAGATTGACAACAAAATCCGGGTCAGCGTTTACTTCGAAAGCCGCATCAAGCACTTTTGCGGCTTCTTCGAAGTTTTCGGGACTGCTTGCCTGAACGTCGGCAACACAAAGGAAGCTAAGATTGTTTCCGCCGTCGGTCTTGAACTTGCCCTCGGTGCTCCAATTCGTGCCGTCACCGACAAGATAGGTGTACTCGATGCCGGCTTTCAGACCGCTGACGGTCACCTTGTGTCTGTACAACCCCTCCCATTCTTCGCACGTTACATCAGTGAAAGAAAGAGAATCGCTGACATCTACTCCGTTTTCGAAAATTCTGACAACGCTGTCGGTTTTCTTTTCGGTGTACCAGCAAAAGCCCCGTCGGGTTTTGCTGTCGCCGTTCATCACGCAGGAGACCCGTGTGATTTGTCCGCTTTCGTTTCCGGCAAAAGCACAGACACTGCCCGAAGCGAAAAGGAGGGCGAGACAGAGCAATAAGGATAATAGCTTTTTCGTTTTTGTTTTCATATTTCGTTTTCCTCCGTTCGGTTCCCGGATTGCCGGGAGACCTTTGATTCTGACGGTTTCATTATACTATTGCGCCGGAAAAAATTCAACAAAAGCGTAACAAAGTTTGCTTTTTATTCATGCTTTTCTTGCGTTTTTCCGGCAAATCATGTAAAATCTTCATGTCAGAAAATTCAATAAATTGGAGGAAACAAAAATGACAAAAAATTTCGGAAAACTCCTCAAACGTGCTTTTGCATGTTTTCTGGTCGTGGTGATGACGCTTTCGGCGGTGCCGATGAGCGGCTTTGTCGGGCTTGAGATGCCGAAGTGGTCTCAGCTGTTTGCGACAAAGGCAAGTGCAGAGGACGAACTGACGCCGGAGGACTGTGTGGACATCTACATGGATAACAGCTATGTATGGCTCAAGAGGGATACTGATAAATACGACTATACATATTATTATTCTTTTCTTGATCTTGACTTTGACGGCGTTCTTGAAATGCTTCGTACGCAGGAAGTTCAAGGCACAGGCTTTTTTACATATAATGCCTATTTTAAAATTGACAAATCGGACGAATCCGTTTATCAGATTCCGGTATATCTCGACGGTGAGAACAGGACATATGACGGCTGTGGACTGGATTATCGTTTGACCGATCCGCTGGAACTTTATAAAAACAAAACAACGGGTGAGTATTTTTATTTCGGCTCAGATCTGTGGAGATCCGGTATATGGGAAAACGGTTGTGAAAACAGAATTCTCACCTATACGTACAGAATAAATGTCAAAACTATCTTCAGCGAGTATCGGTATTTAGAAAATCCGAGCAGCGATTACAAGACTAAATATTATGCGGCAAATACGCCGGTAAGCAAAACTGACTATGACAAAAAATATAAAGCATATTTTGACAATTGTGAAGATCTGGAATTGAAATACAGTTATGCCAATAAGACCGGAGAGTCCCTTTACGCAAAATCTTCTGCAACCCAGCGTAAGCTTCTTCTTGAGGCATACAAGGCATTCAATTATAACGGATACAAAACCGATTTTAACTTTATTTATAAAACCAAAAACGTCTATCTCGGTACAAATGCCGATGAAGACAACATCAAAGGTGTACCTCTGATATTTAAGGGCACAGCGGACGAGGTGAAAAAGTTCACGACCTCCCGTATCAAAAAGTGGGAGATCGCCGATACGAGTATCGCTGAATATAAATCCTGTGACCTTTCCCGAACGATTACAACGAACCCGACAGATGTCACGGTGACGGCCTATCTCGAAGCCAAAAAAGAGGGAAAGACAACCCTTACCGCAACGCTTGACAACGGAAAGAAGGCAAGCTGTGAAATCGTCGTCAAGCGTCCGAATGAAGTCACGATGGAAATCAAGGACGTCGGAACGTATTATGCGATCGATAATGTTTTCTTTGATGAATATGGAAATTACAGCGGCGGTGCGGTCGATATCAACACGAATTTTTACAATCTGGCAAAAGACGAAATCGAATCGGAAATTACGGATAAACAAGCTCTTGAAAACCTGAAGGTCAAAAAGCTGAAGCTTGAGCTTGAACTGAATGCGGAAGGCTTCAGTCTTGAACCCGATTCTTATGCGAATACGAAAGAGATTATTCTTGAAGAAGAGGAAGATATCGAACTTTATAAAAAGGTCGAAAAGGTTGTTCAGGTATTTTCAAGAGATGACGCTCTGATCGACTCAAAGGGAGAAGTGATCTGCGGACTGAAATTCAAGGTGTCTTTGCCTGACGAAAACGGCGTGTATGTCGAGGAGGCGGAAGATGAGATTGAATTTACCGTCAAGTCCTATAAAAGAGAATATGTAGAGGATCATATTGCCGCTGTTTCGCCCGGCGGAGATTACAGTCTCATTCTTCAGTCAAGCTTTGCGGTTAATATGGCCGAGATCGGGGACGATTTTGATTACAATTGGTATCAATGGATGAGTAAAGGCGTGGTCGAAGGACTTGTCGATTTTGTGTCGGACTTTGATGAAGTGACAGGTTACCAGTTGATTATCAGTGACTATATCAGTATGCTCAACTCACAGGAAAATGTTGAGAGGAATCTCATAAATAATATGGGTGATACCGCCCTTGATTGTAGTAAGACCATATTCGATGCGGTTGTCGACTATACCAAGTCCGTCTTTGGAATAGATTTTTATCGTAAGCTGGTCAAAGACATGAAGGGTATTTCCTTACAGCAGGTAATGGATGTTCTCGACGGAGATGATACGTCAAGCCGCCTTTATAAATGTATGCAAGATATGCTTCGTACAGACAAAGGAAGAAATATGTTCAATAACGCTTTGCGGAAAGTTGGAAGAGTCGGTGATGTGTTCCAGGCTTTGGAAATCGGTGTCGTTTCGATAAATTCCGCAATAGAAGCGTATAATATGTATGTTTCTCTTGAATCGTTCAGACAGATTCAGGAAGAACAGATCGATACATTGAAACAAATCAGAAACAGTGCCGAAAAATCCGGCAATGCCGCCTTGGCAAAAGCCATTGACAGTTACTTGGATTATTCGAATTTAGATAGTGAACTTGAAAAATTCGGTCGGTCGGTGCTTGAAGGAATCAGGCACCAAAGCGGAAAATTGCTTGATATCGGGGTGACTTTTTCTGTTAAAACAGCATTAAAACTAACAAAAGACAATCTTACCGGTTTTGCGAAAGAGTATTGGTTCGGTGCAGGCGGTGTTGTAGATGTTATCTCCGGTGTCCTCAACGGCATTATGGCGGGAAAATTTGTATCAAATCTTTTATGCAACAACAAGGAATACGCTGAATATTCATTCAAGCTGGTAGGTATTGGTTTGATTCAGAAAGATTTGATTCGTGTTGTCAAGGAATTAGCAGCGGATCTGAAGTATTACAATAACGCCAATCAGATCGATAAAGCCTATGAATGTGCAAGCCGGCTTGATGAAGCGCTGTCGATGGTGAAAACCTTTGAGCAGGAGGCTTATTCCATGTCCGCCGCCGCTCTTCAGGCAAGGGGCGACAGCTGGATTAAGACCGTATGTCAAAAAAAGGATAAACAGAACTTAAAAACGGAAGCAACGAAATTTCTGTGTAAGAGCACGAACCTTGCGACCCTGCATTGTCACAATCTTGAACTTGCAGAGATTTACGCTCAGATTCTTTCTACCACTTATTCGGGTTCGGCTCCTTCTGGCTCTGTCGGCAATCAGTCTGACCTTACCACCTATAAAACTATTACGATTCAATGTCCGGTCGATGTGTTCGTCTACCAAGGAAAAACGCTTGTGACGGCAATCGAAAACAACGTGGTCACAAAGAGCGACAGCAGGATATCGACCCTTGTCATTGACGACCAGAAATTTGTAATGATGCCGGCGGACAACAGCTATTCGGTCAAGCTTGTCGCAACGGAAGACGGAACGATGGACTATTCGGTTTATGAGCTTGATGCGGCCGGTCAGCCGCTGAGAAACGTTTCGTATGATGCAGTGACACTGACAAAGGACAAGCAGTTTACCGCGCAGATCAATGATGAAAGCATTGCCGACGCCTCAAGTTACGACCTTGCGTCTGAGGGCGAAACGATTAGTGCAACAAGCGACGACTATGTCAGGCTCACCGGACTGCGCTTCGAAAAGAGCGAAGAGAGCATCTATGTTGATAACACGGTTACGCTGACCGTCAGCAAAACCCCCGAAAACGCAAGCGAAACCATCTTTCGCTGGGAAAGCAGTGATCCGTCGGTTGCCGAGGTCGATGCCTACGGAACGGTTACGGGAATCAGCGCCGGCACAGCCGAAATCAGCTGTATTTCAAAAATTGATGATACCGTCAAGGCGACCGTAACGGTGACGGTAAGCGACTGTACCCACAGCTTTACCGATTATGAAACCGTCAGTGAGTCGACCTGTACATCATACGGTTATCAGTCAAGAACCTGTACTGTCTGCGGCAAGACGGAAACCAAGGCAATTGAAACGCTGAAAGCGCATGAGCCGGACGGAGAACAGTATACGATCGAAGCGACCTGTACGGAAAATGCCAAAAAAGTCCGCCTTTGCAAAAACTGCTGTAAGATCGGCGAAACAATCGAAGAGCCGGATACGGCGTTGGGACATGATGTCGTACTTGACAAAGCGGTTGCCGCCACCTGCACCAGGACGGGACTTACCGAGGGCAAGCACTGTGCAAGATGTCAGGAAGTTTTCACCGCACAGAAAACGGTTGCAAAGAAAGCCCATACGCTGGTTAAAACCGTCATAAAAGCCACAACAACGGCGGACGGTAAGGCTGTAACAAGCTGTAAGGTCTGCAAGGCTTCCAAAACGGTTGCGATTGCGAAAGTCGCATCAATCACGCTTTCCGCTTCTTCCTATGCGTATGACGGAAAAGTAAAAAGCCCGAAGGTCACGGTAAAGGACAGCAAAGGCAAGACGTTGACGAAGAATACCGACTATACGCTGACGGCGTCAAGCGGCAGAACGAACATGGGGCGGTATGCTGTCAAGGTGACGCTAAAGGGTAATTATTCGGGATCAAAGACCTTGTATTTCGATATCGTACCGGCGCAGGTGACGAAGCTGAAAGCCACGCAGACAACCTCATCCATCACGCTTTCGTGGAGCAAGGTCGCCGGCTCGAATATGCGGTACTACGTTTTTTCGTACAATCCGACTACGAAAAAGTATAAATCCTTAGGCTACACGACCGGCACAAGCTGTACAGTCAAGAAGCTTTCTTCGGGGACGACGTATTATTACGCTGTTCAGGCGTACAACACGACCGCTAAAAAGTGGGGTAAGGCGTCGGCAACGCTGACAACAGCGACAAAGCCGGGTACCCCGACGCTCAAAGCGGTAGCGGGAACAAAAAAAGCGACACTTTCGTGGAATAAGCAAAACGGAGCGACCGGTTATGTGCTGTATATGTCAACGAGCAAAAACGGAAGTTATTCAAAGATTGCGACCCTGAAGGGCAATACCAAGGTAAGCTATACCAAAACGGGGCTGACCAAGGGAAAATATTACTACTTCAAGGTCATCGCTTACAAGACCGTCGGCAGTACGAACATTTACGGTGCGTATTCGTCGGTCAGGTATGTAAGGGCAAAATAAAGAAGAATCCGGGGCATTCGACGCTCCGGATTTTTTTTGGATACTTCGATTGGAATAATAGTTGACTTTGCTCTTTAAATATGTTAAACTAAATTTAAATATATGATATAAATTATTTGAAAGATATAAAGCTTTATACAGGCTGTGTATCCGTCAGAATCAATTGTATCATATAGAAGAAAAGGAGGAAGTCAAATGAAAACATCAATCAAGAGGTCATTGCGACGGCTGTTTTTGTGCTTGCTGATTGTCGCTGCGGTCGGATCTTTCGGCGTGTTTGTCGGTGCCGAACCGCTTCTTACGGCAAGTGCAGAAGATTTTGTCAGCGGCGGCTTTACCTACACGGTGGCGGAAAATGAAGCAGCGATTACCGGATATGACGATGCTTCTGTTGAGAATTTAATGATTCCGAAGGCCCTTGACGGGTATGCCGTTGCGGCGATCGGCGACAATGCTTTTGCTTCTTGTGCAGACATTACGAGTGTTTCCGTCCCGGCAAGTGTTACCGCTATCGGCGAAAATGCGTTCGGTGAAGCTGACAGTCTCGAACGGATTTATTATGCCGGTTCGGAACAGGAGTGGGGGCTTATTGCAATCGCAGAGAATAACGAAGCGATCACTTCGGCTCAGATCGAGTATGATTCTGTCGGTGAGCACGTTCACTCTTACACGAAGACAGTCACCAAAGAGCCGACCTGCGCCGAAAAGGGCATCACGACTTATACCTGTATTTACTGCGATGACAGCTATACGGAAGATATCCCGGAAACGGGAGAACACACCCTTGAATCTGTTGTTACCAAGGCGACAACCTCAAAGGACGGAAAGATTACGACTTCCTGTACGGTCTGCGGTAAAGTTGTTAAAACCGAAACGATTGCAAAGGTGACCTATTTTAAGCTTTCGGCATCTTCCTATGTTTATGACGGCAAGACCAAAACGCCCACGGTGACAGTCAAAGACAGTACGGGTAAGACGCTCAAAAAGAACACCGATTACACACTGAAAGCGCCGTCAAGCAGAACAGCGGTCGGCTCTTACACCGTTACCGTCACGCTGACCGGAAAGTACAGCGGCTCGAAATCGCTTGTTTTCACGATCGTTCCGAACGGTACAAGCCTTATGTCACTTACGCCGACTTTCGCCGGCTTTACGGCAAAATGGAAGAAACAGACGAGTCAGACAGCCGGCTATCAGCTTCAGTATGCCTATACAAGCTCGTTCAGTTCCTATAAGACGCTGACAGTCAAGAGCACTTCGACAACATCTCTTGCGGTCAGTAAGCTTAAGGGCAGTACAAAATATTATGTAAGAGTCCGGACATACAGCGCCGTCGGCGGAAAGTACTATTATTCGGCGTGGTCTCCGGCTGCGGCAGTCAAAACAGATCCTCAATACGGGATTAAAATGATTTCGTCTGCTTCTCTTTATGTCGGCGGCTCGGGAACGATTTCGACTGTAACAAGTCCCGCAAAAGTGACAGTCAAGTGGAAGAGCAGCGACACCTCCGTTGCGAAGGTTTCTACCACCGGAAAGGTTACCGCCGTCAAGAAGGGCACCGCAACCATAACGGCTTACTTTACATACGGCGGGGCTACTTATAAGGCTGCATGCAAGCTGACGGTCAAGACACCGGCAATCAAGCTTAGCAAAACCTCGCTGACCTTGACGGAAAAGAATACCTATCAGCTCAAAGCCGAGACGGCACCGACAGGTGTTACGGTCAAGTGGCAGAGCAGTAATACCTCTATCCTGACGGTGTCTTCCACAGGCAAAATCACAGCCCTTAAGAGCGGAAAAGCGACCGTTACCGCTTATTTCGTTTACGGTTCGGTAACATATAGGGCCTATTGTAACGTGACCGTTGTGACAAAAAGAGCGGCAAGCTTTGACAAAGTAAAAAGCTTCATCGAGAAAAACGGATATACGAACCAGAACGGAAACAAGGTTATCGTATATGCATTGGAAGATGAGGAATACATATATAATTACGGAATTGCTTACGACAAGAAGAGCGGCAAACTTGACTTCGTTTATTTGTGCGAAAGAAAATACAGCACCGGCTTTGAAGTAACTATTTCAATGGAAGTCGGAAAGACGTCAACCAGCACGACTGCTACCGATACGATTATATATTATGAGTACAACGAGCCCCTCGGTGCCGCAGTCGCAACATCGAGTATTCAGATGAGTAAGTTCACGTCGTCAACAAAGCTGAATTACTCATTCAGCAGCGATTCGACCTCCAACATGAAGAATCAAAACGTAAAAGACCTTTTGAATGCAGAGCTTCAGTATGCATTCGAAATCTGGAATGCGATGCTGAAATCTTCGGTCGGCGTTACGATGCGTGATCTCGGCTTTACCGCTTACAAATAATCAAAAACAACAAAGAACCCGTCGGCTTCCTGTCGGCGGGTTGCTGTTTATACTTGGGCTAACGCTTCTTTTGCCTCTTGTATAGCCTTTTCTTTGGTGTCATAAATTCCGGACGGAACAACGTCGCTTGCCGGCGCCCAATAATATTTACCGAAATAGTCGTCAAAGTAAGATTTCATGACGGTATAGGTATAAGTGTTGCGCTTTTTTAAAATCATGATATAGCATCTGTCGCTGATATCAATTGTTTCAATCGCATCGGGATCAATGGATTCCGGTGCTCGGGTTGTAAACGGCGGGTTATGATGCGGCTTGCTCAAAGGGGTATGCTTCGTGGTCAATACATCACGGATTGTCATATCTTTTAGTCCGAAAGACCGGAACTTGTGTTTCCACGTTTGAGCCTGTCCGCAGTTTTTCAGTATGATACTGCCGTTTTCATATTCATACATACCTGCCCGGTTCTTATAATCGTCCTCAATCTGTACTGTGCCGATGTAGTGAAGTCTGCATGAGGGCAGCAGTTCCGCATCCGAAAACCATGCAACGGTGTACAGGGGAGAGGCAAGAATATGCTCGTCCGTATGATAATCGTTGTGATTTCTGAGCCGTGCTGTTTCTGTCAGCATATTCACACGATCGGCGCAGCGGCGAAGCGCAATTTCACGAAGCGCCGTCAGATTCTCTTCCGTAAAGAAATGGCCAACCGCTTGCCGGGCCTGAGCAGGCCGGTAAACATCGCCTGATTTCATTCGTTCAATCAGTTCCTGCGGCTCAATGTCCACCAGTTCAACCTGACTTGCGTTATCAAATACGGAATCAGGGATCCGTTCATTGACCATGATGCCGGTTATGGAGGCCACCGTATCATTCAGGCTTTCAATATGCTGAACATTGACCGTCGTATATACATCGATTCCGGCGTTGAGTAATTCCTCAATATCCTGAAACCGCTTGGTATGGCGGCAACACGGCGCATTGGTGTGCGCAAGCTCATCAACAAGAAGCAAAGATGGTTTTCTTCTGAGCGCAGCGTCAAGATTGAACTCCGTAAGCGTAATGCCGTTATGTTCCGTCGTCAGTGTCGGGAGACATTCCAATCCGTTCAGCAAAGCGGCAGTCTTCGGTCTGGCGTGCGGCTCGATGTAACCGGCCACGACATCAACACCGCGCCGCCTTGCCGCATGGGCGGCTTTCAGCATGGCATAGGTTTTTCCGACACCGGCGGCATATCCGAAGAATATTTTCAGATGTCCTCTTTTTTTGTTTTGTTCTTCCTTTTCGATTTCTTTCAGAAACTGTTCCGGACTTTGTCTTGCGTTGTCCATACAAACACCTCTGTGTTCTCTCCTATATATAAGCAAGAAAATATAAGAAAGCTTAAAAGAATTTTTTCTTTTTAAAGTATATAATTTCACCTATGGCAATGATAAGAGCGACCAGAATGACCGCCGGATATCCGAACCGCCACTTAAGCTCCGGCATATAGGCAAAGTTCATTCCGTACCAACCCGTAATCAGGGTCAGCGGGAGGAAAATGGTGGTGACGATCGTGAGGATCCCCATGATCTTATTCTGTCTTGCGTCCTGTTTTGACTGATACAGCTCACGAAGCTGCAGCATATTTTCACGAAGCAACTGTACATGATTCTGCAGCCGTCCGGCACGATGGGTATATTGCTCCCACTCCTGAGCGTCCTGTATAAAAGAAGAACAGACATGAGATTGAAACAGCTCTCCGATATCCGTCAGCTGTTCATAGTAGGCGTTGAGCTCGGAAAGCTTTTGCCGGTATCCGGTGAGTAGGGGGAAGAAGTCCTTAGTATCACCGTTGAGCAAGCGTTCCTCCATTTTCTCCGCCGCCGTCTCGATGTGCGTCAGATACAGAGCGTCGTCCTCGATCATCTGTTCCATGAACTGCAAAAGAAGCTGCGCCGGACTGCTCACTTCCGAAAGCTGCCCAATCTGCTTTTCTGACCATCTTTTTACATCTCCTGCATCTTCAATAAAGACAAGAGATTGCCGTGTCAGGCAGAATGCGAAGGAAAGCTGTGGCGAACGCTGTTCGCTTTTCCGAGGCAGACGCAAGGTGCCGATGATATCGTCCTTGAACGCTTCAGCCTTGCAGTAACGAATCGAACCGAGACTGTGCAGCAGCTCTTTATAATACGGATACTGTTCTTTTTCCTCCCGGAACTGCCCGGCACTGATTACGGTAAAAAACGGCTCCTGAGAATTGTCATTTTCAATAGGACGCAGACTTCTGTCGAGTGAATCTAACTGATATTGCATACGAACATCTCCTTTGGACAATGAAACAATACTATTTTAATTATATCTTATCATTTGTCAAATCAACCTTAAAAGAAAAGATGACGCATAAAGATTTCATAAAGAAAATGGAAAGCGTACTGATTTATCGCCTTCACATTTTCATACTATTTCAGAATACCGTCCAGCATCAGATTAACCTTCAGTACATTGACGGTTTTTTCACCGAAAACGCCTAAAAATCTGCCGTCGGTGCATTTGTCAATAATGGTTCTGACCTCGTCCTGAGACATGTTGTTGGCTTTTGCGATTCTCGCAACCTGATATTCGGCGGCGGCCGGAGAAATATGCGGATCCAGTCCGCTGCCCGAGCAGGTTACAAGGTCAACGGGGATCGCCGTTTCGTCCATATCGGGGTTAGCTGCCCGAAGCTTTTCCACACGCTCTTTCACTAAAGCCTTGTATTCATCGCTTGCCGGAGAAAGGTTAGACGGTGCGGCATACATCAAAGTTTTTCCGTTTTTATCCTTGAAGGTGGAAACATCAAGATTCATAATGCGTCCCCACATATGACCGTCGTCCGTGTATTGCTGACCGAGAAGCTCACAGCCGTACTTTTTTCCGTCAACTTCAATAATGCTTCCGTTTGCTTTATCAGGGAAGATAAGTTGTGCAAAACCGGTGACAACGCCGGTATAAAGGACACCGCAAAATAAGGTGAAAATCAGAAAGATGATTGCCGCTTTCGGTAAAATGTTTTTGATTGTTTTCATGATGAAGCCTCCTTATGCTAATCCGAACAGGACAAGCAGTAAATCAATCAGCTTGATGAAGATAAACGGCGCCGCAAGTCCGCCGAGACCGTAAATCAACAGGTTACCTGACAAAAGCTTTCCTGCCGGAACCTCACGGTATTTGACGCCTTTGAGTGCCAGCGGAATCAGCGCAATAATAATCAGCGCATTATAGATGATGGCAGACAGAACAGCACTTTGCGGGGAGTGAAGTCCCATAATGTTCAAAGCGGACAGCCCCGGATAAAGTCCCATAAACAAGGCGGGAATAATGGCAAAGTACTTGGCGACATCGTTGGCAATCGAGAAAGTAGTCAGACTTCCTCTTGTCATCAGAAGCTGTTTGCCGATACGAACGATATCAATCAGCTTAGTTGGCGAGGAATCAAGGTCAACCATGTTGCCGGCTTCCTTAGCCGCCTGCGTGCCGGTGTTCATTGCGACCGCCACATCAGCCTGCGCAAGAGCAGGAGCGTCGTTTGTGCCGTCGCCCGTCATGGCGACAAGGTGACCCTTGCTCTGAAAATCACGGATCATCGTAAGCTTACCCTCGGGTGTTGCTTCGGCCAGAAAATCGTCCACACCGGCTTCTGCTGCAATGGCGGCGGCGGTCATCGGGTTATCGCCTGTAATCATGATGGTTTTAATACCCATTTTACGAAGATCCGCAAATTTTTCCTTTACTCCCTGCTTGATAATGTCTTTCAGATGAATAACACCTAAAATCTTATGGTTTTTCCTGACAACAAGCGGTGTTCCGCCTTTGTTTGCAATTTCTTTGACAATGCGGTCGCATTCTTCCGGATAAACACCGCCGTTTTTGGTGACATACTGCTGCATGGTGTCGGCGGCACCTTTGCGGATTTCGTTGCCGTCATAATCAACGCCGCTCATACGGGTTTTCGCCGTAAAGGGGATAAAGGTCATGTTTTTATCGGAACGCTCCCGTTCCCGCAGCTCGTATTTTTCCTTGGCGAGAACGACGACACTTCTGCCCTCCGGCGTTTCGTCGGCCAGAGACGACAGCTGCGCCGCATCGGCTAATTCCTGCTCGTTCACACCGTCTATCGGAATAAATGCGGAAGCCTTGCGGTTGCCGAGCGTAATGGTGCCGGTTTTGTCAAGCATCAGAATATCCACATCGCCTGCGGCTTCAATCGCTCTGCCGCTCATGGCAAGCACATTAGCCTGATTGAGTCGGCTCATACCGGCAATACCGATAGCGGAAAGCAACGCACCGATGGTGGTAGGGGCAAGGCAGACAAGCAACGCTACCAAGGTAGTAACGGAGGTGGGATTATCGATTCCCGCCTGCTTTGCTGAGAAAATCGAATAGGTGTAAAGCGATACCGTGACGAGGATAAAGATAATGGAAAGCGCGACAAGAAAAATCTGCAATGCGATTTCATTCGGCGTCTTTTCCGGGAGGCGCCCTCAACCATAGCGATCATTTTATCAAGGAAGCTTTCGCCGGCTTCGCTTGTGATTCTGACAACAATCCAGTCGGAAAGCACGGTTGTGCCGCCTGTTACGGCGCTTCTGTCGCCGCCTGCTTCACGGATAACGGGTGCGGATTCGCCTGTAATAGCGCTTTCGTCAACGGATGCGGCGCCCTCGATTACTTCGCCGTCGCCCGGAATTTGTTCGACGGCTTTTACAATGACAATGTCGCCTTTTTTCAGTGTTGCCGAAGAAACGGGAGTGACCTGATCTTTTTTATCGGCGGACGGGATTTTGTGTGCCTCCACATCCTTTTTGGAAGCTCTCAAGGCGTCCGCCTGCGCCTTACCTCTGCCCTCGGCAATCGCTTCGGCAAAGTTAGCGAAAATACAGGTAAACCACAGAATCACGGCGATTGCCAGTGTATAGCCGCTTGAAGCGTCTTTCATTCCGAACAGGGAAACGATCCACAGCCCGGTCGTCAGAATCGCCGAAACATAGACCAGAAGCATGACAGGATTTTGCACCTGTGTTTTGGGGTTTAGTTTGATAAATGAATCTTTTATGGCTCTGCCGAGCATCTTTTTATCGGCAAAAGCACTTTTTGTTTTTGATGCCATAACAGTGCCTCCTTAAATGACATTACTGAAAAATTCAGCGAGCGGTCCGAGTGCCAGCGCCGGGAAGAAGCTGAGCGCACCGATGAGAATAACGATGAAAATCAGCAGGAAAACGAACATTGCGTTGGTTGTCGAAAGTGTACCTGCGCTTGTTGCAATCTTCTTTTTGCCGGCAAGACTGCCTGCTATTGCCAGCGTTCCGATAATCGGAAGGAAACGGACAAACAGCATGACAAGACCGAGGGAAATATTCAAAAATACGGTGTTTGCATTAAATCCTGCAAAGGCAGAGCCGTTATTGCCGCCGGCGGAGGAATAAGTGTACAGCATTTCGGAAAAGCCGTGCGCGCCGCCGTTGTTGAGACTGTCCGCCACGCTCGGAACAATTGCCGCAAGTCCGCTTCCTATAAGAATGGCAATCGGCGTAGCAAGGCAAACAAGCACAGACCATTTCATCTCGTAAGGCTCAATCTTTTTGCCTAAGAATTCCGGCGTTCTGCCGACCATTAGACCGGCGATAAAGACCGTCAGAATGGCAAAAGCAAGCATACCGTAAAGACCGCAGCCGACGCCGCCGAAAATAACCTCACCGAGCTGCATCAGAAGCATCGTCACCATACCGCCGAGCGGCGTGTAGCTGTCGTGCATTGAGTTGACAGAGCCGTTGGAAGCCGCCGTTGTAAATGCCGCCCAAGTTGAGGATGTCGCAATACCGAATCGGGTTTCCTTGCCCTCCATGTTGCCTCCTGCCTGATCGGTCATGGAGATGTTGACGCCGTCCTGCGCAAGCTGCGGTGTTGCAAGCTGTTCGCTGACAGCAATCGAGCCGAGAGCCAACGCAAGGCATATAAACATCGCCATAAAGATGGCAACGCCCTGTTTTTTATTCTTTACTGCCTTACCAAAGGTGAAGCACAGCGCCGCAGGAATCAGCAAAATTGAAAGCATTTCAATCAGATTGGTAAAAGCGTTCGGGTTTTCAAGCGGGTGAGCGGAGTTGACGCCCATATAACCGCCGCCGTTTGTACCGGTTTGCTTAATGGCGACCTGACTTGCCGCAGGACCCATCGGTACAAACTGTTCGGTAACAATTTCGGCATCTTCTACTACTTTACCGTCTACCGTCACCGTGCCCGCTTCGAGGTCAATTTCGGCATTTTCAAGTATTTCACCGTCTGCGCTGACGGCAATCGGTTCAACAAGCGATACCGTATCGGCGCCTTTCAGGTTCTGAATTACACCGCCGCCGACAAGGCAAAGCGCAATGACAAGGTTAAGCGGTATTAAAATATGAATGACGATTCTCGTCATATCCACCCAGAAGCTGCCTAAGCCGTCTGTTTTCACTTTGATAAAGCCTCGTATCAGTGCGAACAGCACAGCGATTCCGGTCGCAGCGGAAACAAAGTTCTGCACGGTCAGACCGAGCGCCTGCGTGAGATAGCTGAGCGTCGATTCGCCGCTGTACGCCTGCCAGTTTGTGTTGGTTACAAAGCTTGAAGCCGTGTTAAAGGACAAATCCCATTTCACACCCGAAAGTCCCTGCGGATTGCCGGGAAGAACGCCCTGCAAAAGCTGAAGCAAAAACAGAAAAACAAGACCGATGCCCGAAAAAATCAGAACGGAAACGGCGTACTTCTTCCAGGTCATTTGCTCGTCCTTGTCAACGCGCATCACTTTGTATACTGCGTTTTCACAAGGCGTCAGAATTTTGGAAAGAAAGGTTTTTTCGCCGTCCATGACTTTTTTGATGTACGCTCCGAGCGGAATCGCCAGAACGATCAGAACGGCAAGATACAATATGTACTGAATCACCGCACTCATTTTTGTTCATCCCCTTTCATCAGGATATACACATAGTACCCAAGCAGTGCCGCAGCACAAAGACCAATAATTCCGATTATGATATTCATAGTCTTACCTCCTTGCAAAATATTGTAGCAGCATTAGAATTAAATCGGGATTAGCAGAATTTACAGCGTATTAAAACGGTGTTAAAGATCCTTACAACCACCCGAAAATCAAAGCAATCGGAACTGCGGTGATCATCGTAAAGAAAAACACAGCGGCAAGAATAAAAATCGGCATACCGATAAAAACCGCAAAAAAGGACAGAACCGGATGTTTGAATGAAAAATGATCCACATGTGCTTCTATACGCTTGTCAAGCGCATGTATTCTTTTCAACAGGACTGCCATAAAGAATCCCTCCTTACGCTAATAGAGTAGCACAGGAGGGATAAAAAGGGGGGAAGACTGTATCAATTGTTGTTAAGAATAGATAAAATCAGGAGCCCATATCAGATCCGCTTTCATCTGCTTCATTCTTTACGCTTCAAATTCTTTGACCGCTTTTTTAATTTGCTCAAGTCTGTCACCTTCGGCGTTGATCCGCAGCAATACCGGCTTTGACAAATCAATGCTGAATATACCGAGAACCGATTTGGCATCGACGATATATTTTCCGCATATCAGCTCAAAGTCCTCGTCAAACTCAGTGATTTTTGTTACGAATTTTTTTACGCTTTCGATGGTTCCTAAAGAAACATACATATCAAGCATGGTTATTCTTCCTTTCTGCTGTCAGTTTTAAAATCTCGCTTTTTTCGGGCATCACTTTCAGTGCGCCCTTTCGGGTCGTGATGATGGACGATGCCGCATTCGCAAACTCGAGCATTTCGTGTAAGCTCTGTTCGTCAAAGCTGTCAAGACCGATTCTCAGAACGGCGTCAAGCACGCAGGCCATAAAGGTATCGCCGGCTCCCGTGGTCTCGATGGTCTTAACTTCCAAAAATGTGGGACAAAGTGTGCTGATGTTCTGATAATACGCCTTGCTTCCTCTTTTGCCCATCGTGGCACACACAAGACGGATGTTATACTTTTCTCTGATGCGCTTAATGCCCTCGTCAATATCGTCGGTGCCCGTTAAAAATGCAATCTCATCGTCTGAAATCTTGAGAATGTCGCATTGTTCCAAGCCGTACCGGATTTTTTCCTTGGCTTTGTCAAGACTGTCCCACAAGGGCGGACGGAGATTCGGGTCAAAGGAAATCAGAGCCCCGGCGTTTTTCGCCGCTTCGACCGCCGTTTTTGTTGCTTCTTCCACTGTCTGATCTGTCATCGACAGGGAACCGAAATGAAATATTTTCGAATCGGCAATCAGCCCGATGTTGACTTCTTCCGCTCTTAGCATCATGTCCGCGCCGGGATTGCGGTAAAACGAAAAGCTTCGGTCGCCGTCCGCCGCCGTGTGAACAAAGGCAAGCGTTGTCGGCACCTTGTCGTCCATAAGCAGATTGTCGGTATTGATTCCCAGACGGCTCACGGTGTCCTTGAGCATATTGCCGAACGAATCATTGCCGACCTTGCCGATAAAAGCGGTTTTTCTGCCGAGCTTTTGAAGCATGGCAAGCACATTGCAGGGCGCTCCGCCGGGGTTTGCTTCAAACAGCTGATTTTTCTGTGCACTCATGCCGTTCATGGTGAAATCGACAAGAAGCTCGCCGAGGGCGGTTACATCGTAATTTTTCATGACCTTTCCTCCCTTTAAACCTGAATATCATATTTTTCTATATTCAGGTTCGCTTTTCCGTCGCACCTGAATACGATTTCATCCGCTTCAAGCGGCGTATAAAAGGTTGCGCTGAAGACCTGATACCCGTCATTGACAAACAGCTCTGCCGAGTATTTGTCGAGTATCAGACGAAGCTTCAAGGTGCTTTCCGGATTGTCAAGCTTCATCTTTCTTTGGCTGATGACGTCTCTTCTCATGCCGGAATACGTCCTGTTAAATTCAATGCTCTGCTCCTCTTGGTTGTAAGTAAAGCAGGAGGTATATTCCGCATTGTGTGCAATATGGATGGTAAGCTTTTCGAAATCGCCCGACAGCACTTCTGCCGACAAATCAAGCACTCTGCCCTTGATCCCCGGGAGGCTGACTTCGCCCGAAATTTCCGCATTTTTATAGATTACGGGATTCACACGGTGATTTTCAAGCTCACGGACAGGCTGCTGATAAAGATGACCGTCTACGAGGCTCAGCTCTCTCGGAATGGTCATCATCCCGTTCCATCTTTGTTCTGCGGGCTTGATATTGATATCCCACGACTGCATCCAGGCGATCAGAATCCGTCTGCCGTCATTTGTCAAAAGTGTCTGCGGCGCATAATAGTCCGGACCGTAATCGAGCATAACACCTTCGTTATAATCAAATTGACAGCTCGTTTTGTTAAACTGCCCAAGGAAGTATAATGCATGGTTTCCGTTATAAAACTTGTTTTCAACCGCCCGCATATCCTGCGGAGATACAATCAGTACATGCTGATTGCCAAGCTCAAAAAAGTCCGGGCATTCCCACATCGTGCCGTACGTTCCGTCGTTTTCCGCAAGTACCGTCACATACTGCCAGTCTTTTAAATCCGTCGAACGGAACAAAACGACCTGTCCTAAACCGTCGCTCTTTCTGTTTCCTGCAACAAGAAAATAGGAGCCGTTATCGAACCATATCTTCGGGTCACGGAAATCCTCCCGGCTGAAGCCCTCGGGCAGCTGATTGCCATCAATAACGGGATTGCCGGCAAATTTCCGATAGGTTTTGCCGTCGCCGAATGCCAGACATTGATTCTGATAGGAGCACTTTTTACCGTTTTCCTCTCTTTCGGTAACACCGGTGTAAACCAAAGCGTGTTCCTCGTCCGTTTCAAGCGCACTTCCCGAAAAGCAGCCGTTTTCATCATAGCTTTCGTCCGGAGCCAGCGCATCCGGCAGGGTTTCCCACTTGATAAAGTCGCCGGAAGTACAATGTCCCCAGTGCATCGGACCCCACGCATCGCTGTAAGGATGGTGCTGATAAAACAGATGATATTGATTCCGATATTCCGAAAAACCGTTGGGGTCGTTTATCCAGCCGACCGGAGCCGTAACATGAAAATCGGGTCTTTGCTCTTTCGGCACCTTGTTTTTTTCAATATAGCTGTTTGCCGTTTCTAATTTATTCATATCAACCACAACCTTTTGTCCAACTGTAATTATATTGCCTGTTCTGTTTCCCTGTCGAAGAAGTGCATTTTGTGCGGCATGAACACAAACTCAACCCGATCTCCTATCTGACACACCTCATACTTGGATACTCTTGCTACCGTCAGAGCACCGCCGAACTGAAAATACAGATTGTTTTCATTTCCCATGATTTCCGTATTCTCAATAACAGCCTGCTGACTGTTCTGTTTATAAACATCAATGTTCTGACTGTCAAACTTGATATCCTCGCCCCGGATTCCGAGAATCAACTCTCCTTTATGTTCCGACAGCTTTTCCGCCGTTGCTTTCGGCAAGGTCATTTTGCTTCCGTCCGCAAAGGTCATTTCTTCGCCGTTTACGGTGACATCATAAAAGTTCATTTGTGGAGAGCCGATGAAGCCTGCCACAAATTTATTCTGCGGATGCTCATACAGATCCATCGGCTTGCTTATTTGCTGAATGACACCGTCCTTCATAATGACAATGCGATCCGCCATGGTCATGGCTTCCACCTGATCGTGCGTAACATAAATCGTCGTGCTTCCGAGACTGCGATGAAGCTTACTGATTTCGTTTCTCATGCTGACACGTAGCTTTGCGTCAAGATTCGACAACGGCTCGTCCATCAGAAACACCTTCTGATCCTTGACAATCGCTCTGCCTAAGGCAACACGCTGTCTTTGTCCGCCCGAAAGGTTCTTGGGCTTTCTGTACCGGTACTCTTCAAGCCCTAAAATATCAATCACCCAATCAACCTTTTTCTTAATAACGTCTTTCGGCACCTTCATGTTTTTCAGTCCGTAGGATATATTCTTTTCGACGGTCATGTGCGGGTAAAGCGCATAGTTCTGGAACACCATGGATATGCCCCTGTCTCTGGGCGCAACCTCATTCATTTTTACGCCGTCGATATACAGCTCGCCTTCGGTGATTTCTTCAAAGCCCGCTATCATGCGAAGCGTCGTTGATTTTCCGCAGCCGGACGGTCCTACAAAAGCGATAAATTCTTTTTCGTTGATTTCAAGATTAAAATCTGTCACGGCATTTTTATCAGAATTGGCATATTTTTTTCCGATGTGTTTTAATTCTATAAAGCTCATAATGATTCCCTTTCTTTTTAAACTCAGCCCTCTTTTGAGCCTGTTGAAACAACGCCCTCTACAATCTGCTTGGAGAAGAAGGAGTAAATAATGATAACCGGGATCGTGATCAGCGTAATGACGGCAAGCGTCTGACCCATGGTTGTGTTTTCGTTTGAGGTGATGGCGTTCAGTCCGATCTGCGCTGTGAGCAGGTCACTCGACGTAAACACAAGCGACGGCCAGAGGTAGTCGTTCCACACATTCAGGAAGGTGAACACGCTGACAGTAGCCACAACGCTCTTTGACATGGGAAGAACCATGGTAAAGAAGTATTTGACGGGACTGCAGTAGTCAAGCTGCGCCGCTTCATAAATATCATCGGGTAAGCTGATAAACACCTGTCGGAACAAAAAGATGTTGAACGGATTGACGATCATCGGAAGAATATAGCCGATAACGGTGTTCAACAGTCCGAGCTTCGCCACAAACAAAAAGTGGATCGTGATAATCGTTTCCATCGGAACAATCATCAGAAGCATAATAATCAGAAGCCAGCGTTCACGGAACGGGAATTTGATTTTGGCTAGCGCATAGCCGGCAAGACCGTTTACGATGACGCCAAGCACAATCAGCACGGCCGCATAAAACAGGGTGTTGAGCATATAGCGCAGAAAGCTTGTGTTGGTAAGGATCGAAATATAGTTATCCAGAAAGCTGCCGGTTAAAGCAGGGGGGATAAAAGCCGCCGCCGAATTCATATCGGCTGTAATCTGTGCGTCAGTCTTAAAGGAATTGGCAAGCATCCAGATGACGGGGAAGAGGAAAAATAACGACAACACAATCAAAACGGCAACGAGTATCCAATTACTTATCCTTTTTCTTTTTGTCAGCATGCTTATTCCCCCTTTCCTTTGTGACAACCGTCTGAATGACCGTCAGTATCATGACAAAGAACGCAAATACAATGGCCATTGTGGAAGCAAGACCGATTTCCCAGTTCACCGTACCTGTTTCGTATATGTCGTAAACCATGGTGTAGGTTGAGTGGGACGGTCCGCCGCCCGTCATAATCATCGGCTGAACGAGCATACGGAACGCGCCGATTGTAATTGTGATAAATACAAAGATGCAAAGAGGCTTCAGTTCCGGCAAGGTAATGTCCTTAAACTTTTTCCAGCCGCTTGCGTGATCCATCTCAGCCGCTTCATAAAGTGCAGGATTGATTGCCTGCAAGCCACCGAGGAAAATAATCATCTGATAGCCCATGCCCTGCCAGGAGCTCATAATGGCAATGGACGGGAGAGCCTGCGATGCGCTGTTGATAAACGGCTGAGGAGCAATTCCGAAATTGCCGAGAATGGAGTTTAAAATGCCCTCGGGGCTGAAAATCTGAATCCACAAGGTCGAAACAACGGCAAGCGACATGACGACGGGTACAAAAAACGCTACCTTAAAGTACTTTTTGCAGTACGTCACCTTGTTGATTAAAAGCGCCAGACCCAAAGCGCCCAAGCCCTGAAGCGGTACGATAATCAGCACAAACCGAACCGTGTTTCCGAATGCCTGTCTGAAGTCTTCGTCACGAAAAATCTGAAAATAGTTTTCAAGCCCGACAAAGTGGGTAATTTCGGGATTGAGTGCAAAAAAGTCCGTGAAGCTGAATATCAGCGTCAGAATCATCGGAATGAACAGAAATACCGTCAGCAGTACAAGCGCAGGACCGAAAAACGCCATTCCAAGAAGCGATTCCGACTTCTTTTTCTTTTTAACAGTTAGCTCTTTATTCATTGTCGTATGTGTAACGCTTCAGCTTTGCGTTAATCCTTTCTACAGATTTATTCAGCTCCGACTGAATATCAAGTCCTGAAAGAACACAGTTCTCAAGAGTTTGCTGAAAAGAGGTGCTGACCTGCGGATAAACAGGTGTTTTCGGTCTCGGATGACCGTATTTGCTAAGCTGATAGTAAAGTGCCTTGAAATTTTCGTCCGTCTGAAAAATATCGTTTTCCTCGAACGCCTTATAGGTCGACGGCAGACTTTTTGTTTTTTGGCAAAGCAGGGAGCCGCTCTCCGCACCGCTCATCCACTTGACAAGCTCGGTTGCCCCTTCAATATTTTCTGTTTTTGAGGTTGCTGCAAATGCCCATGAGCCGGTCGGTGTATAGCGTTCGCCGTTCCAGTCATCGCCGACGATGTAGGGTGCAACACCGAGGTCAATATCCGGATAGCTCGTGTAAATCGTATTGACCTCCCATGCACCGTCAAACTTAAAGGCGGCTCTTCCGCTTTCGAACAGCTTATCGACCGGCACCGCCGACATATAGCCCTTGTCAAGAAGCGTTCTGAAGTATTCGACGGTTTCTTTATTTTTTTCTGAGTTAAACACGCCGTCAGCAACAAGCCCCGTTTCGTCAATCATATCGCCGCCGTTTGACCAGAAGAACGGCGCATAATAATAGATCGTTGCCTCGCCTACGGGGAAGGTCATATCAAGCGCATATCCGCTTTTCTTTTCAACAACGGGCTTGACTTTTTCAAGAACCTCCAAAAACTCGGTGAAGGTCCAGGGATCGTCAGCCTCGGGAACGGTCACACCCGCACTTTTCAGAATATCCTTGTTATAATAGAGTCCGACGCTTGATTCCATCGCGCCGAGAGCATAAAGCTTCCCGTTATATGTACCCTGATCAAGAATAGACTCAAGATATTCACTGCGTTCGGATTCGGTAAGCGGTGCAAGCGGCTGAATGATATTGTTCACCGCATATGCCGCAATGTTCGGACCGTCTACGGTAATGACATCAGGCAAACCGCCCGACATCACCGAAGCGTTGATTTTGTCGGAATAGCCGCCTCCGCTGTCGTTTCTCGGAATAAACTCAATATCGGCAAAATATTTTCCGTTGTATGCCTCATTGAATTTGTGAACCGATTCCTTGTAGCACCGTCCCTCGTCGGTATCCTCAATAGTGTGGACCCAGATTGACAGATACTCTTCGCCGTCGTCATAGCCTTCAATGTCACCGGGAGACGGGACGGAGGTCTGACATCCTGTTAAGAAACAGGCGGCAGACAGCATCAAGGCTATAACGGCTGATAGTTTTCTTCTCATCAAAAAGCTCCTTTCAAGTAAAATTTCTGCTTGCGTAACCGATTAAGTAACCGGTTACTTTACAAGCTAATAATACTCCCTGAATGGAAGCTTGTCAATAGGTTTCGGTAAAAAAAAATAACCGATTCCGTAACCGGTTATTTTTTACTTGATTTTTTGGTCTTAAGTTGCTATACTGAATCCACACAGAATGGGGGCATTAAAGTTGAAACAGAAAAAGGTCACCTTTGACGACATCGCAAAATATACAGGCTTTTCAAAAACTACCATTTCACGGTATTTTAACAATCCCGACTCGCTCACTCTTGAAAATCAGGAAAAAATAGCGGCGGCACTGTCTGCGCTCAACTACCATGAAAACAAGCTGGCTAAGGTTCTTGCAAACGGCAAAAGCGAGTTTGTGGGGATTATTGTCCCGAACCTTTATATGCACTACTACTCCGAAATGCTCAACCGGATTCTTTCAAGCTATGAGCAATACGGCTATAAATTCCTTGTCTTTGTCAGCACCGGTCGGAAAGAAGAAGAGAGAAAATATTTAAAGGAGCTTCTGGCGTATAACATTGAGGGAATGATCATACTCAGTCATACCATACCCTCAAAGGAGCTGGCATCTTATAACATACCGATAGTAACGATTGAGCGTGAGGATCAATATGTATCAAGCGTGAATACCGATAACTACATGGGTGCGGTTCAGGCAACAAGCCTGCTGATCAAAAACAAATGCGATATCCTTATCCATATTAACTCCGAGTTTCCGTCCGACATTCCGGCATACGGGAGAATAAAGGGCTTTCTTGACATCTGCGAAAAAGAAAATATCCGGCACGAGTTGATTTTAACGGATCCTGGCAACACCTACAAGGAAAACTATGACTGCATTCTTTCGCTTCTTCAGGATATCAAAAAGAAGTATCCGAACATGAAAAAAGGACTTTTTATGGCGAACGATACCCACGCAAATGTTCTGCTGAACATCATCGTCAGAGAGTACGGAACTCTGCCTGACGAATTCCGGATTGTGGGCTTTGACAACTCGCCTATTGCAAGCGAGGCCATCATACCGATCAGCACAGTCGGACAGCAGATTGAAAAAATAGCCGCCGAAGCGGTGGAGTTGCTTGTAGAACAAATGAACGAGAGAAAAAAAAGAAAGCCCTCGCCTCAAAAGGGGATTACCCATAAAAAAGTGACGCCGATACTGATCCGCCGGGACACGACGGACTGAGGCCGGCAAAGGGGATTGTCGCACGTAACCCCCAAAACAAACCCTCAACTACCCAAGAAGACCAAACCGGTCTAAGGAACCTCTGAATAAATCACAGCATAGGCTTTGATGCACAGCTACCTTGCATATTTTCCGCCGGAACAGGACAAAAACTGCTTGAAGTTCGACAGGATTCCTGCGCAGCTTTTGCATTTTTCTGACGAAAAAATTGACGGCGTAATCTGTACATCAGATTGAATCAGAGCTTCCTTAGATTTATTTTTTTACCGTTTTATCAACGTGTTTTATATACGAATCCGTGTAGAATCTTTTCTTCAAAGCAAAGCACCTCACAAAATTAAACAAGCATATTGAACACAATTTCCTTTAATTTGTTAAACCTTACAAAATCCTTACGCGGTTCATTTATATGATAAACAATAAGCCGTAAGCGTAAAATCGTCGACCTGGAATATGCGATACATTTTACGTAAAAGCATATTTGTATAATACTTGTTCAGCAGCGATTCGACCTCCAACATGAAGAATCAAAATGTAAAAGACCTTTTGAATTCGGAGCTTCAGTATGCATTCGAAATCTCGAATGCGGTGCTGAAATCTTCGGTCGGTGTTACCAAGCGTGACCTTGGCTTTACTTCGTACAAATATTCAGAAATAACGAAAAGACCCGTCGGCTTTTGTCGGCGGGTTGCTGTTTATATTCGGGCTAACGCTTCTTTTGCCTCTTGTATAGCCTTTTCTTTGGTGTCATAAATTCCGGACGGAACAACGTCGCTTGCCGGCGCCCAATAATATTTACCGAAATAGTCGTCAAAGTAAGATTTCATGACGGTATAGGTATAAGTGTTGCGCTTTTTTAAAATCATGATATAGCATCTGTCGCTGATATCAATTGTTTCAATCGCATCGGGATCAATGGATTCCGGTGCTCGGGTTGTAAACGGCGGGTTATGATGCGGCTTGCTCAAAGGGGTATGCTTCGTGGTCAATACATCACGGATTGTCATATCTTTTAGTCCGAAAGACCGGAACTTATGTTTCCACGTTTGCGCCTGACCGCAGTTTTTCAGAATGATACTGCCGTTTTCATATTCATACATACCCGCCCGGTTCTTATAATCGCCCTCAATCTGTACTGCGCCGATGTAGTGAAGCCTATAAGAGGGCAGCAGCTGCACATCCGAAAACCATGCAACGGTGTACAGGGGAGAGGAGAGAACATCTTCGATTGTTACCGTCTTTGCAGAGCCGACGAGTTGCTCGGACAGCGCAATCAGATAACAGCCGGCTTGCTTACATAAAAAAACAAGCCCGAATGTCTTGCCGAGAGATTTATAACGATAAACTCCGCCGGCTTTATACTCTTTTTTGTTTTTGAAAATCGCACTCATTGATTTGCTCCTTGATTCGTTAACACAAAATGCTCAAAAATCGGTTCCTGTATGGCGGCGGATATCTCTTTTAAGGGGGCTTGAGGAGAGTTATGCCGAACGGTTATTTTATTATGCACTTGTAAGAATTCCAATCGTATATTTCATACTGCGTTTTCGATTGAAAGATTTTTGCAAACAGCCCTTTTTTTCTTTGGATTCGCCGGATTGCTTTTTGATATCCGGGTTCACCGAAGGTATCATCGCTGTCATCGCTTCTGTCGAAGCCGGCGTCACCGAGCCAACGCTTGTTTTTGATATCGTTGGCAACAATAACCGCTGTTTTTCCCTGCATGATATTCGAAATACGTTCAAGCAAACCGGACTCAAGTATTTCTTCAGAATAATCGAACATTTCATACGAAAACTCACCGAACCACAGTTCCTCAAAACGAAACCCATCATCGGCTTCATTGAACTGCAGTTCAATATCTTTCTTACCGTTATTGCTTTTTATGATGATGGCGATGACCTTGCAGGGCTTTGCTTTTTTTGTATAAGGGAACAGCATCGTGTGATGCCAATATTCTTCTTCACTTTTATATTCGCGTTTTTCATACGGAATACTTTGTTCGTTTAACAATTCTTTTGCGTCTGATAAAGTCATAGAATCACCTCATAATGTTAAGGGTGCTGAATCAAAGACCGAATTCTAAAAACGGAATGACGGCGGCGTTCAGCTTTTTTACGATGAACCCATTAAGCTTATACGGAATAAGGCTTTGCATACCGATCAATTCTGCTTGCTGTAACTTTAAGATAGAGAAACCGTCATATTCCTGAATCTGATAATAGTATTTTCGGTGAGAATCACAATCCGAGAAAACAATTACCGTGTTTTCAAAATCAAAAGTACAGGACAAATCGTCCGTATCGTCCGATACGCTTAACGAGTTGATAATATCTGCACTTGATAAATTGACCTGATAGACAAATTTTTTCATCTGAGAATCATAGTTGATAATACCGTTGGTTACACTTTTGTGTTTTTTGTATATGGGTATAATGTTTCCTAAAATCAGGGGGATAAGGATTACAAAAAGGAATATGGCAAAAAATAAAAATTTCATTCAGATTCCTCCTTTTCTATGATTATATCATAGAAAGGAAACAACCGCAACCTTGTATCGGGATTGCGGTTGTTCTTTGGCAAATAACGCTAATTTTAATAGAAACTCGTTAAGGGGTGCATTTTGAGGTTCAGAGGGGGTGCAGTTTCTGAGCAGTTGCACCCCCTTACTAACAATACCGAAAAATCATTTCTTGCATTGAAAAAGACCACAGGCGTTATAACCTACGGCCATATTGCTTTTCGCCTTATGCATCAATCTCCGTTCCGCCTTGAAATTTGAATGTCAGCCTTCCATCGGCATGGACGGTCACCGTATCGACCACGGACAGCCAGAGTTTTTCATCAAACTCAGAAAGTGCATCAAGTTCCTGTACCTCAAACATGGACGCTCCGATGGCTTCTGCCTGTGCTTCCCGTTCTGCCTTTGTGATACGGAGCCGCTCAAGCTGCGCCTTGGCTTTTTCGTACCGTTCAACAAATCCGTTGTACCGGGCAGCGTATTCGATTTGGTTTTGTGCTGTCTGTGAGTTTTCGGCAATGCAGCGTTTTGTCAGTTCGGTCACCACAGAGATTTCTTCAAGCAAACTTTCGATTTCTGCATCAATGCCGGTACAATCGCTCAGCGTAGTCTGAATCAAGCGGCAATCATCGAGGATGCTGTCTTTGTTGTCAAGAATTGCATTAAAGGCAACAAGAAACCATCATCAATGCTCCCAGTTCAACCAAGAATGCAGACAAAGCCCGTGATCCGGAAATGCACCAGACAAAAAAAGGAAATGAGTGGAAATTCGGGATGAAATGCCACATCGGCGTGGATGCCGGCAGCGGTTTGGTTCACACGATCACCGTCACAGCAGCAAATGAGCATGACATCACACAGACAGCGAAGCTACTCCGAGAAGATGACGAGGTAGTATAGGGGGATTCCGGCTATCTTGGTGTCCAAAAGCGTCCCGAGATCACAAACAACGAGCATTTTTCAAAGATTGATTTCCGCATTAACCGCCGCCCCGGCAGTCTCTCCAAGGTCAGTGACAACGCTATTGACTGGGAACGCCATATCGAAAACCGCAAATCCTCGGTACGCTGCAAAGTGGAGCACGCATTTCGGATCATCAAGTGTCAGTTCGGCTACAAGAAAACGGTGTATCGCGGATTGATGAAAAATGAGAATCGGCTATACGCCATGTTCGCCTGTGCCAATTTATACGCCCTTGCCATCGCCGGGCGAAAACTTTCCACATCTTGGGAACCTCTGATTAAATCACAGCATACACTTTGATGCACATCTTACTTGCAAATTTTCCGCCAGAACAGCACAAAACCTGCTTGAAATCCGTCAGGATTCCTGCGCAGCCTTTGCACAATCTGACGAAAAATTTGACGGCGCAATCTGTGCATCAGATTTAATCAGAGCTTCCCTTGATATAGGGGTAGTCTGCCCTTTTTTCGGGGAATGGATCAGAAAAGCGGAGGAATAACGGCTATTTTCCTATGAAATTGCCTTAATCCGGCACAAAAACGGCTGATTCATTGAGTGAGTACAGATAAGGGTTATTTATTCAGAGGTTCCCTTGACATTTCCACTGTTTTTGCATATAATGAAGCCATAGAAAGCGAGGGGATGTAATAACACATATCATCTTATGAGCCGTCTCATTTATCCACTGTTGTGATTCTGTTTTTCAAAGGTATTTTATCATTTTGAAAATTTAAAAGGAGCAATTCGATATGAAAAAGGCTAAAAAATCCTACATACGCATAGTATCTGTACTGCTGATCACAATGATGAGTTTATCCTGCTTTTCTGTCTTTTCGTCGGCAATCGATAACGGCGGAAAATGGGTGAGCGCCTGGTCGACAAGCCCTGTAGATGTTGCTACATCCGGGCTCGGTGAAATCGACAATCTGGGTGTATCCTTATCGTTTATGACGTCAAGAATTGTAATTGAACCGACAATCAGCGGTTCTGCCATTCAGCTCCGGTTTTCAAACGAATACGGCAGATCCTCCCTGAAAATCGGAGAATGTACGATTGCCAAAGCGCAAAAAAACAACAGAGCAATTGAAAAGAATACGGTTGTCAATGTTACCGTAAACGGCAAAAAGAGCTTCAACGTTCCGAAGGGCAAGATCATCGTTTCCGATCCCATTGTGTTTGATGTAATCGCCGGTCAGAAGCTTTCTGTTTCCACCTATTATAAAGGAGTCAATACGTTCAAAACGGTCGGACTGATCGGTGGTCATTCATATGTAAGTGTCGGCAATCATACCAAAACCGAAGTCATCAGGGGTCTTAAACTGAACTATACCGCAGATTCAGGAAACTATGACGTCATTCCGACAATTACGGAATTAGATGTTCTGGCTTCTTCTGACAGCAAGGCCTGCGTTATCTTCGGTGATTCAACCGTCGATAATGAAGTACCCCGTTATTTTGCCCATATCCTCCGCGGCAAGGGAATCCATAATGTAAGCGTTACACAAGCAGCACTCAAAGGAAACCGCCTTTTAGAAGACGGCGTAGGTTTACTGTCCAATTTACTTGGGGACAGTGCTCTCAAACGCTTTGAAAAGGATGTGTTATCACAGTCGGGAATCGATTCCGTTATTCTTAAAATCGGCGTAAACGATGTTGTTCATCCCTATTGCGCCTCCAAAAAGAATAAATTGAAGCCTGTAAATCTTGAACAGATGAAAGCCGGATATAATCAACTGATTGATATGTGTCATAATAAAGGCGTGAAGGTTTACATTTGTGAAGTTGCCCCCTGGAGAGGCTATACAAGAAATATGCTCAATAAAAACGGCGATGTTTTCTGGAACGAAGAAATTGATAAGCTGCGGCTTGATACAAACAACTGGCTGGCAAGCAGCGATTGTAAAGCAGATGCCTATATTGCGCTTCCTCTGCTGGCCGATCCGACAGATGCATATTCAATATTGCCCGCATACACCACGGACGGAATTCACTACACGGAAGCCGGCGCGATGGTACTTGCTCAGTCGATCCCTGTACAACTTTTCGGCACAACTTCTGAAACCGTTAATTTTATCAAGAAAAACTGAACATTGCATACATTGAAAGGACCCGAGAAGGGTCCTTTTGTTTTACCGGGGCATTCCTTTCCGATTTCGCTTGACTTTTCCTGGTTAATGTTTTGTAGCTAATCCATTATACCATATTTTGAAGTTACTTCTCTTTTTTATTGGGTCACATCATTTTAACACATACAATGACGCTTTTTTGCATGCTTCGGCTTAAGATTTCAGGCGCTTTGGAGCTAAATGCATCAGATTATTTTCATAGTACATTTATTGTATTTTTTATCACAGAAAATAAGTTGTTGACTTTTATCGTTTTGTAATATATAATAAAATGATAGATAATAATAAATTGTTAACAAAGGAGTTTCAAAATGAAAAAATTAATTTCTGTTTTTCTTACACTTGTGATGATATTCACTTTGTTTGTTCCCTCTTTTGCAGCAAGCGAAGATATCGCCCAATATCCAACCCTTTATCTTGAGGGGCAAGGCTATCCTTTATACAACGAAGCCGGTGAAAAAATCTATGGTCTTGATGTTGATTGGCTTTCCTATATCACAGAAGGCGACAACATCAAAACTCTTCTCAAAGACATTGCTCTTGTGGACTATGATCAGTACGCTGAAGATCTCTACAACATTATTGCTCCTGTTTATGAAAAGCTTATTCTTGACGAAAACGGTGAAGCAAGTGATGGTTCAGGCCTCAAATGGGACAGATTCGGCAAGTCAATTTACACCAAAAAGAATCCTGCCGGCAAGTGCCTTGAATTTGTTACTATGCCCGACACACTTAATGTCACTCAGGGATCTTTTCCGGTTTACAGAGCTCATTTTGACTGGAGACTTTCTCCTGTAACGCTTGCGGAAGATGTTCACGAGGCTATTAAGGTGATTCTTGAACAGACCGGTGCCAAAAAGGTTAATCTTGTAAGCCGTTGCCTTGCAACAAACATTGCAGCTGCATATATGTCAATGTATGGTGATGAAGGCAAAATCAACGAATGTATATATTATGCTTCTTCAATTGACGGCATCGGACTTTTAAACGCATTGTTTACTGGAACACTCAAGCTGGATCCGCAGAGCCTTGACTGCTTTGCTACATATTTCACTTCAATTGAAGGGAATGAGGCCCTTCTTGGCGATGACTCAACCACAAGCCTTGTTGTTGCGCTCCTTACATTGATTTACAATGTTAAACAGCTCGGTTACGGAATGAATGTCCTTCAGGGGCTGGTTGATTCGATTCAGAAGATTGCACTTCCAAAAATAATGAAGGCAAGCTATGCCACATTTCCTTCATATTGGGCAATGACATCAGTTGATCAGGTTCAGAAAGGACTTTCGTTCACATTCAAAACGCAGGAAGATAAGATGACCTATGCAGGTCTTATTGAAAAAATCAACAACTATTATGATCTTCAGGTTAATTTCCATGATGTTTTTGCAGTTCAGCAGAACAGTGGTATTGCAAACTACGCTGTCATTGCAAAATATGCTTTCCCACTCATTCCGCTTTCATCTGATGCAAGAGAAGAATCTGATGTATTTGTAACAACGAATAAGATGTCACTTGGCGCAACTTGTGCAGAAACAAACGGAAAGCTTTCTGATTCTTACATTGCAGCAGTTAAAGATCCGAAGTATGTTTCAGTTGATAAAAAGATTGACGCTTCAACCTGTCTGTTCCCCGACACAACATGGTTTGTTAAAGGGCTTGAACACAAGGCATTCCCGGATTGTGTAAACGATCTTATTCTTGCAATCTGCAACAGCAACGGAACAATGACTGTTGACACAGATGAAAAGTATACTCAGTTCCTTCAGTATGAAGGTGTTGGTTCAAGTGACAGTGCAAAAGGGTCGCTCACACCGATCCTCACAATGGATGACACAACTGATACAACAGAGAATTATACGAAGAACAATCCTTTAAAGGCTTTGATTAATTTTGTAATCAAACTGTTTAAAGTTATTGCTAACCTTTTTAAGAAGTAAAAAAGCGGGGGTTAGAACTGCCCTAATAAAGTCCGGAATTCACAGAAAAGGTGAGTTTCGGATTTTTTTAAGGTTGCGCATACACAACAACCGGTGAAAACACAATTTACAGCGCATATTTGCCGGTAAAATCAGTAAAAATCAAATAAACCGAACAACACCCGGAAGTTTCAGCTGCTTTCGGGTGTTGATATATCATTGTAATAATAGTGCCATGTAAAATTAACATATAACAAACTTTGAATACGGTGACAAAATTATAATGACAGCTTTCGGCTGAATGTGACGTTATGCGGCATTTTTCGCCGGGAAGTTAAAGAAAATAGTTTTGGTGTTAACTGCCTGACAAAAGCTTTAAGGAACCTCTGAATAAATCACAGCATATGCTTTGATGTACAGCTTACTTGCAAATTTTCCGCCATATCGCACAAAAACTGCTTGAAATCCGCCATGATTCCTGCGCAACTTTTGCACAATCTGACGAAAAATTTGACGGCGCAATCTGCACATCAGATTTAATCAGAGCTTCCTTAAATTTGAAACTTTGCTCATATTAATTCCTCCGTTTTGTTAAAAATCAGCTGACCGAAGCAGAGATAATAAAACTCTGTGCAATCAGCACTTTGTTTGTTTGGGAAATAGGTTCTCCCGAATAAATCATGGAGATAGACTGAAATACAGGATATGTTCGCTCCCATTGTGCCGTGTAGGTGACGTCTGATTCGTATGCGGTCGGTAGCGTGCCTTAATAGACATTGCCGTTTGCCGAACTCTTCCAGCCTTTGAAGGTGTATCCGTCTCTTGTTGGTGCAGAACCAAAGGACGGTACTGTGTTGTAGTCATACATCTTTTTCGTTGTGGGGATTCCTTCGCCTGTAAAAGTGATATAGCAGGCTCTTGTTCGTGTGACGGTAAAGGTGCATTCGCTCAGCCAGATTCTGCAGTCAAGATTGTTGATTTTGAAATCTGATAGCCAGTTTCTCCAGAAATATTTGTCCAAGAAACTTTTACTTTAGTTTAACGATTACCCAATAATTTAACGAATACCCATAAGTTTAACGATTACAACGGCATCGTAAGTCGTAAGAACCGGAAAAAGTAGAAAACCCCGCTGCATAAATGCTCTGCAGCGGGGTTCGTTTATACTCTGAAATAGGAAAAACCTTGATTTCAACCGGTTTTCGGGCATGAAAAAAGCCCACGATAATTCTATCAAAATTACCGTGGACATTTGGCGGAGAGCAAGGGATTCGAACCCTCGAACAGGGGTTAACCCGTTACACGATTTCCAATCGTGCTCCTTCGACCAACTCGGACAACTCTCCAAACAACGAAAATTATTATATACAATTTATAAGAAAAAATCAAGTCTTTATCTTAAAAAATTTAGAAAGTATCAAAATTTTTTCAGAAAATCATCTATTCTATTAAATATCGGTTCTAAATCAATGTCTGAACAGCCGTCGTCGTTTATTATCACATCAGCATATTTCTTACACGGCTCAACATATTTTTCATGCATCGGTCTAACAGTTTCAAGATATTGAGTTAAAACCGATTTAAGCGTTCTTGCACGACTGTTTATATCTCGTTCAATCCGTCTTAGCAGTCTGATATCGGCAGGCGTGTCGACATATATTTTTAAATCGAAAGATTCTCTGAGTAATTTGTCGTAAAAAAGCAGAATGCCGTCGGCAATGATTATAGGTTTTGGTTCGATTGATTTATA
Source organism: uncultured Clostridia bacterium (assembly GCA_945863885.1). Taxonomy (GTDB): domain Bacteria; phylum Bacillota; class Clostridia; order Oscillospirales; family Acutalibacteraceae; genus UBA6857. The sequence continues at coordinate 56,634 of CAMAZY010000017.1, forward strand.
ATCACCGGTCCTGTTGTGAATAGAATAATCATACTTAGGGCATTTTACGGATTCAAAATTTTTAAGTTTAAACAAATCATTAAAAAATAAATCACTGTCAAAAGCCTCGGGGCTGTCATAGTTTATTTTTTTACGTTCGTCAAGAATCAGTTCGTCATTAGGCTTATAATAATCGTCGAAATTAACAATCTCTGTTTTGTCGGGATATTTATTCTTAATAATATTTGCAAGCGTAGTTTTTCCGCTTCCCGAACCTCCGGCGATTCCGATAATAAAACTCATACTCATAATTATTTAAATACGAATGATTTGGCAAATGAATCAAATTTTACTTTTTTAACATAGTCAGTTGTAACACTTGCATTAACAAGATATATTCTGTCGTTGACGTTAAAATAGTAGTAATAATCTGTTTTCGGATAGTCGGACGATGTACAAATCAGTTTAAAAGCGCGGACAGATACATTGCTCTTTGATGTTTTTAAATCATAAATATCATATGAAAACCGGTCGGAACCGTAGCTTTCCTGAAGCTGGGAACAATTGCTTTCTATAAGTTTATACTGCTGTTCAATATCCGTGTCTGCAAGCACGCTTATGTATATCTGAGCGCCGATATCATCATTTAAAAACAAAAGTCCCGTGTCATATGACTGTGTGAATCCCGACGGAAGCGTAAACTCAAGTTCCTTTGTCTGAACGTGATGTCCGTCTGTTATCTGCCCGTTAAATTCAATAAATTCGGTACGGTATTCTCCGCTTTCGTCCTTTATTCTTTTGCCGTTTTACTATAGCAGATAAACCTGAAGTTTATTGTCGTTGGTTACAAAATTACCGTTCTCGTCATAAACGATGTCATATGATTTTCCGTCCTTATCCGTATAAGTTTTTATCTGTGAAGAGGAACATGAGGACAGAATGAATGCTGAACAAAGCGTCAGACATACCGCCGTTATAATTTTATTTTTCATTTTTAATCATTCCTTACGGGTTGTTTATGAGTGATAATACTTCGGCTCTTGTTCGCGGGTCTTTTCTAATGGAACCGCGAAGTGCCGATGTTCTTGTTTTTGCTCCTGCCGCTCTTATTCCGCGCATTGACATGCAGAGATGTTCGGCTTCTATTAATACCGCAACACCCTTAGGGTTGAGCTCGTTGTTGAGAAAATCCGCAATCTGAGACGTAAGTCTCTCCTGAACCTGCGGACGTTTTGCAAAAGACGATACTATACGGGCTATTTTAGATAAACCTATAATTTTTCCGTCTGACGGGATGTATGCTATATGAGCCTTACCCGAAAACGGAAGAAGATGATGTTCGCTCATTGAGTAAAGCGGGATATCACGGACTATTACAACCTCGTCGCTGTCGGACTCCGAAAATATTTTTACGTACTGTTTCGGGTCATCTCCAAGTCCCGCAAAAATTTCTTCATACATCTGCGCTACCCTGCGCGGAGTTTCTGTAAGTCCCTCGCGATCGGGATCCTCACCTATTGCGATGAGAATTTCACGTACCGCGTTTTCAATTCTTTCCTTATCCATTAAAATTCAATTCCTATTCAAATATAATACGTATGCTGTTTGTGCTGTCGTCAATCGTATAAGATATTTTATTGCTTGTAATCTTATTTTCACATGAGGCGGAAACATAGTAAATAATCTTTCTGATATCTGCGTCATCGTCATCCGAACCTGTTCCGAAAAGCGTTGTTACCGCATCATTAAAACAATCGTTTGTAAACATAAATTCAGACGAATAATTACCTGCGTTAACCTCACTTATGCATCGATTGATAATCTTATCCGTAACGGTATAATCATATTTATCGAACAACAGTGAGTTGTAAACAAAATAGTTATATTTCGTACCTGTGCAATGTACGCTCAGTGCGTCAAAATCAGAG
>CAMAZY010000018.1 GCA_945863885.1 uncultured Clostridia bacterium
GGGAGATGTCGCAAGGCGACAGAGGGGTCTTACACCGCTAAACTAAAATTTACCGCTTATCTCACGGCTCGGGCTGTCAGGTAGTATTATAGTACTGCCTGCCTCGGGATTGGTGTCGCCTTGCGACCGGCATTGGAGTAGCCCGGTGACAAACTAAAATTTATCAACTGTCCGTCATTCATTTTAAACACCGTAAAAAACAGGGCTTGCCGAATCCGGTAAGCCCTGTTGCTTTGTATTTCCTATGCTCTTAAAACAATCCGCTGATAACGCCGTCGTCGGAAACATCGATTTTTTCCGCCGCAGGCTTTTTCGGAAGTCCCGGCATTGTCATGATGTCGCCGGTCAAAACAACCACAAAGCCGGCTCCTGCGCTGACCTTGACCTGACGGACGGTGACCGTGAAGTCCTCGGGTGCGCCGAGCTTTTTCGGGTCGTCGGAGAAGCTGTACTGCGTTTTGGCGATGCAGACCGGGCACTTTCCGAAGCCGAGGTCGGTCAGTGTCTGAAGCTGTTTTTTTGCCGCCGGGAGAATCGTGACACCCTTGCCGCCGTAAACCTTTGTGACAACGGCGTTGATCTTTTCTTCAAGGCTCAGGTCGTCCTCATAGCTGAATGTAAAGTCGCCTTTTTCCTCTTCGCAAAGACGGACAACCTCTTTGGCAAGCTCTTCTCCGCCTTTGCCGCCCTCAGCCCAGACGGTGGACAGAACAACATTGACGCCCAGTTCTTTACACTTTTCGATGATAAAATCGACTTCTTTGTCAGTGTCGGTGGGGAATCGGTTCACCGCAACGACACACGGAAGCTTGTAAACGTTTTTGATGTTTGAAACGTGGCGAAGAAGATTCGGAATGCCCTTTTCGAGTGCGTCAAGGTTTTCTTCGGAAAGCTCGTCCTTGGAAAGACCGCCGTGCATCTTCAGCGCACGGATCGTTGCAACGACAACGACCGCCGAGGGGGTAAGACCCGCCATGCGGCACTTGATGTCGAGGAACTTCTCAGCTCCGAGGTCAGCCCCGAAGCCGGCCTCGGTAACGGCATAGTCGCCGAGCTTCATAGCGGTTCTGGTGGCAAGAATCGAGTTGCAGCCGTGGGCGATATTTGCGAACGGTCCGCCGTGAACCAAAGCAGGTGTACCCTCAAGGGTCTGAACCAGGTTCGGCTTGATTGCCTCTTTCAAAAGTGCGGTCATCGCACCGACCGCCTTGAGGTCAGCGGCGGTGACGGGCTTGTTGTCGTAGGTGTAGGCGACGATGATCCGGGCGAGTCTTGCTTTTAAGTCTGCGATAGAAGTCGCAAGGCAGAAAACCGCCATGATTTCCGTTGCGACCGTGATGTCAAAGCCGTCCTCACGGGGCGTGCCGTTGATTCTTCCGCCGAGTCCGTCCGTAATGAAGCGAAGCTGACGGTCGTTCATGTCGACACAGCGGCGGATAACGATGCGTCTTACGTCAATGCCGAGTTCGTTGCCCTGCTGAATGTGATTGTCGAGCATCGCGCAAAGAAGATTGTTCGCCGCGCCGATTGCGTGAAAGTCGCCCGTGAAATGAAGATTGATATCCTCCATCGGGACGACCTGGGCATAGCCGCCGCCTGCCGCTCCGCCTTTTACGCCGAAAACGGGGCCGAGTGACGGCTCACGAAGTGCTACGACAACGTTCTTGCCGATTCGTTTCAGTCCGTCCGCAAGACCGATGGTGGTTGTCGTTTTACCCTCGCCTGCGGGGGTGGGGGTGATCGCCGTCACAAGAACAAGCTTTCCGTCCGGTCGGTTGCTCTCCTTTAAAAGCGAAAGGTCAATTTTCGCCTTGTAATTGCCGTACTGCTCAACGTATTTTTTGTCGATGCCCGCACTTTCGGCAATCTCGGTGATGTGCTTCATATCACACCCTTGGGCGATTTCAATATCAGATAAATAAGCCATACTCCGTATTCTCCTCTTATGTTTAATGGTGGAAAAGTCTCATCTTCGTAAATGCCATAACCATACCATACTTATCACAGCAGTCGATAACGGCATCGTCACGGATTGAGCCGCCGGGCTCGGCAATATAGCTGACGCCGCTCTTTTTCGCTCTTTCGATGTTGTCGCTGAACGGGAAAAATGCGTCCGAACCGAGCGCAACACCGGTGATGGTGTCAAGATAGGCTCTTTGTTCCTCGGCCGTGAACGGTTCGGGCTGAACGGTGAAGTATTTCTGCCAGTTGCCGTCGGCGCAGACATCCTCTTCGTTCTTGTTGATGTAACCGTCGATGACGTTGTCACGGTCGGGACGCTTCAGCGTCGGCAGGAACGGGAGAGAAAGTACCTTCTCGTGCTGACGCAAAAACCACGTATCAGCCTTGCCGCCGGCAAGCCGGGTGCAGTGGATTCTTGACTGCTGACCGGCGCCGACACCGATTGCCTGACCGTCGACGGCATAGCAAACGGAGTTCGACTGGGTATATTTGAGGGTAATCAGCGCAATAATCAGGTCCCTTTTTGCGCTTTCGGGGAAGGTCTTGTTCTTCGTTACGACGTCGGACAAAAGTGCCTCGTTGATTTCGAAGTTGTTCCGGCCCTGTTCAAAGGTGATGCCGTAAACCTGCTTTCTTTCGACCGGATCGGGAACGTAGTCGGGGTCGATTTTTACAACATTGTAGCTGCCGTTCCTCTTTTGCTTTAAGATTTCAAGTGCCTTGTCGGTGTAGCCCGGTGCGATAACGCCGTCGGATACCTCGCGCTTGATTAAAAGAGCGGTCGTTTCGTCGCATACATCGGAAAGAGCAATCCAGTCGCCGAACGAGCACATTCTGTCCGTTCCTCTTGCTCTTGCAAAAGCGCAGGCAAGGGGTGAATCGTCAAGACCCTCAACGTCGTCAACGAAGCAGGCTTTTTTCAGCTTTTCGTCAAGCGGAAGTCCGACCGCCGCCGAGGTGGGGCTGACGTGCTTGAAGGACGTTGCCGCCGGCATTCCGAGGGCTTCTTTGAGTTCCTTTACTAACTGCCATGAGTTGAAAGCGTCAAGGAAGTTGATGTAGCCGGGTCTTCCGGAAAGGATTTCGATCGGAAGCTCGCTTCCGTCTGCCATAAAGATTTTTGACGGCTTCTGATTCGGGTTACAGCCGTATTTCAGTTCAAATTCTTTCATCATTTATCCGTTCCTTTCAAAAATTGTTTGTGAAAAGTTTAGGGGCATCTTGCTCAAACAACAGCCAACACACGAACGGTCAGTCTGTACTTTTTAAATTCAGATTCTTCTATATCTTTGCTTTTGCGCTAATGCCGCGCGGGCACTTACTTTCTTTCAGTCACGAAAGAAAGTAAGCAAAGAAGCGCTTTTTCGTAGCCGGAAAACACTAAGTGGGGTCGCACTTTAGTTGTGTCAACTTATTTGTACTCTCCTGCGTTTGGTTAACAATTTCAGGCGGTTTTCTGATTAGCGCAAATCTTCCCATTTGCTCTTTTTTCTCGATTTATTCAGATGCGAAGCACCGTCGTTGTGTCGCCTTACACCTTGAGTTCCGATTTGATTTCTTCGCCGTTGTAACGGGCAAGAATCGGGGCAATTACGTCTTTTAAAAATTCGTCAACCTGGCTGACGCTTCTGCCGATGTACTTTTTCGGGTCAAGATGCGATTCGATTTCCTCTTTCGTAAGCGGGAAAAGATTATCGGCGGCGATACGGTCAATCAGGTCGTTCTTTCCGCCCTCAAGCTTGACCTTTGCGGCGGCGGCGTGCGAGTGAACACGCAAAGCCTCGTGAAGTGCCTGACGGTCTCCGCCGCGCTTAACCGATTCCATCATAATGTCCTCGGTCGCCATGAACGGAAGCTTGTCCATCACACGGCGGGTTACCACCTTGTCGTAAACGACAAGACCGCTTGTGACGTTGATGTAGATGTTGAGGATCGCGTCAACGGCAAGAAACGCTTCGGCAACGGAAATCCGCTTGTTGGCGCTGTCGTCCAGCGTTCTTTCGAACCACTGTGTTCCGGCGGTGATGCCGGGGTTAATGGAATCAATGATGACGTATCTTGCAAGTGCGCAGATTCTTTCGCTCCTCATCGGGTTGCGCTTATACGGCATAGCGGACGATCCAATCTGATTTTTCTCGAACGGTTCCTCCATTTCCTCGAACGACTGCAAAATTCTCAAGTCGTTTGCGAATTTATAGGCACTTTGAGCAAAGCCGGAAAGCACGGAAAGGAAGTAAGCGTCAACCTTTCTTGAATAGGTTTGACCCGAAACGGGAACACAGCCGGAAAAGCCCATGTCCTCGGCGATCAGGGCTTCAAGCTTCTTGACTTTTTCTTCGTCGCCCTCAAAAAGCTCCATAAAGCTTGCCTGTGTGCCGGTGGTGCCTTTCTGACCTAAAAGCAAGAGGCGGGAGAGCTGATATTCAAGGTTTTCGATGTCCTGCGAAAGCTCGTACATCCAAAGAGTGGCTCTCTTGCCGACGGTTGTCAGCTGAGCCGGTTGAAGATGGGTGTACGCAAGGCAAGGGAGAGCTTTGTATTCCTCGGCAAAGGCGGAAAGGTTTTTGATCACCTGAGCCGCTTTTTTCAGTACGATTTTCGAAGCTTCACGAAGAATAATCACGTCGGTGTTGTCGCCGACATAGCAGGAGGTTGCCCCGAGATGAATGATGCCCTTGGCTTTCGGGCACTGCTGACCGTAGGCGTAAACGTGGCTCATGACGTCATGGCGGACGATGCGTTCTCTTTCTTCGGCAACGTCAAAGTTCACGTTGTCTTTATTGGCTTCAAGCTCGGCGATTTGTTCGTCGGTGATGTCGAGCCCGAGTGCCTTTTCCGCTTTGGCAAGGGAAATCCACAGTCTTCTCCAGGTCCTGAACTTGAAGTTGTCGGAAAAAACGTGCTGCATTTCTTCGCTTGCGTAGCGGGTGGATAACGGGGAAATGTAAGAATCTCTGTTCATTTGTACCCTCCGTATTATTTATTCTTATTGACAAGGCGGCTTTCTGTTTCGCCGCTTTCAAGGTCGATGAAACGGGTATAAAGCGAAATCTTGTTGTCTTCGTCAAGGTTGTCCCAGATTTCGGCGGTGAAGGCGTCAAGGTCGTTGCCAATTTTCACTCTCTCCGGCTCCCCTTGGAAGGTCGGAATCGGATTGCCGTCGCAGACGTAGGTGTGAATGAAATGACCGAGACCGGGAAGCGAGGGGTAGGAGAAATAATAGCGGTTGCAGGCGGTACCCTCGGCGTCGGCGGACTTTAAGATGCTCATGCGGTAAGAGAAGTCGCCGTTTTCGAACTTGAGCATGCCGCTGATTCTCGGGGTGAAGTTCGGCTTGTCGGGTTCAAACTCACGGGTGTTGAGAGCGTGCGCGAAGCCCTTGCCCTGCTTGACAAAATCGAAAATGGTATCGGTCTGGTCGCCGTTTGTGACAATGAGCTTATTTTCGAACTGACGTAAAGCGGCGTAGATGATAAGGGACGGATCCTCAACCTTGGAAGCATCGAACGGCTCGGTGAAAACGGCGCCGTCCTTTTCGGTAAAAATGCGGTTGCGGCTGTTTTCGCTTCTGCCCATGATGAAATAGGCGACGGCGGCTTTTGTGCCGTCCTCGGTCTTTCCGATGATAATGCCTCGGCCGACGTAGGAGTTGCCGAAAAGGCGGTCTTTGATTGAGTTGATTTTATAGATATCCATTTGACTGTTCCTTTCTTATTCCGTTTTCAGCTTCATAAGAAGCGGAATGATAAGCGAGCCTGCCGTGTTGCCTAAAACGACAAGGACAATATATACGGCGGATTCAAGGGTGAAGATTCTTGCGAGTGCAAAATAGTACATATCGGCAATCGAGTGTTCAAAGCCGCTTAAAATGAACACCGGAATAGCAAATAAAATGCCGACGATGCTGTTCTTCTTCTGGTATACCCAGACGGCAATATACATCAGGATCCCGCAAAAGATGCCCCGGATAAAGGTTTGTCCTGCAGTCTGCGTCAGCTTCGCCGTGCAGACGGCGGCTGCGGCTTCGACCATTTTCGGAACGCCTGCCCCTGCAAGCAGTCCGAAAAGGACGCAGGCGATTGTGTTGCCTAAAAGTCCCGTCAGAAGCACGGCGATGTCTTTCTTCTTGTGGTTTTCGACAATCAGACCGATTTTTCCGGTGTAAAGCGAAAAGCCGAAAAAACAGATGGTCAGAAGCGCCACGCAGAAAAGAACCGCACCGACGTATTTGTTGTCGCACGAAAGATAGACCGTACCGCCAAGCGCAATACAGATTCCGGCAAGAATTCCCTGAGCCGTGCCCGACACGGCAAGCGGAGTTTTCTTTGTCATCATTTTGTACCCTGTGAGCTTTCTTTTCTGATGACGTCATGGGCGCCGCCCTCGACGATGCTGGTTGCGGAAACGAGGGTCAGCTTCGCTTTTTGCTGAAGCTCTTTGATGGTCAGTGCGCCGCAGTTGCACATGGTGGATTTAACCTTGCTTAACGTGCGGTCAACGTTGTCCTTAAGAGGACCGGCATACGGAACGTAGGAGTCAACGCCCTCTTCGAACGAAAGCTTTCTGTCGCCGCCAAGGTCGTAACGCTGCCAGTTTCTGGCTCTGTTGGAGCCTTCGCCCCAGTATTCCTTGACGTAAGAGCCGCCGATGAACATTTTTTCCGTCGGGCTTTCGTCAAAGCGGGCAAAATAACGGCCGAGCATGACGAAGTCAGCACCCATGGCAAGCGCAAGCGTCAGGTGGTGGTCATAAACGATACCGCCGTCCGAGCAGACCGGAACATATACGCCGGTTCTTTCAAAGTATTCGTCTCTTGCCTTGCAGACCTCAATCAGCGCGGTTGCCTGACCTCTGCCGATGCCCTTGGTTTCTCTTGTGATGCAGATCGAGCCGCCGCCGATACCGACCTTGACAAAGTCTGCGCCGCACTCGGCAAGAAACAAAAAGCCCTCCTTGTCAACAACATTTCCGGCTCCGACCTTGACGGTGTCGCCGTAGTTTTCACGGATATAGTTGATTGTCAGCTTCTGCCATTCGGAAAAGCCCTCCGATGAGTCGATGCAAAGCACGTCCGCACCGGCATTGACGAGAGCCGGTACTCTTTCGGCGTAGTCACGGGTGTTGATACCTGCGCCGACAACGTAACGCTTGTGAGAATCCAGAAGCTCGTCCGGGTTCTGCTTATGAGATTCGTAGTCCTTACGGAAAACGAAGTAAAGAAGTCTGCCGTCCTCGCTGACAATCGGGAGGGAATTGAGCTTGTTGTCCCAGATAATGTCGTTCGCCTCGGCAAGGGTCGTGCCCTCTTTTGCGGTGACAAGCTTTTCAAGCGGCGTCATAAAGGTGCTGACCTTTTCGGTCTTATCCATACGGCTGACACGGTAGTCACGGCTTGTTACAATACCGACAAGCTTACCGTTTGAGGTGCCGTCGTCCGTCACGGCAACGGTGGAGTGACCTGTCTTTTCCTTAAGATCCAATACATCGGCGAGCGTAGCGTCGGGCGTGATGTTCGAATCGCTCGGAACGAAGCCGGCTTTATACGCCTTTGCTCTTGCGACCATCGCCGCTTCACTTTCAACGGACTGAGAGCCGTAGATAAAGGAAACGCCGCCGCTTTTTGCAAGAGCGACTGCGAGTCTGTCGCCCGAAACGGACTGCATGATAGCCGAAACCATCGGAATGTTCAGCTCGATAGCGGGCTTTTCGCCTTTTTTGTACTTGACAAGCGGCGTTTTGAGCGAAACATTCGCCGGAACACATTCGCTTGAGGAATACCCGGGAATCAGCAGGTATTCGTTAAAGGTATGGGACGGTTCGTTGATGTAGGTTGCCATGACATATCATCCTTTCGAAATATAATAAACTTGAGTGAGTGTGACCGATATAACAAAGGCAGTCTTTTACCCGCAATAAGGAAAAGACTGCCCAGACGGTCGGCATTGAAAAAAATATTCCGCTCCCTCGTGGTTTTCCCACAAATCCGTCAGTCACAGAATACTCTTATGAACTTGATAAAATTATAGTCCATTCCGCTTTGAAAGTCAATCAACTTTTTTCATCATATAGCACTCTTTTATGCGGAAAATCTTGTTGAAAAAGTCAAAAAAGCCCGAATCCGTCTGTCTGACGGGATACCGCAACAAAATCGGGACATTTGTTGACACGAAAGAGAAAAACTGTTAAAATATGCATAAAGTATTTTTTGGAGATGATGACGTTGAAAAAAGTTGTATCCATTCTGATTTGCGCCGCTATGCTTCTGTCAGTTTTCTGCATTTGCGGCTTTGCGGCGGACACTGAGTATGATCAGCCCTTTGACGCCGGTGTTTTAGGCTGTGAAAGACTTCGCATTCCGGCTCTTTTAACCCTCAATGACGGCTCGGTTATGGCGGCCGCCGATCTTCGCTACAATCACGGCTCGGACTCACCGCAGAACATCGACACCGTTGTTGCCGTTTCAAAAGACGGCTATACGAACTGGGAATATGCCGTTCCGAATCATTTTGACGACTGTGCCGACGGTGAAACCGACAAAAACAGCGCTTCGTTCATTGACCCGGCTGTCATTCAGTCGAAAGAAACAGGAAGAATCTTCCTTGTTACGGACGCTTTTCCCTCGGGCGGCGGCTATCCGACCGCCAAGACCGGCACGGGCTATGTGACCGTTGACGGCGTGAAGCGTCTTGCGCTGACCGACAGCGACAACATTTCTTCTTTCAAGAAATTTAACTACTATATCGCCGACTTCCAAGACGGCTTTGCTCCCGTTATGACCCTTTCGGGCGAAAAGACCGCTTATACGGTTGATACCGAATACCGTCTTTATAAAAACGGCGAAGCAATCTATTGCGCTCAGCTCGGCTCCGACGGTGTCAAGGTTCAGCAGACCGTCTTTTCGGTGAGTGCCGACCTTACGGTGTATCTGACCTGCTATCTCTGGATGCGTTACAGCGACGACAACGGAAAAACATGGAGTGCTCCTGTCATTCTTTCCGAACAGATTAAAAACGACAACGAAAGCTTCCTCGGCATCTGTCCGGGAAGAGGCTTTGTGACGGAAGTCGACGGAAAAGAGCGCATCATTTTTGCCGTTTACGATAACGCCGGCGGCAAGGAAAACGTCAGCACGATCTATTCGGACGACAACGGCAAAACCTGGAAAAGAGGTGCGGAGACCGAATGCAAATTAGCGGTCGGCAAGACGAGCGAATCGCAGATTGTCGCCCTCCCCGACGGTACGCTTCGTATGTTCGCAAGAAACGCATATGACTTTGTCGCTTTCGCCGACAGTCGTGACGGCGGCGTTTCGTGGTCGACCTTTAAGGCTGATCTTGACCTGAAGGCGAACGGCAACTGTATGCTTTCGTTTATCAATACGTCAAAAGAAATCGACGGAAAGCCGGTCGTTTTAGGCTCGTTCTCTTCGGATACCGAGGAGAGAGCCGACGGTGTTGTCAGACTCGGCTTAGTCGGCGAAAACAACGACATCGACTGGATTACAACTTATCACATCAACGACGGCTTCTTCGCCTATTCCTGCCTGACCGAGCTTTCGGACGGCAACTTCGGACTGCTTTATGAGGATGAGGCGGCTCATATTTCGTATATGGTGCTGACTGTTTCCGACTCGGGTGAACTTTCCGAAATCAACGGCAACAATATCGACTATCAGTACAACCCGGATTTCTGGCGCAAGCTTCTTGATGCCATCAAGGCTATCATCGTCAAGCTTCAGGTTCTGTTCGACGTAATCTGATAATACCGGAAAGCAGAAAAGAGGAATAAACAATGGCTAAGAGGTTTGTAGCACTTGTTACGGCGCTTATCGGTGTGCTGTCGCTTCTGTTTTGCGCACCGGCGTCTGCCGTGCATTACGAAAATGCTTTTCCGGCGGAAGAAAGCTTCAAAACCGCTTCTTCGCTTTCGGTGAAGCTGTCCGCAACCACATACGAATACAGCGGTTCGGCCAAAACGCCCAAGGTGACGGTCACCTACGGCGGAAAAACGCTGAAAAGCAACACGGATTACACCGTCAGCTATTCTGCGGGCAGGACAAACGTCGGACGGTACAGCGTCAAGGTTACTCTCAAAGGCAAATATAAAGGAACCAAAACCGCATCCTTTGATATCGTGCCGAAAAAGCCGGTCATCACCTCGGTCACTGCCGGCAATAAAAGCGTTACGGTCAAGTGGCGCAGTCAGACCGCTCAGACAGACGGCTACAAGCTTGAATACAGTACGTCAAGCAGCTTTAAAAATGCAAAAAGCGTGACGATAAAAGGAAAAAGCAGTTCCTATAAAACCGTCACGGGACTTGCCAACGGTCAGAAATATTATTTCCGACTGAAAGCCTATAAAACGGTAACGGTCAACGGAAAAAGCACGGCGTTCCTCTCGCCCGCATCTGCCGTCAAGACCGCCGTACCCGCAAGCACATCAAATCAGATTACGGTTATTGTCAACAAAAGCTCAAAGGTCTTTCATGTTTCCGCCTCATGCAGTGCCGTCAAACGAATGTCGGACAAGAATAAAGGAACCGTGAAAGGCACCGTAAGACAGATTAAAGCCGCCGGATACAAGCCGTGCGGAATCTGCGCAAAGAAATATCAGTAAACCAAAGGGGGCTGTCTCACGAAGGCAGTCCCCTACTTTTTCAGGTTTCCGTTTGCGGGGTTATCAAGCACCCTTCCGCTTTCGGAAAACCGTGAACCATGGCACGGGCAGTCCCAGGAATGCTCGGCCTTGTTGTATTTCAGCGCACAGCCTAAATGCGGACAGCGCTTTTTTGACGGTGTAAGAAGTCCGACAACGCTTTCAAAGCCGTTGACGGCAAGCTGAGGACGAAGCATACTTCTTGACGGCGAAAAAAGGTCGGCAAAATCGTTCGGCTTGCCCAAAATCAGATCGGTCAGAATTTCCGCCGCCGCCATAGAGCCTGTCATGCCCCACTTATTAAAGCCGGTCGCAACGAAAAAATCAGGTGTGTTCTTTGAGTACTGTCCGACATACGGCACCGAGTCGAGACTCATGCAGTCCTGCGCACTCCAGAAAGCTTTCTCTTTTGCGTTCGGATAATGAAGCTTCTGAAACCGCCTGAGTTTCTCCCAATTTCCGCCCTTTTTCCCCGTCCGGTGTCCGCCTCCGCCGATCAAAAGTAAATCATCGTAATTGCGAAATGACAGCCCGGTTTTCTTTTCGTCAACATACATGCCGTTTACGTCCTCGGCATTTTCAAGTGCAATCACATACGAGCGGTGCTGATACAGCTTGAGCGGATACAGTCCGTGCTTATTGATGAACGGAAAGTGAGTCGTGCAGACGGTCTTTTTCGCAAAAATCCGCCCGGTATCCGTCACGGCGACGGTTCCAATCATCTCCCGGACAAAGGTGTTTTCGAAAATTGTCAGGGTCTTTGAGACGGCGCAAAGAAATTTCAAAACGTTGAACTGCGCCTGATTCGGGAAACGTACCGCACCGACCGTTTTCACAGGAAGCGGTACGCTTTCGGCAAAGCCGGCTTTGAACCCGATTTTGTCAAGTGCCCGCATTTCTTCCTCAAGCTTCTTTTTGTCATCGACCGAATAAACAAAGCTGTCTTTGACTTCAAAGCCGCAGTCGATTTTGCGGCTCATAATTTCGTACCGTCTTAAAGCATTTTCGTTCGCACAAAGGTATTTCCGTGCATTTTCTGCCCCGACGCTTTTTAAAAGCTTGGCGTAAATCAGCCCGTGCTGACTTGTAATTTTAGCGGTTGTGTTTCCCGTCGTTCCCGAACAGATTTTTCCCTTTTCGGCGACAACACACTCAACGCCGTTTGCCTTTAGAAAATATGCCGTCAGGATTCCCGCAATTCCGCCGCCAATGATAAGTACATCGGTATGCTTGTCGCCGTGCAGTGCCGGAAAAGAGGGCATTTTCGTCTCTTCATGCCATATTGATTCCATAAACTCTCCTCAGATATTGCCTTTCGCCTTGTCTTTACGGTTAGTATAAACAAAATCCCGGCGACCTATTCGCTGCGATGCGTTCCCGACGACAACATGCACAAGAAATTCCTATATATTTTAATCATTATAATAATTGACTTTTACCCATTTTTGGAGTATAATGTCAAGGAATAGTGAGTGACGACTCACCAAGTAAAAAACTTTTTTAGGAGGAGTAGCAATGGATACAAGATTTGCTATATCAGAGTATCTCGACGCTCAGGCTGTAACCGAAAAATTGGACAACCTTATCAAGCAGCCGATTTACACCATCAAGCCCGAAGTTCTCAAGGATTACGAAGAAAACTACTTTGAAAAGAAGTGCCAGAAGTCCAAGGCTATGATCACCGAAGCCAAGCAGATTATCCCCGGCGGTGTTCAGCATAACCTTGCTTTCAACTATCCGTTCCCCCTTGTTTTCACAAAGGCAGAGGGCGCAAAGCTCTATGATATCGACGGAAACGAATACTATGACTTCCTTCAGGCCGGCGGCCCGACCGTTCTCGGCTCAAACCCGAAGGTAGTCCGTGACCAGGTTATCGACCTTCTGAACACCTGCGGTCCGTCCACCGGTCTTTTCCATGAGTTTGAATATAAGCTTGCTAAGAAAATTGCCGACTCCATGCCGTCGGTTGATATGTTCCGTATGCTCGGTTCAGGTACTGAGGCTTGCATGTGCGCCTGCCGTGTTGCAAGACTTGCCACGAAGAAAAAGCACATCCTCAAGATGGGCGGCGCTTATCACGGCTGGTCCGATCAGCTCGGCTACGGTATCCGTATTCCCGGCTCGAAGTTCACCCAGGCAAGCGGTGTTCCCATCCGTCTTATGAGAGATACACAGGAATTCTTCCCGAACGATCTTCACGACCTTGAAAAGAAGCTTCGCAGAAATCAGCTCAACGGCGGCACCGCTGCTGTCTTCATTGAGCCGGTAGGCCCCGAAAGCGGTACAAGACCTTTAAGCAAGGACTTCAACAAGGGCGTTGAAAGACTTTGCCGCAAGTACGGCGCACTTCTCATCTTCGATGAGGTTGTAACAGGCTTCCGTATCGGTATGTCCGGTGCGCAGGGCTACTACGGTGTTGAGCCCGACCTTACCATCTTCGGTAAAGTTATCGCCGGCGGCTATCCGGGCGCAGGCGGAATCGGCGGTAAGAGAGAATACATGAAGTACATGGGCGCAGGCCTTGACGCAAGCGGCATGAAGATCAAGAAAGCTTTCTGCGGCGGCACCATGGCGGCGACTCCGATCTCCTGCGTAGCCGGTTACTACACCCTTGAAGAAATCGACAAGCAGAATGCTTGCCAGAAGGCCGGCATCATGGGCGACAGAATGACCGCAGGTCTCAACGCAATCATCGACAAGTACAATCTTCCGTTCGTAGCGTTCAACCAGGGCTCTATCTGCCACATGGAAACCGTCGGCACCATGCACTTTGCCATTGACTGGAGCAAGCCGTGGCAGATTCCGGGCATTCTCAGCGCAACAAGCGAGCGCAAGACCGAAATGACCCACATGGGCGCCGCTTACATGGCAGAAGGTCTTGTAACCCTTGCCGGTTCCCGTCTTTACACTTCGGCCGCTTACACCGAAGAAATGATTGACGACGCTCTTACCCGCTTTGACAAGGTATTTGCCAACGTCGGCATCAAGGAAAGCAGCAAATAAGAACCATAATGGGGCAGGGTTTTGCCTGCCCCGTTTCTGATTTATTTTAATGAAAAGGAGTGTTCTTTATGGAACTTCTTGAAGCGAAGAAAATCGTTGTCGAGGCCGGAAAAAGACTCGTTTCCTCCGGACTTATTGCAAGAACCTGGGGCAACGTCAGCTGCCGTGTTGACGACAAGCATTTTGTTATCACACCGAGCGGCCGTGCTTACGAAACCCTGACCCCCGACGAAATCGTTCTTGTCAACATTGACGATCTTTCCTACGAGGGTGACATCAAGCCGTCAAGCGAAAAAGGCATTCACGCTAAATGCTATGAGCTTCGCCCCGAAACCAATTTTGTGATCCACACCCATCAGATGTATGCTTCGATTATCAGCGCACTCGGCTATGACATCAACGGAATTGACGGCGAAAGCCGTGACATCATCGGTGACAACATTCCCGTTTCCTCTTATGGACTTTCGGGTACGGGCAAGCTGAAAAATGCCGTTGTTGAAGCACTTAAGCGTTCGGACTCCAAGGCGGTTATCATGAAGCATCACGGTGCTGTCTGCCTCGGCGCAGACTACGACGATGCGTTCAAGGTGGCCTCTGAACTCGAAAAGGTTTGTGAGCGTTACATTCTCGACCGCTACGAGGTACTGACTCAGTCAGCCGCCGAAAGCTTTTCGGACGTCTGCAAGTATGTTGCCGACGTAAAGAGAAGAGGCGACGCCCTTTGCAAGCCGCTTGACGCTTACGACAGCACAAGAGAGGGCAACGTCGTTGTTCTCAAGAACAAGGACGGAAGCGAAAAGGCTACCATCGCTCTGAAGAAGAGAATGCTGATCTTAGGCGACGAAATGCCCAAGGAAGCCGAGCTTCACTGCGCAATTTACGACAGACGTGAGGACGCAGGCGCGATTGTTCACAGTAACGACGAGTCCGTTCTTTCCGCTTCGAAGGTTGTTGTCAAAAAGCTTCGTCCGCTGATTGACGACTTTGCCCAGATTGCCGGCACCACCATCAAGACCGTAGGCTTTGACCCGGACAACGCCAAGAAAACCGGCAAAAAGGTTGCCAAGGCTCTCGGCAAGCACAAGAACGCCGTTCTCTTAAAAGACAACGGTGCGGTCTGCATCGGTACGAGTGAGGACGAGGCAGAAGCTACGGCTATCGTTACGGCGAAGAACTGCAAGACCTTTGTTGCCACGAGAATGTTCAAGGAGCCGAAGTATGTCGGCGCAATCGACTGCTTCCTTGAAAACTTCGTGTACAGAGTCAAGTATTCCAAGCAGAAGAATAAGAAATAAGATATATAAAATAAGGCAGAGACGGGCACAGGCTCGTCTCTGTTTTTGCACACCATAAATTCAGCCGCCTCCGATATCATCCGGTGACGGCTGTCATTCTTATTTTCGGACGGATCAGGGAAGATCCTCGGGGTTTTCAAGATTGTGCCAGACGTCCTGAACGTCGTCGTTTTCTTCCATCATATCAAGAAGACGGCTCATCATCTTCAGATCCTCTTCATCGGTCAGCTTCGTATAGGTCGAAGGAATGTACTCAAGCTCGGCGGAAACGAATTTATAGCCCTTTTCTTCAAGATCGTCGCGCACAAGACCGAGATCGTTCGGCTCGGTTCTTACAATAAATACGTCCTCATCTTTAATGAAGTCCGAAGCGCCGGCTTCAAGCGCAGCTTCCATCAGCGTTTCTTCGTCGATATCCTCGGCTTCGATTACGATCGAACCGCAATGGGAGAACATAAACGAAACACAGCCGCTCTGACCCATGTTGCCTTTATTCTTGTCGAAATAATGACGCATCTCGGCGGCGGTTCTGTTGCGGTTGTCGGTCAGTGTCTCGACCATAACAGCAATTCCCGACGGACCGTAGCCCTCGTAAATGATTTCCTCATAATTGGCGCCGTTTCCGTCGCCGGAGGCCTTTTTGATGATACGGTCAATGTTGTCGTTGGGAACATTGTTTGCCTTAGCCTTGGCGATTATATCCTTAAGCTTGGAGTTCGAAGCAGGATCGGGGCCGCCCTCTTTCACGGCAACGGCGATCTCACGACCGATTTTGGTAAAGACCTTGGCTCGTGCGTTGTCCGTCTTCTCTTTCTTGCGCTTAATAGTACTCCATTTTGAATGTCCTGACATGAAAAATTCACCAATCCTTTTTTGATAGATATATAATTATTCGGACACGGCGGCGGTTGTTTCGGCCTTGTCTGATTTTGTGCTGCTGTCGGGTTTTGTTTCCTTAACGGCGGGCTTGGTTTCCTTGACGGCGGGCTTAGTATCCTTGACGGCAGGCTTGGTTTCCTTGACGGCAGGCTTGGTTTCCTTCCCGTCGGGTTTTGTCTCCTTACCGGAGGGCTTGGTTTCCTTGTCGGTGGGATCGACTTCGATCACCTCTTCGTCACTGCCCCACGATTCTGGCTTCTCGCTGTAACCGTAAATCTGAATATTACAGCCGAACATATTGTAGCCGTTCGTTCCGTCCTCGCTGAAAATAAGTTGAAGATAAACCTTGTCGTTTGTACAGCGCCAGCTTGCGGTTCCGTTGTTAAGATTATAGTTTTCGGGTATGTCACCGTTTTTCAGATAATGGAAGCCGGCCTCTTTCAGATCGTTAATATATTTTACAAAATGATCATAATTGTTGTCTTTGATTTTGATGTTGGCTTCGGACGCAAATTCAGCAAAAATCGTGTCGCCGTATTGGTAGATCTGTACATCGGAAAAAGTTTCATTGCTTTGCCATTTTTCGGTGTCGGCTCTTTTGCACGAAGCAAAAGACAATATTAGCAGTACAGAAAGCAAAATCGGTATCAGCTTTTTCATAATCGCATACTCCTGTCAAAAATAGTGCGTATTATATCCGTTTATTTCGGCCGCATAATACGCACTATACTGTATCACTTTTTTGTATTTTTGTCAATGATATTTCCTCAGCCGGCGTTATATTGTCCGAAAAGTGTACCTTTTGTGTAACCTCCGCCGATATAAACACCGTTTTCGTTTGAGCCGCTGCTGCTTCCTCCGGTGTAGGCACTAAGCTTTTCACCGGCCGTCAGGGCATCATCGGCAAAAACAACACTGGAAAATGACTTCGGCGAAGCAAAGCAAACCAGTACTTCTTCCTTTTCGTTCAAAAGGGCAAAAACCGTATTCGCCGGAACATTCCCGCTGATGTTCACGCACGGGACAGAACCGCTTGAAACGCTCTGACTCATGCCGCTGCTGCCGGTGGCAAGAAGCGTTCCGCCGGTTACGATGCACGAGCCGGCATAGTCAAGCGCACCGTTTCCGTTCGATTCGGGACCGAAAACAACAACCGTTCCGCCGCTGATTTTAATGTCACCGTTCGAGTCAATTCCGTCTCCGTCAGCATTTACGATGATTGTTCCTCCGCTGATTTCGATGACGTCGGCACTGTTGTACTCGCCCTTGCCGCCGCCCATACCGCCTCTTCCGCCGTTAGCGCCCGGACGGTTTCCGCCGAACTGCAGGCCGGTCCGAACGGTGCTCGGTGCCTGTTCGCTTTCCTGCGGTTCGGAAGACTGACCTGCACCCCACGGAGCAGCCGGATTTTCACTTTGCTGAGACGAGGAAGCGGCGTTCATTCCGTCGTCCGAAGCGACAACAGTAACCGTACCGCCGGAAATTTTTATGGTTTCTCCCTCAAGGCCCTCATAGCTTTGAAGAACACTGATATCTCCGCCTGCTATGTTGAGGGCGGTTTCGGCGTGTATGCCGTCGTCTCCGCTTCTGAGGCTGAGCGTGCCGGCGGTAATGGTACATGTCGAGCCGGAATGGAGCGCATCGTCAAAACTGTCAACAGTGAACGTGCCGCCTTTGATGTTGATGCTTTTTCCTTTCAGTGCCTTGGAAGAAGCAGTGGTTTCATTTTCGGCGTCCGCCGCACTGCTGTCGGGAGGTCTCATACCCGAAAAAGAACCAAAACCTCTTTCTGTTTCGGTTTTGACTTCGCCGCTTCCCCCGCCGGTCGTGATAGTAAATTCGCCGCCGGAAACGGTGAGATCCGAAACGGACTGAATTCCGTCAAGCTCACTTGTAATATGGAACGTACCGCCGCTTATAAGAATATTGCCTTTGTCGCTGTCGGTTTCGTTGCTTGTCCGGATGGCATCGCCCGCACTTGTGAGAGTGAAGGTTCCGTCCGTAATTTCAACGCTGTCTTTTCCTCGGATTGCATCGTCCTTGCTGTTGATCGTAAGAACGCCGCCGTGTATCTGTAAATCGTCTTTACTGAAAACACCCTTGTTGAAGTTTGCCTGAACGGTAAGCGAACCGGCACCTTCAATCTGAAGGTCGTCCTTGCTGTAAATGACCGCCGTTGCGTATTCAGCGTTTTCATCTTCGGGAACCGTTCGATCCGCATTGTCTGAAAGCGTACTGCTGCTGCCTTCCGGCAGAATGATCACGGTTTCCTTTCCGGATTCTTCGATATAGATCGGCGCCGTGTCATCGCAGTGAATGTTTACCGAATCTAATGCTAATTTGACTTTTTTTTCGGAATCGGGAGAGTCGACAAGGATATGACCGTTTGAAAGGCTGCCTTTTATCAGGTAGCTTCCCGGCGCCGTGACAGTCAGCACATTGTTTTCGAACGTGACGCCCTCGCCGTCAATTGTTGTATCCGCATCGTTCAAAATAACATAGGTATCATAGTCGTCCTGCTGTGTTTGTGCCTGTGTTGTCGCCGACACAAACTCCGACTCGTTTTCCGATTCAATCGGCACGGCCGTTTCGAGGGTTTTATCGGTACTGTTGGAATCGGCACAGCCGAAAATCGGCAAAAGAAGAGATAAAGATAAGATAACTGATAAAAATGATTTCAAAGATTTCATAAATATCACCTCTTAAACGTCAGACAAAAAGGCGTCAGAGAACTTCCTGACCCTGATTGCCCTGTCCGCAAATTATTTCGAGATTTCCGTTGCGGCAGCGAAGCTCATCGATAAACTCCTTTTCCTTTTTGGCGTCTTTGAGTTTCAGATCGTAGGTAAGCTTAAAGAGGCTTCCCATGTTCGTTGTTTTAACGGTGACAAGCTCGCACTCGCTTGTATACTTTCTCATTACCGGATTGAGCGCTTCGGTGTAGTTGAGCGATTCGGGAATTACAATAATCAAAGAACGGCTGTTTTTGGCTCTTGTTCCGCCGAAGCCGAGCTTTGTATAAAGAATCAGCATACCGACCATGATCGCCGTAAAAATAACGGCAAAGCCTATGTAGCCCATACCGGTTGCAAGACCGGTCGCAAGGGCGATGAAAATGGCGCCGATTTCTTTTGCGGTTCCGGGAATGCTTCTGAATCTGACTAAGCTGAACGTTCCGGCAACCGCAACGCCTGCACCTAAATTGCCGTTTACAAGAAGAATGATGATCTGAACAACGGCGGGAATCAAAGCCAGCGTGACAACAAAGCCCGAAGAATGCTTTTTCGTCGTGAAAATGTAGGTCAGGGCAATCACAAGACCGAGTGCGAGAGACGTCAGCATACAGACGATAAAAGCAAAGGGAGTCATCGTTGCCGAGAGAATGGATTGAAAGATACTGTTCATGGGTAGGTTTCCTCCAAAATAAAAATTTATATTGCTACGGTTTCTTTTGACGGTTCAGTCATCATAACCCGGAAAGCGGTTCCGTATTTGGAAAAAGACGCCGGGAAAATCTCCATCTTGTTAAGCTCCGCCGTCAGCCACAATGGCATCGAGCCGATACATTTGATCTCCATAACGCTTTTGTCCCGGTCTAAAAGCGGATATCCGTCACTGCCCTTTGAAAGGTCAAGATTCTTGTTGCGAAAACGGACATTATCGTCGAATGTAATTCGAAGCTCACGGTCTTCTTTTCCGTAATAGGCGGTCCGGTCATAAAACAGCGAAACAGCAGGTCGTATTCCCGGGTAAACCGACATAAAATACCGAATTTCCTTTAGCACCTGCGGATTCGCTTTTTCCGGATTATTCCCTTTTATAAGAAACTCCAAGGCGTCTACATAACTCATATGAACCCGCCGTTTATAGACGACACCCTTGTATTTTTTCTTCAGTTCCACAAAAACGTTGCTGTCATGTTTGGGCACCCCGTAGGACCGAAGTCTCAGCTTTTCTTTAAAAACCGGCTTTTCGATCGATGCACGAATGACCCGGAAGTCCGACGTATCAAAATAGATATTGCAAATTGTGCTTTCTCCATATTCGTCGGGCGTCATGTGTTCGAGCATCTTTTCGATCAGCGCTTCTTTTTGGGAAGACGTCACAATATATTTTTTTTCGTACCGTTTAAAGACCGACTTGTATTTTGACATATATATCCCCCTGAGTCAAGACCGTCAAAGAACAACCTTGAAGAGAATTGATTTTGAATCACTGCTGGTTGCGGTGATTTTTCCTTTGTGCCGCTGTACAATTACCTGCGCAATCGAAAGACCGATTCCGTAACCGCCCGTCTCTCTCGCCCGTGAGGAATCCGCACGGTAAAAACGGTCAAACAGCATATCGAGCTTACTTTTATCGATATAGTCACAGTCGTTGAAAACGGAAAATACCGTATTCTTTCCGCTTTTGTAAACGGCTATTTTTATCGTTCCGCCTTTTTTACAATACTTGACGGCATTGTCGCACAAAATGGACGCAAGCTGTTTGATTTCACTTTCGTTACCCGTGTACATGAGATTCGGCATGATGTTATATTCGAGCGAAACCTCGTTCTTGGCGGCAAGCGTCTCAAAATTTTGCGCCGTTTCGGTCACGGCCTCGCTGATACAGAATGTCGTATCCTTGTTTTTCAGCTTTTCTTCGTCAAGCTTTGAAAGCGTGACAAGGTTTTTGACAAGTCCGTCAAGCCGCTTCGTCTGATTTTTAATACTGGTTACCCATTCGTTTTCGCCCTCGCACATTTCGAGCACTTCCGCGTCGGCGTTGATGATCGCAATCGGCGTCTTGAGTTCATGTCCGGCGTCGGTAATGAACTGCTTTTGCTTTTCGATACTTTTTTCAATCGGACGTATGGCATTTTTCGAAAGCTTATAAACCGGATAAATCAAAACGAGAATACAGATCAACCCGACAAGAAGAGAAAGCGAAAACAACTTGAAGGTCGCTTCAACTTCCCGGCTGAAATCAATAAAGACGATAATGGAATTGCCGGAATTTCTGTCGTGTGCGTAATAATACCGATAATCGTCAAGGAAACCGAAGCCGGGTCCCCGCTTAAAGACTTCGGATGCATATTCAAACGCATCACGGTCGGAAACGGCGGCAATATTTTCCGTCGCAATATCGGTTACGATATTATGGTTGAGCTTGACAACAAAATATCTTGTGGAATACGGCGTCTCTATCGTAATCTGAACTTTTTTAAACGGATTCAAAATTGAATCAACGTAATCTGTCCCACTGTCGTGATAGCTGTTCGGGAAGACACCGCCGTTTTCGGCGATAATATAAAGGATATTGCGCACTTCGGAATCCCTTTGATAAACGTTCATGGCATTGACGGCGAACATCTGAACCCAGACGATGATAACCAGGGCTAAAAGCGCAATGGAAATAAACTTGCGCTGAAGCTTTTTCAGCATTGCTTTTCCTCCAGCGTATAGCCGACTCCTCTTGTCGCCTTAATTTCAAGATTCGCATTCAGAGAGGACAGCTTTTTTCGAAGATAGGATATATAAACCCAGACAACGTTGATTTCCGCTTCGGTATCATAGCCCCAGATCCGCTCCATGAACTGTTCGGTCGAAATCAGACGGTTGGGGTTATTCATGAGCATTTCAATCATCTGAAATTCCTTGTTTCCGAGGCGGAAAGAGCCGTGCTCGGTCGAAAGCTCAAAGGTTTCCCGGTTGAGCGAAAGGTTGCCCAGCTGAAGAAGATTCGGCGAAAACTCAGACTTTCTTCTTGTCATGGCCCGTATTCTCGCAAGAAGCTCCCCCATCGCAAAGGGCTTTGTCAGATAGTCGTCCGCACCCTTGTCAAGTCCGACGATTCTGTCCTCAACCTCAGCTTTTGCGGTAAGGATCAGAACGGGTGTTGAAATTCCCTTTTCCCGAAGCTGTTCGAGTACCTCAAGGCCGTTTTTTCCGGGCATCATCAGATCGAGAATGATTCCGTCGTAGTTTTCGCAAAGACCGTAGTCAAGCGCATCGTTGCCGTTGTAAACAGCGTCAACGGAATAGTTGTTGTGCTTGAGTACGGCACACAGAGCTTTTGAAAGATCTTTTTCGTCTTCGGCAAGCAAAAGTCTCATAATATTTCCTCCGTTGTCTTTTTAACTTTCATTGATTAAATCTCTGAGCGTCATGAGTGATATCTCGCTCGAATACATTTCGTCGGCGCACTTTTTCAGCTCCGATACGATCATCGCTTCGTCTTTGATATGTTTTTTATATTTGAGCTGATGCTCAAGACTCGCCCAACTGTCCATGGATATTGTGCGTATCTGTATTTCGGCACAGACCGATTGTTTTCCGGTCGGTGTGCCGACCTCTTTGCGTACAACGGTATGAAAGCTTCGGTAGCCGTTGGGCTTTGGATTGGTTATGTAATCCTTGGTTCTGACGATTTCAAAATCGGGATTGCTATGAAAACAAAGAAAAAGCTTTTCTATTTCGTCGGCATATTTGCAGATAAGCCTCACTCCCGCAAGGTCAAAAAGATTGTCAAAAGCGTTTTCTCTTGAAAAAACCAGTCCTTTTTTGCTCAATTTAGCCTTAACGGAATCAAGGCTTTTTATACGGGTTTTTGTGTGTTCAACATAGCCCGAGGCTTCGGCAGTTTTGATAATTTCGTCTATGATAATCTGAAAAGCGGAAAGACTGCTTCCGTAAAAGCTGAGTTCGTCCGTTCCCATCGTATAAGGCAAAACCATCACCTGCCAACCAATAATTCTTGTTAAATCCGATGACATAATGATAGAAGCGAAACTTAAAAATTAAATAAACTTATTTCACATTGTTAACAAAACATTGAAAACACCATGACCTCATAAGGTTCAAGCCTTATGAGGTCACAATAGATGACACTTCATTCAATAGATCAGCCGATAAACTCACTTGAAGCAAAACCGCTATAGTCGATACCGTTGTTGACGAAGTAGACAAAATACCAATTCGGATTGATTTTTGACTGTCCTAAAACCAGTACGGAAAAACCGTTCGGCATTTTGAAGGTGATATTATTCTTTGTGGATGTGTCCGGAGACGACCGAAGCATAAGCCTGTCACTTCCGACGTTGACAACATTCGCATAAAACGACACCTGATAATAATCGACATCCGGGCGGGAATAGATATCTGCGCTGTACGTGCCATTCGTCGGTGGAACCGGTGCCGTCGTAGCCGGCGTTTTTGAGCTCGAAATCAAAGTGTTGTTGATCCAGCCGTAAACGTTGGCGTCAGCATAGTAGATATACACCCAATTCTTATCGCTTGCCGCTCCCCCTCGGATTTCGACGGCGCTGCCGTTTGCAATCTTCATCAGCGTATCATAGTTCATGCCCGGTCCGCTTTTGAGCAAAAGACCGTCAGGAGAACTTACATAATAAACGACGGGTGAATAATGCGTTTCGGGCTCATAGAGGTTCGCATTTGATGCACTTGTCGCAGCAGTGGTTGAAGCCGTTATCTGACTGTCTGCCGTTGTATCCGGAGCGTCAGTGGTTGTAACCCTGCCGTTTGCGGCTTTTGTTTCCTCGTCGTCCGCAGACTGACTTGTCGTCGTGCGGTCAGCAGACGGACGTTCCGCATTATCATCTTTGTTCTTCAGGATAAAGAATACAGCCGTTCCCGCAATGGCGAGAACCAGAACAACCGCAATAATCGCAACAATAATCTTCGTTGCGCTCTTTTTCGGTTGGGGCTCAACGTCATACTCATACGACTCCTGCACCACCTGACAGCCGCAGACCGGACAAAAGGCCACGTCAGGCGGCAACGGATTTTGACAATTAGGACAATTCATGTTTTTCCCTCTTCCTTAACATTTTTTTACATTTTAGCACGCTGTTTAAATAAAGTCAATAAATTGAACCGAAAAGACAACGCAGTACCGAAAAATCGGAGATAATGACAAAGACAGCCGTAACACCTACGGCTGTCCTGCATTAAATTTGAAAGGAGAGGGGAGTGCAATGGGGAAGAGGGAGCAGCGTGAAAAATCGGAAAAAAACACGCTACAATCCCCATCGCACATTCAGAAGTATAAAGGGGTTACTTTAAATGAAAGTTAAAAAAGCAATGCCATTTTAGAAAACATAAATTTTAATAATTATATATTATTTTCGTAACAATAACATTCCCGGGTATCCGACGTTCTCTTCTCGCAGTAAAAATCCTCTACGGTGACATTTTCGGTATTTCTCGAAAACAGCCCGTAGCACGGCAAGCTCCAGTATTTGCTGAACTTATGAGAGATAAAGTAAATATGCGATACCCTTGTGATTTCGGGGTAGCCGTTCATGGATTTTTCGTCGGGATTCTTCTTAATCGAAAGATTCTGTTCGGTGTCCCGGTACTTGATATCAAAGCCTTTGAGCGTGATATTTTTAACATTGTGACCCTTGATACCGGTCACCGCCGACGGCATTTCGACGTTGTCGGCCTTGATGTTTTCGACCGTGACATTTTCAATTGAACTGACCGTGTTGCGTCCTCTTCTGAGTCTGTTTCCGAGCCAGACAAGAAGCGGTGCGGACACACCCTGCATTTCGATATCGCTTATGTTGATATTCTTGATATTTGCGCCGTCTGCACTTTCAACGGCAAGACCGCTGTAACCGCCTGTGATACCCTCGGGCATGAAGAAGAAACAGTCTTTGACGGTGATGTCGGCAATATCAAATTCGGTTTCCGTGCCGATTTTGAAGTTGTTGGCAAACGAGCAGATTTCGCAGTCGGTGACAGTGACATTAGTGATATCCGAATCCATCGATTTTATAACGATGCCGTCGTCCGCCGTCGCAATAAAGCAATGCGATATCTCATAATCCTTACCGCCTGTGATGTCGATTCCGTCGCCGTTTGCAATATGTAAATGGCTGTCGATGATGAGATTCTTGATTGTCACGTTTTCACAATTCGCAAAAACCGCCGTCCAGAATGCGCTGTCCTTTAAAACGATATTGTCTACCGAAACGTTCTTGCAGTTTTCAAGCCGGATAAGGTTCGCTCTTTCGCCGTCCTTTGCCATGCGGATACGCTTTCTCGCTTCGAGCACACGGGTATAAAGATTGAATTCTTTCAGTGCATACAGCGGTTCGTCCGCTTCCGGGTCATTTGTGTAGGTAAAGCCGTTCCCGTCAATGGTACCGCCACCCGTGATGCGGATATTTTCGCAGTTTTCGGCAAGAATGACTGCTTTTTCGAGCGGCTTTGCACTTGCCTGATTTTCTTCATACGACTGCGAAAAAAGCACGGCACCTTTTTCTATATATAAAGTAATATTGCTTTGAAGCCGGACAGTCGTAATTTTGTAGGTTCCTTTCGGAATGACTACCGTTCCGCCCGTCTCCCCTGTCTTATCAATCGCCTTTTCGATAGCCGCTGCGTTTTCTTCGGGCGTGTTTTCTTCCAACAAGCCCTCGGGAACAGTTCCGTTTTCGACTTTCGTGTCTTTCAGATAGTTGTCATACCGGATATTCGCAATCCGACAGCCGTTTTCCTTGGTTGTATAGACGGTTTCCTCCTTGCCGAGCGTTTCGGTACTCCCTGACGTATGAAGCTTATACGAAATTCCGAAAGCGGCAAGAGCCGGCAGTATTAAAGCAAGAACACAAACCAATACAATCAGAAATATTTTCATACCGAGCCTTCTTTTTTCGTTTTTGTCCATCTCTCTAAAACAAGAGGTCAGTTCTGATTTCTGACATCTGTCCGTCTGAAATCTGAAAGCTGACCTCTAATACTGATATTTACTTGAACATCGCAAGCAGGAAGCCCGCCGCAACGGCCGAGCCGATAACACCGGCAACGTTCGGTCCCATGGCGTGCATGAGAAGGAAGTTCGTCGGGTTGTACTTTCTGCCTTCGGTTTGCGCAACTCTTGCCGCCATCGGAACGGCGGAAACACCGGCCGCACCGATCAGGGGATTGACCTTGCCCTTGGTGATGACATATAAAAGCTTACCGAGAAGAACACCGCCTGCCGTTGAGAAGCAGAACGCAAGAAGTCCGAGCGCAACAATCATGAGCGTCTTGATCTGCAGGAAGTTCTGACCGTTTGCGGTGGCACCGACGGTAAGTCCGAGCATGATGGTGACAATGTTCATCAGAGCATTCTGCGCCGTGTCGCTCAGTCTCTCAACAACGCCGCACTCACGGAAGAGGTTGCCGAGCATGAGCATACCTAAAAGCGGAGCCACGGACGGCAGGATAAAGGCGCAGATTAAAAGAACGACAACGGGGAACACGATTTTTTCGGTCTTACTGACCTTGCGAAGCTGTTTCATTTCTACCTTTCTTTCCTTTTCGGTCGTCAGAAGCTTCATGATAGGCGGCTGAATAAAGGGAATGAGCGCCATATACGAGTAAGCGGCAATCGCAATCGGACCTAACAGCTCCGCCGCTAATTTGCTGGCAACGAAAATCGCCGTCGGGCCGTCCGCACCGCCGATGATGGCGATAGAAGCGGCCTCCTGCGGCGTGAAGCCCATGAGAATTGCGATAATAAAGGCAACATAGATGCCAAGCTGAGCCGCTGCACCCAAAAGCAGGCTGACGGGGTTTGACAAAAGCGGACCGAAGTCGGTCATCGCGCCGACGCCGAGGAAAATAAGACAGGGGAATACACTGCTTTTGACGCCGGCGTATATAAGCCTTAGTACACCGGTTTCGTACCAGTGCGCACCGGCTACAACGTTCGAGGTGTCCATCAGTCCGGTCGGGTCGTCCATGAGTCCTGCGCCGGGAAGGTTGGCAAGAAGAATGCCGAATGCGATCGGGACGAGCAAAAGCGGCTCGCACTTCTTGGCGATGGCAAAATACAAAAGCACGCAGGCAACAAGAATCATCACAAGGTTTCGCCACTGAAAAACACCGCCGGCAAAAAGGGCGTTGATTCCCGAAGCCTCCCACAGACCGACAAGGACGTTTTTAATCATTTCCATAAGGGAAAACTCCTTTCTTTCCTCGGCTTAAATAACCGCAAGAACGTCGTCTGTGTTTACGGTTGAGCCTTTTGAAACAAGAAGCTGTTTCACCGTTCCGTCGGCGGAAGCGACGATGTCGTTTTCCATCTTCATCGCTTCGAGCACCATCAGCACGTCGCCGGCTTTTACAGCCTGTCCGACGGTGACGTTGACGGAAAGAATCGTTCCGGGCATCGGGGAGATGATGTTCGTGCCGCCCGAAACGGGAGCCTGAGCGGCGGGAGCGGCAGCCACCGGAGTCGCCTGCTGAACGGGAGCAGGAGCCGCAGCCGGTGTGGGAGCGTCGGTTACTTTCGTTAAAACGGCGTCGCTTTCGGTGACTTCGACCTCATAGTTTTTGCCGTTTAAAGATACTACATATTTCATTTTTTATCGTCCTCCAGAAGCTTGATTGACTTGAAGCAAAGTCGGTTGAGCGGAATGCCGCTTTTGTTGCTGACAATCGCCATAATAACGGCGGCTGTCGGCTCGTCTACGTTTTCCAGAACAAGTTCGCCCTGCGATTCGGTATCGGGGAGCGGAACGGCTGCGGGCGGGGCGGCCGTCGGGGACGCCGGTGCTCCGGTGTCGGCGAGCTTTGCGGTTTTCGCTTCGATCGACCGGATAATCTTGGAAACAAGCATAATCAACAGCGCAATGATGGCAAGAATCATCAGCACAGTCGCAATTCCGATGACCGCAGTCAGAAGAGCTTCGCCGATTCCCATTTTCATAGAATACTCGCTTGTAAAGAGCATATCGGTTTCAACTCCTTTAAATTTGTTTGATGGTATATTTGTAGGTGTGCTTTTCTTTTTCGGCTCTTTCCTTTAAGAATGCCTCCGCCTGAACGGGGAAAGCGATATAGGAAAGCACGTCCTCGTCCGACTTGGCAAGTGCACCGATTTCTTCCTTTGCCTTTTCAAAATACGGCTCAAGCGTGTCCGCAAAGCGGCAGGTGACGGGTTCTTTTCCGTCAAGAACACGGTCGGAAAGGGTCTTGTCGATTTCGCCGGGGGCTTTTCCGTAAAAACCGCCGATATAGTTTTGGATTTCTTTAGAGATACTCTTGTACCTCTCACCGTTGAGGACGTTTGACGTTGCCTGAACGCCGACCATCTGACTTAACGGCGTGACAAGCGGCGGATAGCCGAGATCTTTTCTGACCTTCGGCACTTCGGCGAGCACTTCTTCAAACTTGTCAAGCTTTCCTGCGGCGGTCAGCTGAGCGACAAGGTTCGAAAGCATACCGCCGGGCACCTGATAAGAAAGGGCGTCGGTGTCGGTTGCAAGAACAACGGGATTTAAGATGCCGCTGTCAAGCGCCTGCTGACGGACGGGCTTAAAGAAATCGTTGATTTTCTTAAGCTTTTTCGTGTCGAGTCCCGTGTCATAACCCATCTGAGAAAGGGCATAGGACAGTGCCTCTGTCGGCGGCTGTGACGTTCCTCCCGAGAAGCAGGAAATCGCAGTGTCGATCACGTCAGCGCCGGCTTCAACCGCTTTCAACAGCGTCAGGGCGCCGAGACCCGTTGTTGAATGGGTGTGAACGATAACGGGGAGGTTCACGCTTTCCTTGATGCCCTTGACGAGGTCAAAAGCGTCCGCCGGGGAAAGAATACCCGCCATGTCCTTGATACAGATAGACTGCACGCCCATTTTTTCCATCATCTTTGCCTGCTTGACAAAGCTTTCGAGCGTGTGAATGGGACTTATCGTATAACAGATTGTGCCGGACGGGTGTGCACCGCATTTGAGTGTTTCGTCAACGGCAACCTCGATATTTCTCAAATCGTTGAGGGCGTCAAAAATACGGATGATGTCGATTCCGTTTTCGACCGACTTTCTGACGAACATGCGGACAACGTCGTCGGGATAATGCTTGTAGCCTAAAAGATTCTGACCCCTTAAGAGCATCTGCAGCTTAGTATCCGGGCACTTTTCTTTTATTTTACGAAGCCTTTCCCACGGGTCCTCGTTAAGATACCGTAAGCACGAATCAAATGTTGCACCGCCCCAGCATTCAAGCGAGTAATAGCCTGCGCTGTTCAGAACGGGAAGTATTTGTTCGAACTGTTCGAACTTCATTCTCGTTGCCATCAGCGACTGATTGGCGTCACGAAGAACCGTTTCGGTAAAACGAACTTTTTTCATTTTCAAAAATCACCCCATTATAAAACATTACCTAATATGATATTCATATTTGCGTCAAAATTCAAGTTATTTATCTTCAAAAATAAATCTTTAGTAGTTTGCTCAGTTTTCGTCGCAATAGGGCGAAATTTTTTAGGTATTTTTTTACATGACATGTTTTATAAATAACTAAAAAACAGGTCGAATTTTCGTGAATGATTTTTACGAAAATCTCAATATTTATTTGAAAAGCTGTTGACTTTTTGTTCACAATATGTTAACATTTATCTGCAGTTTAAAAACTGACACTAATAAAAGGAGCGAAACGAAATGTCAAACATTCTTGAACTTGTACAGAACATTCTTGCGTATTTAAAGGAAGGAAAGGCTGCTGAGATTATAGGCCTTATCAGAAAGTTCTTTGACGATCTGTTCAACAAGCCCGCAGACACTGCTCCCACTGAATAATGGCATCGTTTTAGCCGCCCGAAAGGGCGGTTTTTTTGTTGTTCTTTTGACTGATATAGGGAAGGATCTTTCACTTCGTCTGTTGCTTTCAAAAACG
Organism: uncultured Clostridia bacterium; assembly: GCA_945863885.1. Classification (GTDB taxonomy): domain Bacteria; phylum Bacillota; class Clostridia; order Oscillospirales; family Acutalibacteraceae; genus UBA6857. The sequence goes on from CAMAZY010000018.1 coordinate 29,465, forward strand.
ATTCAGCCGCTGTATTTTGTCATTATTATATTGATATTGTTTTCATAGTGAGCCTGATCGCAAGCATAGATATTATTGATCTGCAGTATTCAAAACATGGCATGGCTTTCGAAATAAAGCCATCAGCGTTTATCAACCATTATTGTGGTTTTTCACAAAGATTTGTCTCAACGGACAATTTGACAAACAAAGCTCATAACACGATATTATGAAAAGCCGGAATTCTGACGAAAATGATTCACTATTAACTATCATTAAAAAGGGGAAAATATCATGAAAAGATTTTTAGCGGTTGTTTTGTCGGTGCTCATGCTTCTGATGTCCTTCGGAATCGGTGGCTTCGCAGTAAACGAAAAAACAGCTTCGGGTCAGACGCTCGAAAACGTAATGGAAGAGGTTGTCAAAGCTTTTGTCGGTGCGGACGAAACCGCCGAGGTAACGCTCAGCGACGGACTTTACAAAGCCGTCACAAAGGGGAAAAGAATGACCGCCGAACAGGTGGCGGCTTCGATTTCGGATTACATCTTCATCAAAATAGGCGATGAAGAAGCCGAGCAGATTGCTTCTGAGATTGCCGACAGTGCCACTTATTCGGCAAATGTTCTGTCGTCGGGGGAAGAAACCGTTTACATTGTTGTCCGGATCAGTGAACACCCGGAAATTGCCAACCTGAGTGTTTTTTCCAAGACGGTTGAAAAAATGGCCGAAAAGCAAAAGGACGCTTTGACCGGGAAAACCGAAAGTGTCAGCCTGATGGACTACAAGAGAATCGCCGGAGAGCTGGCACTCCACATTGCGGCGGCTGCGATTCTTGAGCCGGTAAAGAATACCTCCGCGGCGGCGAGTCTCTTTGAAACATTCGACTCTGCCGAAATCGACATCACCGAAATCAGACTTCCATCGCAACTGTTCAGCTTCATCGGCGCATTTTTACAACTTCTTGCACGAGTATTCGGTTGAAAACAATAAAATAAAATGAAAAAGCGCAGCTTCGGCTGCGTTTTTTGCGTTAATATGGTTCTTTCAGTAATTCTTTAATTTGCCTTGTGATGTATTTCTGATACTCTTGATTCGCAGTCAAAAAGCCTTTTTCAAAAGCATCGGGATATCGGAACTTTTTCATCTCTGCATTATCTTCAAACTGAATAATCAGGTAATTCTTTACGTTATCCTTTTCAACCACCCTACCCTTTTTTCCGTGCTTTGTAGTTACCTCCGCTCCGATCGGAAGCGGACATTTTATATCGGGAATCTTTTCGGCTTTCTTCATGATTACGGGTTGTTCTTTCGTTTCTTGCGAAGTCCTGTGCAGCTCTTTCTCTTCCTTCTCCTTTTTCTCTTTTTCCCGGAACGGACAATGTGTGGAGTAAAAACACTTTCCCAAATAATACATACATTTTTTACAGTTACAGATTCTGTCTTCATCGAGATAGATGCAGTCAGCCGCTTTTTCTTTCTTCCGGTTAACACTCTGAAATTCGTTGTGCCAACCGAAATCATTAAACTTACCCTTACCGCCCATAAAGTCTCTCTCCCTTCGTATTGTAAACCGTTATTCTTCCTCTGTTGAACCGTCTGCGTCAAAACAACCAAAGATATGTGGCTGTCTTCTGCCATTTCCGGCCTTCTCGATTATAGCACAGATTCCATCTTTCAAAAAAACAACGATTTTTTGTCCGGCGGCGGGCAAAAATCCATTGTTTTTTGCATTGTATCATTTTATGATACAATATTCAATTTACTTTTTCTGTTTTTTCGATATTCCAATTATAAAATCAGCTTCTTTTCTGTAAAACCTCGTCATTTTTGCGTTTAAATGACAAAAAACTTTTCCTGAATCGGGTTGACAAATGAGATAATACGAGTATAATCAGTATAACAAATCATACTTTTCATACCAAAAGGAGGCAACATTATGACTTTTCCGAAGGATAAATACGCCGGCATGGTAAAAGTGGGCGAAAAAGGACAGATTGTAATCCCGAAAGAAGCGAGAGATATGTTTGATATCAAACCGGGTGATACGCTTCTCATTTTAGGTGACAAAAAGAGGGGAATCGCCATTCCGCCGAAGGACTCGATTCTGTCGCTTACCGAAAAGATCTTCGGCGGTGAAAAAGGAGAGAGCGAACAATGAGCATTCTTGAAGTCGGAGGACTTTGTAAAAACTACCCGGGCTTTTCGCTTTCGGACGTTTCGTTTTCGCTTGAAAAGGGGAAAATTACCGGCTTCATCGGGCGAAACGGAGCCGGCAAGTCAACGACGCTCGGGTGTATTCTGAATTTTATCCATTCCGACTCAGGGGAAATCACCGTATTCGATAAAAGCTTTTCGGACGACGAAGCCGGAATCAAACAGAAAATCGGCTATGTTTCGGGCGCGGTCAATTTCTATCCGAAAAAGAAGCTTCGTTCTATCGCCGCCGTGACAAAGCAGTTTTATTCCGGGTGGGACGATGCGGCTTATGAAAAATACTGCAAGCTTTTCTCGCTTGATGAGAACAAAACGCCGTCCGAGCTTTCCGCCGGCATGAAAGTCAAGTTTTCGCTGGCTCTTGCGCTGTCACACGGGGCAGAGCTTTTGGTTCTTGACGAGCCGACAAGCGGACTTGACCCGGTTTCGAGAGACGAGCTGCTTGAAATTTTTCTGACGCTCAAAGACGAGGGCAAAACGATCCTTTTTTCAACGCACATCACAAGCGACCTTGACTTTTGCGCCGACAATATCCTTTACATTCAAAAGGGAAAAATTGCCGCCGAAAGCCCGATCACCGATTTTGTCGGGAAGTACCGGCTTATCGAATACGAAAAGGACAGCCTGCCAGATGAGCAAAAAAAGAAGCTCATCGGTGAAATCCGCACGAAAAACGCCATGCGTGCGCTGATCATAGCCGAAGACCGGGAGCTTTTCGGACTTCCTGCCGAAAAAGCCGATTTGGAAAGCTGTATGGTTCATCTTGAAAAGGAGAGTGACGCAAATGACCGGTAAGCTGTTAAAAAAAGAATTCACGCTGACGATGCACCCAACGGTTCCGATCATGCTTCTGCTCGGTACCATGGTGCTGATTCCGAATTACCCGTACCTTGTGGCGTTCTTTTACGTTACACTTTCCCTGTTCTTCACCTGCCTGAACGCACGGGAAAACAACGATGCGGTTTTCTCGCTCTCTCTTCCCGTAAAAAAAACCGACCTTGTCCGGTCGAGAATCCTGTTTACGGGTATCATTGAACTTTCGAGCGTTCTGTTCGCCGCCCCGTTTACGATCCTGAGCGCAAAGATCGCACCGCAGGGAAACGCCGCCGGTATGGACGCAAACCTTGTTTTGCTCGGTCAGGCACTTTTGCTGTTCGGGCTTTTCAACCTCGTGTTCTTCCCTTCCTATTATAAAGACATTTCGAAGGTCGGCGTTCCGTTTGTCAAGGCCTGCGTGGTTTCGTTCGCACTTGTTGCGGTTGACATCTGCCTTTGCTATGCCGTACCGTATGTCAAAGACGTGTTGGACACACCGGGCTTTGCTCACATCGTACCGAAAACGCTCTGTCTTCTTGCGGGTGCGCTGTCGTTTACCGTTTTAACGCTTGCGGCGTACAAGGTCAGCGAAAAACGCTTTTTAAAACTTGACATCCGATAAAGCGCAACAAAAGGCTTCGAAATGCCGGGGTATTTCGAAGCCTCTATCTTTAATTATTTAAGATTCATGCCGGGTTTTCTTCCTGCGCCTCCGGCTTTCCGGTTCTTTCCTTTTTCGCAAAAATGATGAACTTGCTCAGAACGTAGTTTATGATAACAACCACCACGCCTAAAATCAGCTTTGCGACCATTTTTCCGCTTAGCGTAATGATGATGAAATCAAACGTCTTTTCGTCGAAATGAAGAATCTCGACAAAGAACCATAATCCCGCCTGCTCAATAAAATACGAAGCGACTCTCGCCCCGATAAAGGACGGGATCTCTTTTTTTAACACGTCGAATTTCCAGCTTTTACTTTCAAAAACAAACAGCTTATTCGTAACGTAGGCAAATACAACCGCCGCAATCCAGGCAATCGAGTTGGTCAGAAGATAAAGCTTTCCGCTGAAAATTACGTCGAACGCCTTGAAAACGACAAGATTGACAAGGGTCGTCAGCACACCGAAAATCACATATGTGATCGTTTCCTTATTCAAAAGGGCATGAAACAGTTTTTTGATTTTTTCCATATTCTTCTTCTTTCTTATTTTGCTTCTTTTTTTGCTTTTCTCTTTTCCGCCGCCTTGGCAAACAGCTTTTCAAGCTGCGGATAAAGAACTTTCATAATCAGAACGCCGATGAGGGCATACAAGACACCGAATACCGCACCGAAAAGTACGTCTGTCGGATAATGAACCTCAACATAGATTCTCGTAAAGCCCATGATGAACGCAAAAACGGTCGTCGGAATTCCGATTTTCCTGTCGTACCACAAAACGGCAATCGCCGCCGCAAAAGCGGACGAGGTATGCCCCGACGGGAAAGAATAGCTTGACGGTTCGGAAACAAGCCCCGGGAACCGGTACACTTCAGCCCACCAGGCGTATTTGACCGGGTCGGTCTCAGCTAAATTAAACGGTCTCGGACGGGCAAAAATCTCTTTTAAAATCAGATTGTTTCCGATTTCCATGACAACAAGAGCGACCAACACCGCCACACCGGCTTTCCGGTATTTTTTGGTACAGATCAGAGCCAGCGCAAGAAGTATAAAGATGATACCGCCCTCGCCAAGGGTCGTAATCGCAATCATGATCTTGTCAAGGAAAGTACCTTGCACAGTCTGAATCCATTCAAAAATTGATAAATCAAAATGTAAAAAAGGATCAAATAGCGCAGTCATTTTTTCGCCTCCTGATTTAAATTTCAAATAACTTTTTCAGTTGCTTGCCGGCCGTACCGACCGTCAGCGCAACGATTTCGTCGCCGCCCATGATGACGGTATTGCCGCGCGGAATCATGAACATTCCGCTTCTTTTTAAGTACACCAGGACGCATTCGCTCGGGACATCAAGCTCACAGACCTTTTTACCCGAATGCGACCATTTTATCGGAATGTTGTATTCACTTATCACGGCGTTGCTCGTCCCGATGTCGGCGATAAACTGTACCTGAGCACCGTCGATCTCATGTTCGATAAACTGCGTGATCACCTGCGTCGTGTCTAAAACAAGGTCAACACCGAGCTTTTTCATCAGAGAAATATTCTTGTGGTTGTTACTTCGGGAAATCGTCCGGTTGACCTTGAACTGCCGCTTGGCAATCTCGCAGGCAATCAGGTTGTCCTCATCCTTTCCCGTAACGGCAATAAAGACACTGCACTTTCCCGTATTCGCCCTTGCAAGCGTCTCAAGCCTTGTTCCGTCTCCGCAGCAGACCTCAATATCGAGAGCCGATGCAATCTTTTCGCACCTGTCCCTGTCAATATCAATCAGCTTCACTTTATAATGAGAGTCGAGCAGATTCTTTGCAAGGAAATATCCGAGCTGCCCGGCTCCGACAATCACTACATTCGCCATATTCATTTCCATTGCGGATTTCTGCCTGTCGGCTTATCCGCTTTTCCTTTCTTTCGATCTTCAGGATCATGCGTCCCAAAGCACCGCATAAATGATTTTATCCCCCGCTTCGATAAGAGCGTCAGGGTCATTCGCAAGAATAATGTGGCCGGTTGCCTTTTTGACCGCAATCGGCATCTGAAGCCGTTTGGTAACGATCTCGCCCGGATGCAGACCGATATTTCTTTTTTCCGCTTTTACCGAAAGGAACTGAACGTTTTCGCCCTCAACAGTGATGGAACTGATTTCCGACGACTCATCGGTCACAAGATCGAAGAGGATATCCGACTCAAATCTTGTCGGACAGATCGTATTGAGTCCGAACTTTCTGAAGAGAGATTCTCTCGACGGGTCAAGGACTCTGACATAAACCTCCTCAACCTCAAATTCGGTTTTCAGAATCTGCGCGACCATAACATTGACGTTGTCTTTTTTTGTGACGACAAGTGCCTTCGATGCGTTTTCACAGCCCGCATTCTTCAGCACATCCATGTCCATAACGTCTCCGCAGACGGCAAGACCGGAAAAATCGTCTTTCAATGCGGAAAATCTTGCGCTGTCCTCGTCAACAACGGAAACGTCATAGCCTCTTTCATCAAGCTGATTGGCAAGCCTTGAGCCGGTAAGACCGCAGCCCACGATTAAAACATTCATTCGTCTATCTCCTTTAATAAAGACTTTTCAGCTTCGGAACCGGTCCGTCCTCACCGAGCGAGACAACGGCATATCTTCCTTCGCAGACCGCCCCGGGATTGACTAAGCATATACCGCCCGCAAACTGAACATCGGGAATATGCGTATGCCCGTAAAAAGCAACATTCGCCCTGACCGATTCCGCTTTTCTCGAAAGCTCAGAAAGGCCGTACCGCACGCCGAAAAGGTGACCGTGCACGGCGATGACCGTATTGCCGTCAATATATTTGTATGCCTCGGTCTCGTCCTCACTTCCCCAGTCGTTGTTTCCCTTGACGCAGATAAAGCTTCGGTCGGGATACCGGTTTTTACAATTTTCAATATCCCTTGACCCGTCGCCGAGGAAGAAAACGGTTTTACAGCCATGTTCCCGTTCAAGTATTCTTGTAAGATTATTCAAAATTCCGTGGCTGTCAGAAACGACAAGCACATCCATTCATATCACCGCCGGACTTTTCATATCTTTTACAAAGCGGCAAAATAAGCCCGCTGTAAACAGTATTTTATCATAAAGCAGGTGGTATTGCAATGGATAATGAAACAAATCTTTCCAAAGAACAGATGAATAGCATTCTTTCCGAATTAAAAAAGACAAAAGAAACGGACAGCGTAAACGTGGACGAGTTTGCGAAAAAGCACCTGAACGAAAAACAGACCGCCGCCTTGAAGCAGGCAATGAAAAATCCCGAGCTGATCAAGTCGATTCTGTCCTCTCCGCAGGCGAAAAAATTTCTTGAAAGGCTGAAAGGAGACGGAAAGAAAGATGAATCCTGATTCTTTAAATGCCGATTCTCTCGGCGATATCATTTCTTCTTTAAGTCCCGAGGACATCGCCTCACTTCAGTCGATGGCGCAAAGCATTTTCGGCGGCGAGTCAAAAAAAGAAGAGCCGAAAAAGCCGCCTGAGTCCCCCTCCCCTTTTGCGGGCGGATTCGACTTTGCGTCGATGGCGAAGATTGCTTCTATCATGAGTCTTTTTTCCAGCGAGCAAAAAGATCCTCGGTGCGACCTTTTAAATGCGCTTCGCCCTCTTGTTGCAAGCGAAAAACAGCAAAAGGTTGACCAGGCGGTAAAAATGCTCCGGCTTTTATCGGTGCTTCCGAAGATCAAAGAGCTGAATTCACAAAAGTAAGGGGGGATAGTGTGTGAACGAAGAGTATCCGAAAGAGGATTTTCAAAGAATGCAGCAGCAGGCAATCGACCGGGTGCGTGAAATGCAGAAAAAAGCGGTTCACGAACAGCCGCCGAAAGCACAGCCACAGCAACGGCCTTCCCGTTTCTTCCCGTCGGGAGAAAGACAGTCCGACCGGCAGATGTTTCCGAATCAGCCACGACCGCAAAATTCGCACACCGAGCCGAGAAACCCGGACAACCGAAAAGCCGCAAACGAAAACGAAAAGCACGCAAGCGCAAAAGAGGAAAAAGCCGCGCCGAAAAACCCGCTGTTTTCCGGGATAAATCCCCTTTCGTCGATTTTGAACATGGACACGGATATGTCGCTGATTCTTCCGCTTGTGATGCTTTTAGGCAAGGACGGGGCGGACGATATGCTGCTTCTTGCCCTGATTTATATTATGACTTGACAAAACCCGGTTTGCGCAATAGAATATAAGACAGTATTCTATTGAAAAGGAGTAAAAAAGACATGACTTATGAATTTACGCCCTCCGGCGTCTGCTCACAGAAAATTACGTTCGAACTTGACGGTGATATTGTCAAAAACGTGAAATTTACCGGCGGCTGCAACGGCAATCTCAAGGGAATCGGTGCTCTCGTTGAGGGCATGAAAAAGGACGAGGTTATCGAAAGACTTTCCGGTATCCGCTGCGGCTTCAAACGCACCTCCTGCCCCGATCAGCTGGCAAAAGCACTTTCCGAATCGGAATAAAATAATTTATCTTTTAAAAATTCATCAAATCATATTGATTTTTCGGTTTATTCTGATATAATGATTATATGTTTGCAGTAAGATTACCGCAAACAAGAGATAGAGGCGCAAAGCTTATGATTCGTTTTCCCGAGCCGCTCAAACGGCTTTGACGGAAAATCAAAGGAAGCTTTGCCGAAGCCTTTGATTGTTTGAGAAATCAAAGGCTGGGCGTCGGGAGAATATCCCGGCGACTGTCGCAGCAGCGGAGGGCTATCACGGGAAATCGTTATGATGACTTGAGTGGGCGCCTTTCGTGCTCACTTTTATTTTTATTCTAAATTGGAGGACAAAAAAATGAAAACCAACAGACGCAGCAAAGCAAGACTGCTCCTCATGCTCATGCTCATCGTCGCTTTCATCGTCCCGGCTTGTGTTTCCGCTTTTGCCGAAACCGAAGCACCTTCCGTCGCCGCAAGCGATGACGCAGCAGTGCTTTCCGCAGAAGCCCCGGCTGACGATACAGCGACACCGGCTGTCGACGAAGCGGCTCCGGCTGAGGGTGCAAAGTTCACCCTCGGTGAAGGCGAAGACGCAGTCGACTACGACCTTTCGGACGGCGATTCAGCTCACGCTTATGTCGATTCCTACGCGGACAACCTTGAAGCCGACCCCGACTTCAAAACGCACGTTTCGGCGGCTATCGCCAAGGTCCGTGAATCCGTCAAGACCTACGCAACGTTCTGGGCGCTTCTTCCGCCTATCGTTGCCATCGCACTCGCTCTTATCACAAAAGAGGTTTATTCCTCTCTTATCATCGGTATCATCGTCGGCGGCGTGCTTTACGCAGGCGGCAACTTTGAGGGTACGATCAACCATGTTATCTCCGACGGCTTCGTCACGAACGTTGCCGATTCGTACAACATGGGTATCCTGCTGTTCCTTATCCTGCTCGGCGCTCTTGTTTCGATGATGAACAAGGCGGGCGGCTCGGCGGCTTTCGGACGCTGGGCAACCAAGCACATCAAAACAAGAGTCGGCGCTCAGCTTGCCACCATCTGCCTCGGTGTTCTGATCTTTATTGATGACTATTTCAACTGTCTGACCGTAGGCTCTGTTATGCGCCCGGTTACCGACAGACAGAACGTTTCCAGAGCAAAGCTTTCCTACCTCATTGACGCTACGGCGGCTCCCGTCTGCATCATCGCTCCGATTTCTTCGTGGGCGGCGGCGGTTGCCGGCTTTGCAAGAGGCGCAGGAGCAGAAAACGGCATCAGCCTTTTCATTCAGGCAATTCCCTTTAACTTCTATGCCCTGATGACCATCGTCATGATGATCTTCCTTGCCGTTTCGAAGTTCGACTACGGTCCGATGAAGCTTCACGAAAAGAACGCCATGGAAAACGGCGACCTGTTCACAAGCGGCACCAAGCAGGCGGTTGACGAAATGGAAGTCAACGAAAAAGGCAAGGTTATCGACCTCGTTCTTCCGATTCTCGTTCTGATTGTCTGCTGCGTTATCGGCATGATTTATTCCGGCGGCTTCTTCAGCAAGGAAGAACCGGTCGGCTTCATTGAAGCTTTCTCAAACAGCGACGCTTCCGTCGGTCTTGTTTACGGCGCATCAATCGCCATCATCTTCACCATTATCTATTATCTTATCAGACGTGTGCTTTCTTTCAAGAGCATCATGGAATCTCTTCCCGAGGGCTTCAAGGCCATGGTTCCCGCTATCATGATCCTCGCCTGTGCATGGACTTTGAAGGCTATGACAGACAGCCTCGGCGCCAAGATCTTCATTTCTCAGCTTATCGAAGGCTCCGCAGGTACCTTCCAGTCGTTCCTGCCGGCAATCATCTTCGTTATTGCTGTCGGTCTCTCGTTCGCAACCGGTACTTCATGGGGTACGTTCGGTATCCTCATTCCGATCGTTCTGAGCGTATTCGGTGCCGGCGATGCCATCACCATCGTTGCGATTTCCGCTTGTATGGCCGGTGCTGTCTGCGGCGACCACTGCTCACCAATTTCGGATACCACGATCATGGCTTCCGCCGGCGCACAGTGTGACCACATCAACCACGTTTCGACGCAGCTTCCGTATGCGCTGACCGTTGCGGGCGTTTCCGCCGTCGGCTACATCATTGCAGGCTTTGTTCCGAAGTGGTATATCTCGCTTCCGATTACACTCGTTCTGATGCTCGGCACTCTGTTCGTCATCAAGGCGGTTTCCGAAAAGAAAAAGGCATAAACACAGTTACAATCAAAAAGCGGCTATCATTAAGCAGCCGTGAGCCGAACACGATATGCCTGAAGCCGAATATTTCACGCACCTTGCTATACTTTCAGCCTTGCCATACGTCAGTATGCCTGCGGCTTCAAGTTACGCAATGCACGCAAAATATTCGGTTTCAGGTTCTTCGAAGTTTTAAGCGAATAAATTTCTGCCGCAGTATCGGCTAAAAATTGTCGCTTAAAACCATATTGTGTTCGATTCCCGGCTGCTTAAGGCAGCCGCTTTTTCATCTCATTCGGAGGTTTCATATGATTTACGCTGTTTCGGATTTACACGGTTATCCGCTTGAAGGCTTTTTGTCGCTTCTTTCAAAAGCCGGCTTTTGTGACGATGATTTCCTTTTCGTCCTCGGAGATGTGATTGACCGGGGCGAGGACGGGATAAAAATCCTCGAATACCTGCTCGATAAACCGAACATTCAGTTCATTCTCGGCAACCATGAAGCGATGATGCTTTCATGCTCGTTTATAACGGAAATCATCACCGATGATTTTTTGGAAAGCCTTGACGAAACAAAGCTTTCTTTGCTTCAGACGTGGCTTCATAACGGAGCCGCCCCGACCATAAAGGCGCTCGGAGAAACGGCGAAGCGAAATCCGCCGCAGGTTGAGTATATCCTTGATTATCTGCGTGACGCACCGCTTTACGATACGGTCACCGTGGGGGACAAAGACTTTGTTCTCACCCATTCCGGACTGGGCAACTATGCGCCCGGAAAAAAGCTTTCCGAATACACCGACCGCGAGCTTATCTGGAACCGTCCGAGTCTTGGGGAGCAATACTCCGACCGTTTTTTCACCGTGTTCGGTCATACACCGACTGCTTTTTACGGCAGTATGTTTGCCGGTAAAGCACTGAAAACCGACACCTGGATCAACATCGACGCAGGTGTTGCGTGCGGCGAAAAACCGATGCTTTTACGGCTTGACGATATGAAAGAATTTTATATATAGCTCATCCTGTCGATATTTGTCGGAAGATTATGTCCTGATGTTGCACATTTAAGAAATTTTCATGAACAGATTGCATTTTTTCAACAAAAATCTTGACTGTTACCCCTCAAAAGTTGTATTATTAGCTTAAGATGAAATCTTGTACTTTTGTATCATCTGTATTATTTAAGGAGGCAAAGCAAATGAAAAAAGTATCAACCAAAGTTTTGAGTCTGCTTTTAAGTCTCGTGCTTATTTTCGGTACCGTGACCGTCGCTTTTGCGGCTGACGATCCTGCACCGCAGGCACCGGCTGTGACCTACGGCTCGAAATATTTCCAGTCTACGTCAGACAAGGCTAACGCAAAAATCCTTCTTGATAAGGTCGATGCAGCACTGAAAGAAGCCAATATGGAAAAAATGGAGCTCGATTTCGGTGTTGCTAAAATCACAATCGATTTTACAAGTGTTGACGGAATTTGCGGAACGATCGACCTTGTAAAGAGCGTTTGGAATCTCATTGGCACAAAAGAACTTGTCGGTGATCTCGGCGACAATCTTCTCACCTTAAAAACCGAAGAAGGTCTTGTCTTCAAAAACTGGCCCAAAGATATGTCCAGAAGCAAGACCGGTGATGTCGAAATTATCAATAGAGTCATCACTCTCATTGCGGACAATGCCAATGTGATCGCCGGCTTAATGGACGGCAATGTTGAGCTCGGTACGCTCGGCAATCTTCTCGAGACAGCCGGAGTCAACATCAACGAGCTGTTCCCCGCTGGCGGCTTCTATCCGATGATTCAGGATATGCTCGTTCAGGCTGTTTATTCCGACACCGAAAGTCAGGCTTATAAAGACGCGATTGCCAAGGTCAAGGCAAACGGAATCGACGCTTTCGTTTATGAAGACATGATCTCCGACCTTGTCGGGAAAGACCTTCTTCCCGGCTTCACAATGGACGGAAAGACTACCTTCGACGAACTTCTGAAGTCTGTTTTCAAGATCAGCTGGGACAACTACCTGGTTAAGCTCATCGCAAACATCAACGTTGACTGGTCAGAAAGCGATAACGAGGCTCTCAAGAAGCTCGGCGCCATCATGAACCTCAACGGTTCGACAATCGACACCGCCAACATCCCGTTCGACAACAGCAAGTCATTCTCCGCTCAGATCAATGACATCATCGGCTACATGGCTGTTCAGTTCTTCCCGGGTTACACCGGTTGGAAATCGGGCGACGCCGGCAAACTCGGTGCTAACCTCAATTCTCTTTATCTCTATGTTGCAAAAGCACTCGGCATCACCGACGGAATCAACACTTCCGACTCCTCCGCCGTTGCTTTCGCCGTTGTCAAGTACATTCTTGCCAACATTGAATCCGAAAGCATGGACGCATACATCGAAGGTATTGATGCATGCAAAGACCTCAAGCAGGTTGCCGTAGTTGTTCTTCGCAACACCGCCGCAATCAATAATATCCCCGTAACCTCAAGCACAAAAGCTACATACGAAAACATCCTCGGTGATATACTGACCTACTATGTCGGCAAAGCAATTGTTCTTCCTTATGATGCGGGCGCAGGCAAGAACGTATGGACCGTACTCAACGATGTCGCTAACATATTCCTTTATGACAAGGGCTTTGCAAAAATCCTAAAGATGACCACCACCAAGGATAAGGATATCTTCGCAAAGCTTGACGAGCTTATCGCAAAGACCAAGCTCTTTGACAATCTCGACAGCAGCTATGACTATTCCGTAAAGGCTTTCGTGAAGGACGGCCTCCTTGAAGCTGTCTTCTCACTTGATCTTGCCAAGATCGTCGACATCACCGTTTCGAGATTCCTCAAGGATTTCAGTACGAAAGTTGTCGCCAACGTCGGCTATGATGCCATCTACAATCTTCTCAACGGTATTTTCGGAAAGGTCATTCTTGCAAAACGCAACACTTCTTCCGACAGACCGCTTGATGACGCAATTAAAAACGACAAGCTTGAAGCGATGATCAAGAATCTTCTTTCCTCGCTCAACAGCAAGAAAGCTTCTCTTGTTCCCGCAGTCGCTTATATCGGTGCTCTCATTATCAGCAAGCCCGTTGCAACGTACAGCTTCTCGGCAGGCTCGCAGGCATGTCTCGGCGGCGAAGCGGTTGTTCCGCTTACCGCAACAGCCGTTCTTGACGGCAAAACCTACTCGCTCAAGCTCGGAAGAGACTACGATGTCATTTCGACAACAGCCGATAACTATAACCTTGGCAGCACCGTAACCGCAAAACTTAAGGTTTACGGCTATGCCGACGCAGAAGCAGAGGTAACCTATAAGATTATCCTCGGTGCTGTTGAAAATCTCAAAGCTTCTTCCGTTACGACCAACAGTGCGGTTCTGACATGGGATGCCGTTCCCGGCGCAGAGCAGTATCAGGTTGTTTACAACAACAAGCTTATCCAGACCGTTTCCGAACCCACCTGCAAGCTTTCCCTCAGTGCAGCAACCGAATATAAGTATTCCGTAAGAGCTATCGCCGGCTCACAGAAGGGTGCATACGGCTCCGTATATATCATCACTCTTCCCGGAAAGGCTTCGACTCCGACCGCTTCTTCGATTACCGATACTTCGGTTAAGCTTTCCTGGAAAGCTGTTTCCGGTGCTTCCGGTTATGTTGTTGAATACTATAAGAGCGGCAAGTGGGTAACCCTTAAGGCCGTCACCTCAACAAAATATACCGTTTCCGGTCTGAAAGCCAAAAGCACATATTACTTCAGAGTAAAGGCTTATAAGAAGGGCACAAGCGGCGTCGCATACGGTGCTGAATCTTCATATGTTAAGGTTAATACACTTCTCGGTGCTCCGAAGCTTGTTGCTTCCGCCGCAACAGACAACGCAATCAAGGTTTCTTGGGGCAAGGTTTCCGGTGCTGCCGGCTATGTTCTTCAAAGATATGACGGCAAGAAATGGGTTAACGTGAAAGTTACAACCGCAACCACCTACACCCTTACAAAGCTTAAGGCAAACACAACCTATCCGTTCAGAGCGGTAGCTTATTACAAGTCCGGCTCGAAGACCGTTTACGGCGCCTATTCGGCAACGCTCAGCGTTTCGACCGCTCCGGTAAAGACTTCAACCGTTAAGATTTCCTCACCGACATCTTCGACCCTTACCGTTTCGTGGAAAGCTGTTTCCGGCGCTTCCGGATACAAGGTATTCTACTCGACCAACAACAAGTCCTGGAAGAGTGTTACCACCACCAAGACAAGCGTCACGCTTACGAAGCTTTCCGCTAACACCAAGTATTATGTAAAGGTACAGGTTCTCAAGAAGACAGCCGGCATCTATGCCACCTCTGCTTATTCCGCAACCGTTACCGGTGCAACAAGCGTTGCCAAGGTTTCCGGTCTTAAAGTAAAAGGTACCTCAAAGAACGCTATTGCCCTCTCCTGGAGCAAGGTTTCCGGCGCCAGCGGATACACCGTTTACAGACTCAGCGGCAAAAAGTGGGTGAAGGTTGCCGATGTCAAGACAAACTCTTATACCAATAAGGGTCTTTCAAGATCGACCTCCTATACCTATTGTGTCGCCGCCTACAAGACCGTTTCCAAGAAAGCGGTTTACGGTGATCAGTCAGCTTCTGTCAAAGCAAAGACCAAGTTTTTCTGATATCAATAACAACACTTCGGGGTGCAGTTCAGACTGCACCCCGATTTCTTTATTTGAAAGCAATAAACACATACTTTCTGTCAAGCTCGTTCATCTTCGGATAAACACCGTATGAGGAATAGATTTCGCTTTGACCCGCCCTGAACCCGTTCCTCTGAATGGCGACTCCCTTTGACGGATAACCGCGCGCCGCCATTGCGAAATAGACAACGGGATGTTCTCCGCTCATGGAAAGAAGTGCCGTTGACGGCGCAAAAACAATCAGAAACCGCGGATAGAATCCAAGGTCAATTACCTGTGCGTCGCCGTCGCCAAGCCCCGTATAAAGACCTAAAACGTACGGCTCGTTCAAGTATTCCTTTTCCGCTTCGGTAAGATGCGATACCGTATCGTTGACGTGGGTTTTACACAAAAAATCCGCAAAAGGCTTCAACACGCTGTCCTCAGTAACCGAGGCAGGACACTGCTCATACGAAAAGAACAGCCTGCACGGAAGACAGAACACCTTCAGACTGTCGTCGACTGTAACCGAGCCGATTTTAAAGCCTGTCATCTTGCCCTCGAAATAGCCCATGAGGATATCCGAAAGCTTGAGCGCAAGCTCATTGATCGTACCGTTGTTTTCGTCAAGCGGCGCATAGCAGTTCATTTTGATGACGATGCTCGTCTTTTGACAGCATTCTTCATTTTCATCTTCAAAAAGCTTCGATTCGCTTTCATGGCCGTTGAGAACAACATAATACCGGTCAATCGGAATCGGATCACATATCGTATCGTAAGCGACAGTCGCCGTCACTTCCACCGGCAGATCTTCGCTTTCATTGATTTTCTGACAAGCCATCGTGATAATTTCATTCGTGTTCATTGTTGCTTCTCCTTTCCGTGACTAATAGCTGACCCGGTGAACGATTGACCAGCAATAGCACTCTTTTTCGCCGAAGCTTACCGTTTCGCTGTGGTCACAGCAATATTTTCCGTCCGAGGCGGTGATGACGACATTTTCCCGCTCGTTTTGCTTCAGCTTGACATCGGGCTGAGAGATGAGCAGATATTTTTTCGTCGTATTGTACCCAAGCTCGGTCGAAATGCCGTTAAGGTACATTTTATTTTTATACCGAAGCGGCTGAAGAAAACCGAAAAATTCGGTTTCCTCGCCGTTTTTGAGTCTCGTCATCTTTCGGCCGAACTTTTTGATCAGTCCGCTGATTTGTGCATCATACCGGACGTTATTCTGCGCTGAAATAAAAACCACCGTCCCTAAGGATTCCGGCAGCGTTCGCCAACGCCTCGCGAACCAGTTGCGATTCAAACTGAAGCTCTTTTTCGGCGTTTCTTTCCGTCGTGATATCCCCTATTTTATATTTTTGAAACCGCAGACCGACACCGGACTGCTTCTTGAACAACAGATACCGTGCGACAGCCGCCGCTGTTTCACCGATCAGCGGATCGTCCTTGTCCGCTGTATCTTTCAGCTTTGACAAAACGAAGTTCAAAGCCCTTTGACAAAGCGGCAACATCTCTTCGGCGCCGATATCTTCCGTGTCGGTATTTTCCTTAAGCAGTGCAAATACCGATGCTGCATCCGTCATCAATTTTGCTCCTTTCAGACGGAAAGCGATTTTGACGCCGGAGTAAAGATTTTTGCAAAGCCGCTGATTGTTGTAATTGCCGCTCTTTCAAGCTGGCGGTCAATCAGCTTGTCAAACTCTGTCAGAACGCCGCCCGCCTGAACCTGTTCGAGTGCGCAGGTGCGGTCAAGTCCGATCAGCTTTCCGGCGCCGACGCTCGCACTCTTCAAAAGCTCGGCTCCGAACGGTGTGACAAGCTTACCCGTGGCGTGGAAATCAAGACCTGCCGAAGCGTCCTTGAACTGAGACATGGAAAGAATCTTCGCCGTAAGGTCGGGTGAAGCGATAATCGTTGTAAGACTGTACGGATCAAAGCCGTTCCAGAAATTCACAAGATCGGTATAGTCGAGCACACCGTCGGCGGCTGTTTTCGATTCGGTAATAGGATTCTCGTTGCCGTCGCCGTTTACAAGGACATCAATGGCATCCTTGAGCTGCATTTTAGCAATATAAGCGCCGATCTGACGCAGGGTCACCGAGAAAAGGTCAAGGCGCTGAAAACGAAGTGCTTCATAAGAAGCGACAAGCATTCTGCCTCTCTTTTTAAGGGTAACAAGGTTTTCCTGTGTCTTGACCGCTGTTTCGGGAATGGCTTCGCCCTCAGCAACGATTTTAAGCTCCTTGTCGTCCTCAGAGGGAACGGAAGCGATGGTGCGGTAGTCCATGCCCTTGATATCGGTCACGGTTGCCACGATTTTCGGAAGAATGTCGTTTTCTTCGATGCCTCTGTAAACCGAACGGCTGACATATTCCGGGAACAGTGCCGCCGAGTCCGAGGTCTTGAAAAATTTTTCAACCGTATCACTGCCTCTGCCCGAAACCTTGATGTCGAATCTTTTCAGCTGTCGCTGAAACGCATCAAGCCCCTCAAGCTCGGTTCCGATGTATTCCTCTGACGGATCAAGCTCCTCAAGCGCCTTGGTGAAGCTTTTTCCTGTTGTGTAAAGTCCTTTTTCAAGCTTAATGTTTTCAAATCTTGCCATGTAAAAATCCTCCTTAAATTTTAAATGCGTTGTTGTTCACGTTTTTTGCCGCCTTTTCGCTTTTCAGTTGAATCTGCGGCGGAATGATCTGTTTTGCCTGCGCTTCAAGTCCGCTTTTGAGCGTTTCAAGCTTTTCGACCGAAAGACAGTCAAGTCCCTTGGTAAACAGTCCGACGTTCACCTTCGGCATCACGATCATGCAAAGGCGTTCGATGCCGGAAACAAGGCTGTTCCGGTACGTCTTCGCCTCATGCTCGTACTCCTCAAGCTTTCCGATGTAAGCGGACAGCGTATCAGCCTGCGTCTTTGTCAGCGTCAGCTCGCCGTCACATTCCTTGATTGCTTTGATAATATCCGTATTCTTTTCCTCCTTTTTGAAGAAGCTTTTGGTAACGCCCGCCTCCCGTTGCGACGGGACAGCAACAAAGGACCATTCGTAAGCGTCTGTCGGCTCCGAAAGAATTCCGCAGCAAAGCTTGCCGCCGTATACTCGTCCCTTGATGTGCGTGCATTCACCGGTTTTCATGTCTTTTCCGCAAACGGAGCAAACCGATTTTTTCACCGAGCAGCCGACGCTGACCTCTTTTTTGATTCCGGCGTCGATTTCGTCAATCAGTGCCTTGTTTTGGTCGGTTCTCACCATATACGCCTTGGCTTTTAAAGCGGTATAGGGTTCACCCGCCGAGGTCAGCCGGTCTTTATCGGTCTCGACCCATGTTTTGAAAATGCGTGCGCTCTGACCCGCCGCCGACATATTGTGGTCAAAAATTCCCGTCTTTCCTAAAAACAGCGTGCAAAGCTTCTGAAGTGCGCTCACCGTAAACCGTTCGAAATCCCGGTCAACCTCGTTGTCACAAAGGGTAACGGGGAAAATATACACCTGCTGAGCCGTAAGAACCGAGCGGGTATAGTGATTGATAAGCGTCATATCGTCAATGTTCTTGTTTTCCGTTTTTCTCTCCTCCAATCTCACTGAGAATCTTTTCTGCCTGTGCGTTGTAATAACTGCTTCTTGCGATTTCGGTAAGATCCTGAAGCGTAATGTCGTCCCAGACGATGTCAACATCGCAGCAAAAGCCCGAAAGCCGTAACTGCCAAAGGCAGATTTTCCGGATTACCGGCTCGATTTCACGGCGGTAGGCGTCAATTTCACTTGTGAGAATATCCGCCTGCTGATACGACATTCTTTCCGTTGAGGACCAGCTAAGCCCCAATAAAAACGGCGGAATTCCGAGCTTTGCCACGATCTGTTCGAGCACCTGCCTGACGGGCACCTCGCTGTCAAGAATCTGATTGTCCGCCCCGATGGCCTTAATCGAAACGTCGCCGACAGCGATAAAATCCCTGACCGGACCGTTCGGGTCCATCGCCTTGCTCCATTCGTCGGCGACACACTGTGCCCTTTCCCGGGCGTACGCCTTGTCGATTGCGTCGTCCTGCGGCTTGTAGGTCACGGCGAAGCGCACGTTGCCGAGCCGTTCCCAATTGACGCCGACCGTGTTCATGATTTTCAAAAACACGTCGCTGACAAACGGCAAGCCTTTGAGAACCGATGTACCGTAAACACTTCCGGGCTCCGGATTGTGAACACATGTAAGAATCAGCTGGGGATACTTCACCGGAACAAACACACCCGATTGGTCCCGTGCCGAAACGGTGACGGCAAGCGGATTGTCACCACTCGAAAGGTTGACGTCCTCGAGACGGGCGTTATAAAGGTGGCTGACCTCACCGCCGGAAACGACAATCTCGCCGACGGCCGTCCCGTAAGTCAGAAGCTGTTCGAAAAACGTAGAAATAAAGCTGTCGATTCCCGTCCTCGTTCCTGAAACGTTCACCGACCTTAAAAAGCGCCGTAGCATTTCGTCTGCCTTTGCATTTCCCGTCTTCGCTTCAAACGAGCCTAAAAGCCTTACGGTTTTGAGGATAGCCGCATCAATAATCGGAACCGCTTCCCGCAAGGAACGGTACAGCTCAAAATCGGCGTTTTTTCCGGGATAATAAGCCGACAGCGGCATAAACGGGTGTCGGCTTGCACCGGTCTGAGTAACGGCGGCAACGGTCTTTTTTGCGCCTTTTTCCTTTTTTCTTAAAAGTGCCAAGCGTTTTCTCCTTTCTTATTCCTTTTCTCTTTGGGCGGCCACGGCGAAAAATCCTCCGCCGCTTTCGCCTAAGTACGTCGAAACAAAATACCGGATATCGTCCATTGCGTGGTCGTTTTCTTTTTTCGGAACGTCCTTTGTCTGACCCTCTTCCCAACGGTAAAGCGAAAACTCCCTGAGTGTGTCCGTGCAGTCGGGACCGATTCTGATTTTTCCTTGTTTAAGAGCCTCATGAACCTTCCGGATTCCGTCCGTCACGCTGTTTTTTGCGGGCAGAGCTTTGAATTTTCCGTGCCGTCTGATGCACTGAATGAAGCTTGCCGCCGAGGGGTCAACGATAACCGCTTCGATTTTTCTTTTGCCTGCAAGACGGCAAAGTGCCTCGTAGTATTCTTCGTCCGTAAGCTGTTTCCCCTCTCTTCTTGACGAATAATAATACTCGTTTTCTCTGTACCATGTTCCGCCGTGTTTTGCCCAAAGCCCCATCGACATCGGATTCACCGTACCGTAATCGCAGGAGATACAGTACTGCTCGGCCGTGCCGTCGGGCGGCTTTTTTGTGTAACTGCCCCTTGCCGCTTCCGGATAAACAAGCCCTTCGGCGGCGACCCATTTTCCGAGCACAAACCGTTCGTAAAACGCACCGCTGTAAAGCGATTGATAGCGTTTGAGCACCTCGGGAGAAAGGGACGGATTGTCGCTCATTAAAAAATGAAGATACAGGCAGTTTTTCTCTTTGCATTTTTTGATCCATTCCCGATAAAACCAATGCATGGGGTTTTCGGGATTGCAGTTGAACCAGAATTTAGCCCCCTCGGGCGAACAGCGGGCAAGAGCTTGTTCTACGAATGATCGCGGCATCAGTGCCACCTCGTCAAGCAACACGCCCGAAAGCGTCATTCCCTGAATCAGCGAAGCCGAGCTTTCGTCCCGTCCGCCGAAAAGATAAAATCGGTTCCTTGTTTTTCCGAAACGGATTTCAATCAGATTTTGTGTGTACTTTTCTTTACAGTCAAAGCCGAGGCTTCTTAAAAGCGGAATCAGGCTGCATATAATATTCCGTTTTAAAGAAGCGATTGTTTTTCCGCAAAAAGCAAAGTCGGCTTCGTTGAAACAATGAAAAGCCCACGACACAAACGACAGCGACATGCAGGTCGTTTTTCCGCTTCTGACCGCACCGTCGCAGATAATACCATCGAAAGAACGGTAAGGGGAGCTTTCGTGCCACCAGGAAAGTACGGAAAGCTGTTTTTTTGAAAAGGCGTGAAACTCAGTCATCAGTAGCCTCCGCAATAGCTTTTGCACTGTTTTCAATCGCCGAATAGAGCGACAACGCTCCTTGTGTCTGTTCCCGATCCCCTATTTCACTCAGCTTTTCGAGAGCCTTCAATCGGTCAAAAAATTTAATTTCAACCGCTCCGCCTTTCTGCCTTTTAACTTCCGCAACATTAAAAAGGTCAAGCTTCAAAAGCTCCTCCCGGCTGATTTCCGGGTCAAGAATCAGCGTCACCGCATCGCTCACGCAGCCGAACGCAAGCCGTCTGTACCCGGCCGCGACCTCCGGAGTACAGCTTTTCTTCTCTGCGTCAAGCTTTTCGATATAGTCCGTGATTTCCTTTTTCCGAAGCAGTCTTATCGCCTTACGGGGGTTGTTGCCGAAGCCGCTTTTTACCGCCGCTTCTCTTGCGTTGCGGTCAAGGTGATAATAAATACAAAACAGTTTTTCTTTTGCCGTTAATTCGTTTGACAAATTCTTCTCCTTTCCTTTTGGTTTTTTCTCCCGAGAAGAGCGTTTTTTCGCCGCATCGAAAATCTGCTCTTCACTAAATCCCCGTAAAATGAAAAAAATCCCGCAAAAAGCGGGACTTTTCAGAAAAAATTTTTAAAAAATCAGATAAAAAACAAAAAAAGAGCAAAAAAACCGCTGTCAGAACAGACATCGGAAAAACTGCCGTATAAAAAGGCTAGCCGCCTGAAAATCAGGCGGCTTTCCATTTTAAAATTTCAAATTTTAAAACAGCACAATTGATTATTCAGCAACTGTTGTTTCAAGGTCAGCCCACGGGCTGTCATCCTTAAGGATTGTGTCCTTAGCGAATGCCCAAAGCTTATCAAAGAACTCAACGATAGCCTTCCAGTTGTCATTAAGGAACTTGATGAAGTTGTTCCAAGAAGCGTTAAGATCGATCATGTTTATTTCCTCCTATTACAAATATTAATCAAAGACATTTGGTCTTTAACTTGCCTATATTGTACAGCATTCTTTAAACAATGTCAATAGTTAATTCAAAAAAAATTCATGATTTTAACGGAAGAAAGTCACTTTTTTATAAAAGGACGGGTACAAGACAAAAGCCGGGAAAAGCTCCCGGCCGATGTGCGATCTGTTTAAATCACTTGCATTCATTATTCTTCTTCAGCGTCAGCATTCGTTGCTTTATCGATAAGAGCTTTTACAAAAGCATAAAATGCATCAAAGAAATCACAGATTTCCTCCCAATAGGTTTTTACGAAAACAAAAAAGCCGTTATTCATAGTGTTTTCCTCCTTGAAATATTGAAGATTTTTTCCGATACTTTGTTGAGAAGTATCGATTTTCCTATATTTTAGTATATCTTTCATACATTGTCAATACAAAATTCAAAATCAATTTACTTTTGCAATAGATCCTACGCATCTGTCATGAGCAAAGACAATCGCAAAAAACAAGGCTCCCCTTTTGGAGAGCCTTTACCATTATGCCTGTGCAGTTGTTTCTTCTTCGTCCTTCTTGATGAACTTGTTGAAGAAGTCGAGAATAAGCTCATAAAGACCCTTTAAGAAGTTGATAAGATCGCCGAGTGTTTTCATAGTGAAATCCTCCTTTAAAATTTTGTGAATTCAGTATAGCACAGTTTTCACAGAAAATCAATAATTTTCACAAATTGCTTCAATATCAAAGCTGAAGTTCACCGCCGTTAAAAGTCATTATCACTACAAGCGTCAGCAATGCGGCAATAAACGTACCACAATTGACAGCCCTCCACATCGAGACGGTTTTCTTCTCGTAATCCGTAAGTATCCGTCTGTCAAGAAGATTGACCAATATGATCTGCGTTAAAATAAACCCGATCGCTGCCGGAACAAGCAGAAGCGTCACCTTCGGCACCGACGCAGTCAATAATACAAAGCTAACCCCCAGCAGGATATTCACAACGCTTTCCACCCGATAAAAATAAACCGTAAAAACTGCCGCCTTGTCGGTCAGCTCAAAGACGCCCGAAAAATCGCCCTGTGCCGCCTTTTTCGCTTTGACACCCTGCCTGACCTTATCGAGAAGCATCAGCGCACCCTTACATAGCCCGGCCGAAA
Organism: uncultured Clostridia bacterium; assembly: GCA_945863885.1. GTDB lineage: Bacteria > Bacillota > Clostridia > Oscillospirales > Acutalibacteraceae > UBA6857. Next base: position 52,530 of record CAMAZY010000018.1, read on the forward strand.
AGCCGACAAGCCACCAGATGAAAACATTAAAGAAATCAGCCCACCACGGTGCGCAAACAATCATCGACCTCGAGCCGTCGGGATTAACTTTGAAAACGTCATGGGCATCATAATACACCTCGCCCGGCACCGGCTCCCCCTGTATGGTTGTGTCTTCGAGGTCAAAAGACAGTCCGTAAGCGTCGCTCTCCCCTTTTTCAAGAAAGGCACCGGTTTTTCTGTCGTAAAGGTACGCTTCGCTTGCGCCGTAAATTGTCAGCGTCTTGCCGTCAAGGTCAAAATAACTGTGGCGAAGATACGGGGCTGACACCGCCCAAAGAAACGTACCCGTCCCGCTGTCGTACACATTGACCGCTGAGCTTTCCGTGTAGCAGACGTAAATCATACCGCTTTTACTGTCGACCAACACGCAGTCGATCGGCTCGGGCGTCCGAAATTCGGGCTGTATTTCGGTGTAGTCGGCGTTGTTATCGGTGTAAAGGGTACTGCTGACCAAACCCATGACAACCCCCGTTATAAACATCAGCGTAAAAATTACATTCAAACCCTTTGTAATCTTTTCGTACATACCCTCACCTTGTTTCAAGTCGTCCGACATTTCCGCATCATTTTTCTTCAATCTTTCCGTAATACTTTTCTATCAGCCGTTTTGTATTTCTGTTTTTATTGATACTGCTTGCGTCTTTCGATTTTCTTTCCCACGGACCGTAAAACTCATAATTACTCAATAAGCCTTCGAGCCACAACGGAACAAAACGTTCTCTTTCAACCATAACCATTCTCACCTGCGACCACTTGAACGTTTCCCGAAAGCCGAACAGATACAAAATCTCTGCGCCGTTCTCGTCAAACCGATAGCCGTAGGGAAACAAGACCAAAAACGCTGCGATAAGAAGTAAACTGAATACAATCGAAATCCAATTGAACGCTTCCCCCTCTTTTACGACGATCAAAAGACCGTTAAAAACCGCCCAACAAAGAAATATCATGCAGAAAAGACCCGTCCGCCGATTCACAGCGAACTCACCTTTTTTCTCTTTCACCGTCTGCCCCACCTCATCTCATTCTCCAAGGATAATCCGGGTCGCTAACAAACGGCTCACATTCAGAAAACCGACGGCAGAACGGTAAAAGCGATTCGGTCACGGCGTCAAATTGCGACTGCGCAACATAGATTTTTATCGTCCTGCCCCGGAGCTTTTTTCTCGTTTCTTTCTTGATGGTTTCCAACTTTTCGGCGGAAAAGTAAAGAACATACATCGGATATCGGGACGTCACATCATAAAACACACCGTAGTCCGCTGTTTCCTCCCAACTCAACTTTTTGCTTTTCAGCAACCCCTTGCGTAAAATACCGTTCTCATCTACGGTGACGGTTTCAAAGAATCTTAACAGCATAAACAAGCCGACGCCGCAAAAGAAAAGCAAAATCGCCACAAGACACAGAACCGGCATTCCGTCCGGCGTGAAAAGGTCGACATCAAAAATCATCGGCAGAACAAAATCTATAAGGGGAAAACTTCCGGCCGACAGCAGTATCACACCGCTGACAAGGTAAGAATAGTGACCTTTTATGATGATTTTATCCGGGAATACCTTGATCTGTTTCATTCCACTCTCTCCTCTTACTGAAACTTTTTTAAATAATCCGTGTCACTCAAAAACGGCTCACAATCGGCAAAGCGCCGACAGAACGGAATCAGCGAACCGACCGTCTTGCAAGCGTCCGGAGCCGAAAGATACATCCGTATGGCTTTGCCGCCGATTTTCTTTCGCTTGCCCGTTTTGTCGGCACTCAGCTTTTCGTCAGAAAAATAAACAACATACATTCCGTCAAGGCTTCTTATGTATCGGTCATAAAAGCAGCCGTAATCGCAGACTTCCGCCCATGAAAGGCATTTGCGGGAAAACAGCCCTTTCCGGCAGACACCGTTTCGGTCAACCACAACCGTGATACCGTTTTTCGCCAAATCGACCGTGCCCAACGTCCAGAAACCGACCATACAAAAAAGGCAGGTCAGTTTTTCGCCAATGTCGCCTGCACTATATATTCCGGCAGTCTCAGGCTCATAGCAGATCAGGACTGTCAGAAGGACAAAGCCGATAAGCAAAGCGGCCGCACCTCTGAGAACCAAGCCGACATTCGGTCTGATAACTGTTTTGTCCGCTCCTACTTCAAGCTGTTTCACAGTCCAATCTCCAATCGTTATTTTATAAATATATTATATAGTATGTACAAAATAAAATCAACAAAAAAATTTTAAAAATTTAGCGAAAAAGGGTTGACGAGTCTGCTTTTTTGTGGTATAGTATTCGAGCGTTGAAACGCTGGTGTAGCTCAGTTGGTAGAGCAGCTGATTTGTAATCAGCAGGTCGGGGG
>CAMAZY010000019.1 GCA_945863885.1 uncultured Clostridia bacterium
GAGTGCTGACGGTCAGCGAGGAACCCCTCAGTCACTTCGTGACATCTCCCCTTTCAGGAGAGAACCCTCTTGTTGCTGACTTGATAAAAGATTTTTCTCCCATGAAAGGGGAGATGTCGCAAGGCGACAGAGGGGTCTTACACCGCTAAACTAAAATTTACCGTGGCTTTCCCGAATCCGAACCGGTTCCCACCGCTTATAATTTACTATCTTTCCTTTGCGGAAATGTCGCTTCTGCGGGGAAAAGCTTCCCATCGGCACAAGTCTCCCCGCGACCACAATTATTCATTATTCATTTTTCATTATTCATTAAAATCCCACGGCTCGGGCTGTCAGTTTTCAATCAAGCACCATGTACCCCGGCATTGGTGTCGCCATGCGACCGACAAACTAAAATTTATCTCTATTTTCCTAAATTCCACGGGCAGCCACACGGGGCTGCCCCTGCTTAACCGCATCTTCTGTGGAATGTTGATCAACCACAATTACGTATTACGCACAACGAATTCCACCTCGTCGGCTTTCTTCTCAGCTTTCCACGCTTAAAAGCTCTATAATTTTTCCCACACACTGTTCGGCATTCAGTCCCGTACAGTCCACGGTAAAATCGGCGTATTTCTCATAAAGCGGCTTACGCTCTTTAAAAATTTCCTCGAGCGTCACGCCCGGCTTGACGGCGACTCCCCTTGTACGGATATCGCTGATTCTCTTTTTGATTTCATCGACAGGCAGCTTCAGATAAACGACGGTTCCGTCTTTTTTTAAGGTTTCCATGGCTTCTTTTCCAAAGACCGCACTTCCGCCGGTGGCAACAACACAGCAGTCAAAAGAGCATGAAGCGATTGCCTCGTTTTCAATTTCAAGGAAACGGTCGGTTCCCTCTTCTCCGATGATTTCACAAAGGCTTTTGCCCTGTTTTTGCTGAATCACAAGGTCGGTGTCCACAAACGAACGCAAAGTGGACTTGGCAAGCAAAACGCCGACGGTGCTTTTCCCGGCCCCGGGCATTCCGATCAATACGATATTTTTCACGGTGTCACTTCCTACTTTGGATTTGGATTATCATAGCACATAACAGGCACAATGGCAAGGGGGATAACACCGCAAAAGAAGAAAAACTGTTTAAATTCAAACCGATGAAAATTGCCGTTCTTCCGTCAACTCGGAAGTCTTGTCCTACTTCTGCAACGAAAGCTCCCCGACCGAACAGTCGGGGAGAAACCTCAGTTTCTGATCACCTTGTCAAACGACGGATTGAATGCATAAAAATTCTTCGACTGCATCTTATCCGTTGCAATCCGCAGAGCTTCGCCGAAGCGCTGATAGTGGACGATTTCACGTGCACGCAAAAACTTGATTGCGTCGCAGACGTCCGGGTCGTCAACAAGCCGTAAGATATTGTCGTAAGTCTTGCGTGCCTTTTGCTCGGCGGCAAGATCCTCGTGCAAATCCGCAATCACGTCGCCTGTTGACTGAATGTAGGCCGCCGTGAACGGTACGCCCGCCGACGACGCAGGGTATACGCCCGTCGTATGGTCTACAAAATAGGTGTCAAAACCGCTTTTCTTGATTTCCTCGGGCGTAAGGTTTCTCGTAAGCTGATAGACGATGCTACCTACCATTTCAAGGTGCCCAAGTTCTTCTGTGCCGATGTCCGTCAGAATTCCTTGGATTTCCGGATACGGCATCGAAAAGCGCTGGCTCAGATAGCGCAAAGATGCTCCCAATTCACCGTCAGGGCCTCCGTATTGTAAAAAGATGTTCCGCAGATAAAACAAAAAAACCACGGGTCACAGCATCCCGCCGTGACCCGTTTGTCTTGCTCAAATTATCCCGCCGACCCGTCGCTCGGCTCTTCATATGTAAGTGCCCTGTCGGAATCTCCTACACCCTTGGTCGTCGGGTCAACGAGCACGCCGACTGTGGTAAGTGCGGAAATAATCGCCGTGACAGCATTCACGAGCGTATCCTCGGATATTGTCGGAACAACGCCGAAAAGACCAAGCACGGTATAAACGAGAGCGATTCCCGCCGGAATAACGGTCAGCCAAAATACGGGGTTTTTCAGTCGAACTTTCCAGTTGATTTTCATGTTGGTTCACCTCCTCGTTAAATAATATGAATTTGATTTATCCGGGTTCTGACTCATCAGTTCCCGTAGGCTTCGTCCGCAGAATTCAGCCGCAATTAATTTAATTTAAAGTAAATCCGCCGATCGAACCGCCTGTTGCCGTTACGGAACATTTGTTGTCCAATTCAAAAGTGCCGGAAGCAATATCAATGGTATCAATGCCATAAGATACACAGCACTGATGTTCAATTGCACAGCCTCGTGCATTTTCCCAACCTTTGCCGAAAACAGCTACGTCGGCCGATGATAAAACCTCTATGGCTTTTGCAAGAAAAGCAAGCGCATTTCCGTTGAAACCTTCAAAATAGCTGTCGAGAATTTCAACGTCTTCTCCGAACTTCTCTTTAGCTATTTTAATAATAGCCTTACGTTCGGCCTTGATTTGCCGATCTGTTTTTCCTCTCATCGGTTGAGATATAAACACTTTTTTCACAATTATACACTCCTTAAAAATTTAATGAATCTGAGAATCAAATCCGTGAACCGTCTCATTTCAGTTCACCTTTTCGAGGTCGTCAATCCTGTGATTTGCGACCTTGATTTTTTCATCGTGCACTTTGATGTCCTCTTCAAGCTTGTATGTACGCTCGATAAGGTTGTTGTGCTTGTTGACCCGGTTTTCCAGCTGTTCAAGCCGGTAGTTTGTCAGCTTGTTGGAAACCAGGATACCGCCGAATGTACCGCCGAGCGTGCCGACAAGGCTTAGCAGGGAAACAATGACCGTATCACTCATTTCAGTACCTCGCAGTAATCCAGGCACACCCATCCGGACGGCGTTCTTCCCCAATTTTCAGCCGTTTCAAGAACGGTGAACGTCATTGTCTTGACATAGCCGTTGACTTTCTTTCCGCAGGTCAGCTTCGTGATTTTCGCCTGTGCGCTTGCGGTCAGCTGTTTGTACGTCAGCTTCTTGTACTTCGTTCCGGCGCCTGCTCTGACGTTGAGCACGTCCGCCTTTGTGACTCTGTAATTGCCGGGTGCGTACTTCGCTTTCGGATTCGATTCCGTCAGCGCTTTGAAATTCTTCTCAAACCACTTCTCCGGGTCAATATACCCGCCGCCGGAAAGAAGCTTCTTTAATCCAAGGTGCAGATGAATGCCGGTCGCCCTGCCGGTCTTGCCGGTATAGCCGAGAACGGTATTTTTGTTGACCGCCTGCCCTTTCTTGACGCAAATGCTGTCAAGGTGATAGTGCAGCATTTTGACGCCTAAGCTGTCGTACTTCACCCACACATACTTTGCGCCGCCGTAAGCCCAATCCGTGCCGCAGGACAGCACAACGCCGTCCGTGACCGGGTACTGCGCAAGCTTCACATTGTATGTTGCGTAGTCAACACCGTCATGAAAGCTTGACGTTTTCCCTTTTGACGTGTTCATGGATTTCCTCGGTCCGTACGGTGACGAGATGTAGTTGCTTTTGTTGTGAAAGATTAAGTTTGAAAGTTCTGACATGTTAACTTACCTCCGTTTCAAATATTTCTGCTTCTTCTTCCGGCGCGTCAACCTCATACCAACCATCGGTAAAATCAACGTCAACGCACGGCGTTGTATCGATTCCGTTCTGCGTCAGAAGTTTCCCCTCGTCGGCAACCAGCCGCAACATTTCGGTATATTCTCCGCTTTCGGGCTTGTCCGGCGAAACGGTCACACCGCCGTCGGTTCTTATGGTCTTGTATAGCGTTTTAATCTGCATCAGGTTACCTCGCTTTCTTCCGTATAGTTATAGTTGATTGTTGCATTCGTCGCTCCCCACGGTGCGTTTGCAACGGCTCCCTCTGACCATGGGACGTTGATGGTTGTCAGGTTGGTACAGCCATTGAAAGCAGTTGAATGAATAAGTGTCGGTATTCCTTTGAAAGTTATGCTTGTCAATCCTATGCAATATGCGAAGCAGTAATAACCTATATCCTTGACACTGCTTTCAAAGTGTGTTAACGCCAACTTCTTACATCCCCTGAATTCACCATCTCTAAAAGTCGTAATGCCCACCGGTAATGATGTCAGAGTGATATTTTCACATCCAAAGAATGCTTGAACCCCTAAAGATTTTAGTCCGTCCGGGAGCTTTGATATATTCAAATTTATGCAATTTGCAAACGCTTGTTTTTCAATACTTGTTATACTGTCCGGCAATTCGGCAGACGCTAAATTACTACATTTGTAAAAAGCATTTTCACCTATTCTTGCTACACTGTTAGGGATAGATACGGTTTTTAATTCTATGCAAGAGTGAAACGCAGCCGTTCCTATACTTGTCATGCCATCCGACACGATCACACTCGTTATGCTTCGGTCTATAATCGCCTTTAACGTTTCATCGTCACCACCGCCGGACGGAATGCTTGAAATAAGGCTCGGTATACCGTCAATCCGTGTACCCTCGGGAACATTAACACCCTTGTTTATGATTTGGGTTTTAATGTCTGATACAGCAGTTTCGATTCTCTGTTTGTCCTCTATAATACTCATTCAATCACCGCCTTATATGCTCGCAAACCAAGCGGCAAGATTATCAACCGCTGCAAGGTCCGCATAGAACTCTTCTTGCGTTCCGCTGTAACCGGAAACTACCGCCGAATCGTATGCGCTCTGACCGGTGTCGCCTTTGTCTCCCTTATCACCTTTATCGCCTTTGTCGCCTTTATCACCTTTCAGCCCGGTATCACCTTTTTCGCCTTTCGCTCCGGGTTTTCCGTCACTTCCGTTTTTCACGGTGAAAGAAAACTTGCGATCATCGGACAGCGTGAATTCGTATGTGCTGCCCTCGTAGGTTTCTTCCGTTTTTTGAAAATCTTTGATACCGGCTCCGCCACCGGTCGAGCCGACATAACCTGCATCGAGCACCGTGCCGTCCGTCAGGGTGAAGATTAGGTGACCGTCAGCGTTGACCTCGGCGGATTGGATACCGATCTGTTTTATGCTATTGACAAGCGCAATCAGCTGTTCGACCTGAGTTTCGTCAATTTCTTCAAACGGTATGCCGGTTTCGTTGAGAATTGAGCCGTCAACAGGCACATATAAAGGTGTTGTTGCGTATCCGTCAGCGTACAAACCGACTTCAAAATGTCCGTCTTTCAAAACGGTAAGCGGGATCGATACATTCCCATTTTCGTCAAGAAGTACCGGAGGACTTTCTTTTCCGTCCTTTTTAAAGAGCGCAAATACGGCATGCTTATCAATATCTGTTTCAAAGTGCAACGCATAATCCTTGTTATCTCCGACGATTCTGATTCTGCTGTTTTTCGGATCACAAAACGATAACAGCTTGTCACAGACTTTGAGATTCAATATGTACATGGAATCTCTTCCTTTCTTTATTCTTTAAAGTCAACAAACGGTTCGGTGTTCAGAATCACCGAAGCTTCGATGTTTTCAAGCCCGTCAATTTCGATTTTTTCGCTGTCGATTTCGACGGATAAGCCTAAAAGATCGGTCATGGCGTCGTTGTAGTCCTTTTGCTTCGACCCGGGAATTCTGCTCTCACCCGTTTCCTGATTGACGATTGCATACTTGTTGACAATTTTTCGCTGCTCGCCGTCAAAGATTTCGATTTCGGCGTTCACCTTTTTTATCAGCCTTGAAAGCGCAATCGCCTGTCTGACAGGCAGTTCTCTTTCAATAAGCTTCTTCATCGAAGACGAAGCACGGAGGATGTCGTTGTAAGTTACTTTAATCATGTTGTTGCTCCTTTCAGAATTATAAGTGTTCATAAACCTTGCCGACATTAAATATAACTGATTTTGCGTCAAGACAAATGCTACCGTTTGACGCCTTGTATATGTTAAGTACATTAACTCCGGAAATAAAGAACATTATTTGGTTGGTCAGTTTGATTTCAACCCCTGTCCCTGCTTTACTCTGAATGTATATTCCGTTGTCTGCGTATGTGGTACCTATCGGTCCTATACTGCCCCTTATATATAACGCTGTGGCATCTTCATTAGCCCATCCAAAAGCGAGAGTACCATTATTCATTCCAATTCTGTTTTGATGCTTGCTATCCCAACAAATTACGCCACCACAAAATCTCGATGCATTTGCATACAAAGTACCGTCATTTGTCACGCCGAATTTCTTTCCTGCTGCAATCATCCATCCAGATATGCTGTCAGACCCACCTACCGAAGCAGTTGACTTTGAACCGTTGGGATTGAAGTACAGGCAACCGTCAACGCCGATGGAATTTTTTCTACTTGTAATCATATATGGGTCTTTAATATCGAAGCCGCCGATCGTGCCTTTACTTGCATGTATCGAGCCGGTAAAGCTTCCGCTTGTTGCGGTGATTTTTCCTGTGATTTCGGCTTGAGTTGCCTTTAAAGTTCCGTCGTGATATACGATAAACTTCGCATTTGAACCGTTCGTCGAATCAGCAGATGACAGCCCTGTTGCAAGGAAGGTTTTACCCTCAGACTGAATTATGGAATAAACACCGTCATTATTGGCAGAGGATATCCTCTTTTCAAGGATCTTCCAACCTCCGATCGTACCTTTGGTCGCAAGGATTGCACCGGAATTGCTGACGGCAAAGACACGTTTATTCGTCCCGTCCGACGTATTGTATTTTGCAACATAGAAGTTGTTATAATTGGCAGATCCAAAATCAGACTTGATTCCCACTTCGTAACGAAATCCGTTTTCATCAGCACTTGTCGACTTGTAAATCGCATTGCTGTTCGGATAACAAAGAGAACCTTTTCCGATATTCCACCCACCGACTGTCGCACCCAATGCGGAAAGTTCCGTGACGTTTATCATACCGGCGGTAATCTTATTCGCCGCAATCGTTTTCATGACGGCGTTTCCGTCCTTGCTGATGCCGTTCGTCCAGGTGATGTTGCTTGCGTCGTTCAGCCATGTCCCCGCTGTTTCCGTTGTTGAAAAAGCGAATCCGTTTGAATTGACCGTGATGATGTAAGTCGACCGGCTGATCGTCTCACCGTCATGAAGATAGGTCTTGACTGCGCCGGATGCATCCGTCATTTCGGTCTTATATAAGCCCAATCCGCCGCCGATATAAGACGTTAAATCCGAAACTGCGTTTGCGTACTGCGTGACACGTTTTGCACTCTTGTCAGCAAAATCCACCTTTTGTGCAAGCGAAAGGCTTGTATCCTCTTCGTAATCATAGGCAGTGATTTCGTTCATCAGGCCGCCGTCATATTTCATGACAAGTGACATAACGGGGATATAACATTCGGCCGATGTAAGGTTTCCGTCTTTATCATATACGGGATTGAGCGGTAAGACGTCCCCGACTTCGATTTTCGGATCGCCCAGAAGCTGAACGACCTTTCCGGGGCGGAACGAGTGAACAACGTTGCTTTCTGACGAGTAGTTATTGCTCAGGGAATCGAGCCTTGTTTGACTCATGATCGGACAGGCAAACAGGAATCCGGAACCGTTTGTATCACCCGCGGTAAGAATCGTGTCGGAATCGATTGCCGCCGACAGATAGCCGAACACCGAATCGTTTTCGGAAAGGTCCGGCGTTTCAATTCTGTCGTTGTTGAACAAGTCGTATGTGCTCATCTTGCCGTACTGCCGTATTTCAAACAGACCCTGACGGTTGACAACCACATTTCTGCCGAACAGGCACGCAAGATAGGACAGCACGTCTTTTAAGGGGTATCCCTTGAGCGTGTCAACATTATCGATTTCATAATCCTTGGTTAACGGTTGATACCGGAGTATATTTCCTTTTTCGTCTTTATACTCTGATTTGAAACCGAGCTTTTCGTCATGAATCTGACTGCATACCTCGGCAAAGACGTCGCTTGCATCTTTCTTTCCCGTCGATTTGCTTGTATACGTCCCGGAAACAAAGTTCAGCTTATCATACGCCGTAATCGACGCAACACCGTCTTTCAGATTCGCCTCGGTGATTTTGAATTCGCCAAGCATAAGCCATTCGGGCGGATTGTTCGCTGTGCCCTTTCCGACCGATATCATCAGCTTGAACACCTGACCTTTTAGTGTGGACGGCAACCGGTTATCCTTGCTTAATCCTCTGATATCACACTTTACCGAAGCGGACGTCACACAGCCGACGGTGAACTTGTTCGGCGAAAAATGCGACGTATAGGTGAAAGAATCGATGTCTTCATATTCTTTTGAGCCGAAAACAAGCTTTGCCGAAAAGTAGCGGCTTTCTTTGATTATTTCATCCGCTGTTTGTGAATTTACTTTCAACATTCAATCACCTCCTACTGCTCAACAAAATTGACCGTCACATCGGTATAAAAGATGTTGGTATGCTCCCATTCACCCGTTTCGTGATTGTATGTCTTCCGGTATTTCTGCCGGGTGTATTCGATGGATGAATCGGAATAGAATTTCTTAGTAATCTCATTGCCTGCTTGGTCAACGTAGGTGATCGGGAAAAACGGTTCGTTCGTTTTGTTGATTGCCTTGTCAAGCTTGTTCAGCTCTGCTTGCGTCAGCTTCGACCATGTGATTGAAAGCGTCGTTTTGATGGCTTTGATGTCGCCGACCATTTTACAGTTGGCGTTTCGTTTGGTGTTCTCTGACCATATCTTCTGTCTGCCGATTACGACACCGCCCTCATCGGGAGCCGGCGGCGTATAATCGTTGATTTTCAGCACTTTACTATACGGCAAGCGGATTCACCCCCATTGACTTTTTTGCATTTCGATTGTGTTTGACAACGTTCTGATAGACAACATCTCCGTCAAGATAGACTTTCAGGTTGATGTCCTGCCCCTGCCCTGAATGCCTTGACATGACGTTTTCCAAGGCTTTTTCAATCGTGCTGAGCGGAGATACAACTTCGGTTTCTCGCTTGTTGTCGCCCAAAACGGCAAGGAATTCACCGTAATTTGCCGGAACAACGGTACCTTTGGCAAGGTACGGAATCTGAGGCGGCGTGATTTCGGCAAAGTCAAATCCGATATGATAGCCGCCTGCCCATTCCGGCAAATCAACACTTATTTTGTTAATTGCACGGATTGCAACATTTACGGCAGTACATATAGCCGAAAGCACCCTGTTTATCGCGCCGATTATACCGTTAATCGGTGTTTTTATATAAGCAGAAATCGAGTCGAAAATGCCGCCGAAAATGTTTTTGATGCCCGTCCATGCCTTATCCCAGTCACCCGTAAATACGCCGGTAATAAATTGAATGACTCCCTTTAAAACCGTAATAATTCCGTTGATATAATCGACAATGTTGCCGATACAAGCTTTGATGTGTGCAACAAGATTGGAGAAGAGCTTTGAAATCTGCGGTCCGAATTTGTCAATAAACCAGCTTAAAACCGGTTGAATAAACTTGTTATAGATTTCAAGAGCACCGTTGACAAGCTCACCGATAAAGTCGAGTATATTGTCAACAAGCGGCTTAAGATGATTATTCCAAAGGTCTTTTGCCGCCGTGATAACCGTATCAAAGAGAGGCTTAAGATACTTATCCCACCATTCAAGGATAAGCTCTTTCGTTTTGGTTATGGCAGTGCGCAGATTTTCAAAAATCGGTGCGCCCCACTTGTCCCATGCGCCCCTCAGACTGCTTATACAGTCATTCCATATCTGAACGATAGCTTCAAGAGTCGGTTTTACTCCCTCAGACCATAGCTTGTCAAATATTTCTTTAATGCTGTTAAAATATGTCCCGAGCGTTCCGACAGCATGAGAAGCGAACTGCGTAATCATCGGAAGTGCTTCGTTAATAAACGAGCTTATTACCGGGAAAACAGCCACATTCCAGATATCGGAAAATACCATGTTGAAGCTGTCAAACAGACCTACCAAAATATCGCCGCTGGCAGAACAGAAGGTTTGAAGAAATTCGGTAAAGTCCGTATTGAAATACGTTTTCAGCGGCTCAGCAAGGGTTTGCAGGTCACTGACAATACCCGAAAATGTCTGACGCAATTCGTCAAACTCATCAGAAAGTCCCTCAAATATTCGGGCGAACACTTTTTTTGAAAAGTTTTTCTTATACCAACTTATAAGCGGATTGATTGTATTTTTAAACTTTTTGGAAAAATCATCGATTTCCTTTTGCGCTTTCTTTGTATTTGCGTCAAGGTCAATCGTGTATTTCGACTCCGTCGGCAAGGTAAAAATCCCGCCGTCTTCTTTGCTGTCCTTGCTGTCAGCCTGAAGCTTGTTGATGCGGTCAAAGGACTGCAAATTGTCGTTTGCCGCTTTGTTGGTCTTTTTGGTTTCTTCCGTCAGTTCTTCCTGATTGTCGACCGACTGCGCTATGGCGTCCGCCTGCGCCTTGGCTTTTTCCTCGGAATCGTTCGATTCTATTTCCCAGCCGAACACCTTTGCAAGGGCTTCGACCGCCGCTTTTGCCGCCGAAATCAGCTTATCAAGGGCGGCGTTTATCGTCCGTACAGCCGGAAGAAGCGTCTGCACCAACGCAGTACCGATTATTCCGGAGAATTCTTTCCACTTTTGAGAAAGCATTCTCGTCTGGTTCGCCCAGCCGTCCGATGTACGGGCAAAATCGCCTTGTGCAAGAGCGGTCTGCTTCATGACATAGGCATAGCGAAGCTGTACCTTTTCGGCCTGCGTCATGGAATCATACGACTTGGTGATTCCCTGACTTAAGGCAAACGCTTTGAGGTTCGTCTCGTTCATGACGATACCGAATTGTTTAAGCGTTTCGGTTTCGCCCGTGAAAACAGACTTGAGCGCCGTCGCCGCCGTTTCCTGATCGACGTTATAGAATGACGCCATATCCGCCGAAAGACCGGTCAGCGAGATAGCCATATCCGAAGCAGCGCCCTCGGCGACATCCATACCTTTCGCCATCGCCATAAAGGTTGAGCCTGTTTTCTTCGCCGCAAGTTCGGAGATGCCGAACGATTCAATCGCTTTGTCGGCAAATGCTTCCATTTTATAGCCAAGCTCACCGAACGACACATCGACAACGTTCTGCACTTCCTGCAAATCCGAAGCCGTTTCAATCGCCGATTTCCCGAAATCGACAAGAGCCTTGACGGAGAATGCGGCACCGACCGCCGCCCCGACTTTTCCGAGCTTTTGCTTGACGTTCATTAAGCCTTCGCCGATCTGCTTCGTGCCGGCGTTAAAGCCCTTGCTGTCAATTTTGGTTTTAAAATTCAAATAACCGTCAACCGCCATACGCTTACGCCCCTTTCATACGGTCAACACCGTCTGCGGGTACGCTCGGTACGCTGTGCAGATTGATTCTATCTGTTTGTATATTCGTTCACTGTTTTACACTTGCGACAGATGATACGGATTGTACCTTTAAACAAGCCTTCAAAAAGGATTCTGCCGCATTTTTTACAGCAATATTTTTTCATCAAATCAGTTCCTCAAGTACCGCATTAAGCTCTTTCACTGCTTCGTCATCCTCGTCCGTCCTGATGTTAATGAGGTCAGCGTTTTTGCGGTAAAATTCCTTTTCCCACGTTTCAAGCGGCTTGCCTTTCGCTTTCTTCTGTCGGATATTCATCACGGTCGAAAACAGTCCTTCGCCGATTTCGCCGAAAAGGCCGAGAAACGTCCACCAGTGAATATGAGCACATTCCCGGATATCGGGCACGCCTGCTGCACGGCTTACCGCCGGGACAAGTATACTTTCGTCCTGCTTCCAGTCGAGCATTTTGATTTCCTCCGGCTTCGAATGCGGCATATCACCGCCGCCAACGAACCAGTAAGCTTTGTCAACCGCTTCCTGCATATTCTCAAAAGGGATTTCATTGTAAGCGGGATAAAGGCAACGCACACAAATCTCCGCCTTGTCATTTTCCGTCAGTTCGCTGTCCTCAAACGCTTCATAGATTCGAAGTATCACCCGGAAGTCCGTACGGATTTCGTATTCTTTGTTGCCTACGGTCAGCGACTTCGGTAATACGCCTATCATTGAAGTGATTTCAGGAAAGCGAGCTGCTTTTCGTTGAGCTGACTGAGGTCGACTTTTTCATCCTTGCCAGCTTTCGGTTCTGCTTTCGTGTCGTCAAGATTTGCGGTATATTGCTCGATTTTCGCTCTGTTCTTTGATTTGAAGCCCGACCCTGCCCGCTTGATGTCTTCAAGCACAGCCGGGACAAAAGCGTCCATGAAGGCAAAAAGAAGCAGTGAACCGTCCGGAAGCGGTGACAGACAACTCGCATCGCCGAAAGCGTGACTTGAAATGTCCGCACCGAACGCAAAGTCAAGCAGCTTTTTGATTCGCTCGTCGTATCCGGCAAGCTGTTCCGGGGTCGGGTTCTTCATTGCCGAAAGCTCGGCTCCGATTTCGTCAATCTGTTTCTGGCACTTTTTAAGCCGGGAAGCAATATTGACATCGGTGACGTTGATTTGTATCGTGTTGGTTTCGTCGCCGTTCAGGACGTACGTTTTTACGCCGGTATTAAAGTTAATAGATTTCATATAAACACTCCCTTACAAAAATACCCTCCCGTATTTCAGGGAGGGAAAACTTCAATTTATCAGGACGCCGCCTGTACTGACGGTTTCTTGTCTGCAATGGTAACAGACACCTTTTTTCGGTTGCCGCAAAAGGCGACCTGATACGGAATCCGGACACCGCCCTGTGCGCCGCCGTAGGTCTGCGGCTTGACAATAACATCCTCGACCCATGCGTCGAACGGACCCTCTGTCTTGTCAACAAGCACCTCAAGCACCCTTGTTTTGCAGTCGTCGCCTGTCAGACGCTCCATGGCGATCGCCTTGATTTTCTCATAGAATGCGCCGTCGTCCGGGTTTGCGTAGTAGGTATCGACGTCAAATGACGGCTCGTAGCCTTCATCGTCAACGCTTGTTTCGTCGAGGATGTTTTTCTTGGTTGTGATACTCGGGTTGAGATTGACGCTCATATCCTCGACATCCTTGCCGATCAAGAACCAATCGGCGGCTGTGACTTCGGCACCCGTGTTAAACCCGGTATCAAGATAATGAATCAATGCGCTTCTTTTCAGCTTTTTTACTCCGGCCATAATAGACCTCCTAACTTAAAGAATATTCGGCGGTAATCTGAAGCTGATACCGCACGTTGGAATTGAAATTTTCGCTCGGAATGTCGAATAACATTCCGTTGGCGCAGGTCAGCTTCAAAAGCTCACCTGTTCTTGCTTCGCCGTCAAGCTCGGCGGTGATTTCCTGCCCGTCCGCCTGCTTTTCAAGCCACTGCTGAAGACGGAGCAGAACGCCGCTGTTGCTTAAACGGTCATAGTCGGAAAGCGACTGATACACGGCATACAGCACGAAGGTATGCATTCGCTTTTCGTTTCCTAAAATGTCTTCGGAAATCAATGTGTCGCCCGTCGGTGAAAGTCCGTAGCTGTTGGTCTCACTGTCGGTGAAATCGACGTGAACGCAGTCGCAGACGCTTGCGATTTCCGGGAACCGGCTGACGATGTTTCTTACCTGTTCGATGATGTTCATTTGGTCGGTGTACCTCCTGCGATTTTCGCCGCACCACGTTGTATCTGCGGCATCCGGTCAGCTTTCATGCGTTCGAACCAGTACGGACCGGCTTGTTTGTGTCTTGAATTGGTGTTATATTTAAGCGGCGTATCGGTCAGCACCTTGCTTTCGCCGTGGCGTGCCCAAGCCGAACCGGTCACACTCGACACCATCAGCTTGCCGTAATACTGATACCGTGCATAGGGTATCTGATATACGATATGTCCGCTGCCGATTTTCGTACCGAGTGTTGCCGATTTATACAGGATGTTATCTTTCGCCGGCGTATACGGCACCATCAGGCGGATGCATTCGCTGTCAACAAATTTCTGCGCCGTATCAAAGCGTTCTGTCCGGTCTGTTCCGAACGTCTGACTCCACGCAAGGTTTACTTCGGCTTTCAACTGTTTGATTCTGACATCCTGCGGCTGATTGATTCTGTCTGCCACATTATCACTTCTTTCAGGTAAAATAAAAGCACCCTGCCGCTTGACAAAGTGCTTGTGTGTGGTATAATATAAATACAAAGAGGGTATGCCGATAAGCGGTTGTGCTCTGAGTTAAGTTATGAAATAACCGTTCTCGTTGGCATGAAGGGCGGTTATTTCTTTATGCTTAGAATGTAGCCTGTGGCAACAATCAGAATAAGTACAAGTAAAATGTAATATTCCATCAGCATCACCCCCTAATCATAAATCAGAGGGCAAGCCCTCCGAAATAGAGAGCGTAACCGCCTACCGTTTATATGCAATACCCTGTAATCTTTGGCAGTCTTATGACTGCCTTTTATTTATATCACAGAGCCGGTATTTTGTCAAATTCCGTCATTTACCCGACACTTCAAAGTGGGCGTTTCCGCCGAAGAAGTAATCGTCAACACTCATAACCGTTATAAACCGATAAAGAGACCTGAACTGTTTCATGCTGTCGGATACCGTCTTTTCGGTCGAATTGTCGAACACAAACGGACAGTCGCCTTTCACAAGCATATCCTTAGTCGGAGATAAGGGCAAAAACGAGTCAGAATAAAAGTATACCGTTGTACTGTCTGCCGTCTGTAAGCCTGATTTCAGGACGTTTCTGGCTTTGTTTTCATGCCAGTAAACATCCCTGATAAAAAAGCGGTCAAAGCCGCCGTCTTTACGGTACTTGTACAACGTACAATCTGCATTCTTCATCATGCCCTTACCCCCGAATAAAGAAGCCCGGTACCCGAAAGCCACTTTCGGATCGCTTTCGAGACCGATCTGTCCAAGACTTTTTCAGCCGATTCGGTGCTTTCATACGATTTTGACCAGCCTCCGACGCTTTCGGAAGAAAGTCCGCCGGTTTCTTTTTTGCGCTTGTCATCTTCAAAAAGAAGCTCGGCGATTTCACAACAGCACATACTGACCTCTTCCGGGATCTCCCGGCTTTCGTCAATGTTGCCGAAGGTACGGCTTTTAATGATCGCCGAAGCCTGATTCGCCCAGAAGTTGAAGTCTGATGCGCTCATCGGGCACGGCGGTTTGTAAGTATTGAGATAGAACTCCGAATCGGCGTAGCGTGTCATTTTTTCGTCTCTCCCTTAGTGGATGATTTCGGCTTTGGCTTCGGCTTGTCCTTCGGATATGTGATTCCGATCAGTCTGCTCATCGCTTACGCCTTCTTATGCAGGTAGATACCGGCAACCTTGTTTTCGTAGGCGTCGGCAATACCGACCATACGATAGCCGAACTTCCAGGCATCGGCATCCTGGTTCATCTCGGGCGTGATGACCTTGGTGTCAAGGTGCTTGGTGTACTGAATGACCGCCGGTTTGTGAACGATCATGAAGTTGATGTCGGCCGCACCCGAAGCCTTCTTGAAGCCGCCCGTCTTTTCGCCGTCCGATGTGCCGTCAAGCTGTTCGATTGCCGTATAGAAACGGGTCTGCGGAACCTTGGTGATTTTTGCGAAGTTGTTGAGCACTTCTCTTGACTTGGTGGTATCGGCGTCCTGAATGATTCCCATCAGGGTCGGTGTGATATACAGATAGCGGTTTTCTGCCGGGACCTCGTCCTCGTCCATCTTTGTCGTGGCGGCTCTTAAGGCGGCGATAATGTCGGCTACCGTGGTAAGAGTCGCACCGGCTGTCGTCGAAATGCCCGGAATACCGGCATAGGTTGCAAAGCGGAAAGCGTCAAGCTCGGGAACAACCTTTGTCCGGATAAATTCGCCGGACAGCCGACCGAAAGCGATGCCTGCCGATTCGGCGTTATCCATGTTATCGACGTTGAACATTCTGCCGCGGTCGAAGTTACATTTGACGGTCTCGTTGGTGAGCGTCACGTCGCCGTTTACATAGCCGCCGTTTCTCGAATAGTCGGCAAGACCGTCCATGGAGATTTTCGGAATAATCAGCTCGTTTGCGTTCGAGCCTTGTCTTGCAAGGTCAGATGCGCCGTCAAGGTCGCTTGTGAGCGAAGCGTTCTTGTAGACCTCGTCCAAAAGGGTTGTGTACTGTTTGAACAGTGCAATTGCATTCATTGTAAAACCTCATTTCTGAATTTATTTTGTTTCGGCTGAAAGTCCGAGTGCCGCCCGCATACTCAAAAGCGAGTCCGGCGGTGTGCTTCCGCCTGTCGGGGCAATCGGATTATGAATCGGTTCATCTGAGCCGAATAGATAACCGTTTTCTTCTTTGCAAGTGTCAACCGCCGTTTTGATATCGGCGTCCTGATTCTTGCTTTTTTTGAGTGCATCAAGGTCAAGAAGTGCTTTCGCCGCCTTGACGTTTTTAACGCCGGACTGCTTGAGAAGCTCAGAAAGCTTAGCGTCAAACTCCATATCGGCGATTTTCGCCTGATACTCCGTTTCTTTTTGGGAAAGGGTGTCGTTCAACTGCTGGATTTTACCTTGCAGGTCTTTCACGTCTACGCCTTCAAACTCTTTCAGAGCGTCCTGCGCCGTTTCAAGCTGTGACTTGTAGTTGTCACGCTCGGTTTCGGCTTTGCTTCTTGCTTTTTCGATGTCTGACCCGTTCTCGTCAATGATTTTGTCGACCGTTTCCTTGTCAAGTCCGAGGTCTTCGAGGAATTTTCTTTGCATAAGTCAATGCTCCTTTCGATACGCTTTTTTACGAGGTTGCGCCTCAATCTATCCGTAGTTTTACGACTTCGGAACGGTCAGAAATGGCATATAAAAAGCACCTTGCAACGGATGCAGGGTGCTGATTATTGAATTTTGGGGTTAAAAGTACCGCTCAACTTTTAATGCTAATCGGATTATATTAATTCAATGCTTTTAATATCATTTTCAAATAATTCAAAGTCACCGATTGATATACTTGCAACTTCAGGCGTATTATCTTGTGCCGGAATATAGTCAAAAGCTTCACCTTCAAACTCTTTGTTGTCAGTTGTAATAATTCTGACCTTTTTTCCGTTACACTCATATAGCTTCATGTTTGACTCTCCTTACTGGTACAATATGTGTTCCGTGTTTTCCGTAATGAATTGCGAATCTATTTGTAGGAACAAACGCATCTGTTTCCTCATCATAAACTTCACCTATATCACAATCAACTTCGACAAATTCTTTGTTTGTCCATTTGTTATCTTTACTAAAACGAAATTCACCTGTACCGTGATACTTATTTATGAGTTCAGTTGCAACATCTAAATCTCCGTAAAGAATGCTTTTTTTATCTTCTTTTTTATACGAGTGAGATGAAGGAATATGTTTGTTCTGATTTCCTTTATTCAAATATAATGGTAGTTCACCATTGCTGATTTTTTTTGATATTAATATTTTTTCTTTTTTTATTATATCACTTTCACCAGAAATATCAACCTTTTTCTTCCACTTTCCGACCCCGACATTGCCTAGACCGTCAACGGTGACCCGCTCTCTCTGCTGCGGTAAATCCATAGCCTTTGAAAACCGGGTATATTCTCCGCTTGTGACCCGGTAACGACACCGGGCGGCGATAATATCATCCTCACTCGCTCCGCCCACTTCAAGAAGGTGGATTTCCTGTCTTTGCGCCCGCATTTTCGTTTCGAGTCTTCGCTGACGCTGTAAGGCTTCGTATTTCGTGTACTGTTTGCCGCCGTATTCGACGGGAATATTCTCTTTCCGGTTCATCTCCCGAAGCTGTTCCTCCGTGTATGTCGGCTCGGATATGCCCGGAATAACGGGGTAATAATCGTGATAACAGTTGGCTCCGCACAGTCCCGTCACCGAGCCTAAGCCGCAGACGGAAACAAGCTGCTTTTTCGTGTACCATCTGCCCTGCCACACCTGATGTGACGGACGGGCACCGCCGTGCCAGGTCACTTCGAACATATCGGTATCGAGTTCTTCGGCGTTCTGCTCGTTGATCTTCCCGGTAAGCTGTGCGATCCCGGTCATGACCGAACGGCGTGCGGCAACATCAACCCGGTTGCTCCACCCGGAGGCGTAATCGACCGTGCGAAGTCCGCTGTTCGTAAGTGCCGAAACTGCTTTTTTTATAGCAGTGTTATAATCAAAAACACCGTTCGCAATGCCGTTGATTGCATTGTCCACGGTGTCCTGATAGAATTTTCCGATTTCCGTAAAATGCACCGTTCCGTCGGCATTCCGGACGGCAAAGCCGAGAGAGCCGGAGAGATTGCGCATTTCGTTTGCGGTCTGCACCGCCGTTGCCGCTATCAGCTGTTGTAAAACGTCGTTCTTTTCAAACGGAATCTTTTTAAGTCCCGCTTTTTTATAGAGGTTGATGTCTCGTGCGTAGCCGCTTTCGATGATGTCCGAATACAGCTTCTTAACTTCATCGTCGGATAGGTTCAACGCTTTTTTGATGCGGTTTTCAATCTCTTTTTGTCCCATTCCGAGTTCACGCAGGCGGTTGATCTGCCAGTCAGCCGAACGGGTGATTTCGCCGTTAATGCGGATCCGGCGGATGATATCCTCCATAACCTCATTTTCAAGCTGACGCATACGCTCGTCAAAGGCAGTCGAAAGAGACTCCAACTCGTTTGACGTGTACATTATTCAATGACCTCGGCGGAGCCTTCGGCAATTTTCGCTTTCGCCGTTTTTTCGTCCTCTCCGTACCATTTCATGCGGTACTCATACGGCTGCATGATGCCCAGTGAGATATCCTGAATATCCTGTTTCCGTTCCGTTTCCTCATCGGTGAGAATACTGTCGGAAAACGAGCAGGTAAATTCATAATTCGTAGTCAGCCGTCCGTTATAGAACGCAAGTCCCCGGCAGAAGTCCTCCAGGCATTTTTTGAGGTTCGTTTCAATCGCATTGACCCGGTTATATTTACGCTGTTTGGCGTGTTTGATTTCCGTTGCCGTCTTTTCGACAACGTTGATATCGGACAGATCGCCGTAGGACAAGCCAACGTTGAATTCGATATTGCGCTTGATCTGATCAAGACCGTTGATGATGTTCCCGTCACGGAACTCCGGCGAAAACTCCTTGTACAGGTCGCCGTTGTCTGTTTCGAGGTTCAAGCCCCGGTAAAGACGCTTGTTCAGTTTCGGTGCTTCAAAAACGGTTCTGCCATTACTGTCTGTTGTGCTTGTCGGTCTTAAAGCCGTACTGTCAACATTGATTGCCCGCTCTCCGCTTTCAAACTCCCATTCAAGCCTACCGAACTGCACGTCAGCTTTTTTGATCAGCTCAATTGCGCTGTCGAAAACCGAAACGCCGCAAAACGTTCCGTCAATTTCGTTCTTGATCGGGTTGCGGTAATAGCCGAAATCAACCTCGGTCATCTTCGGGTACAGAATTTCTTCCGGGAGTGACGCCCACTCGTCAACCTCGGCAAGCGGACACGGCGAACCGATGTTCTTTTCACTTGATGAATGATAGGCGAAATTTGAAATCCGAAGCCCCTGATTCGTCAATTCGTGGCGTTCAAAACGGAAATAAAAGCTTGAATCGGAAATCTTTTTTACACCGATAAAAACAACATCCGTGAGCCGTCCGTCCTGACGGAACGAAACCGGGATAAACCGGTCAGCGGTCACAAATTCGGCTTTATCTTCCCCGAGTGGCTTAATGATAAAAGAACCGGCGGCAAGTCCTGCCTGAAGATTCTCGTTAAGCCCTGACAGCACAAAAGCCTTGAGCATTTCGTCAAGCTTTTCGTCCGAGACGGAAACCTCAAGCTCCGAAAGAGCCGTGTCGGCAAACTCCCGGCAGATTCCCTGTTCAAGCCGTAGCGACTTCACATAGTCGTCAAGCCATGGGGCTTCTCCCCGGTACATTTTCAGCCACCCGCTGATTTTCTCTGTCATGGCGTCCGTGATAACCGGCTCGGTGCCGACGACGCTTTTCATGTCTCTTTTATTAAAAATGGCGGTCACCTTCTTTACAAAATCAATGATTCGCTTAAACACCTTTTCTCCTCCAGAGCCGTTCGGTTGCGTACCGTACAGCGTCGATTACATGGTCGTTTCCGTCGGGATAGCCGGAAATGACGTTGCCGTCCTTATCCCGTTCATACTCATAGTTTAAAAATTCGTCGCAGGCAACCGGACAGCGTCTGTTGTCAACGACAATCGAGCGTAGCGACTGCAGCCATTTATACGAATATTCACGGCTTCCGGGTCCTTTCTTCGCTTCCTTGGCAAGCAAGCCGTACGCCTTGTAGTCTCCGACGCTCTTTTTTTCGGCGCTGTCGCAGGTCACGATATCGTTGCCCGTAATACCGAGCGAAAACAGCTTGTCCGCCGTCTGACGATTGCTTTGCTTGTTACAGGTGAATTCCTGAAAGACATACAACGTATGCTGTGACGGCTCATAATGGACACGGACAAACGCATATAAATCCGGGAACCAGCCCCAGTCAACGCCGTTATAGATGTGGTCAAACCTTGCGATTTCCTCGTCTGTGATTTCACGAACCGTGACATTGTCAAATACATTGCCTCCGCTTCCGTTTGCGACACCCATGTATTCATTTTCGTAAGCGGTCGGATTTGTCTCTTTCAAAAACTCGGCATCGTCTAAAAATTTCTTGCCGAGCCATTTTTTCGGAACCGTCCGATAATCGCTTTCAGTGACAAGCCTGTCCTGACGGGGAATTTTGATATATTTATTCGCCCAGTTCTGCGCCGATTTCGGCGGGTTAAAGGACTTGAATTTATACGCCTTATCGCCGCCACGGATGACCGACTGCTCGATTTTACGGACAGCCTCTTCTCCGCAGAACTGGTCAAGCTCTTCGAACCATACAACGCCGATATACCCGAAAGGCGGCTTGATCGACTTGATTTTATTCGGATCGTCTGCCCCTCTGAAGTATATTTTCTGCCCCGTAGAGACACGGGTGATTTCGAGCGGGGATTTTGTTGCCGTAAACTCTCCGTCAAGCGAAAGCGCGGAAATTGCCCATAAAATCTGATTGTACACGGAGTCTTTCAGCGTATTGCTGACCTGACGGAACACACAGGCATGCAGCTCGTCATTTTTCATCAGGATATCAACAAGAAGCAAGGACACGAACGACGATTTCGTCGAGCCTCTTCCGCCCGGAAAGATATATTCCGAATGCTCATACTCCGCCACATCAAAAAGCACCGACGAGAACGCCGGCGCAATCATATCCGCCCGAATGCCTGCATACGGTGTAACTTCCACGGCAGGCGGTTCAACCTTTTTCTTTTCGAGTCGGATTTTCTCGTTTTCATACTTGATTTTCTGCTTGAGGTAAGCGTCGTCACGAATGATCGAACGAAGCTCTTTGACCGCCGCAACATCGCCTTGCTTTGCCTTTGCCAGCACGGCGGCATTCACCACAAGCATATTATTCAAAAATTCAGGGTCAATGCTGTTGACATCAACGCCTTGATTGACTAAAAATTCATAGTCCGTCTGATTCGTCGGCGGAAGCTTCAGAAGCTCTTCCATGACCGCTTTCATGTCCCGCTTTTTCCGTCGGGATTCACCGGACTTTTTTCCGCCTTCGGAGCAAATTTCTCTCTGTTCGCTCTCTGTTCGTTCTGAAAAAGGTATTAAATTCTTCTCATTCGCCATCTCACCACCTCAGGAAAGTTTATCTATGTAAAGTCAATTAAAATCAGTGCCGCCCCGAAAGGCGGCTATGTAAAAGGAGGGTAAACGCAAAAAGGCGGCGGATCTGCCTTCCGTCACCTTTTCACATTTTACAGTATAGCACGGGGTAATACTGCCATTCAATGCCATTTACTGCCAACTTTCAGAAAATCTGATATTTTTCAGTGCGCTTCTATGGACTCTATGTACCTGCGTTTCCGAAAAATTCATCTTCTCCATAATTTCTTCCCACTTCATAAACTCGATATACCGAAGCGTCAGAAGAAGATTTTCGTCCGGGTCTTTCACCTTTTTAATCGTGCTGCGTATTTCGGAAAGCAAATCTATGTAGCGGTCGGTTTCTTCGTTTATCTTCTGCTTGAGAGCGATAATTTTCAAGATAATCTGCTCGGTGCTGTTCTTTTCTCCGCTTTGCACCTTTTCGCCAAAGTTCACCGTCACGCTTGTCGCTTTGGCTTCAAGGGCTTCGACCTGTCTTAAATTGCTTTCGATTTTATCATTCAGCCTGTATGCTTGATTGAGATATTCCTTCGCTGTCACCCTATCACCTCCGCAAAGATAAAGATTCCCGGTTTTTCCGCCCAGAACTTTTCGACAATCTCACTTGCTACAAGTGCGTCGTCTTTCCAGAATCCGCAGGCGGTCATCACGTCTTTGAGAAGCTTCTGAAGATTGTCGGTGTCGGGCTTCGTTGTCTTGTATTCGCCGTCCTTGTGTTTTGCGGTAATCGGAAAGCACCACTTGACGACGAGCCTTACCGCACCCGTGAGCGGCTTTTTCGGCGCATGAGGTGCGATGTATGCCGTCAGCTTGTTTCTTGCGTCCGCAAGCTCAGGCGGTTCGTAGAAAACCGGCTTACCGTGAGCAAAGGCGATTTTCTTTTCCTGATGCGTCACAGTCGGCGGTATCATCGGCAGGAAAAATTTAATCATCATCTGCACTCCTGACATTTACTCCCTCATCATCAGCTTTGACAAGCAAATCAGAAATTGACTCACCAGCCAAAAGAACCGCACATTCCTCATACTTTTTGCTAAACCATGCGCAATTGTGTTCCTTGCAGTCGTTATTGGTAAACGGACAACGGTTGTCATTATCTATTTTCGAAATATTCATAAAAAACTCCTTTCTGAAAAATTGCTTTTGTCACCGTCTTGCATGGTAGGGGGATAACGCTCAGCTTACAGCGTTATCCTACCAACATGCGTGACGGAGTGCGGCGGGGGTTACTCTACCCTTTAGGGTAATGGTATCCGCCGCCGAACGGGAGAACCATAATTTTATGGTCGCCGCCGAACTGCGGACACCATGATTGTTTATGGTTGCCGCCGAGACGGGGAAACCATAAAATGTATGGTTGCCGCCGACGGATTATTGTTCATCACATGGATAAACTTTGTTTGTTGTTTTGTCTATTTCGTAATTAAAACGCTTGATCCAATCGCGCAGTGTTCGCTCTGGTATTTCCTTTTTTGTTTTAGGATCAATCAAAGCTTGTTGAAGTTCTTTAAAAGTCGGTGCATCTTCAAAAGAACAAGTGTTATATGCGTTTTCAAATCTGATTCTTTTGTCCTCACGTTTTTTTGAAGCATTTGTTTTTCTTTTCTCGGACGCTTTTTGCCACGGAAGCTTTTCCTCTGTTGATATATCTTTCAGCACACCGCTTTCGTCGACTTTATGTACAGGATAATCAAACCAAAGGTTTAGCGGCGGAAACTTCGGGAATTCTCTGAGCGTGCCCTCGATTCGCCATGCGGTTTTCGCTGTTACGCTTTTCTCCGCTTCATGAATTTCTGCATCGATAAGCGAAAGCGTCTGTTTCGGCAGCTTTTGTCGGCAGTAATCACGCATCCCCTTTGCCGAGCATAAATCGTCCTGTGATACGTCACCCTGCCATCTGTCGCCGAAAAAGCGGTTGAGATACTTCATGCATATCTTTATGACTTCCTCGTCCTCGGCAAAGGTGCGTACGCTGTCGGGGATTTCAAGCTCGATCAAGTCTAAAAGGGCGTCGGGGTCACGGGCAAATACACCGGAGCCGGACGCTCTGTCCATGGAGCGTTTTCCGCCCTGTGCGCCCTTTGAATGATGATGACAGTAAATTACGGCACAGGAAAGCTCGGTGCAGACCTTGTCAAACTGATTGCAGAATAATGCCATCTGGTCGGCACTGTTTTCATCCCCCGTGATAACCTTGTAAATCGGGTCAATGATGATTGCGATGTAGTTTTTCTTGGCGGCTCTGCGAATCAGCTTCGGCGCCAGCTTGTCCATCGGAATACTGCGTCCTCGAAGATTCCATATATCAATATTCCTGAGGTTTTCGGGCTTGATTTTTGATGCCGTATAAACGTCCTTGAAGCGGTGCAGGCATGACGCACGGTCAAGCTCAAGATTAACATACATCACTTTGCCTTTGGCACAGTTGAAGCCGAGCCACGGCTTGCCCTCGGCGATACTGATACAAAGCTCGATAAGAGCGTAAGACTTACCGGCTTTTGACGGTCCGGCAACAAGCATTTTGTGCCCTTGCCGGAGTACGCCGTCAATCAGAGAGGGAGCAAGCGGCGGCAGATTGTTGAAATAATCGTCTAATGTTTCGGGGTCAGGCAAATCGTCGTTGATGCTTTCGATCCATTCTTTCCACTCGGCAAACGAGGGCTTGCCGATGTTGGTATCGACGATGAACTGTAGCTTGTCTCCACGCTTTACACCGGGAAGCCGTGACAGCCTTGACGGGTTACGGTTCTGCGTGTCGAGCGTTAAACCGTTCTTTTTGCAGACAGCGTAAATATAGTCAACACGCTTGCGATATTCGGCATAATCGGCGGCTTCCACCCGGACAATGGCGTGAAGGCTCTTTCCGCCCGAGTAGACAAGCACGGCAACAGGTAATTCCAGTTCACGGATAAGGGCGTTCTGACGGTCGATTTCAAGGGTATCGGATTCAACGAGAGCATAACGGAAATCGGTCACATTCTCGTTTTTCACGCCTTTGCCGTCAAGGGGATTGAATCTGATCCATGCGCCTGCATTTTCGTTGCAGTCGCCGATAACCGCACCGATGTCGCCTTTGCACTTAGCAAGCTCGGAAAGAAGCTCTCCGGCTGTTTTGGTATAACTGCCCTTTGTCGGAAGAAATTTGCCGTCCTTTTCCCATGTTTCGGTGACAAAACCGACGGTTTCCGTTGAATCAAACAGCGTTTCAAGGTAGGTCGTAAGCTCTTTTACCGGATCTATTCTTTTCGGCGGCTGAATCTCTTTCGATTCTACCCAGTTTTTGTCGATGACCACATAATCGTCCGACCTGCCTCCGATTTCATCGTCCCAGTCAAGTTCACGGCTTTCTCCTCCTGATTCGAAGCCGCCGTCATACGCCATCTGCATAACGGTCGCCATGGTGACATTCTGACCAGAAGCGCCGGAAAAGGTTTTCCATTTACTTTCACATTCGCCCGGGTGATAGCGGCTGTCGTCACGGCTCCATTTATCCCAGATTTCGCACGAAAAACCGCCGTCCTTAAGTGCCATACCGACGGATACCCATTCCTGATAGGACAGCGATCTGACATCAATAAAAGACAGGATTTCTTCGATATTTTCGTTTGTTATGTTTAACATTTACTCTCCTTTCAGCTTGCCGGAACGTATTCGGCAGGAATGATACTGCCCGGTACTTTCCAGCCGTTGGCGGCGATCCGGCCAATCAGCTTCTTTGCGTGCTCAAACTGCCACGTCCCGACGTGTTGGAATCCTCTCGATTCTAAAAAACGTATCTGTTTCGGCGTTGTCAGTCCGTTTTCACGGCGTTTTGAGAGCCTGTCAAGAAGCATCTGCGCCTTGCCTGCGTTGTCGATTTCGTCCGGCATGATTCCGAGCTTTTCCAGCGTGTTTTTTTGCTTTTCACTCGGCGGCGCCATTTCCCAACCGAATGACGGCTCATAGCCGGTCAGATCCTCCGCCTGAATCGACATTTCGAACTGAAGCGGGTCAACAAGCTTTCGTTTGCGTTTGCGCATTTCGGCAAGCTGCTTGGTGAGGGTTTCTTCACGCTGCGCCACTACATCGCTTTCCGCCTGTTTCTCGGCTTCTTCGATATCCACGGGGCAAGCGGCGTTTTCAAGATTCTTCGTCATTTTTTCGGCTACTTCGTCGCTTTTGCAAATAAGGTGTGCCGGGCGGCACAGCTCATGCCGGCTTGTATGCCACAGAAAATCGAGCAAAAGCAAGTCCTTTTTGCCCTCACAAAGTCTTGTGCCCCTGCCTACCATCTGACAGTAAAGTCCTCTGACCTTGGTTGGTCGTAGAACGACAATACAGTCAACGGACGGACAGTCCCACCCCTCGGTCAAAAGCATCGAATTGCAAAGCACGTTGTATTTGCCTTGGTCAAAGTCTTTGAGAATCTGTTCTCTGTCTTGACTGTTGCCGTTGACTTCGGCAGCTCTGAAGCCTGCCTGATTGAGAATATCACGGAACTTCTGCGAAGTCTTGATGAGCGGAAGAAACACAACGGTTTTTCTGTCCGAACAGTTTTTCTTCATTTCCTCGGCGATCTGATACAAATACGGGTCAAGGGCGGTGTCGATGTCGCTTGCCTTAAAATCACCCGACTGCACCGAAACGCCGCTTAAATCGAGCGTCAGCGGTATTGTCAGAGCCTTGATCGGTGCAAGATAGCCGTCTTTAATCGCTCTTGGCAAGGTGTATTCGTAGGCGAGCGATTCGAACACCTGACCGAGGTTTTTCATGTCTCCCCTGTCAGGCGTAGCGGTAACGCCCAATACTTTCGCCTTGTCAAAGTGCTCCAGAACTCTTGTATAACCGTCCGACAATGCGTGATGCGCTTCGTCAATGATAATCGCCGAAAAATAATCGGGCGAAAACTTAGAAAGCCGGCTTTCACGCATGAGCGACTGCACCGAGCCGACAACCACCCGGTACCACGAACCGAGACAGGATTCTTCGGCTTTTTCGGTTGCGGTTCGAAGTCCCGTTGCCTTTTCAAGCTTGTCCGCCGCCTGACTGAGCAGTTCACCACGGTGAGCGAGTATCAGAACACGCTCACCGTTTTTGACTAAAGATTCGGTTATTTTCGCAAAGACGATCGTCTTCCCTGTGCCGGTCGGCAAAACGAGCAATGTTTTTAGTTTTCCGCTGTCCCATTGCTCAAAAACAGCGTCTTTAGCTTCCGCTTGATACGGTCTGAGATTTATCATGATTACCCTCCGAAAAACCGTTAAAAGCTTGAGTACTTATTGCTGTCCGGCTGTGCAGGTGCTTTTTCAGGAGCAAGGAAAGATTTGATTTTATTGTACTGATTGCCGTTGTAGGTATCTATGTACACCTTACAGCGTCCTTTTGCACCGGGCACGGCCGGCCAGTTCATACGCACCTTTTCGCCGTGCTTTTTCTCCCCGATTGACAGGAAGAAAGCCGAGAGGATTCCCTCACACTTGGTGTGCAGGAAAAGGTTATGCGTAATGACGGTGCTTTCGCCGTTCTTGCCGTAAATTTTAATTGTCAAAATTGCTTTTTTACACGCAGGCAGCTTTGCCGAGCCGTTATGTTGTCCGCGCTCAAACTTGAGAACCTCAAAGTCATATTCGCCCTCGGGCAGGAGTGTAAACTCGTTTTCGTTTTCAATTTCATCGTCCCAGTCAAGGGCTCTGTCTAAAAATTCATTTTGCATTGTAAAATCTCCTTATCTTAATTTTGTGAATACATATTCTTTGACCTTATTCCAGAACGGAATCAGCCAGCCGTCAATAAAGTCGTCTCCGTAATTCGGAATCGGGGTTTCAAGCGGATAGAAGCCACGTTCAAAGACCACCTGACGCACTTCTTGTTCGGTGATGCCCGCCGCCGTCATCAGGTCAAGCAGGCGTTTCGGAATATCGCTTGAAGTCTCGGGTACCGTTTCGGTAGTTGAGCCGGCGTCCGGCACGTCAACTTCGGGTGTTGTTGCAGGAGGCTGTTCAGGCTCATCGTCAACGATTTCAATAAAATCCTTATGCTCGACCGTTTTTGCCTCCTGCGTCTTGTAAATACCGAAGTCAATAAACAGTCTTGCGATGGAATCAAACGAGAACGGCACCTCATCAGGCAATCCGTCACGGTTCTTTGCGTCCCAGCAGGGGTGATGGGTCGTATACATGACACGCTTTCCGCCCTGCGCCTTGAACTTCTTGCCCTTATCGTCGGTTGCAACGGCATAGGTCTTGTAGTTGGCAAACAACACCATATCCGCCCATTCCTTAACGAGTGGTGAGATCTGAGAGCCGGTCTTTTTGCCGAGCTTCAGCTCCCACCGGTCATAGGCTCCCATTTCGTCCGGCTGTTCAAACTTGCGAAGCTGTGCGTGCGCCGTCAGAACAACATTGATGTTTACAGCGATCACTTCATCGAGAAGCATCAGGAACCGGGAAAATTCCTCTTTTTCGTAAACATAGCCGTTCCCGTAGCCAAAGTCCTCAATTCCCTTTTTGCCGGCATTGTCGCAAATCTGCTTGACACAAAGGGCTTCCGCCCAGTCAATGGTGTCAATGACCAGCGTCTTACAAAGCGACGGATTATTGATGACGAACTGCACCTGCTCTTTCAGCATCTGCCACGATGTCGGCTTGTCAAAGCGTTTGACGTCGTATTTTTTCGTACTGCCCTCGGTGTCGATAAAAAGCGGTTTCGGGAATGAGGCGGCAAAGGTCGTTTTGCCGATGCCCTCGGGACCGTAGATAACGACTTTCTGAGCGCAGTTGATTTTACCCTGTGTAATATTCATGATTAAAATTCACTCCAATCTTTCTTGATTTCCGGACGTGCCGTGACAGCCGGTTTTCCGTCCTCGATAATGACCGAACATTCGTCGCCGGTGCTGACCCGTGTTGCGATCGCCTGCAAGTTTTCGTTTTCAAGCCATGCGGCAAATTCGGAAAGCGTGTCGTTGTCCATCTGCTCCAGCTTATCAAGCAGAACGAAACCGCATTCGGGGTTCAGCTTACGGACGATAGCCGTTGCGATTTTCAGCTGTTGAGAGGACGAAAGACAGTCCCAGTTCTTACCGTTATAGGTAAGCTCTCCGTTCTCGACCGACAAGCCCGGAAGCGGCAAATCGGCACCCTCCAAAAGGTCTTTTTTCTGCTGACGGATCGATGAAAGCTTTTCGGTCAGATCGTCATACATACGAGCGTATTCCTCGGCATCGGCTTCGGCTTTTTCCCGGTCGAGGTTGGCTCTGACCTTACGGTTGATTTCCTCAATGGAGCGGAGATTTTCTTCCAACTCCGCCGTGCTTTCATCGTGAAGTTCTTCGGCGGTTTTGTATGCCGTTTCGACTTCCTTTTCAAGGTCTGCCAATTCAGCGGTCATTTTATCAAGCTGTCCTCTTGTTCGATTTATTCTTTCTGCAAGTTCATTTCGCCTGATTTCGAGTTCATACGCCCTGTCACGTTTGCGCTGGTTCTCACCGTTTCTTGCAAGGATTTCCTGCTGTTCGGCTATCAGCTGAGAAGCCGACACAGGCTCGTCCGGCACGTCCTGAAACAGCGGCATTTCTTTTGCAAACTTTTTCTTTTGGTCGGCAATCTGACCGACAGCGTGCCGCCTGGCGTAGGTTTCGGCTTCGTCTCTTTCAAGGGTGAAAAGCTTATCCCCGACACCGATGATCCGAAGCAGAATAGACGCCTTTTCTTTCGAGTTGCTGTTGAGAAACTTCGGCACATCAAGCGCAAACTGTTCAACAAACGAGTTCAGAAGATTCTGCCCGGCAAGCCGACCCGACGGGTCTGTCACCTTAAGAGAGCTGTTTTTGCCCTTGCGCTCAACGACGATACCGTTTGACAGCGTAACCTTGAGATACGGGTCAGTCAGCGCACCGTCCCGGGCGGCGTTTGTCGGACGGAACCGGTCACCGCCGAGTGCCCATGCGATCGAGTCCAGCACGGTTGTTTTACCCTGGTTGTTTTTTCCGCCGATTACGGTCAGTCCGTTTTCGGTCGGTGTGTACTGAAGCATTTTGATTCGCTTCACGTTTTCAATTTCAAAGCTTGTGATTTTGATTGACATTATTTATCCTCCTGTTCATTTTCCTCACCCTCCATATCGATCAACCCACGGATATATTTGAGCGGCACGCCATTTCTGACTGCAATTTCAATCACTTCGGCTCTTGCAGCTTCGTACATCATGTTATAAAAGTCTGTGAATTTCACCATCACCCGGTCTTCCGGCTTGAATGCGTTTGAAATACTCATCAATATATGACCTCCCTTCCGATATACCGGCAATACTGTTCTTCCAGCCGTGCCCCCTCGCTGTCCTGCCACCCGGGAAGAAGTAACACCTTGTCGGCAATATCAATCATCGAGAAGCATATCCGCATATACTCGGCTTTAGTCAGCCCCTCCGGCATTACCGACGGGTTGAGTACAATGTGCCCATCCTTTTCGAGCTCCGCCTGCGCCTTTT
Source organism: uncultured Clostridia bacterium (assembly GCA_945863885.1). Lineage (GTDB taxonomy): Bacteria > Bacillota > Clostridia > Oscillospirales > Acutalibacteraceae > UBA6857. The sequence goes on from CAMAZY010000019.1 coordinate 30,050, forward strand.
CAAATTCTTCCCGGTAGTTCTCTTTCCCGGTAATTTTTCCTGCTATGTAAATTTTCATGTCATTTCACCTCATATTCCATCGGTAATACTTCTGGCAATATCTCACGCATTGTCAGCACCCACCTTTCCGTTCATTTTTGCGCCGCAGTCGGGGCAGAATTTCGAAAGCCTATAATCTGTCAAATACCCGCATTCCGAGCATTTGAAGAATTCATAATCTTCAATCCATTTCCCGTGCCTGACTTCCACCACATCGGCGGCAGGCATGGCTCTGATTGCTCTTTCAACACACTCGATTGTAGTCTCACCGTTTATATCTGGCGTATTTTGTTTGACGAATTTAATCAACGCTTCACGCTCTATGTATTCAGCCATTGTCCGCTCTCCTGTTCCATGCTTCGATTGCTTCTTCTATTGTTGGATAATATCCAGATGAAGCTCCGCAACCGCCCTTATTGACATCGCATACAACCGTATTGTATTCACAGGGATTAGATTCAAACTCACTGCAATGACAATTATCATTTTCAAAATTTGAACATTCTTCTAAATCGTGTGCATTTGTCATAACAGCTACCTTTTTCCCGCAAAACGGGCACGGTTTTAATTCAGCCATTTTTACCTCCTCCTATATTCCGAAATCCTTATAATCTGTGCCTTTTTCCATGTGTGCTTTAATACAAGCCGGACGTTGCCACATCCTCGCCCACTTATTCCAGTCAGCCGAATACTCGGTTTTTGTGTCCGAAAAATCACGGTACAGCTGTACAAACGGCATAGCACCGGCTTCATATACGGCTCTCGCCCGCATTTCATCTTTGTTGCGGTCTTTTCCGTAAGAGAGCACATAACAATGAATCTTGTTGCGGTTGAAGCCTATTTTCTTCAGCTTATCGCAGGCTTTATTAAACTCCGGCAAACGTGCGTCGGTGTCGCAAGCAAGCCACAATTCTTTAACCTTGCTAACCCCGAGGGATTCAAGACTTCTGCAAAAATGATCGTCTATCAGGTCGGCTTCAAGCCCGCCTTTAAAACAAATTCCCCTTTGCGTCTTTAGCATTTCAAAAACCTTGTCCTTGTGCTGCCGATCGCACTGTAAAAAGTTATTGTCTTGAATCCAGTTACCGGGAACGATTTCAAGCTGTTTGAGCCTGCCCTCATTTTTCGGAACAACACACCATGGGCAGTTGTTGTTACATCCTCGTGAAGTGAAGATGATATTGCTTTTCACATACATCCCTTGAACAAAGTCACTACAATCGGATCCATACGCAACGCCGCCGAGTTTGACAGGCTTATTTGTCACACCCTCCCATTGATAGGCTAATGCTTCGCAGTATTTTCTGTCCCATGTGAAAGTGCAAGAAATATGTACTTCTTTGTGTTCGGGAATAAACAGCGTCGGCATTCCGATGAAAGCCATATCATCATCAGGCGTGTACGAAGTTTGCCGAGGAAAAACACGGATGATATCAAAGTGGGGTGTCGTCATGTTTCTTCCTCTTTTCCCACTTTGCTTCAATCCAGTCCCACACGCCCCACACAACAAGTGCTAAATACATCGGACTACTCATCAGGGCGAAAAGCTTTAAACATTCAAGTGTTGTCATGGTCCGTTCCCTCCTGTTTCAACTTCCGTCACTTCTTCGGGTCGGTATAAATCGACTCTTTCTGGCTTTTCAACGCGGCGTTTTCGGCCTGAAGCTTTTCAACCACCTCAATCAGCCTGTCACACTCACACTGTGCACGAATCATGTCATCAAAGTAGCTCTGGCTGCGATTTTTCTCTGACTTCAGCTTGTCCTTGAGGTCTTGATTCCTCTCAAGAAGCGTTGATATTGCGCCTTTGAGTTCGGATTTTTCGCTCTTCAGTTCGTGAACCTCGTTTCCAAGGTGTGCGTTGAATTCTTTCAAAAATTTAATACTGTTCATTGTGTTTATCCTCCTATGATTTCAATATTTGATGTCCGGAAAGCATCCGCAGCTTGTCCGATTGCCGCATTGGAAGCGGCATTGTTTATCCGGCTTGTTTCGCCTTTTCTTCCTCCGCCCGGCGCTTTTCTTCGGCTTCAAGTGCTTCAACGAATTTGATGTAATCTTCCGGGGGACGTGCTGCGAAATATCGGCTCATGGATTCCGTAAGCCGCTTTCTCATCTTTCTTTCCGCATCGGCTTTTTCCTCCGGCGTAAGAGATTCGAGGGGAACGACATCGCCGTTTTCTTTCATAAACCAACACGTTACTTTAATTTCTTTCTGTTTTGCCATGATTATCACCTCGTAAAATGTTTATGTTTTTGTCGGTATGTCCTATTTCTCAAGAGATTTGGAAATCTGATTCTGAATATCTGATAGCTTGCTATTTTGATTTTTCACTAAATCCAAAGCAGAAATCAAAACGCTTTCAAAACTGTGTTCATACGGGAATAACTTCCCGAAGTAATCGCCCTCACTTCCGCGACATTCGTCAAACACCTCAGTAAGCACAATACTGATAAGATCCATAGCACGCTCTATTTCAATAGAAATTTCTTCAAGACTGTCTCTGATTTCATGAATATCCATTTGTTATCACTCTCCTATTGACAAAAATTGAAGGGCATAATATAATGAATATAACCACTTTCCTATGGTGTGGTTAGGCTCTTGTGTCGGCTTGTGAGGCGGTGACTCAAGAGTTTTTTTATGCCCTTTTTCATTGGTTCAGCCAAGGAACTTGTTGATAAAGTACTTTTGACCCTTGCCGGACACCTTTGTTGTCTTTGTTACTCTTACGGAGCCGTCAGGATTGACGATTGTACTTTCCTTTACTTCAAACAAGCCCATTTCCATGCTTCTTTGCGTCGGCATATTTTTGCTTGAGCCGCCCTTTATCAGGTAGCCGTTATTGCGAAGCCATTCAAACAGACGCTTTTGACCGATGTCAACGCCGTTTTGCTTAATAAGCTTCGCAAGGTCACCGATCAGGATTGATGTCTTTGCAGTTTCAACCGCCTCGGCAAACAGAACCTTCGGCTTGTCGGCTGCAACTTTTTCATTCAGCTGTCGCAATTCTTTAAGCGTTGCGCCGAACATCTGCTTCGTGTGTTCATCGGCGTTCGGAAGATATGTATTGATAAACAAGTCCTCATTGTTTACATAGCCACCTGTCTTACGGATTGTCGGAAGGACTTCTGCCGTAACCCAATGTTTGAACTGACGAAGCTTTTCAATTCTTTTTTCAAGTGCATCATCACTTTGTGACACACCCTTTCCCTTTTGAGGTTGCATATAAAACAACAATGAATACAAACCGCTTTCATTGACTATTGTCATATTCTGCAAACCGCCAGGGGTTGAGATTTGTGATACACCCTTGTCTTCATCATCGAGTCTCGCTAAGCTACGCCTATAATTCGTATCACCAAATATTTCGCAAACATCTTTTCCTACAAAATACGGTTTCCCGTTTACTTCGGTTGTTCGGATACTGCCGAACTCAGGGTTGTTGAATACCTTTAATTCGTTCATAATTACTCCTGCTTTCTTGTATTTTTGAAATTTAAGATTGTACCGGGCTTTTCTTTTCGGTACTTGTCGTCCCAAAGCATAGCCTTCATTTCGCCGATAATCTCCGCCCGGTCGTTTTTATCTAACCGATTAAACAGATAGAGAAATCTTTCAAGAACAACATCGGCTGTCGTATCAGGGTTCCGGACATTCTCGTTTGTGCTCATTGTTTGTCACCTACCTTTCTTCGCTTGTTGCGTTTACGAAACTTAGTTTGCAAAAAAAATTTGATTGGCGTTTTCTTTACCAACCATTTCTGCGATGGTCTGAATTTCAGATCGGAAGAAATCGCTTTCTCCTTTGATTTTGCGATAAATGGTTGTTTTACTTACCTTTAACGCTTTTGCAATATCATCAATTTTCAATCCATTTTCGATTAAAGCCATTCTGAACTTTTTTTCGTTAAACATTTTATCACCTCCCTTTGTTGCGTTTCCGTAACATAATGTTAGCACTAAAAAAGCGTCATGTCAATACGTAAACGAAACTTTTTTATAAAATTCTGAAAAAATGTTGCATTTTCGTTACAAAATTGATATAATGCTTTTACGAGGTGATTTAATGTGGAATTTAAAGATATAGTTAGAAAAAGACGTGAAGAACTGGGACTTACATTAGAAGAAGTAGGCGACGCTGTTGGTGTATCAAAAGCAACTATTCAGCGTTATGAGAGTGGAAATATTAAAAACATTAGAAGAGACAAGATAAATGCTTTAGCAAAAGTATTAAGAGTCTCTCCCGGATATCTTATGGGGTGGGATGAGTTTGATTCTGCCGCTGCTGAACTTTATCCAAATTGGTTACCAGGAGAATATATAAATAATAATAATAGATTTCCTGATAACATACTTCCTCTTCCTAAAACAAAATCTATTCCGCTTGTTGGTTCAATCGCTTGCGGCACACCGATACTTGCCGTTGAGAATATCGAGGACTATGTAAAAGTAGACGAAAAAATCCCCGCCGATTTCGCCCTCAGATGTAAAGGCGACAGCATGATAAATTCACGCATATACGACGGAGATATCGTTTATATCAGGCAGCAGTCAGATGTTGATGACGGCGAAATAGCGGCTGTTCTGATCGGCGAAGAAGCTACGTTGAAGAAAGTATATAAATACTCGAACAAGGTTGTTTTAAGGGCTTCAAATCCCATGTATGACGATATGGTTTATACTGATGAAGAACTTGAAAATATTATTATCTTAGGTAAAGCTGTCGCGTTTTTCAGCTTAGTAAGATAACGTGAATATTTTTCATAAAATTAATTTTTTTATTGAAACAGATTTAATAATGTGATATATTTTCACATGAAAGGTTATCTTTCGAAAAATAAAAAACTGCCCTCATAGGGCGGAAATTCAAGGAGAGCAAAAAATGAAATGTAAAAATTGCGGTTCTATTATTCCTGATAACTCTAAGTTCTGCAACAATTGTGGTCAAACAATCCAAACATATCAAGTCAACAAAGCGAAGCCACCAATACAAAGGGTATCGGCTAATCAGAGTTTTACTAATAAATCACCTTCTTATCAATATACTTCAAATAATGATAATTCGAACAAAGAATCCAATAGAAAAAATAAGCCAATCAATAAAAAGAAACGAAACATAGTGATTGCTGTTATTGTCTTTTTTCTGATAGGCGGTATTGGCTCCGCTTTAAGCGAAGATTCCGAACCGACAACATCATCAGAAAACTCCTCAACCAAGTATTCAACCACAACAACGGTGTTGTCAGCGGAAGAAAAAGCAAGTATTGAAGCGTCTGAATTTGAAGAAGAACACGGAGTCCCCGAAAAATTGTTTAATACAATATCTGCCGCTTGCAAAGAAATCGGCATAACTGGTGTGGATTATTTAGAAAAAGAGGATGATTGGGCAAACGGAGAGCGATTCTCGCTGTCGTATGAGGGATTCAGGTTCGTTGTTTATCTTAACAAGGACAGAACAATAAACAGCATAAACAGCGGAGATTTTAAGTATTATGCAAACGGAAAAGCTGTTGAAAACGTCAACGATCATATTTATACCAATGATCAAAAAATACAAATAAAAATATGGGCAGAAGATGCGGTTACCGCTCAACTGAAAGCTCCGTCAACTGCAGAATTTGCTGATTATGATAAATGGAGTTATTCAAGGGATAAAGATGTTTTTACTGCTGTTGCTTATGTTGATGCCCAAAACGGTTTTGGCGACATGATTCGAAGCGATTTTGTTGTAAAAATAAGATGGGACGGCGAAAGCACAAAAGCTACCGTGTTAAGTGTAGATATTGTCTAATATCAAATAAAAATGCCCCCACCGGCGGGCAACCGGTGAGGACGTGCATAACCATCAATATCAAATTATTGCAGAAAGAGGATTGACGGGATAGCTTTATCATTTTAGCATATCCAGCCGAAAAAATCAAGAAAGAAGTGACGGAATATGAAAAAAATAGCGGCCTGTTATATCCGTGTTTCAACGGACGATCAGCTTGAACTGTCGCCCGACAGTCAACTTCTCGAAATCAGGAAATACGCCGACGCAAACGGCTATTATATTCCCGAAGAGTATGTTTTCAAGGATGAGGGAATCTCGGGCAGAACGGCGAAAAAACGCCCCGAATTCAACCGCATGATTTCAGTGGCAAAGAGTAAGCCGAAGCCGTTTGACGCTCTCCTGCTGTGGAAATTCAGCCGATTTGCACGAAACAGAACCGACGCCGTCGTTTACAAGAATCTGCTTCGCAATCAGTGTGGTATTGACGTCATTTCAATCTCCGAAAATATCGGTGAAGATAAAGGCACATCCGTCATTCTTGAAGCCATGTTCGAAGCGATGGACGAATACTATTCCATCAACCTTTCGACCGAGGTCAAGCGTTCCATGCAGTTAAAAGCCGAGAGGGGCGAACCGATCTGTAAGGCTCCTTTCGGCTACAAGAACGAAAACAAAGCCTATGTGATTGACGAAGATCAGGCACAGGCCGTCCGCATGATGTTTGACCTGTACGAATCCGGCGTCGGACTGAAAACAATTGCCGTCAAGCTTGGTGACATGGGTGTCCGAACACCGAGAGGCAACTTGCCCGACAATCGATGGGTCGAATATGTGTTGACAAACCCCGTGTATATCGGCAAAATACGATGGACAGCGGACGGCAGGGAGTCAAACAAGAAACGGTATAAGGATTGTGATTTCAACGTCTCACAAGGCAAGCATGAGCCGATTATCAGCGAAGAGCAGTTCAATCATGTTGCCGGGCTTTTGAGTGAGCAAAAGAAAAAATACGCAAAATATCAGCGTGAGGAATCCGGCAACAGTTGGATGCTTCGGGGATTGGTCCGGTGCAGTTCCTGCGGTGCAACGCTTATCCGTTGCGGTCTTTCATCTAAGTACCCGTTCTTACAATGCCACAAGTACAACCGAGGGCAATGCCGTGTATCTCACTACATTTCGGAGCAAAAAATCAACCGCCTCGTCATCAGTCAGATTGAACGGGCGGCGGTCGGTTTAGATTTTGAGCTTGTCCCGTCATCAGGAGGAGAAATCCGGCAAAGAGGCACAGCTACATTAAGAAAGATGATTGAAGCCGAAAAACGCAAGCTAATCAAAGTCAGAGACGCTTACGAAGCAGGGGTCGATACACTCGCCGAATATCAAGAAAATAAGCAACGAATCCGGGACAGTATCGCTTCACTTGAAGCACAACTCAACACTGCGTCAGAGCCGTTCGACAAAAAGAAGTTTGCCCAAAAGCTGACCGATGTTCTTGATGTAGTCAGAAATCCCACAGTTGAGCCGTCCGCCAAAAATAATGCGCTTCGTTCTGTCGTGCATGAGATTGTTTATGAAAAGGCAAAAGGCGAAATCCGCATACTTTTTTATGCTTAATTTTTTTTGGAGATATGTATATCTTTTTGCAGTATGTACCTCCGTATTGACTTGTTACAATCTGAGCAAACTTAGCGTTCGGCGTTTTAATGTTGATCGGGTACTGTAAAATTTTCTGATATTCCCACATTAACACTCACCTGCCTTGTTGTCCCACGGCCAGGGACCCTTCAGCCACTCTTTGCCGTGGCCGCTCGCCGGAGATAAAGGCCCGTATGTCCGTTCGTACTCTTTGAGCACGCACATATATTTTTCCTTGTACTTTTCAAGAAGCTCTGCCGCTGTTTTGTCGCACGGGTGCGTGTCAAGATACAAATGTAAATCCCACATCGAAAAACGCAGCATCATCATTCTGTGTCTGAGGTTGTTCTGGTTCATTGTCATCTGCAACACCCCGCAAGAAAGGGTTTGTCAAGTACCGGAAAGACCGTACCCACACAAAGAGCCTTGTCGCACGGATAAACGTCGTTACACTCCTGATACGGAATATACGCCATCGCAACCACCGGATTTTCCGGAAGCGCAGACGTCGGAGCGCAACAGTTTTCTCCACAGACATTCACGGGGCATTGAGGATAACCGGTTGTTCTGCAAGTGTTCAACGGTATCTCCCCTTTTGTTGAAATTTGGTTGCCCGATACCATACTATGACAAAATGCGTCGGTTGTTCTTCCCGGACGGACAAGCCTTGTTCAAAAAAAATTAAAATTATATTCACTTTTTATTAAATTTAGCTTGACAAAGGCAAAAAACCGATATATAATATAGACGAATTGAAACGGAAGTTTCAAAAATTTATTTATGGAGGATATACTCATGGATCTTTCTGTTATCAGACGTGTTCTTGCTCAGCTTTGGAGTGCTCTTCTTGTACATCTTACCGACGTACTTCCGGAAGGTATTCTTGATTGGATCGGCGTACCGTACGCTGAATAATTTCAATTCGCTCTAAAACTGTAGGCGCTCTCCTAAGGAGGGCGCTTTTGTTTTGCCGCATTCCGGTTGTAAAAACCATTAAAGCCGCAAGAAACCACTGTATCCTTTTGCGCAGATAGTCAAACAGCGTGCAGGTCACTTCTCTGCACGCTGTTTCGGTTTATTTTCCTTTGACTTCAATCCGTCTCTTGTCGCCGCCGCAAAGGCGTATATTCATTTTGCACGGCATTTTTCCCGTGTTTTCATACTCGACAGTGACATGGTTTTCATCACAGCTTACGAAAAAGTGAAGCTTTACACAGTCGTTATCCTTATATCGGAAGCTTTCGCCGTCGTCGTCAAAGAAGAAGCTTTCATATTCTCCTCTTTCTTTCGGGTAGACCGTAAAGACGGTTTCTTTTTTGCAATTAAAGCCGTATTCCGCCTCGTCGGTCGGCAAAACACAGCCGCTTCTTACAAAGTACGGCACGGGCTGACCGGCAGGTATTTTGACTTCTACCGTCTGACCGCCTTCAAAAAGCTTGTCACCCAAGTACCAATTCTCACCTTTCGGCAAATAGACGCTTGCCGTGTCCTTGTCCTCGTCAAAGACGAAGCCGACAAGAATGTCTTTTCCCACCATCATACTGCTGTTCGGCTTGTACAACGCTTCATCGTCGTAATACAAAAGCGGCGGCGCATTCATCGGGATTTCGTTTTCGACCGCATCAAAGGCGCACGAGTATAAATACGGCAAAAGCTTTTTTCGCTCGGCAAAAATCCGTCGGACAGAATCCATGATATCGGGATAGCTCCATGGCATTGTCGCCGAGCCGTCCTCGTTCCACGAATGAATTGTAAATCTCGGCTCAAATACGCCGTGCTGAAGCCACCGTAAAAGAAGCTGTCTTGACGGCATTTCGCCGTGAAAGCCGCCGAGATCGTGTCCGTAAAAGCCCAAGCCCGACAGCGACATTGTAAGTCCGATATTGTGGCAATATTTGAGATCCTCGAACGATGTTTTGTTGTCGCCCGACCAGGTCTGCGCAAGGCGGCGAACAGCGATACTGCCGCTTCTTGTCGATAAAAACGGACGAAGGTCAGGGCGGTTTTCGGTCTGCGCCTTATAGGAGGCGGCAACCATCAGATACGTCAGAACCGGACGGATTCTGCTTGCCTGAACGACGCCTTCTCCGAAGCCTTTCGCTAAGGCGTCAAGGTCACGGATATCGAATTCGTTGTTGTCGTTCCACGTCGCCGTGATGCCGAGATCTAACAGTGTTTCTTTGATCTTGCTTTGCCAGAAGGCAAATGCTTCTTCGTTCGTAAAATCAAGATAGCTTCCGAGTCCGTCCCAGAACTCCGTTACAAACGGAGTGCCGTCGGGATTTTTCACGAACAGCCCTCTGGCGGCAATTTCTTGGTAAAGCGGGTGACTGTCTAAAAACGCCGGCTTGATGTTCGGAATGATGCGGATTCCGGCATCCGAAAACCTTTTGATAAATGCCTTCGGGTCGGGGAATTTGTCGGTGTTCCAGTTAAAAACATACCGTCTCGGGCCGATTGAGGTATAGCCCGACGAAAGATAAAAGCCGCCGCACGAAAGATTTTCTTCTTTGAGCTTTTCAAGAAAACTATCCATCTGACACTCGGAATCGGGGGCGTCCGTATACGCCATCGTACTGCCGCAGTAGTCAAAGCTCCACTTCGGGGGAAGCGGCTGCTTTCCGCAAAGAGAGGCAAACTGCTGCAAAACCGAAAGCTTTGTGCCGAAGAAAACATAGTAAACAAGGCAGTTGTCCTCGGTTTTAAAATACTTGTACGGCGGGTAGTAGTTGTTAATTTCCTTACCGAAATCAAAATACGACGTGTCGGAGGTGTCGTAAAAAATTCCGTAACAGCCGACGCTGTTTTCGCAGATATAAAACGGAATATGCTTATAAAGCGGATCGCTGTCGGCGGCACTGTAGCCCATACAGTCGGTCGTTTCAATCCGGAACGCTCTTCCGGCTTTGTCAAGCTCGCCGGTCTTGTCGCCGAGCCCGAAAATGTGTTCCCCTGCGTTTCTTGTGATATAGTGGTAGCTTTCCCGTCCGAATTCGCCGCCGAAATTATAGGCAAGCGGCTTTCTGTCCGAAAAAAGCGGCTTGCCGTCACGGCTGAAGCTTAACAGGAAATTGTGAAGAGTAACTTCCACCGTAACGCCGCACGGGAGCAGGAACCGTTCTGCGCCGTCGGTGCTTTCTTCTTTCGGTTTGCAAAGCGAAAATCCGCTTGTGTCAAGGCGGCTTCTTCCGTTTACAAGAAAACGGTTGTCGGGGTCAACGCAAAACGTCGGGAGCATTTCGCTTTCGCTCTTGTACACCGCAACGCGCACACAGCTATCACCTACAAAATCAAGCCTTACTCTATTTTCGCCGCTTTCGTACAAACGGTAGCTTTCTCCTTTTTCTGAAAGGCGGAACGTATGGTTAAATTTGCTCATCAGATCGTCTTTCCTTTCCCGTTGAGCGTATATTTAAGATTGTCTTTTGTGTGCCAGCGGTCACTGCCCGTGTTTTCGCAAAAAGACATCGGCCTCTTTCTTCCCGGCTTCCAGTCGGGCACCGATTCGCAGTTCGGATTACCGGTTTTGACGAATGCCGCAACCGCATCGGAAAGCTCGGCGGAAATTTTGTAGTCGATTTCTTCAAACGGCCGCCAGTTAAAGTCAAGCGAAGAGAAGAGATAGAGCAAATCCGCCGAATGCCAGGCACCCATGTCGTCGCCCGGCAAAAAACGGTTAAAGTTATAGATATAGCACGGATTTGTGTTGTGTGTTTCGACGTGCTTTGCCCACTTTTTCATAATGCCCTCAAGCGCAATCGGAATCATGTCCGTGCACGTTGAACCTAAAAGATACGGAACGTCGGCAATCTTCTTTAAAACGAAGTTTTCTTTTGTCATGATTGTTCCGTCATAGACCGGGAAGGTGTACGGCATACTGAATTTTGTCGTTTTGCAGGCGTCTTTCCACGCATAGTAAAGCTTTTTTGCGTCGACGGTCCGAAGCTCTTTTGCCGAGGAACAGCCGGCATTTTTCATCACGGTTTCCCAAAACGGCTTCGCTTTTTCTGTCGTCAGCGGCTTTAAGACACACCGCTGAAGTCCGGCGCCGCTCAGGAGAATCGCACCGGCAATTTTGTCTTTTAAAAGCGGATTTGTCATATGAATATCGACGCTCATTGCGCCTGCGCTCTGTCCCATGAGGGTGATTTTTTGTGGATTTCCGCCGAAAGAAGCGATATTGTCAATCACCCACTGAATCGCCGTTGTCTGGTCAAACAGTCCGTAGTTTCCGCATACGCCGCTACTATCCGCAAGATCCGGATGGGCACAAAAGCCGTACGGCCCGAGACGGTAATTCATCGCAACCGTGATGATGCCCTTTTCGGCGAAGCGTTCACCGTTGATATAAGCCTCGTCGGTGCTTCCGCCCGTGAAGCTTCCGCCGTGAATAAAAATCAGAACCGGACAGTTTTCCGCCTTTTTCGGTGTCCATATATTCAGGAAAAAGCAGTCTTCACTGTAGGTAAACGAAAGCCCCTTGCGAAACTCCTTGTGATAAAACGGATTGACCTTTTCGTCCGGCTCAAAGGCACGGTGCTGATAACAACAGTCTTTAAAAACCGTTGCGTCATAAACGCCCTGCCACGCTCCCTCCTGTTTCGGGTATTCGTACCGTCCGGCTCTTGCGTAGCGCACCGAGCGAAATTCAAGACAGGTTTCTTTTTCAATGCCCCGGATTACGCCGCAGGCCGTTTCTTTTTCAATATAATCCATTATTGAAGCCTCCGTAAAATGAACTTCCATTCTCACTTTATCCCATTATAGTACATTTTCCGACATTTGACAACGAATTTTTCAGATATTCCGGTTTGTGTTCGTGAACAAAAAATCCCCCACCGAAGTGAGGGAAAAGGACAAAACAATTATCAGAATTTGTATGAAGCATGGATATAGGCAATATCCATCGGCTCTGTTCCGCCGGTAGCCTGATTGACCCATTTCACATAATAGGCCTCATCGCAAACGACCGTCTGTGTCTCGCTGGAAATCAGATAGACGATGCCATCTCCGTCTTTGTCAAAGACAGCATACTCTTTGTACTCTGAGGCACCTATAGACATTCCGGTTTCGCAAAGTTCTCCGTCCGGCATAATGGTATTGGGTACCTGCATATTACCGTTCTTTTGAAAAGAATCCACATAATAGGTCTTTCCATTCTTCACGCACGAATACGGCCAGATATAGGAGCAACCTTGATTGTGGCCGGCGAAATGTACCCGAAAACCGTTCGGATAAATCGGCTCGGGGGAGCAGTAATCAATATACTTAACCTTTTTATCTGTGCTCGAATACCGGAAAACTTCACATTCATCAGAGATCAAATCGCAATAACTAACAAGCAGTTCAAGCTTCTTATCGCCGTCGATATCTTCTATCGCATAACTGAATCCCAAATCATAAGCATCATTATAAGCCCTATAATAAATGTTATACAGGTCATCATACCGCATACCGCTATACTTACCGTTTTTGTCCGGCAAGCCGTAACCGTTCTGGAAATTGATCAACGTCTTTTTATAAGCGGCTTTTGCCAGATCATTATAGCTTGCAGAGGACACGGCCTTTTGCAGATACGCTTTCAGCACCCAACCGGAATAGGTCTTTGAACTTTTCACATAGGAAACGTACTGAAACTTTCCGCAATATTTGCCGTTTGAGGTAACGGTTGCCCCTTTCGGCACCGTGAGAATCGCCGCAGCAGCAGTGTCGGCACTCTTTCTCAGACTCAGCGCCGCTGTCGTCGTGTACTTTGTCGTCACTTTCGTCAGATACGATTTTGTGACCCAGCCGGAATAGGTTTTTGAGCCTTTCGTGTAGGTAACATACTGATATTTTCCGCTCACCTTATCGTTTGAGGTTACGACGTTTTTTTTCGGCACCGTAAGGATCACCGAAGCCTTGGCGTCGGCACTTTTTCTCAGATATAAAGCCGCCGTTGTCGTATATTCCTGAATAACTGATTCCGTCACCTTCGTCAGATACGCTTTCAGCACCCAACCGGTATAGGTCTTACCGCTTTGGGTATACGAAACATACTGATATTTTCCGCTGACCTTTCCGCCCGAAAGTACGGTTGCGCCTTTCGGCACCGTAATAAGCTTTGCCGAATTGCTGTTGGCACTTTTTCTCATGCTGAGCGCCGCCGTAGTTTTATACTTTTCCGAAGCGGCGTATGCGGTCATACCGATCCCGCTTTCATTCGCCACAGACAGATCGACAAGCGGAATGACGGCTAACATCATAATCACCGCAAGAATAAGCGATATGATCCTTTTCATAATTTCCTCCAATCGTTCGACAATACAGGTTGCCAATACTTCATCTTTTGTTGTTACGCTTCAAGCAGCTTTTCGCAGGCCGCCAATTTTACACAGATGCAAAGCAGCTTCGTTGCCGTCATCAGCTCGTCAACCGGCGGGAACGACGGCGCAATCCGGATGTTCTTATCCTCGGGGTCGATTCCGTACGGATAGGTCGCACCGACCGTTGTCAGCGTAACGCCGGCCTGCTTGCAAAGTTCACCGACTCTTTTCGCCGTTCCGGGGAGCACGTCAAGGCTGATGAAGTAGCCGCCTCTCGGCTTCGTCCACGAGGCAATACCGCACGAGCCCAACGCACTTTCAAACTCGTTGACGACCGCATTGAACTTCGGCGCAAGAATCGCACGGTGCAGCTTCATGTGGTTCTTGATACCGTCAAGGCTCTTATAAAACTTGACGTGACGGAACTGATTGAGCTTGTCGTAGCCGATGGTCTGAATCTTCATGCGGCTTTTAATGATGTCAATATTCCGGTCGGAAGCGGCAAGAACCGCAACACCCGAGCCGGGGAAGCTGATTTTCGAGGTCGAAGTAAATTCGATGACCATATCCTCATGACCGTACTTTTTGAGCATGTCGAAGATGTTGTCAAGCTCGTCTGTTGTTTCGGTCAGGTCGTGAATGATGTAAGCGTTGTCCCAGATGATCCGGAAATCCTTGGCGGCGGGGGTCATTTTGGCGATGCGGTCAACAACCTCATGCGAATAGGTGACGCCGGTCGGGTTCGAATACTTCGGTACGCAGAACATACCCTTGACCGAGCTGTCCTTAACGTATTCCTCGATTTTGTCCATATCGGGACCGTCCTCGTTCATCTCGATCGGTATCATCTTGATGCCGTAATATTCGCAGATTGAAAAATGTCTGTCATATCCCGGCGACGGACACAGGAATTTGATTTCGCCCTGATCCTTCCACGGCGTACCGTCTGAGCCGGTAAGCATACACTGTGTAATATAGTCGAACATCATATTGAGGCTCGAGTTGCCGCAAACGATAACGTTGTCGGCAGGAACGCCTAAAAGCTCGGCAAAAATTGCCTTGCACTCGGGAATACCCGTCAGGATACCGTAGTTTCTGTATTCAAGGCTGTGCTGTTTTCCGTCGTCCCAATCGGCGGACGTAATGGCGTCGAGAAGTCCGTTCGAAACGGCAAGCTGGTCGGCACCGGGCTTTCCTCTTGACATATCGAGCTTCAAGCCCTTTGCCTTGAAATCGTCATATTCTTTTGTCAGCTCAGCCTTAAGCTCGCTGAGCTTTTCTTTGCTCATTGTCTTGTAATCAGCCATCTGTCAAAACCTTGCATACACTTTTTGATGTATGCATTCCTTTCTTATTGCGTATATTTTACCCTTTTTGCGATTAAAAATCAGCCGAGCCGGTCGTTCTCGGGAACGGGAGTACGTCACGGATATTGGAAATTCCGGTCAGGTACATGATGAGTCTTTCGAAGCCGAGCCCGAAACCTGCGTGCTTGGTTCCGCCGTACTTGCGAAGTTCAAGATACCACCAGTAGTCCTCTTCCTTGAGTCCGAGTTCTTTGATACGGTCAACGAGAACGTCATAGCGTTCCTCTCTCTGGCTTCCGCCGATGATTTCGCCGATTCCCATCACAAGGCAGTCGCAGGCGGCAACAGTCTTCCCGTCATCGTTCAGACGCATATAGAAAGCTTTGATTTCTTTCGGATAATCCGTTACGAATACGGGACGCTTGAAGATTTTTTCGGTCAGGAAGCGTTCGTGCTCGGTCTGAAGATCACAGCCCCAATAGACCTTGAATTCGAATTCGTCGTTGTGCTCTTCAAGCATTTTGACCGCATCGGTGTAGGTCACTCTGCCGAAATCGGAGGAAGCCACCGTCGTCAGTCTTTCGATAAGACCCTTGTCCACGAACTGATTTAAAAATTCGATGTCCTGCTTGCAGTTTTCCAAAACGTAGTTGATGACGAATTTTATCATCGACTCGGCAAGCTCCATATCATCGTTGAGGTCGGCAAAAGCGATTTCCGGCTCAATCATCCAGAACTCGGCGGCGTGACGCTGGGTATAGGACTTTTCGGCACGGAACGTCGGACCGAAGGTGTAAATCTTTCCGAACGCCTGTGCCATGATTTCGCCCTGAAGCTGACCGGAAACGGTCAGATAAGCGGACTTACCGAAGAAGTCCTGAGAAAAATCAATGGTTCCGTCCTCCTTCTTCGGCGGATTTTCCATGTCAAGCGTGGTTACCCGGAACATTTCTCCGGCACCCTCGCAGTCACTGCAGGAAATCAGCGGCGTATGCGCATAAACAAAGCCGTTTTGGTTGAAGAACGTATGAATCGCAAAAGCGGCGACGGAGCGGACCCGGAAAGCAGCGGAATAGATGTTCGTTCTCGGACGAAGATGCGCTACTGTCCGTAAATATTCAAGCGAATGACGCTTTTTCTGAAGCGGATAGTCGGGCGTTGAGGCACCCTCGACCGTGATTTCGGTTGCGTTGATTTCAAACGGCTGTTTGGCCTGCGGCGTTAAAATCAGGTTGCCCTTGACGATAATCGCCGCACCGGTGTTCAGCTTCGCAGCGTCCTGATACTTTTCGTCGCCGAGCTTTTCTCTTTCGAAGACGACCTGCACGCCCTTGAAGCAGCTTCCGTCATTAAGCTCGATAAAGCCCAAAGCCTTCGAGTCACGGTTGGAACGAATCCAGCCGGCGACCGTGATTTCGCCGTCAGTGAACGCTTCGGCGTTCTCGTACAGCTTTTTGATTTCTGTTCTTTTCATAAAATATCACCCTTACTGTGTTTAATCTTTTCTTTTTGTTTGCCTTTAATCAAGCTTTGCGCCGCCCATCGGTCTTATTGAAAGAACGTAGCAGGCATCATCGCCGAAAATCGAATTCATGGTGTTCTTGTATTCGTCAAGCATTTCGTTCGGAACGAAAGCCTGAATCGTGCCGGCAAAACCGCCGCCGTGAACACGCCAGGCACCTTTACCCTTTAAAAGCTCCTCACTGACGGCAAGAGCTAAGGAAAGCGGCTGAGAAAGCGGAGCAGAACAGGCATAAACGTTCTGGTTATACATATAGGACGAAAGACCGCTTTCAATTGTCAGCTTCTTGAATAACTCAAAATCACCGTTTTCAAGTGCTTCAACCTCTTTGACAACCCTTTCATCATCATTGAAAAAGTGAATCGCACGAAGGACGGCTCTGTCGCTGACAGCGGCACGGATATCTGCCGCATTTTCAAGTACGGTCTTTTTGTCAAGCTCTCTTAATACCTTTTTGCCGAAGAAAGCGGCAACCGCTTCCATTTCGGCTCTGACGGCGGCGTATTCATCGGTCAGGTCGGAGTGGTCGCCCTTGGTATCCACAATGCAAAGCGAATGACCGCAGGAAGCAAAGTCAAAGTCTACCTTTTTGATAATCGGCTTTGCCGGGTCATTAAAGTCAATCGTCACGAAGCCGCCGACCGAACAGGCCATCTGGTCAAGCAGTCCGCAGGGCTTTCCGAAGTATACGTTTTCGGCGTACTGCGAAATCTGTGCGATGACAACGGGGTCAATTTTTCCGTCGTTATAAAGATGATTGAGAATTGTGCAGACGAGCACTTCAAAAGCCGCCGAGGACGAAAGTCCCGAGCCGGAAAGCACCTTGGAAGCGGTCGTGGCATCAAAGCCGCCGATGTTGTAACCAAGCTGTTTAAAGCGGGAAAGAATGCCTCTTATCAGTTCACTACTTTTTCCGAAATTGCTTTCGTCAACGTCTAAATCATCGCAGGAAATTACGTCCATCGGGTAGCCCTTGGACTTAATGCTGACAACGCCGGTGTCGTTTTTCGATGCGACAGCGATGGCATCAAGACTGATGCCGGCGGCAAGGACTCTGCCGTGGTTATGGTCGGTATGATTTCCGCAGACCTCGGAGCGTCCCGGAGCGGAAAACAGCGAAACTTCTCTTTCCTCGTTTTTATCGAAATACTCGCCGAAGTCGGAAAGAACGTCAAGAAACCGTTCATACTGCTCATCATACTGAGCCGGAAGATAAACCTTCGAAAAACCGTCGCCGAGCTTTTTTTCTTCAAGGAGGGTTTTCATGGATTTAAAAAGTGCCAAAACAATCAACCTTTCTTTTTGCGGAAAGCCGCATTTATTTTGATTTGCTCTTTTTCAGAGCGGTAATATTAAATACACCGTTGAGTGCCAGAAGCGCAAGACCGGAGAACATCAGCAAAAGAATCAGCGGTACAATGAAATTTGCCGAAAGAGGGTCATAAACATTATGACCGATTATCGTATAGGAAAAAAGCTTATACGAAAAGCCGGCAAGCGACACAAGAAGATATTTTAAATAGCTGATACCCGTCGTCGAATAAAGCTGACTGACGGCGTTAATGGGAAGACACGGGAAAAGCCGCAAAAGGAAGAGCACAAGCGACGAGCCGAAGCGACTTGAATCAATAAAGTTATGTGCTCTATCGTATTTCGCAAGAATTTTTTCGGCGTTCCCTCCCCCGAATCTCCGTCCCCAGAAGAAACGAACCGTAAACAGAAGAACAAGCCCCGCAATATTGATGAGGAAAGCGTAATACCATTTAAAAAGCACACCGGAAACGACGCAGATACAGGAAATCGGGAACCACGGGATAATAGCTTTTACAAGGAAATTCAAAAAAATGATTCCGACCGAAAGCCATGAGGCGCCATAGGATTGAATCATCGCTTCAAAATTTTTGAGCGTTTCGGTATACTTGTTGTACCAGATCACAACGCTGTCAAACTGAAACAGCCGTAATAGAACAACCAGCACAAGCGCCAGAGAGAAGCATATGAAGGCGGCAAAATTCAGCGCATAGCTTCTTTTTTGTCCTTTATCCAAAACGCCATCTCCTTTACTCATACTTAGGTTTATTTTATAATAAAATACGCTTACGGTCAACGGTTTTTTAAGAATTTATGGATTTATCGGATAAAACTTGACGTTATCACGGTGACAAAATGTCTTTTATATGGTAAAATAACCGTTACAGAGACTTAATAAGAAAGGTGATACCATGAAGCTTGTAATTTTGGATTCCTACACCGAAAATCCCGGCGATCTTTCGTGGGACTGGCTCAAGGACATTGTTGACGAATATGAAATCTATGAAAAAACACCGAAAGACAAGGTTCTCGAAAGAAGCCTTGACGCCGATATTCTTGTTACAAACAAAGTGCCCGTTGACCGTGCTCTGATTGAAAAATTACCGAAGTTAAAATTTATTGCGGTCCTTGCGACGGGCTTCAATATCATCGACTGCGAAGCGGCAAAGGAACACGGCATTGTCGTTTCGAATATTCCCGCTTACAGCACCGACGGGGTCGCACAGCTTGTTTTTGCGTTCCTGCTTGAGCTGACCAATCAGGTCGGACTTCATTCAAAAAGCGTCAACGACGGAGAATGGAGCCGCAGTCCGTACTTCTGCTATTGGAAAACACCGCTTGTCGAGCTTCGGGGCAAGGTGTTCGGCATCGTCGGCTTCGGAAAAATCGGCTCGGCGGTTGCTGAAATTGCGAATGCGTTCGGCATGAAGGTCAAGGCGTATTCGCCGCACACAAGAGCGTATGCAGGCTTCGGCAAGGTTGATTTTGTGTCGCTCGATGAAGTCATCGAAACAAGCGACGTCATTTCACTTCACTGTCCGCTTACAAACGAAACAGCCGGACTTGTCAATGCGAAGTTTTTAAGCCGCATGAAGAAAACCGCCTACCTGATTAACACGTCAAGAGGTCCCGTTGTCAACGAAAAGGACTTACGAGCCGCCCTTGACAGCGGCATGATTGCCGGAGCGGGCGTCGATGTTCTTTCCACAGAGCCGCCGAAAGAGGACAACCCGCTCATCGGGGCGAAAAACTGCTTCATTACGCCGCACATCGCCTGGGCAAGTTTGGAAGCGAGAACAAGACTGATGAACATCTTCAAAGACAATGTCAAGGGCTTCGTTTCAGGCGAGCCGATTAACGTTGTGAACAAATAAAAAAGGGAACACCGCAGAGTTTAAAGACTCTGCGGTGAAATTTTTACTGATTCCATTTGGCAATTTCGTCTAATAGGCTTGCGATCTTTTCACAAATATACACAATATTGCTTTCGTCAAAGACCGTATCCCGTTTCGTGTGAATCCTGTCAAGATAAAGTCCGATTCCTTTCTTTCTCTTGAGCGCCGCCACAGCGATACTGACGGGGAACATCATCTGATCCGACGGATAAAAGGCGTTCGACGAAACATAGACGGCTTTTCCGTTTTCCGGGACAAAGGCATCTCTGACAATCGGGTCGAGCCTCTTTTTCGCCTCGTTATTCATAGCAACCAGTATATTGTCGCCGTCCGAAACACAGTCGAAATTGATTATGAGTTTATCCGCTAAACAGCCTTTGTATTTCTTTGCGAAAAACGCCGAACCTAACATACCGTTTTCTTCGTTATCAAAGAAAACAAATGCAGTCCGTTCCTTTTGTTCGGGCGAAAGCCGGTTCATCAGTTCAAGGAGCATTATGACCCCGGAGGTATTGTCGTTCGCCGTATGCTTATTCGGCTTTCCACCCATAAACACGGCAAAAAGCAGGACGAGCATGACCGCAAAGGAAATCCAATAGCGGATAAGAAAGTCATCCGTCATGAAAGACAGAAGCCGGAAGATAATCGCCATCACAGCGAAAAACGGCAGGCAAATGAGAATGTTATAAAACAGCGTAAACGCCATATTCGTCGGCGAAAGAACATTCGGAAACGGCAAGGCAGCGCAGGTGTCATAATGAGCCGTCAGGATAAAATCCGCTTTCTGAACGTCGCCGATTACGAGGTTGCGGCTTTTTATGATTCGACCGCCCTCCTCTATCTTCATATCGGAGAAATTCTTCTTCATGAAGCCGATGAAGTCCGTTTTTTGCTGCTTTGTCTTTCTGACCTGCCAACGGTCGAGGATTTCCCTTGAAAACTCCGTCATGACGTCCTCCTATTTAACTTTTTATACGCAGTAAAATTTTAGTTTGTCGCTGGGCGACACCAATCCCGGGATAGAAAGTGCTGTGCTTCTACCTGACAGCCCGAGCCGTAAGATGAGTTGTAAATTTTAGTTTAGCGGTGTAAACTCGGCTCCACCTTTGGGTTATTCCCTTGTCAGGGGAAATGTCTGCGTTAGCAGACAAAAGGGTGCCTGTTTCCGGAGGAAAAGCTGTCACGAAGTGACTGAGGGGGCTTCCTGCTAACCGTCAGTACTCGGTTATTTTTAACTTAGCTATCTAACAGTTAGTCTGTACTTCTCTGCTTTAACCTGTTCTACTCTTTTACCCTGTGCCCGTGCGGCATGAGCACAAGGTAAAGATATAGAAGAAGCTAATCCCAAAAAGTACAAACTAACCATTAAACAGCTAAACTAAAATTTATCGAAATACTTTCTCGAAGGCACCCGACTTTCCGTCATTTTCAATCTACAAACTTCCCTTCAAGAAAATCAAACTCTGCGGACAGCGACTTTACTTCGGAACCGAGTTGACCCGCGACCACAACTATTCATTATTCACTATTCATTATTCATTAAAATCCCACGGCTCGGGCACTCTGCTTTAATCAATCACCATGCACCCCAGGATTGTCGTCGACTTATTTCCTCAAAACCTCAATCATTCTGTCCGGATAGTTGCCGATCAGCGCATCGACACCCATATCGGAAAGGCGCTTGATGTCCTCGTATTCGTTGACCGTCCAGGTGTTGATCTCACAGCCGGCGTCATGCATTTCTTTCACCGTTTCTTCAGAAAGGAAGCGGAAAATCGGGTGACAGCACTGCACGTTGTTTGCCTTTGTATACTTTCCGTAATTTATCAGCCAGCTTTCCGACAGGAAGCCTCTTTTGATAGCCGGATTGATTTTTTCGCATCGTAAAATCGTATAGTGGTTGAAAGACGAAAGAATGATTCTGTCCTCAAGACCGTATTCGGCAATCATGTCAATTACCCGCTTTTCAATTGTCGGATATTCAAAAATACCCGTTTTCAGCTCGATATTGGTAATGACGTCCGTATCCTTGACAAGGTCAAAATATTCTTTCAGCGTCGGGATTCCGTTGTAGCCGTAAACGCCGGCAAAACCCGCCGAATAATCAAATTTACAAAGCTCGTCGTACGTCATGTCACGGACAAGACCCTCGCCGTTGCTCGTTCTTTTGATATCCTCGTCGTGAATAATGACAAGCACATTGTCCTTTGTAAGATGTACGTCAAGTTCAATTCCGTCAACACCGATTTCAACCGCTTTTTGAAAAGCAAGCATCGTATTTTCGGGATATTTTCCGCTGAAGCCTCTGTGGGCATAGATTTTTGACATTGAAAACACTTCTTTCTTATATGAATCTTTCCTGCTGTTGCAGGTCACATTGATTATACACCTATTTTCAAAACAATCAAGAGCAAAACGCAAAGTGGTTTGTGTTTTTCCTCTCTGCTGACAAGGCGCAAAAAACGGGTCGATGACAAGCACCGACCCGTAAACCTATTCAGTTTAAATTATTCGTTGATAGCAACAACAACGCCTGAACCAACGGTACGGCCGCCTTCACGGATAGCGAAACGAAGACCCTCTTCGATAGCGATCTCGGTGATAAGCTCAACGTCCATCTCAACGTTGTCGCCGGGCATGCACATCTCAGTGCCTTCGGGAAGGGAGATGATGCCGGTAACGTCAGTTGTACGGAAATAGAACTGCGGACGATAGTTGTTGAAGAACGGAGTATGACGGCCACCTTCGTCCTTGGTCAGAACGTAAACCTGGCCACGGAACTTTCTGTGCGGATGAATGGAGCCGGGCTTTGCGAGAACCTGTCCACGCTCAACCTCTGTTCTCTGAATACCACGAAGAAGGGCACCGATGTTGTCGCCTGCTTCAGCGTAATCAAGAGTCTTTCTGAACATCTCGATACCGGTAACAACGGTCTTTCTCTTTTCTTCGGAGAGACCAACGATTTCAACTTCTTCACCGGTCTTGAGCTGTCCACGCTCAACACGGCCGGTAACAACGGTACCACGACCGGAAATTGTCATAACGTCTTCGATCGGCATGATGAACGGAAGGTCAGCCTTACGATCCGGAGTCGGAATGTAAGAGTCAACAGCATCCATGAGTTCCCAGATGCAAGCAAGCTCGGGAGCGTTGATATCGTCGCCGTCATATTCAAGAGCCTTAAGAGCAGAGCCCTTGATGATCGGGGTGTCGTCGCCGGGGAATTCGTACTCGTCAAGAGTCTCACGGATTTCCATTTCAACGAGTTCAAGAAGCTCGTCGTCGTCAACCTGGTCAACCTTGTTCATGAATACGATGATGTAGGGAACGCCAACCTGACGGGCAAGGAGAAGATGCTCCTTAGTCTGAGCCATCGGGCCGTCGGTAGCAGCGATAACAAGGATAGCACCGTCCATCTGAGCAGCGCCGGTGATCATGTTCTTGATGTAGTCGGCATGGCCCGGGCAGTCAACGTGAGCATAGTGACGCTTGTCGGTCTCATACTCAACGTGTGCGGTGTTGATTGTGATTCCACGCTCTCTCTCTTCGGGAGCCTTATCGATCATGTCGTAAGCCTCGAACTTAGCGTAGCCCTTCATAGCGAGTGTCTTGGTGATGGCAGCAGTAAGAGTGGTCTTACCGTGGTCAACGTGACCGATGGTGCCGATGTTAACATGGGGTTTGGTTCTTTCAAACTTCTGTTTTGCCATTGGAATTTCCTCCTGTTTCTGAGAAATAATTATTTTTGATTAACAGAATGCCTGTACTATCCTATTTTATCAGCAATAGGACAAAAAAGCAATAGTAAATGAAGAATTTTTAGTCTTTCTTCGTGCGTTCCGTAACAATCGCTTCCGCAATTGACTTCGGAACCTCTTTGTAACCGTCCGGCTCCATGACATACTGTCCTCGTCCCTGCGTCTTGGAACGAAGATCGGTTGCGTAACCGAACATTTCTGCGAGCGGAACTCTTGCGTTGATCTGCTTAACGCCCGAACGGTCTTCAAAGCCCTGAATTTCACCGCGGCGGGAGTTGATGTCGCCGATAACGTCGCCCATATACTCTTCCGGCGTGATAACAACAACCTTCATGATCGGTTCAAGCAGAACAGGGTCCGCTTTTCTTGCGGCATCCTTGAATGCCATAGAACCGGCAATCTTGAACGCCATTTCAGATGAGTCGACTTCGTGATAAGATCCGTCATAAAGCGTAACCTTAACGTCAACCATGCTGTAACCGGCAATAACACCGGACTGCATTGCGCCCTGGATACCGGCGTCGATCGGAGCAATGTATTCTTTGGGAATGGCACCACCGACAATGTTGTTGACGAATTCGTAACCCTTGTCCGGGTTGGGCTCGATTGTGATTTTACAGTGACCGTACTGACCCTTACCGCCTGACTGACGGGCATACTTCGTATCGGAAGAAGCTTCCTTGCGGATGGTTTCTCTGTAAGCAACCTGAGGCTTACCTACATTCGCTTCAACCTTAAATTCACGAAGAAGTCTGTCAACGATGATTTCAAGGTGAAGCTCGCCCATACCGGCGATGATGGTCTG
>CAMAZY010000020.1 GCA_945863885.1 uncultured Clostridia bacterium
GTCTGTCAACGATGATTTCAAGGTGAAGCTCGCCCATACCGGCGATGATGGTCTGACCGGTTTCTTCATCGGTATAGCAGCGGAACGTCGGGTCTTCTTCTGCAAGCTTTGCAAGAGCAATACCCATCTTCTCCTGACCTGCCTTGGTCTTGGGCTCAATGGCAACACGGATAACAGGCTCGGGGAAGTTCATCGATTCGAGAATAACCGGTGCTTTTTCGTCGCAGAGCGTATCGCCCGTTGTTGTGTTCTTAAGACCGACTGCAGCGGCAATATCACCGGCATAAACGGTTTCAATGTCTTCACGGTGGTTTGCGTGCATCTGAAGAATACGTCCCAATCTTTCTCTGCTGTCCTTGACCGAGTTATATACGGTTGTACCGGCATTGACGGTACCCGAGTAAACACGGAAGTAACAAAGCTTACCAACGAACGGGTCGGTTGCAATTTTGAAAGCAAGGGCAGCAAACGGCTCGCTGTCGGAAGAATGTCTGAATTCTTCTTCATCGGTTTCAGGGTTTACACCCTTGATGGATTCAATGTCTGTCGGAGCAGGCATGAAATCAACAATTGCGTCAAGAAGCGGCTGAACGCCCTTGTTACGATAAGCGGTACCGCAAGTTACGGGAACCATATCGTTGGCAATCGTTGCTTTTCTGATGACCTTTTTCATTTCTTCGACAGTCGGCTCTTCGCCTTCAAGATACTTTTCCATAAGAGCTTCATCGTGCTCAACGATCGTTTCGATCATGTTGGTACGATATTCTTCAGCAAGCTCTTTCATATCTTCGGGGATCGGTTCGTGTCTGATGTCTTTTCCGAGATCGTCGTAATAAACGATTGCATCATTGTTAAGAAGATCAATGATGCCCCTGAAATCGCTTTCAGCGCCGATGGGCAGCTGAATGGGAACGGCTTCGCAGTTGAAGCGTTCCTTGACCATATCCAGAACACGGAAGAAATCGGCACCCATAATGTCCATCTTGTTGACGAAAATCATTCTGGGAACCTTATACTCGTCGGCCTGACGCCATACAGTCTCCGACTGAGGCTCAACGCCGCCCTTTGCGCACAAAACGGTTACGGAACCGTCAAGAACACGCAGAGAACGCTGAACTTCAACGGTAAAGTCAACGTGGCCCGGAGTGTCGATAATATTGATACGATGGTTTTTCCAGAAGCATGTGGTGGCAGCAGAAGTGATGGTAATACCTCTCTCCTGCTCCTGCGCCATCCAGTCCATTGTTGCAGAACCGTCATGGGTCTCACCGATCTTATGGTTTACGCCGGTATAGTAGAGAATTCTCTCGGTAGTGGTCGTTTTACCGGCGTCGATATGAGCCATAATACCAATATTTCTTGTTTTTTCAAGAGATACCTTTCTTGGCATAATAACCTCCATATAGTTATGCTAAGGTTTTTAAACACACACAGCGTAAGAAAATTACCATCTGAAATGTGCGAAAGCCTTGTTGGCTTCTGCCATCTTGTGGGTATCTTCACGCTTTTTGAATGCTGAACCGGTTTCGTTTACAGCATCCATGATTTCGTTGGCAAGTCTTTCCTTCATGGTTCTTTCCGAACGCTGACGGCTGTAAAGAGTGATCCAACGAAGACCGAGGGTCTGACGTCTTTCGGGACGAACCTCGATGGGTACCTGGTAGGTTGAACCGCCGACACGGCGAGCCTTAACCTCCAGAACAGGCATTACGTTTTCCATTGCGGCTTCGAAAACCTCAAGGGGATCCTTACCTGTCTTTTCTTTGATGATATCAAAAGCATCGTAAACAATTTTCTGAGCGACACCCTTTTTACCATCATACATAACACTGTTGATAAGGCGTGTTACGAGTTTTGAATTGTAAAGCGGATCGGGCAAAACATCACGTTTTGCAATCTGGCCTCTTCTTGGCACTGCGCTTCCCTCCTTCATAAGAATGATATCATAGGTACTCGAGTGACAAATTCCCGTCGGCACCAATATAAGAGGCATATATCAAATATATATACACTCTCACATCAAAGACAGCCTCGGCTGTCTGCCTGCAAGAAGATTTGTCGATTCATTTTCCGCATTTTGCGGCTTCAAGACTTAACAATAAGTCTTACTTTTTGGCAGCCTTCGGACGCTTTGCACCGTACTTGGAACGGGCCTGCATTCTTCCGTTAACGCCCTGGGTATCGAGTGTGCCGCGGACGATGTGGTAACGAACACCGGGAAGATCCTTAACTCTGCCGCCACGGATGAGAACAACACTGTGTTCCTGAAGGTTATGACCGACACCGGGAATGTAAGCGGAAACTTCGATTCCGTTGGTAAGACGTACTCTGGCGATCTTACGAAGAGCTGAGTTCGGCTTTTTCGGGGTAGCCGTCTTAACCGCCGTGCAAACACCGCGCTTTTGGGGAGAATCATGATCGGTCATGATGTTCTTCTGAGAATTGAGTCCCTTAAGAAGAGCGGGAGCCTTCGGCTTTTTGGTGAGTGTTTCTCTGCCGTTTCTGACTAACTGGTTAAAGGTAGGCAAATACAGCATCTCCTTTCTTAAAAAATTTGTTGCAGACTAAACTGCATACCTTGGTATATTACACTATTTTTCCCGTTTTGTCAACCTTTTTACACCGATTGCGCAGCTTTGGCTCTTTTCACAGCAACAAAAGTCGGCTTTTTGGATATTTTGTGCAAAAAGTACCCGGATAAACACTTCTTGCCTGTATTTTTGACTGCAAAAGGAAAAGCCGCCCGAAAAGTTCGGACGGCTTTATCAATAAGCGGTTATTCGGCAGGCGCGCCATCCTCCTGCATCTCTCGGGTTTCCCCTGTCAGTACCATCGGCGTGTGGTCGACGCGAAATTTACCACCTCGAATAACCTATTCTTATCCTACTTATATTATATACGAATTATACCGAATTGTCAACATCATGATTTTTTGCATAAAGAATTTTCTTGTTTCTCAAATATTTATCCCACTTTTTATCATCGACTTTCAAAAAAGTTATAACCGAATTCTTATAATCATTCGGATCATAGGCGGTTTTCAGTCTTAAAATCAATTGATAATTCTTCCCGTTGTCAACAATATGCTTTAAAATAAAAGCCGTATCCGGTTTGTTTGCTTCAAGAATATAATCGGGGTTTTCCACTATTTCTTTAATATAGACACAATACCTCTCTATATCATCCGGATGTCTCTCTTTAATGTGTTCAATTTGCTTATCGGTTATGATTACTTCATCAGTCGTAATATTCTCGGTAACACAACTGTAAATCTATCTGTCGATTTTTCCTATATAATGCACTTTCGTCGCTCCGCAAAGGTTTTTATTCATTATATCTGTTTTGTCGACATTGTCAATGCCGAAAGCTTTGTTCCGACCACTTAAAACAAATCGAGAAAGTTTTTGACTGCAAAAGGAAAAGCCGCCCGAAGAACACGTCTCCGAACGGCAGTAATCTTTTAAAAGTCAGCTATCAGGCACCGATTTCGTCGGTTTCTTCCTCGCCTGCTTTTTTGTACTCAACATCGCTGTAGCACTTCATGCCGGTACCGGACGGAAGCAGCTTACCAATGATGACGTTTTCCTTAAGACCGAGAAGCGGGTCAACCTTGCCCTTGATGGCGGCATCGGTGAGAACTCTCGTGGTCTCCTGGAAAGAGGCGGCGGACAGGAACGAATCTGTCGCAAGAGAAGCCTTCGTGATACCCATGAGTACGGGCGAGCAGGTTGCAGGCTGAAGCTCGGTTCCGAGCTCTTCGGCCTTTGCCTGAAGCTCTTTGTTGGTCTTGACGAACTCAAGCTTATCAACAAGCGAGCCGGGCAGGAAGCCGGTGTCGCCTGCGTCTTCGATCTTGACCTTTCTCATCATCTGACGGGCGATAACCTCAATGTGCTTATCGTTGATATCAACGCCCTGTGTACGGTAAGTACACTGTACCTGGCTGATGAGATAGTCATGAACGGCGCTGACACCGAGAACATTCAGAATGTCACGAAGATCGGTTGAACCTTCGGTAAGAAGATCGCCCTTCTTGACATGAGCTCCGGCTTCGACTCTTCTTCTGGCACCGAACGCAAGAAGATATTCTTTTCTTTCGCCGGTGTCGCCGGTGACAACGATATGGTCGTTGCCCTTGACCTTTTCGATAGTAACGTCACCCTCGATTTCGCTGATGATGGCAAGTGTCTTGGGCTTTCTTGCTTCGAAGAGCTCTTCAACACGGGGAAGACCCTGTGTGATGTCCGAGCCGGAAGCAACACCGCCGGTATGGAACGTTCTCATCGTAAGCTGTGTACCCGGTTCACCGATGGACTGAGCGGCGATAATACCGACCGCTTCCCCGACGGTAACGGGCTTGCCTGTTGCAAGGTTCGAGCCGTAGCACTTGATGCAGGCGCCATGGTTGGAATTACAGGTAAGAAGCGAACGGATCGTGATTCTGCGGAGCTTTTCTGCCTCTTCCTTGGTTGCGCCGGCGGCAAGAGCAGCTTCGGCCTTCTTGGTAAGATGCGCATCAACCTTATTGGCATCTTCCTCGCTCATCATGTGGTCGTTATCCATGATAACCTCGCCGGTTTCTTCATCAACAAGGTCATGAAGCAGGAAACGTCCTCTGAGTCTTTCGGTAAGCGGCTCAAGAATACGGTTGCCGTCCATGATATCGTAAACCTCAAGGCCCTCTGTGCAGCCGCAATCCTCCTCACGGATAATAACCTCCTGAGAAACGTCGACAAGACGTCTTGTCAGGTAACCGGAGTCGGCGGTACGAAGAGCGGTATCGGCAAGACCCTTTCTTGCACCACGGGAGGAAATGAAGTATTCCTGTACGTTGAGTCCCTCACGGTAGTTTGCTCTGATGGGAACCTCGATGGTCTTACCGGCTGTGTTGGCGATAAGACCACGCATTCCGGCAAGCTGGCGAAGCTGGCTTTCCGAACCACGGGCACCGGAGTCGAGCATCATATAAATCGGATTGAATTTGTCAAAGTTCGTGGTAAGAGCCTGCGCAACACGGCTTGTGCACTGATCCCACGCTTCGATAACTCTCTTCGAGCGGTCGGTGTTGCTCAGAAGGCCTCTTGAATATTTACGGTTGACCTCGTCAACGGTGGCTTCGGTTTCGGCAAGAATGTCTTTCTTTGCCTCGGGAATGGTTGCGTCGCAAACGGCAACCGTGATACCGCTTCGGGTTGAATACTTATAGCCCTGATTCTTGATATCGTCAAGAACGGCGGAAGCCTTTGCGGTTCCGTGAACACGGATACAACGGTCAACGATTTTTCCGAGAAGCTTTTTATTGACAAGTCCCTCAACTTCAAGACGGAAGAGATTTTCGGGGTCGCTTCTGTCGATAAAGCCGAGATCCTGCGGAATCGGATTATTGAAAATGATCTTACCGAGGGTGGTCTCGATGATCTTCGAAACCGGCTTTCCGTCGATTTCCTTTGTCATTCTGACTTTAATCAGCGCATGAAGGTCGATAACCTTTTCATCGTAAGCCATCTGCGCCTCGTTGACGTCGCTGAACGCCTTACCCTCACCCTTTGCGCCCGGCATAACAAGCGTCAGATAGTAGGAGCCGAGAACCATGTCCTGCGTCGGAACGGTAACGGGCTTTCCGTCTGAGGGCTTGAGCAGATTGCCCGACGAAAGCATCAGGAAGCGGGCTTCTGCCTGCGCTTCGGCGGAAAGCGGAACGTGAACCGCCATCTGGTCGCCGTCGAAGTCGGCGTTGAACGCGGTACATACGAGCGGATGAAGCTTGATTGCCTTACCCTCAACAAGTACCGGCTCGAAAGCCTGAATGCCGAGTCTGTGAAGGGTCGGCGCACGGTTGAGCATAACCGGATGATCCTTGATAACGGTTTCGAGCGCATCCCAGACCTCGGGATCTCTTCTTTCTACTGCCTTTTTAGCGGTCTTGATGTTGGTTTTCTGGGTACCGTTGTTCTTGTCGCCGCTGATGTCAATGAGTCTCTTCATAACGAAGGGCTTAAACAGCTCGAGCGCCATTTCTTTCGGAAGTCCGCACTGATAAATCTTCAGATTCGGACCGACAACGATAACCGAACGGCCGGAATAGTCGACACGCTTACCGAGAAGGTTCTGACGGAAACGTCCCTGCTTACCTTTGAGCATATCCGAAAGGGACTTGAGCGGTCTGTTGTTCGGACCTGTAACCGGGCGGCCTCTTCTTCCGTTGTCGATGAGTGCGTCAACGGATTCCTGAAGCATTCTCTTTTCGTTTCTGATAATGATACTCGGAGCGCCGAGTTCAATCAGCTTTTTGAGTCGGTTGTTACGATTGATAACACGGCGATAAAGGTCGTTCAGGTCGCTCGTTGCGAAGCGTCCGCCGTCAAGCTGTACCATCGGACGGATATCCGGCGGAATAACCGGAACCACGTCGAGAATCATCCATTCGGGACGGTTGCCGGAGTTTTTGAACGCTTCGACAACTTCCAGACGCTTGAGGATTCTTGCGGATTTTTGACCCTTAGCGTCGGCGAGCTCCGCACGAAGCTCAGCGTCAAGCTCATCAAGGTCGATTTCCGCAAGAAGCTCTTTGATTGCTTCGGCACCCATTCCGACACGGAATTCCGTATCGTCAAAGTTATATTCTTTAATTTCTTCAAGTCTCTTGTCGTCGATTACGTCGCACTTGTTGACCTCGGTAACCGAACCGGGATTGATGACAACATAAGCCGAGAAATAGAGAACTCTTTCCAGATCCTTCGGGGACATATCAAGCATCAGACCGATTCTTGACGGAATGCCCTTGAAGTACCAGATATGAGACACCGGCGTAGCCAGCTCGATGTGACCCATTCTTTCACGGCGTACCTTGGCTTTGGTGATTTCAACGCCGCACTTTTCACATACCTTGCCCTTGTTCTTGGAGCGTTTGTATTTTCCGCAGTGACATTCCCAGTCCTTCAAAGGTCCGAAAATCTTTTCGCAGAAAAGACCGTCCCATTCGGGTCTTAAGGTACGGTAGTTAATTGTTTCGGGCTTTGTAACCTCACCGTGGGACCATTCTCTGATCTGATCCGGCGAAGCCAAGCCAATTTTTATCGATTCAAAGGTTATATTTTCCATATAACTGCCAGCCCTTTCCTTGAAATATTATTAGTCCTCATCGTGCATCAAAGAATCGAAATCGATTTGATCTTCGTCCGGATCGTCGGAATCGTCGAGCATGAGATCGTCGTCAAGGATCAGATTGTCCTCATCAAGCGTAAACTCATCGGAATCCTCATCCTCTTCGTCCTCGTCCGGGTCAGCTTCATCGGCGGTTTCACCCATCATGTCCTCATCGATTACCTGAGCCGGCTCACCGAAGTCATCCTTTCTCTTCAGCTGTCTGACGTCGTCGTCATCGTCGATATTCTGTTTCAGTTCGATTTCGTTGTTGTCCTCGTCAAGAACCTTAATATCAAGACCGAGAGACTGAAGCTCTTTGATAAGAACCTTGAACGATTCGGGAACGCCCGCCTGCGGAACGTTTCTTCCGTCAACAATCGCTTCGTAGGTCTTGACTCTGCCGACGATGTCGTCGGACTTGACGGTAAGGATTTCCTGAAGTGTGTAGGCGGCGCCGTAGGCTTCAAGTGCCCAGACTTCCATTTCACCGAAACGCTGACCGCCGAACTGCGCTTTACCGCCGAGCGGCTGCTGCGTAACGAGCGAGTACGGTCCGATGGAACGGGCGTGCATCTTATCGTCAACAAGGTGGTGGAGCTTGAGGAAGTACATAACACCGACCGTAACGGGGTTATCGAATTTTTCACCCGTACGTCCGTCGGTCAGAATCGATTTACCGTTCGTGGGAAGACCGGCAAGCTCAAGAGCGGCACGGATATCGTCTTCGTGTGCGCCGTCGAAAACGGGAGTCATGATCTTCCAGCCGAGTTCACGGCAGGCAAAGCCGAGGTGAACCTCGAGAACCTGTCCGATATTCATTCGGGACGGAACGCCGAGGGGGTTAAGAACGATATCAAGCGGTGTACCGTCCTCAAGGAAGGGCATATCCTCCTGCGGAAGAACACGGGAAACAACACCCTTGTTTCCGTGACGACCCGCCATCTTGTCGCCGACCTGAATCTTTCTCTTCTGTGCGATATAGCAGCGGACAACCTGGTTGACTCCCGGGCTTAATTCGTCGCAGTTTTCTCTTGTGAATTCCTCAACCTTGACGACGATACCGTATTCGCCGTGGGGAACACGAAGCGAGGTGTCACGGACTTCTCTTGCCTTTTCACCGAAGATGGCACGAAGCAGTCTTTCTTCGGCGGTCATTTCGGTTTCACCCTTCGGGGTTACCTTACCGACAAGAATGTCGCCGGACTTAACTTCGGCACCGATACGGATAATACCTCTTTCGTCAAGATCCTTGAGCGGTTCTTCACCGACATTCGGAATGTCTCTTGTAATTTCTTCGGGTCCGAGCTTGGTGTCACGGGACTCGAGTTCGTATTTTTCAATGTGAATCGATGTATAAACATCGTCACGGACAAGCTTTTCGTTAATCAGGACGGCGTCCTCGTAGTTGTAACCCTCCCAGGTCATGAAGCCGATGAGAGCGTTTTTACCGAGGCTGAGCTCGCCGTTCTGTGTTGCCGGACCGTCGGCGATAATCTGATTGGTCTCGACTCTGTCGCCGACCTTGACGACCGGCTTCTGATTGATGCAGGTGCCCTGGTTCGAGCGCATGAACTTGATAAGCTCATAAGTCGTGATGACATTGTCGTCGCCCATGACTTCAACCTTGTCTGCGCTGACATAAATGACTTTACCGGGAGCCTTGGCAAGAACGCAGACGCCCGAGTCGGTCGCCGCCTTGTATTCCATACCGGTACCGACCATCGGAGAATCGCAGGTAAGAAGCGGAACAGCCTGACGCTGCATGTTTGAGCCCATGAGCGCACGGTTTGCGTCATCGTTTTCAAGGAACGGAATCAGAGCGGTCGCAACAGAGACAACCATCTTCGGCGAAACGTCCATGTAGTCCGCTCTCGACTTGTCGATTTCAAGGAACTCGTCACGGTAACGGGCGTTGACCTTGTTGCGGACAAAGCGACCGTCTTCGTCAAGCTTTTCGTTCGCCTGAACAACGATATATTCGTCTTCTACGTCGGCGGTCATGTACTCATAGGTATCGAGGACAACGCCGGTTTCTTTATCAATCGGACGATACGGTGCTTCAATGAAGCCGTATTCGTTGATTCTTGCAAAAGTAGCAAGATAGGAGATAAGACCGATGTTCGGACCTTCCGGCGTCTCGATCGGGCACATGCGTCCGTAGTGGGAGTAGTGAACGTCACGAACATCGAAGCCTGCACGGTCTCTTGAAAGACCACCGGGGCCGAGAGCCGAAAGACGTCTTTTATGCGTAAGCTCGGCAAGGGGGTTATTCTGATCCATGAACTGGGAAAGCGGTGAAGAACCGAAAAATTCACGGACCGCGGCGATAACCGGTCTTGTATTGATAAGAGCCTGGGGAGAAACCTTTTCGGGCTCCTGCGCCTGAAGGGTCATTCTCTCTTTTACGACTCTTTCCATTCTTGCGAAGCCGACACGGAACTGATTCTGAAGAAGCTCACCGACAGAGCGGATTCTTCTGTTTCCGAGGTGGTCGATATCGTCCGTATGACCGACGCCGCAGGCAATGCAGTTGAGGTAGTTGACGGAAGCGAAGATATCGTCAAGCGTAATGTGCTTCGGAATCAGTTCATCAGCCCTTTCGGCAATGTAAGAAAGCGCTTCGGCGTGTTCCATGCCGTCAATTGCGTCAAGCACTTCAAGCATGACCTTGTAGCAAACGTTTTCGTTGATGCCGATTTCGTCAAGCTCTTCTTTTGTGAAGTCGGGAAGATAGGGCTTGATGTCAACCATGTTGTTGGAGATGACCTTGACGGGATCCTCTCTGCCCTCGACGCTGACGTAAGCGATCTTTGCGCCGGTCTGCTCGATTTCGTGGGCTCTTTCCTTGGTAATCAGCTCGCCCTCTTCGGCTACGATTTCGCCGGTTCTTTCGTCAACGATCGGAGCGGCAAGACGGAATCCTCTGATTCTGTCGGAAAGGGAAAGCTTCTTATTGTATTTATAGCGGCCGACTCTTGAAAGGTCATAGCGTCTGTCGTCGAAGAAAAGACCCTCGAGGTGGCTTTGTGCGCTTGAAAGAGTGGCAGGCTCGCCCGGACGAAGCTTCTTATAAACTTCGATCAGAGCGTCCTCCTCGTTCTTGGTGGTATCCTTTTCGAGTGTAGCTTCGATTCTGTCGTCGTAGCCGAAGAACGCACGGATATCCTCGTTTGAGGAAAGACCGAGTGCACGAAGGAAGGTTGTGATATAAATCTTTCTGTTCTTGTCGATACGGACATAGAAAAGGTCGTTCTGATCCGTCTCGTATTCAAGCCATGCGCCTCTATTCGGGATAACGGTCGTCGAATACAGCTTCTGGCTTGTGATGTTGTGGGTCATTCCGTAATAGACACCCGGAGAACGGACAAGCTGAGAGACGATAACACGTTCTGCGCCGTTGATGATGAACGTACCGCTGTCGGTCATAAGCGGGAAATCGCCCATATAGATTTCGCTTTCCTTGAGGTCGCCCGTCGCTTTGTTATAAAGTCTTACGGTGACTCTCATCGGAGCCGCATACGTCGCTTCCCGTTCCTTACATTCGGTCACGCTGTACTTGGACTTGCTTTCCATGCGGTAATCGACGAAGCTTAAAACGAGATTGTTCGTGTAGTCGGTGATGTCGGCTACATCTCTCAATACTTCCTTAAGACCGGTTTCAAGGAACCATCTGTAAGAGTCTTTCTGCACCTGAATCAGGTTCGGCATCTGCATGACTTCTTGAATCTTACCGAAGCTTTTGCGGGTGTTGGTGCCGAGTTTGACGTCGGTAACATTTACCATTGGCTTACCACTCCATATCCTTTTATTTGCCTTTCGTCGGCATACGCTGTGACAGTTCACAGAATTTTTAAAAAAGCACTTGACTTTTTCTCTCAATAATGTTAATATGCTCTTAGAAAATGGAAACAAGGGCACATTTCCACATTAGTTGAACGATTTTACCATATCCGCGCACCTGTTGTCAAGGGTGTTGCGGCGTTTTTTTGCTCTTTTTTCGTTTGTTTGAAGCAAAAATGTTGATTTTTTGCCGATATTTTTCTAAATTGCAAAATAAAAAACTGATTCCGGACAAAAATCTGTCGGGCAGGGTCAAGTACGACTCTGCCCGACGTTTTGTCTTTTTGAAATATAATTTTCTAAATATTAAATTTAAATATCGAAAACACGAGGCGTGGTGGACAATTTTGTCGGTTTCCCGACAGACTTCTGTCACCTGTCAGACCC
This sequence comes from uncultured Clostridia bacterium, assembly GCA_945863885.1. Classification (GTDB taxonomy): domain Bacteria; phylum Bacillota; class Clostridia; order Oscillospirales; family Acutalibacteraceae; genus UBA6857. The sequence continues at coordinate 11,374 of CAMAZY010000020.1, forward strand.
TACTTATTCTGTTTTGCACCGCACCTATGACAATAGGCTTCATTTTCTTTTATGAGATTAAAAGAGATAAGAAAAAAACGGGGCATTGCTCAACTGAAGCTTGCCATGGATTTAAATATCAGCCAGAACACAATCAGCCGATACGAAACCGGCGAAAGAGAAGCCGACTACGCCACCCTGATCCGTCTTGCCGATTATTTCAATGTCTCGCTTGACTATCTTCTTGAACGCACAGACGATCCGACTTTCTATAAAGCCTGATCGAAAAAAGTCGCCCTTTATCGGCGCGGATATAGAAAAAACGTGTTTTGCCGCAAAGCAAGACACGTTTTCCTATTTGTGATTTCTTGATGATCCGTCTTAAAAAGACCGGATATTGATGCTCTTACAATCTGCTTCCGGCTCCCGGATTAGACGACGCCGACGGAACGGCAGCTGCACGGCGGGAAGCCGGACTGCCTTTTGATTTTGCCACAATAACAACAAGTATCGTTGCAATACTTTCAAAGAAAAAGATCCATCCGAAGAAGCCGAGCGACATGACTCCCGAACCGATTTCTTCTGAAAGGGCAGAAAAAAGAACGATCGCAAAAATTGCATAGATAACAAACGAGTAGATAGTCGAAACACCGGCAGCTATCATCTGCGGCGTATCGATACCCTTTTTCTTGAAAAATGCATTATAAGCGATAAACACAGCAGCAACAACCGTCAGGAACGGTGCGAGATATAACAGAAACTTGAAGAACGATAAGCCCGCACTGCTTTCCTCGAACCTTTGATAAACATCAATCAGACCGGCAGCCGTATACTTCGTCTGGATATAGTCAGAAAGCCAAAAATCGTCGGCATTTAGCTTGAAGTTCTTCGCACAGATGAGAATTGCATTCAAAATCAGCATTACCATGCTGACAATCGACCACAGTATATCCTGTGACAGTGCCGGCGAAATACCGTTCGTTGACGGATTTACGGGATTTGTCCGAGTCGTTGTTCTTGGTTGAAATTGAGTTTGTGCCGAAGACGAATCCCCTGTTGTCGGAGCATTTGCTCCCACCTGTTGTGCTCCGCAAAACGGGCAGAATTTTTGTCCGTCTTCAATTTTCTTTCCGCAATTACCGCAAAAAGCCATTGTTTTACCCTCCTGTCAGGCGCCGGCATGATCCGACAACCCAAATTAAATTTTCCCAGTAATCTTTACCGTTTTTTATTGTCTATCATTATATAAACTCACACTTATTTTGTCAAGAGAAAATGAACACGGTTTTCAAAGTTTCTCATACGAGATAAAAGAAAGAAAACGGGCTGTCGCATTCTGCGACAGCCTCGTCAGACAAATATCAATTACAACAAATTATCTTATACGTTTCTGCCAATTCCGGTTCTTGAAGAAGCGGAAAAACGAGGAGAAGAGGCAGGTCCCTTCGACTTTGCCACAACGATAACCAGCGCCGTTGCAACACAGAGAAAGAAGAAAATCCAACCGAAAAAGCCAAGCTTAAAGGGGCTGTAATCCAAATAGCCGGTAACATCATCAAGTTTTACAAAAAATACGATCGTTCCGATCAGATAGATAACAAACGAGTAAATAACCGACGCACCTGCAACGATAAACTGCGTCATATCAACACCTTTTTTCTTAACAAAGGCGTTATAGCCAATAAACGCAATCGAAGCAATCATGAGAACAGGCGCAACATACAAAAGGAACTTCAAAAAGCCAATTCCGCCGCTTTTACCCCATTCTTCTTCACCGAATCTGATGGCGGCCCAGATCGTATATTTTGACAGAATATAATCCTCGCCTCTTGTATTGAGCTTGAAATTTCCTGCGCAGTAAAGAATCGTGTTCAGAAGCAACATACCCATGCTGATCAGAGACCAGACGGTTCCCGGCGTAAACGTCAGTGTAAATCCGTTCTGCAGCGGATGAAATCCGTTCTTTACCGGAGGTTGGGCTCCCGTGCCGCCCGAAAATCCCTGTGTAGAAAATCCCGACGATGCGCCGCCCGCATCCACCTGTTGTGCTCCGCAAATCGGGCAGAATTTCTGTCCGTCTGCAATTTCCTTTCCGCAACTACTGCAAAAAGCCATTTTTTACCCTCCTGTCAGGCGTCAGCACGACCCGACAACCCAAATTAAATTTCCCAGTAATCTTTACCGTTTTTTATTATCTTTAATTATATGAACTCATACTTATTTTGTCAAGAGAAAATCTTCCTGATTGTCACTTTTTCTTTGTATTCGAAAATGCACTTATCAATGTCTCATATTCCGCTTCGGTTATCGCAAGAACACTTCCGTGTCTCGGGTTTTCACCGAGGCAATAGTCGCTTCGCTTCACCTTGACAAAATTCTCAAAATCGGTCGTCTGCTGCATAAAGAAGCGGTTTTTGCCGTACTCGTCCATAATCATGACCCAGGTGTCCGTGCCGGTGATATTGTACATCGTACTGCCCTCAACGCCCGACGGAGCCAACGATACAACCACCGATTCCTCACTGTACGGGCCGTTCGGCTTGTCGGCGGTGACGTAGGCGATCGTCTGATCCTCATCGTGCTTGAAGTACATATAATACTTGCCGTTCTTTTCGTTATACACGATGTCTCCGTCAATGGCCTGGATTCCCTCTCGTCTGTAAAGGAGTACAGGCTTCGTCATCGTCTTGAAGTCGTTTGTATAAGCGTAGTACATGGCGGCAACGTCGTCCTCCTCGGTCGAGTTTGCCCAATAGACCATGTACTGTCCTTTTTCGCTGTCGTAGATCGCCTGCGGCGCCCACGCACGGTTGGTGTTCCTGAATTCGCCGCCGAAGTCACGGATATCGAGTATTGTTTCGTCCGTCCACGTCACGAGGTCTTCCGACCTCCACGTCACAAGCGCATGATTGCTTGTCCAGCCCTCCTCACTTTTCATGTCCGTACCAATGATATAGAAACAGCCGTCCTCGCCTCGGAGTATGTACGGGTCACGCACGCACTGCTTGCCTTTTGTCTGTATGATAACCGGCTCACTGCCGTTAAGTTCCGTAAAGTTGTAGCCATCCTGACTTACCGCAAAATGGATTCGCTCCTTTTCCGGCTCGTTTCCGACGAAATGCACGAACAGATAGGCGCCGTCCCGGCTTTGGGCGGGCTTTGCGAAGTGTATTACCCCTGTCATATATAAAACTCCCACGGTGATAACCGCCGCCGTCGCAAGCAATCCGGCACAAACGGCAATTATCTTTTTTCCTTTTGTCATGTGTTTTTCTCCCGTCAGAAGAATTATAAATCCTTAAGATGCTTGCTTCTTGACGGGTGGCGAAGCTTCCGAAGAGCTTTCGCTTCGATCTGACGGATTCTTTCTCTTGTGACACCGAAAGCGTTTCCGACTTCTTCAAGTGTCTGCTGTGTGCCGTCCTTGAGACCGAAACGAAGCCGTAAAACCTCCGCCTCTCTCGGCGTGAGTGTTTCCAGAACGTCGTTGACCTTTGATTTTAAGAAGGTCATCGCCGCCGCATCGGCCGGGGAGAGGGCGTCGTCGTCGGGAATAAAGTCGCCTAAGTGACTGTCCTCCTCCTCACCGATCGGGGTTTCGAGAGAAACCGGCTCCTGAGAAATACGAAGAATGTCCCGTACCTTGTCAACGGACATACCGAGCTCTTTTGCAATATCCTCGGGCGTCGGGTCCTTGCCGTCACGGTGAAGCAGCATATTGCTGGTCTTTTTGACCTTGTTGATGGTTTCTACCATATGAACGGGAATTCTTATCGTTCTGCCCTGGTCGGCAATCGCTCTTGTAATCGCCTGACGAATCCACCATGTCGCATAGGTCGAGAATTTGAAGCCCTTTGTATAGTCGAACTTGTCAACCGCCTTGATAAGACCTAAATTACCCTCCTGAATCAGGTCAAGGAACATCATACCTCTGCCGACGTAGCGTTTGGCGATGCTGACAACAAGTCTTAAGTTAGCCTTTGTCAGCCTGTCCTTGGCTTCCTGGTCACCGTCCTTAATCCGGATAGCAAGCTCGATTTCCTCTTCCGGAGACAGAAGCGGCACCCGGCCGATTTCTTTCAGATACACCTTGACGGGGTCGTCAATGGCAATATTTTTGCTGTCGGCAACCGGAGCGGCACTTTCGTAGTCCTTCGGGATATCAATATCCATCGTGATGTTGTCAAAAACGTCCGCATCGGTCGGCTCAACCACCTCAACGTTGTTCGCCTCAAGCTCGGTATAAATCTTCTCGATATCTTCGACCTCAAGGTCGGCTTCAATCGTAAGAGCATCGATGTCGGTCAGGTCGATTTTACCGGCCGCCTTGCCCTTTTCGATCAGCGCTTTCATCATCAGTTTCTTTTCATTGTTTTCCATAAGTATTACCTTACCTTTCCGTGGATTCCTTTTATATCAATTGTCTTTTTTCGGTTTGAATCTATCGAACGCTTTCGAAAACTCTTCATCGTTCATCTGACTGGGCAAAACTTTTCCGTCTTTGTTTTTCTCCGCGAGGATAACATTTATACAATCGGAAAATTCTTTTTTTGTCGATGTAAGCCCGTCGGCACTTCGTACAAGAGAGACAAGCGCACTCATTTCGCTGTCTGAAAGCGTTTCGGCAAAGCAGCCGAGTTCCAGACTGTCTCCGTTTTTGATTTTTTCCGAAAGAACGGTGAAAAGCTTTTTGTATGTCTCATCCGAGAAATCGCCGATATCGATGTTCCCGTCAAGAAGCGGCAGAAAATCGGGGTTTCGGAAAAGCAAAGAAAGAATACGCTTTTCCGCTTTTAAAACCCGTATCGGTTTTCCGGTTCTGAGTGCTTCCCGGTTCGTTTCGGTCAGCGTCTTTTGCTCGATTGCGCTGAATTTCTGCTTTTGCCGGACATTCATTTTTCTGCGCCGCAGTTGTCCGATCCGGACGGTTACCGTCTGCTTTTCAACGGCAAGCTCTTCGGCTAATTTCGAAGCGTAGATGTCCTGCGCTATCGAGTCGCCCGTATCGGCAAGAATTTCGCACGCTTTTGTCAGATATTTCATCTTGCCGTCGGAAGAAGCAAGATCAAAATCCTTTTTCGCTTTCAAAAGCTCAAATTCAATATCGTTCGATGCGCCGTCAATCAGATTGCGGAACCGTTCGGGCCCGTATTTTTTGAGGATTTCGTCCGGGTCCTTGCCGCCGGAAAGCTGCAGTACCCGAAGCTTCATTCCGATGGAAGAAAAAATGCCGATAGCCCGCTGCGTGGCTTTCTGACCGGCTTCGTCGGCGTCGTAGGAAAGAATGATTTCATCGGTATAACGGGAAAGAAGATGCGCCATTTCGCTCGTCAATGCCGTCCCGAGACAGGCTATCGCATTGTCAAAGCCCGCCTGATGAAGCGAGATAGCGTCCATATAGCCCTCAACTAAAATCAGCGACTTTTCTTTCGAATTTTTCGCAAAGTTCAGTCCGAAAACACCGAGGCTTTTTTTATAAACAAGGGTATCGGAGGTGTTGACGTATTTCGGCTTGCTGTCGTCAAGCACCCGTCCGCCGAACGCCACAACGTTCCCTCGCGGGTCGATAATCGGCACGATGACACGGTTTCGGAAGTTGTCATAAAAATTCACCTTGCCGTTTTTTTCGCTTTTGTTGGCAAGATTGGCGTCGTACAGTTCCTCGTACGAATAGCCCTTTTCTTTCATATGAAAAAGAAGCTTGCGCCAGTCATTCGGCGCATACCCCATTCCGAAACGGACGAGGGTCTTTTTGCTGTACCCACGGCTTTTATAGTAATCAAGTCCCGCCTTCCCCTCGGGGGAAAAGAGGGTTTCGTGGAAAAACCGTGCCGCCTCCCGGTTGATTTCGTACATTCGCTTTCTCTTTTGCGCCATGCTCGAATCGTACCCGTCCTCGGGCATATTCATGCCGGCTCTTTCGCAAAGGAAACGAACCGCTTCAACATAGTCGAGGTTTTCGATCCGCCTGATGAAGCTGATAACCTCACCGCCCGCCGCACAGCCGAAGCAGTAAAAGCTTTCGGTTTCGGGATAAACGGTGAACGAGGGCGTTTTTTCGTTATGGAACGGACACAGCCCGACGAGATTTTTTCCTCTGCGCCTGAGAGGAACATAAGACGAGATAATCTGTTCAATATCACATCTCATCCGAAGTTCAGACAAAAATTCATCGCTGAACCGAGCCATAAAAACACCCCCATTTCAATTCGTAATGCGCATTGTCCTTACCCCTGCCAGGAGCCGGGGATAAAGTAATCCGAAAAGGTTTTGACCGCATAGCCGTCGGTCATGCCGGCGATATAATCGCACGCCGCCCGTTCGGCGCCCTCTTTCCAGGCGATTTTGATATATTCGTTCGGAAGCTCCTCCGGGTGCTCGCTGAAAAAGCGGTAAAGGCTTTGAATCATGGAAATTGCTTTACTTTCCTCGCTTTTGCAGACCGGGTTTGTATACACCATATCGAACATAAACTGATGCAGGTCGTCAAACGCCGCCTGAACGTCCGGGTCAAGCACAATTTCATCTTTCGTGTTGTTGATCGCCGAAAGAACCAAGGTGTTGATTCTTTGGCTTTTCGTTTTTCCTAAAATATTCACGCAGTAGTCCGGCAGGCTTTTTTCGCTGATGACTCCGCCCCGGATTGCGTCGTCGATATCGTGATTGATATAGGCGATCCGGTCGGCAAGCTTGACGATTCTTCCCTCAAGCGTCTTCGCCGGCGTGCCTTTTGTATGGCAGAGAATTCCGTTTCTCACTTCATAAGTCAGATTCAGCCCGGCACCGTCATTTTCAATCAAGTCAACCACCCGAAGACTTTGCTCATAATGGCGGAACCCGCCGGGAAACACCTCATTGAGTGCTCTTTCGCCTGCGTGACCGAACGGCGTATGCCCGAGGTCGTGTCCCAAGGCAATCGCTTCGGTAAGATTTTCGTTGAGCGAAAGCCCGACCGCAATCGTTCGTGCGATCTGCGACACTTCAAGCGTATGGGTCAGTCTTGTACGGTAATGGTCGCTGTCGGGCGACAGAAAAACCTGAGTCTTGTGCTTAAGCCGACGAAAAGCGTTACAGTGAATGATGCGGTCACGGTCCCGTTGGTAAGCTGTCCGGATTTCACACTCCGGCTCGGGCCGCTGACGTCCTTTTGTATTCATACAAAGCATTCCGTATCCGGAGACGTTTTTTCTTTCATTCTCGAGCGTTTTCTCTCTTACGGTACTCATTTTTCATCACCCGCCTACTTATATATACACCGTTTTTCGGGTTTTCCCCCTTAAAGACAAGAAAAAAATCAGATTTGGGAAAATTTTTCGTCAACAATCTCACTGCGGAACTTTCCGTTGCTTTTATCAATGATATCGAGACTGAGTTTTTCATAGGAAGCTTCGTGAATCCGGAACGTAACGGTGACGCTGTCGGCGTATTCGGTATCTTCGACAATACCGCCCGCCTGAGCGATCAAAGGGGTAAGCCTCCCGTAAAAATTGTAGTCGCAGGTGACCTTTGCAATTTTACAAAGCGCCATCGTGATAATCCCGCCGGCGTCAACGGCAATTTTCGCCGTATGAGAGTATGCCCGGACAAGGCCGCCGGCACCGAGCATAATTCCGCCGAAATATCTTGTCGCCACCACGCAGACATCCGTCAGTTCCTCTTTTAAAAGCACGTCGAGCACGGGAATTCCCGCTGTCCCCTGCGGTTCGCCGTCGTCGCTGTACCGCCGTGTCTGACCGTCCCGCAAGACATAGGCATACACGTTATGGGTGGCGTCCCAATGCTTGGATTTGATTGCATTGATAAATCCGACCGCCTCGTCAGCGGTTTTAACCGGCTTGACATATCCGATGAAGCGGGACTTTTTGACGACAAATTCGTCCGCTGCTTCGTTTAAAACGGTTTTATATTCACTCATAAAATCACCATATAAAGAAAATAAGACGGTACAAGATATGTGCCGTCTATTTACTCAGTTATAACGCTGATTATTTGGTCTTGTTGAGATTGAAACGCTTATTGAAGCGGTCAACACGTCCACCGGTATCAACAAGCTTCTGCTTACCGGTGAAGTACGGATGGCAGTTGGAGCAAATATCAACACGCATATCCTTTTTGGTTGAACCGGTCTCAAAAACCGCACCGCAGGCACATCTTACCGTAGTCTGCTCATAATTGGGATGGATAGAATCTTTCATTATATTTCACCTCATTTCGAACATTACCCATTTAGCAATCGACATTGTATCACACATCTTTCAAAAAATCAACCGTTTAGGAAAAAAATTATTATTTGTCAAGCTCTAAAAACGCAAGGCGTTTGGCATAGTGCACAAATGATATCGGATTTCAGGCAAAATAAAGCAGGAATACTCTTTGTATTTCAAGGTTTTTGGGCGACAAAAACGGCATTAGTTGGGCATTAAGACGAATGTCGGGATGTTTTTAGAGGTTGCCGTTTATTGAATTGTGTAAGACCGGGGTATGCGGTACTTATTTGAAAGCCGTAACCGCCTTTCGGTCATGCACCGACTTTGTATGTCCGCAAAGCCGAATTGAACGAGTTGATAACGTCAAGCACATCAAGAAGCAAACTTCCGTCGTCTGCCGTTCTGACGGTAATCCCCTCCGCCTCGACGCTGTTCGTTCCGCTCTTTCTTTCAAGAACGGTTTTGATTTCGCCGCTTTCGGGGTCAACCGAATAAACGTGCTTGACCTTCGTTTCGTCGTTGCAGGAGATGTAAAGCCGCCCGTCATAGAATTCTGCGCCCTGAACACGGTGCAGCGAATGTTCAATCGGTTTTTTCTCGATAAGTTCGAGTGTGTCGATATTGAGTGCATTGACAAACTCACCGCCTCTTGAAACGCCGGTATAAAGAATCCGGTTTTCCTCGTCAACGGCACACCACGGAAGATTGCCGTTGGGCTGAACGCTTTCGTCAAGGATCTTGTATTCGCCCGTAAATTCGAGCGTCTCCGCCGAAAAGACAGCAATACACGGGTGCTTTCTCATGATGTCCTCGACCGCAACGTAGATTTTGCCTTCAAAGTAGGTGCAGCCGCCGAGGTGATTGAAGCTTTGCTTTTTCAGCTCTTTCGGCATGGCGTTCGTGTTTTGTAAAACGACCTCGCCGGTTTCGATATCGATTTTCTCAAGTCCGTTAAAGCCTATAGCAACAACCGCGCCGGTCGTGTAGTAATACTCACCGTCGTTGGTGATACCCTGCGTCGAGCAGCGGGCATCGGCGCCGGCAAAGTACTTTGCGCCAAGGTATTCGGCGTTTTCAAGTGTGTTTTCTCCGCCGTTGTCGATTGCCGCAATCAGCGACAGCGAAAGACACAGAAACAGCGATACAATTCTTTTCATAAGCATGGGTATTCTCTCTCCTTTATATTTATATAAACCCGCCTCTGCGGGAAACAGCTGACCGTTTGCACTATGTCAGCCGCAATTACGCATTACGCATTCCGAATTACGCATTGAGCTTCTCCGCTCTTTCGAGCCAGCTTTTCGCCTGTGCATCGCTCGGCATTCTCCAGTCTCCTCTCGGAGAAAGACAGACCGAACCGACCTTTACCCCGTCGGGCAGACAGCTTCTTTTAAACTGCTGAGAAAAGAAGCGGCGATAAAAGCTTTTAAGCCATCTGAGGATTGTCTCCTTGTCAAACACGCCGTCAAACGCCTTTTCGGCAAGGAAGAAGATTTTTTCGGGTTCAAAGCCGAAACGAAGTACATAATATAGAAAGAAGTCATGAAGCGCATAGGGTCCGACAAGCTCCTCGGTCTGCTGACTGATCTTTCCGTTTTCGTCGGGCGGAAGAAGCTCGGGACTGATCGGCGTGTCAAGCACATCTTTGAGTACTTCGATGCTTTCGGGGAAAAGATTACAGCTGACCGTGCTGTCAATCAGCCACCGCACAAGCGTTTTCGGGATACTTGCGTTCACACCGTACATGCTCATGTGGTCGGCGTTATAGGTGCACCAGCCGAGGGCAAGCTCGCTTAAGTCGCCCGTTCCGACAACAAGGCCGCCGACCTTTCCGGCGTAGTCCATAAGTACCTGTGTGCGCTCTCTTGCCTGACTGTTTTCGTACGTCAGGTCGTACTTGTTTTCAGGCTGTCCGATATCCTTGAAATGCTGAAGGCAGGCGTCTTTAATCGGAATTTCGACCGCCGTCACGCCGAGCGTTTTCATCAGCTTCCATGCGTTCTGATACGTTCTGTCCGACGTCCCGAAGCACGGCATTGTAATTCCGACAACATCGCTTGCTTTTCGTCCGACCCTTTCGGCGGCCTTGACGCTGACTAAAAGAGCCAACGTCGAATCAAGTCCGCCCGAAACCCCGATTACAGGGCGGCAGTTTGTCACTTCAAGCCGCTTTTCAAGTCCCGAAACCTGCATATCGAAAATCTGCAAGCAGCGTTCTTCCCTTTCTTTCCGGCTGTCAGGAACAAACGGAAGACGGCTGACCCGGTAATACCGGGCATCGCTCCGGCTTTCGGTTTCTTTCACCGGAATAGTGCGGTAAGAAAGCTTCCCGGCGTACAGGGCGGCGCAGTCGTGAAAGCTCTTGTTTTTCTGCCGCTCATAAAAGAGCTTGCCCATGTCGATATCCGCCGTAAGCAGATAGTCCGAATCAAGATAATCCGTGTTTTCAGCGGTCACAACGCCGTTTTCACAAACAAGACTGTGTCCCGAGAAAATCAGGTCGGTCGTGGATTCTTTTTTACCGGCACTGACATACACATAGGCGCAAAGTAAGCTTGCCGACTGCTGAGAGACAAGCTGGCGGCGGTACTGCCGTTTGGAAATCGTTTCGTTTGAAGCGGAGATATTGACGATGAGGTTTGCGCCCTTTAACGCCGAAAACGTACTCGGCGCAAGCGGCGTCCAGAGATCCTCGCAGATTTCGATTCCGAGCTTTATGCCGTTTCCGAGGTCAAAAATCAGATCGGTTCCGACGGCAATTGCCTCCTCACTGTCGGAAATGCCGAGTGCGTAAGGGGTCGTCTCTTTCACGTCACATTCAGCCCCGGAGCAAAACCAGCGCTTTTCGTAAAACTCACCCGTAACGGGCAAGAACGTTTTCGGAACAATGCCAAGTACTACACCCCCGCTGATTACAAAAGCACAGTTATAAAGCTGACCGTTCAGTCTTGCCGGTGCGCCGACAACAACAGCCGCTTTCACCTCACGGCTTTTTTCGGCGATTTTTCCGATAGCCGAAGCCGCCTCGTCGATGAGAACCTTTTGGTTAAATAAATCCTGACAGGTGTAGCCCGTAACGGCAAGCTCGGGAAAGCAGACAAGAGAAGCGGTTGTATTCTTCGCCTCATCAAGCTTTTCGATTATTTTTTGTGTATTAAATCCGACATCAGCGACGCTGACATCCGGCACGGCACAGGCTACGGTTATAAAATCAAACATCGGATTCCTCCGTTCATTATTCGTTTGAAAATTTATCTTTATTATACAAGTCTTTTAAGGTTATTTCAAGTATAAAAGCGCAGAATATATTGAATGATGTTCAAGAAAAAGGTTGGTGAGAACATGAAAAGAATCTTTTCTGTCTCATTTTGCGCTGTTCTTATTCTGTCTGCTTGTGCTTTCTTTGTGTCGGCACAAACCGAAGGTACTCCCGTCGAAAGTACGGTTACGAAATCCGATGAAACACAAATCGGCAAAGTCACCGGCATAAAAGCCGAAGTCGCTGACAACAGCAGTATCGCCCTTTGTTGGGACGAAGTCGAAAACGCAGACGGTTACAAAGTCTATTATAAAGCGGAGGGCGACAAAAAATACAGTTCGGTCGGTACGGTAAAAAATGCGTCCGTCGTTATGGATTCGTTAAACAGCGGCTCGGTCTACTCGTTTAAAATCAAAGCCTTTCGCTATAACGAAAAGAAAAAGCCTGTCTACGGCGCCCTCAGCGACGAGTTCAAAGCCGTCACCGCCCCGAAAAAGGTGAAAAACATCGTCACAAAGACGATATCCGACAGCAGTATTACCCTTTCCTGGCCAGCTTCAGCGGGTGCAACCCATTACGAAATCAGCTATTTCAGCCGGGAAGAGAACAAGTTTGTCATTCACGCCGTTGTCGCCGGTGAAACCTCTTTCGAAGTTTCCGGACTTGCCCCCGCAAGCATTTACACCTTCCGTATCCGGGCGGTAAAAGTGCTCGGAACGCAGGAGGCTTTTGCCGACTACTCCGACGATTACAGCGAATTTACCGACAAGGACGGCACGCCGTACACAAAAGCGCAGATTGCAAGACGGTACAACACAGCAATCAATTCGCTCAAGGAGAAGAAGACCTTACAAGCAGATTACAGCAAAACCGTTTCGACCTATGTGCTCGATTGCTCGTACTATTCACTTACCAACACCTGCAAAAACATTATGAGCCTCTTTGACGGAAAGCTGAAAAAATCGCTCACCTTCAAAAACGGCACGGCTGACGGATATACAGTCAACTCTCTCATCGAGCCGTATAACCGGAAAGCCGCTCTTAAGGGAAACGACATTTTGTCTTTTACCTACCAAAAAACAAAAGAAGGCACGACAATTTCCATCAAGCTCAAAAGCGAAAGTGCCGCTTACAAAAACAAGACGACCGCAAATCCGAAAAGCAACAAAACCGTTGCAAGCACCGTCGAGCTTCAGAAGCTTCGCATCACCCCCGTAAAAATCAGCTCCGCCACGCAGACCTTTGACGGCGTTGAAATCGGGCTTACCGTATCCGGCGACCGGAAAAAGCAGACGCTCACTCTTACCAATCCCGTTTTAGTATCCGCCGACTGCAAGGTTTCAACCGTTTCTTTCAAGGTCAATGCGATGTATGAGATAGAGGAAACCTATGATTTTACGCTGTAACCGAAGGCTGTTTGCACGCTGTCAGGCCAACGGAAGCGTTTTCTCGTCATTTTTCATGATTTTTCCCGACAGAAAGCGCTCAATTTCTTCAAAAAAATCTATAATTGTCTATTGCAACGAAAGCAATAATTTGATATTATATTGAGTGGTACAAGCATAAGAAACTCTTATGATGACTAAACGAAAATCCGAAAGGAGAACTACACATGAATTATTCACATGAAGTTGAACAAATGTGCGTGGTCAGAAAAGGACCGCACCACGGCCCGGCTCCCATTCCCGAAGAGGGCAAATGGGTCAAGGCTTACGAAATCAAGGACATCTCCGGCTTTTCACACGGTGTCGGCTGGTGTGCTCCGCAGCAGGGTACCTGCAAGCTTTCCCTCAACATCAAAAACGGTATTGTTGAAGAAGCGCTTGTTGAGACCATCGGCTGCTCGGGCATGACCCACTCCGCCGCTATGGCCGCCGAAATTCTTCCGGGCAAGACTCTTCTTGAGTGCCTGAACACAGACCTCGTCTGCGACGCCATCAACGTTGCGATGAGAGAAATTTTCCTCCAGCTCGTTTACGGACGTTCCCAATCCGCATTCTCGGAGGACGGACTTCTTGTCGGCGCCGCTCTTGAAGACCTCGGCAAGGGACTTCGTTCTCAGGTCGGCACCATGTTCTCAACGAACAAGAAGGGTGTCCGTTACCTTGAAATGGCTGAGGGCTATGTTACCAGAATGGCTCTTGACGAAAACGACGAGGTTATCGGCTACGAGTTCATCAGACTCGGCAAGATGCTTGAGGACATCCGTCACGGCGTAAGCGCTGACGAAGCCCTCAAGAAGAACACCGGACATTACGGACGCTTCGATGATGCTGCCAAGTACATCGATCCGCGTGAAGAATAATACCGCAAAGGAGGACATCAACAATGGCTAACAATGTACAGTTCGAAGGCAAAGAAAGAAGAATGGCTAAAATCGAAGCCTGCCTTAATGAGTACGGTATTGCTTCACTGGAAGACGCCCGTGACCTCTGCCTTTCCAAGGGAATCGACGTTGAATCAATCGTAAAGGGCGTTCAGCCCATCGCATTTGAAAACGCTGTCTGGGCTTATACCCTCGGCGTTGCCCTCGCAATCAAATCCGGCGTTACCGCCGCTTCCGAAGCCGCCGCTACTATCGGCAAGGGACTTCAGGCTTTCTGCATCCCCGGTTCGGTAGCTGAGCAGAGAAACGTAGGCCTCGGCCACGGAAACCTCGGCGCAATGCTTCTTAAGGAAGAAACAAAGTGCTTTGCATTCCTTGCCGGTCACGAATCCTTCGCAGCAGCAGAAGGCGCAATCGGTATCGCAAGAACCGCAAACAAGGTTCGTAAAGAGCCCCTGAGAGTTATCCTCAACGGTCTCGGCAAGGACGCCGCTATGATTATTTCGAGAATCAACGGCTTCACCTATGTTCAGACCGACTACGACTTCTTCACCGGCGAGCTTAAAGTCGTCAACGAGACTCCGTACTCCAACGGCGAAAGAGCACTCGTTCGCTGCTACGGCGCAAACGACGTTCTGGAAGGCGTTGCCATCATGAAGAAAGAGGGCGTTGACGTTTCCATCACCGGCAACTCAACCAACCCGACAAGATTCCAGCACCTCGTTGCCGGCACCTACAAGAAGTGGGCGATGGAAAACGGCGTCAACTACTTCTCCGTTGCTTCCGGCGGCGGCACAGGCCGTACGCTTCATCCGGACAACGTTGCAGCAGGTCCGGCTTCCTACGGTCTTACCGACTCGATGGGTCGTATGCACGGCGACGCTCAGTTCGCAGGCTCGTCCTCCGTTCCCGCTCACGTTGAGATGATGGGACTGATCGGCATGGGCAACAACCCGATGGTTGGTGCGACTGTGGCTTGCGCTGTTGCGGTTGAAGAGGCTATGAAAGGCTGATAAATAAAGGGTTTTCACGAAATTTTTCTCCTGTTCCGTTTCGGAGCAGGAGATTTTTTTGGCTCTTTGTCAATAGTTGGGGTAAAAAATAAGAGTGTCTCCTCCCGTAGGAATCAAAAATGATTCCGTTCAAATGGGTGACCAACACTCTATTGATAATTTAACACAAAAAGATAAGACTGTCAATAACAATTATATCTGTCCGCCAAGAACGAGTTCTCACCTTCCCTACCGCTTGTATTGATAATGCTGAAACAATATGCTATACTGATTGAGGCGAAAACAATTAAAAGGAGCATCATAATGAAATGTCTGATCTTAAACGGCAGCCCGAAGGGAAAATACAGTATCACATTACAGACGATAAAACTTCTTCAATTAAAAAATCCGACCCACGAATTTGAAGTTCTTCATGTCGGTCAGCAAATCAGGAAATTTGAAAAGGATTTTCCACGGCAAAAGAAGCAATTGAGAAAGCGGATCTTCTGATCTTTTCCTATCCTGTATATACCTTTATTGCGCCGTATCAGCTGCACCGTTTTATCGAATTGATGAAGCAAAGCGATGTGAATGTGAACGGTAAATTCGCGACACAGCTTTCAACCTCAAAGCATTTTTATGATGTGACCGCTCACCGCTATATCGAAGACAACTGCTATGATATGGGACTGAAATACATCCGGGGGCTTTCCGCCTATATGGATGATCTGCTTTGTGAAAAAGGACAGAAAGAGGCGCTCGATTTCTTCTCCTATGTTTGTTGGAGTGTTGAGAATGACTGTTTCGAGAGATTTCCCGAAGAAATGCCTGCTCCCGCAAACGTCCCGGCAACCGTACCCGAGAATAACGCCGAAAAATCGGGCGACGTTGTCATCGTTACCGACTGCGAAGAAGAAAACACACAGCTTCAGTCCATGATTGACCGTTTTCGTGCCGTATTTCCGCTGAAAACACGAATTGTCAATATTCGTGAATATCCGTTCAGCGGCGGCTGCTTAGGGTGCTTCAACTGTGCCGTTTCCGGCAAATGCGTTTATAAGGACGGATTCGACGAATACCTGCGCAACAATATCCAAACGGCGCAGGCGATTGTGTATGCTTTTTCCATCAAGGATCATTCCATGGGTGCAAGATTCAAGATGTATGATGACCGTCAGTTCTGCAACGGGCACCGAACCGTAACAATGGGGATGCCGTTCGGATATCTGGTCAGCGGCAATTACAGCAAAGAGACAAACCTGCGAACCATCATTGAGGGCAGAGCACAGGTGGGCGGCAACTTCCTTGCCGGTGTGGCAACCGATGAGATTGACACGGACGGTGAAATCGACAAGATGGCAGACAAGCTTGTCTACGCACTCAGCAACCGCTATGCACCGCCGCAAAACTTCCTTGGTGTCGGCGGAATGAAGATTTTCCGCGACCTGATCAGGCAGATGCAGGGTATGATGCGTGCCGACCATAAGTTTTATAAAGCTCACGGTCAGTATGACTTTCCGCAGAAGAGAAAAGGCAGGATGATTGCCATGTATTTTGTGGGTGCAATGCTCGCCAACGAAAAAATCAAATCCAAAATGGGCAACAAAATGAATGAAGGCATGTTAATGCCGTATAACAAGCTCTTTGAAAAGCTGAAAAAAGAAAACGCAGATAATTGAAAAGAACGCAATATATAAAATCGACCCCGGAGAATGTCTCGGCTTGCCTGAGATGATTCTTCGGGGTGAATTCTTGCTTTGCAACATGAAGTTGTTCTTCAATATGGTTTTTGTCGGTTTTAAGGAAGCTATGAATACAGTTTTCAGTTTACTTGGCCTTCACGGCTTTGACCGTAGAAAAATCACTGTAAATAGTCTTTCCGCTGACAGTTGTATATGCCACAACTTTAAAATAATAGGTTTCACCCTTGGTAAGTCCTGCTTTGGTGTAACTTACTTTTGTATTTCCCTGAAGTGTTGCAATCTTACTGTACTTCCCGTCTCTGGCGGTTGCCATATAGACAACATAGCCGGTTGCACCCGTTTGCTCGTTCCAGGAAAGTTCCGCTTTCTTTGATCCCGCAGTGACTGTCAGTGTCGGTTTACCGGGATTGGTCGTTGCGGTGACCGTTTGATAACCGGCTGACCAATAGGTCTTACCGTTTGCGGTTGTGTACGCTTTGACGGCGAACTCATAGCTTGTTCCGCTTTTCAGCTTGGTAACGGTATAGGAGGTTGCCGTTGTTGTCTTCAAAGCGGTATACTTTTTTGTTGACGGATTGTAATAATAGACCCTGTAACCGGTCGCTCCGGGGACTGCTTTCCATGTAAGCTTAACAGCAGACGAGGAGGTCTGTGTCGACATCTTGCCGGTCACACCGGGAAGAGCAGTAGCGGTAACTGTTTTATAACCGGCTGACCAATAGGTCTTGCCGTTTGCGGTTGTATACGCTTTGACGGCGAACTTATAGCTTGTTCCTGTTTGCAGCTTTGTAACGGTATAAGAGGTAGCAGTTGTCGTTTTCAAAGCGGTATACTTTTTCGTCGACGGGTTGTAATAATAAACCCGGTAACCGGTTGCTCCGGGGACTGCTTTCCATGAAAGTACGGCAGATGAAGGGGAAACCTCTGTCGTCAGCCCGCCCGTCACACCGGGAAGAATTGTGAAAGACAGTGTTTTACTTCCCTTGTATCCGTTTTCTTTCACACCTTTGATGGTAAGTGAAGCCGTCCCGATCTTTGTGTTATTCTGATAGGTAACCGTGTAATGCGTACCGGCTGTCAGCGTCTTTTTTCCGTCTTTTACGGTGACGGCAGGAGTGATGGCCTTACCGGTATACACCTGAGACGAAATACCGCTTACGGTAAGAGCGGAAACCTCTGTCGTCTCAAGCGGCGGAATAAACTTTGTATCGGTTTCCGTATTACACATTGTACACGTTGCCGCCATACAGCCTTCGGAAGTATACGTCGGCTTTGTCAGCCACTCCCATTCGCCGAATGTGTGATCAATCTTTTCGATTGCCTCGGTATACGATTCACCGCATACGCAGGAATAGGTCGTAACGCCTTCCTCCTGACAAGTCGGCTTTCTTGTGACCGATGAAGTAAAATAATGCTCATGTTTTCCGTTTTCTTTCAGAAGCGGAAGATCATTTTCCCGGAAGGACCAGTACGCTTCGTCAAACTTCAGGATATCCTTGAAAAACTCCAGATACGTTGCGCTGATCCGACCACTGTCGTTAATTGTGATTACAACGGGACCTTCAATTTTATTATCGGTAACACTGTATTTCTTTTTCGAAACATATTTGGGGGATACATTCGTGTTGGCTACTTCTATAAAATTATCATAGACATTGACACAGTTCGTATATTCCCAGGTGTCACAGTCACTCTGATTTCCGAACGGCCACTCGCCCTGCCAGAAATCTTGCTCCTTTGCGACTTTCCCGGCTCTGTCGGCGGTAACAACAACCTTACAATAAAGATTCTTATAAACCGCATTCCGGTGAATAATTCCGACTGCTCCGGCAAATCCGCCGACATCCTGCTCGCCTTTATCCGACTTTGAGCTTACGGTTCCGACAGCGTAGCAGTTTTCGATATTCACGTTTCCGTTTGCTCTTCCCGCATCGCCGCAAAAACCGCCGGCGTAATGAAGATAGCTGTAACCCTGGCTTTCCAAGGCTTCGTCACCGATAAATCCGCTGCTTTCGGATATTACCGCACCGGAAAAGCTGCAGCCTTTGATATAGGTCTCATTCGAAACATTACCGATAGCGCCGCCGATCTCGATGGCTCTGGCAGCTTTTGCCGAAACGGTACCCGAAACCCTTGCGTTTTGTATCATTCCGTAATTCAGACCTCCGGTCAGTCCGCCGCAGTCAATGCTCATGGCACTTATTACATCAATGTTCACATTTTCAACGATACAGTTTTCAATATTCAGTTTACGAGCTCCGCATTTTCCGGCAACGGCGCCGACCGAAAAATCAGAGCCCATTCCGTTTGAAGCCTGCCACCCGCTTTGGGAACTGTCAAAAGCAATCACCGGATTTTTCAAAGTGAGATTTCTGACAGATCCACAGTTCATACCGAACAAACCGTATTGATAGATATCTTCAAAATCTCTCGTAATCTGCATATTTGAAATCGTGTAGCCGCCCCCGTCAAATACGCCGAAGAAGCCGTCCCACCCGTTTTCATTTTCTTTGAGTGCGCCGATCGGGAACCAGCAGTGTCCGGACAAATCGATATCCGCCGTAAGCTTATAGTAAGCTGCATTATAGTTTTTATCCTCCCGGTTTGTGAGCTTTGCAAGCAACGCAAGCTCCCCCGCCGAACCGATCCGGTACGGATCCTCCCGTGTGCCGGAGCCTGACGAAAAAGACCCGGCCGCATAATCCGTCCACAGATCGGATTCAGACTCACCGACAGCCGATGCGCCGATAAAACAACTGAGCATCAGACCGATTACGGCGAGCAAAGAAACAAGTAATCTTTTCCTTTTCAATATGAACACCTCTTTATTATTTCGATTTTTGTGGTTTATTTTTTTGCCACATGAAAGCTGATCCGAATTTGCAGCGAAGGGATCTTTTCATAAAAGCCGTAACAGAAAAGCCACGGCTTTTATGCTTTCGTTTTATTTCACTTTAACGCTCTTGACGGACGAGAATTCACCGTAAATCTTCTGACCGTCGATCAGCTTATATCCTCTGACCTTGAAATAATAGGTCGTGCCTTTCTTCAGACCGGTCTTTACATACGATTCCGTATTCGAGTCGACCGTGACAAAGACGCCGTCAACATATCCGGCAGAAGCTCCGTCAAAATAGAAGCCGGTTTCTTCATAACTACCATAGTTACTCTTTTGGGTTGCTATTTTTTTATAAGAGTTTCCGGATTTCATATAGAACTCATAACCGCTTGCATATTTGTCGGTCGCATAAAGACTCGCCTTCCCCTTACCGGCTACTACCTGAAGCTTCGGAGCCGCAGGAGCCGTTGCCGTCTTGACCATCGTATATCCGGTCGAATACGCCTTTTTCTGATCGATCGTCTTATACGCTGTCACCTTGATATGATATGTTCCGCCCGGCGTAAGCTTTGTAAACGTATAGGTGGTGTTGGCCGTGTAGGCATTCTTGATAGCATATCCGTCTTTATCGCAAAGCGTGACCCGATAGCCGGAAGCGCCCGTTACCGCTTTCCAGGTTGCCTTGATTGCGGTGGTCGACTGCTTAACGGCGATTTTGCTCGTTTTACCCGGAAGGATGTAGAAATACAGGGTTTTGCTTCCGCTGTAATTTCCGGTGAGCGTTACGGTAATGGAATATTTCCCGGTGTTCTTTCTTGCTGCGGGGGCCTTAAGGGTGTAATCTCTGTTCTTTACAAGAACCTTTCCCTTGCTGTCCTTGACTGTAATCTTCGGCGTCTTGGTATTCCCGTCATAGGTATATTTCGTTGCTGAAAGCGTAATTGTGCTGACTTTCGGAATGACTGTCGTCCTGATCGTTTTCTTGCAGACAGAGCAGGCGGAAACAATCTTGCCGTCCTTACCGGTTGTTGCCTTTGTGACGCCGTCCTTGACGGTGTGGCTCTTTTTCGCAACCGTCTTCTGTTCAACAAGAACGGTACCGCAAACGGAACAATGTTTCCCGGCTGTAAGTCCTTCTTTCGTACAGGTTGCGGCAACAGCCTTATCGGTTACAGCCTTATGAGCGGTTTTTTCAATAGTCTCCTTTTCTCTGCTGAGTTCAACATGACAAGCCTTGCAATATACAACGGATTCGTAGGTGCCTTCCTTTGTGCAGGTCGCTTCGACTATGTTTTCTCTGACCGCCTCGGCGGCGATATGACCGTGTGCCGAACCGGTATTGACGATCGTATCGGTTTCGTCGCAGCGGTCACACTTTGCGGTCTTGGTTCCGTCTTTTGTGCAGGTTGCGTTGCCGTCGGCAATATAATTGGTGAAGCTATGGCCGAGTTTCGGGGTATCCACAAATTCTCTGCTCAGTTCATCACCGCAGACCGAGCAATATACAACAGAATCATACCAGCCGTTTTCGATGCAGATAGCCGGCACTTCGCATTCTTTTACAGCTTCGGCAGGAACATGACCATGTGCCGAGCCGGTATTGACGATCGTATCGGTTACGCCGCAGCGGTCGCACTTTGCGCTCTTCGTTCCGTCTTCGGTACAGGTTGTGTTTCCGTCATCGATGTAATTTGTGAAACTGTGACCAAGCTTATCGGTATAACCCTTCGTACGACTGATCTCTGCCTGACATACCAAACAGTAGACAACAGAATCGTATGAGCCGCCGTTGGTGCAGGTAGCTGCCCATTCATTTTCAATCACCGGGTCTGAAGCGATATGTCCGGTTGCCGGAATCACTTCGTGACCTTCAACCCAGATTTCACAATACGGACAATAGAGTCCGTAAGTATAGCCCGGTTCTGTACAGGTAGCATCCTGTTGCCTTGTGTCTTCATTATACGGATGAGAACACGGAATCTCGATAATCGAGACATTTTTGTTTTCAAAATACTTCCAGCCGGTTGTGTTCTTAACGGTTGTTACCTCTGCAAGTAAACTGCATTCATTGAAGCTGTTGGACTGAATGCCGATAACAGTATCGGGAATATTGATTTTCTTAAGCTTGACACAGCCGTCAAAGGCATAAGAATCAATTATCATGAGACCCTGCGGAAGAACAATTTCCTCCATATTTTCACAATCTTTAAAAGCATACGAGCCGATTTCCGTAACACTCTGCGGCATCGTTACACTTTTAAGTAATTTTGCCTGAGCAAAAGTGTTTTTCGGGATCATCTGAATACCGTCTTCAAAAACAGCCGTTTCAAGTCCGCTGTTATAGAACGGATGGGACGCCGCTTTCAAGGTGTCCGGCAAGGAGACCTGCTTTAACTTTACGCAGTTTTCGAACAGACGGTGACCCAATTCCTGTACATTCGAAAAATCAACCGACGCAAGCTCTCCGCAATTCAGGAAAGCGTAATCACCAACCGAGATAAGAGTTTCCGGAAAAGCCATTTCTGTAAGAGAAGAACAACTGTTGAATGCGTAGGTGCCGATACTTGTCACGCCCTCGGGAATCACTATTGATTCAAGGCTGCTGCAAGTGTCAAATGCGTAGCTGCCGATTGTTGTGACCGTATCCGGAATGAATACATTTTTCAAAGCCTTTGCATCGCCACAGGCTTTGTTCGGGATAACGAGTATTCCGTCCGCAAAAGTTACGGTTTCAAGTCCGCTGTTATAGAACGGATAGGACGCCGCTTTTAAGGTGTTCGGCAAGGAGACCTGCTTTAACTTTACGCAGTTTTCGAACAGGCGGTGGCCTAATTCCTGTACGTTCGAAAAATCGACCGATGCAAGCTTGCTGCAGTTAAGGAAAGAATGATCGTCAACGCTGATCAGAGACGACGGAAAAGCAAATTCCGAAAGGGAGGAGCAATCGCTGAATGCGTAGGAGCCGATGCTTGTTACACCCTCCGGGATCGCAATTGTCTCAAGGCTGCTGCAATCGTCAAATGCATAGTTACCGATTGTCGTGACCGTGTCCGGTATCGAAACATTCTTCAGCGCTTTTGCCCCGGAACAGGCCTTGTCCGGAATACCGGTTATCCCGTCTTCAAAAATCACCGTTTCCAGTCCGCTGTTATAAAATACGGCCGCAGCGCTTCTGACGGTTTTCGGTATCGTAATCTGCCGAAGCTTTCCGCAGTTTTCAAATGCTCTGTATCCGATTGTCTGTACATCAGAAAGCACGACTGATACAAGTTCGGCACAACCCAAAAATGCATGATCTTCGATCACCCTTACTGTCGAAGGGATGATGATTTCTGTTATTTTATCACAATTTTTAAACGCATAATCCCCGATTGCCGTGACGGTGTCACCGGCAATTTCGGACGGAACCGTAACCGTTCCCTCGGCGGTATTTGAAACGTCGGTAATGACTACCGTTCCGTTTTCATAGCCGTATTCGAAAATGCCGCTTTCATCATAAGCCGCAAACGACACGACCGGCAGGCACTGAACGACTGAAACAGTCATAACCAATGCCATGAGTAATGATAAAACTTTTTTCATAACAACATCTCCTTGTTTTTGTATTACTGTTTTAACGGTAGCAACGATTCATTCATTTGCTTGCCGTTAGCCTGATTCTAAGCAATCAGGCATTAAAAGAAAGCGTCACGTCCTGCTTTTCGGTTTCGGTAGCGGTGAAGTATTCTTCCGCAGTGACATTCATGATGCTTGCGACAAAGCAGCTCGGGATCGATTTGATCTTTCCGTTGTATTGTGAAACCTCGTTGTTGTAAAGTCTTCTTGTTGCCTGGATGGTATTTTCAATGTCATTGATCGATTCCTGAAGCTGAAGGAAGTTGGTGTTTGACTTAAGCTCAGGATATTGCTCTGCGATAATTCTGATATTGTCAATGGCGTTGCGCTGTTCGCTTTCAACCTGTGACAGCTCATTGAGATTGCTGCCGGCTCTGATCTGAGCGACGCCGAGATAAATTTTCGATTCCTGACCGATGACGCCGTTGACGGTCTGATTCAGCTTTTCAAGAGTTGCTCTTCTGTTTGCCAGTGCGATCTCAATACCGGATCTCTGCTTTTCGATTTCTTCCTTTTGTCTGTTGAAGTAGTTGCTTGTTTTTACAAAGTAAATTCCTACGATTGCCGCAATAACAATAATTCCGATGATTAAATCCTTCATTTTAATAACTCCTTATCTGATTGTTTGAAAATTTGAAAGCGGAAGGCCTTCTATAAGTTTTATAATTGCGTTTACCGTGTCTGCCGTTATGCTCTTCAGACAGTCATCGGTATACAGCTCTTTATTCTTTGCCATTTTGGAATAGAATTTATACCGTGGATTCAGGTTGAGATCGGAATAACTCAAATCAATATTGATCACATTCCGGTTCAGTTCCATATCCTTGATTCTGTGGATCTTTCCGTAAGCCGTAATCGTTTCAAGCACATCGGGAGTAAGAGCCTTGTAAGCCGTCAGCTCATCTTCCGAATAAACCAGGTAATCAAAATCCTGCCGGTCCATTTTTATCCGGACAAGACCCTCTTCTTTCGGGACCTCATATTCGCCGGACATTTTATTCAACAGCTTTGAGGCTCTCTTCAGTATTCCTTTTTCATTGAACAACAGCTTATGAAGCTTTATTTTTGAATCAGCTCTGTTTTTGCCCAAGTATTGAACCGACACATCCGAATCAATCGTCTCTGTCTGATAATCAACGACTTTTCCGCTCTGTGTTGTTGTTGTCTGAGAAACAACCGTTGTTCTTTCTTTATACAGCTTATAGGGAACCCCGTTGTATTTCCCCTGCAAGTTGATCCATCTGCTGTACAGGATCTGACCCGGAAAGACTTCTGCTTTTCCAAAGCCTTCATTTGTTTTGCTTGAGCCGGTTGCCTGAAGCTCTGCTTTTACGACTTCAAAGAATACCTCGTCGTAAAAACTGTTTTTCGCTCTCTTGAGAACAAGCCTGGCTTCTTTTTTGAATTTCCTTGAAATGAAGCCGAGCACGATCGCCAGCACCGTAATCAGAAAACCGATTCCGAGAATCATCTCATTGTTCGTACTGTTTGAAACAACCAGAAGGGCAAGTCCCGCAAGTAAGAAGAGCAGCGACAGCAGCAGGAAGATTCTTCGTTTTGTTTTGATCGGAGCCAGTTCGGATTCAACAGAATCGAAATAGCTCTCTGCGATTTTTTCGTAACTTGTTTTGCTTTCCATGTCATTCTCCGTTCTGCCGTCGATATCTGTCAGTTTACCATGAAACCCGACGGCGATTTTTTTACTTTTTTTCTGAAAAAAATCCTTGAAAGGCTAAATCAAAACCGAGCTCATTTTTAGAACCATCTCCTTTTTTCGTTGGTTTTTTTCGGTTTCGTTCCTTGTTGACCCTATGATATACCGTCTGAATCTTCGTTTCAATAGGAAAGCAACGAACGCACTTTTTCGAGCAACGAAAACTCGTTACCGTTGCATTTTTTGAAAAACAGCCCTGAATTTATGTGCTCCTGTCTGCCCTGACGGAAGCCTTGGAACAAAAAAATCAGCCATACAAGGCACATAACTGCACTTGTATGGCTGTTATCAGATTGACTGAACGGGCTTTATGGCGGAAAGCAGACGGAATTACTTTTTCTTTCCGAAAAGCCTTGCCAGAAATCTGCTGATTTTACCGAAGAACTGCTTGATCTTTGCAATGAAAGAGTTTTCCTTTTTCCCGATCGTCGTTCCGCATTGGTCACAGACTCCGTCATTGTTTTTGTCGCTGTGGCCTGTTGCCGGGATCAGTTCCGGCTCGCTGAAATTATGCTCTTTACAGCGTGAGCAATACTCATAAGACGTCAGACCTTCTTCGGTGCAGGTGGCTTTCCGTTCCGGCACCGGGGTTCTGTACTGTTCTTCGTGCTTGCAAAGATTCTTGTTGCACCACTGGCAGCGGATTGAACCGGAAAGCGCCGTATGCCCGAGCTTACAGTTTCTGCTGAATTCATTTCCGCATTTCGGACATTTATATTCCTCCTTGCCCGTACCGGAGCAGGGCTGTCCCGTATAGCCTATGAGCTCAAGAATATGACCGCAGCCTCCGTCAGCGATATAATCGCTTTCGGCAAAGCTGTATGCCTTAATTTCTGCGGGAGTCAACGCCCAGTTTTCTTCGTTCTCGTAAACCGGCGTAAAGGCGATATAGTCGTTCCCGATAAACTGCGCTTCCACGGAAGACTTCAGGAAATAGAAGACATCGCCCCGTGAGGAATCGTCTTCATCGGCGGCAAGGTAGGTATCAAGGTAATACCATTTATCCGCTATCTTGACGATGTTGCAGGCATGAAGCAGCTTATCGCTGACAACGACACGGGTATCAAGACCGGCTTCAAGGGCAAGACGGTAAAACGCAAGAGAAAAGCCTTCGCACACGCCGCTGTTATTCACAAGTACCGAGTAAGCAGAGTGATGTACGTCGTTGTATGCCTTGTCATTCGGCGAAACGGCATTCACGTTGTCGCAAAGATACTCAAAAATCAACCGTGCCTTTTCATATTCCGGCTTATCGTTCAGTTGAAGAGATGCCGCAATTTCCGTAAGCTTGTCGGAAAGCAGGCTTTCCTGCTCAGCCGTGGTGTAATACTCAACGTCGAGCACTAAATATCCGTCGTCTAAAACCGCTCTGTTGATTTTCTTTACTGACCACATGAGGTTGTCGCCGGCCGCAGAATCCGCCTTGTCATAAGCAAAAACAACATCAAAGAACTTCACAAAATCGTTGTTGGACGTGAGTGCCGGAGCACCCTGCGGATAGGACAGAATGATATAACGATTTCTGTTTATCATCTGTCGGCGAACATAGTCCGCCACCGCTTCATAGCTGTCGGAGGCTTCAAGCGCAACAAAGCTTCTGTTATATTTTTCGGCATATTCCTGAGCGGTTGAAAGCTCGTAGCCATAGATCGTTGCACCGGACGGAATTGCTTCTTCGGTGTCGGGGATCGCACAGCTTCTGTCTCTGATAATAAACGTCTTGAGGTTGTCTATGGCATAGAAAGCATTCTTTCCGACATCAGTCAGTCCGTTCTTCATATCAATCGTATGGAGAGCGGCCATATCGCGGCAAAAATACGAAGGAATCGTAGTGCCTTCAAAAATGATTGAGGTAATGTTGGAGCAGCCTTTGAAGGGGCTTGCTTTTCCGGTAGTATATTTCAGTGTTTCCGGTACCGTGATGACGGAAAGTCCGGTACACCCCGAAAACGCACTCGCTTCAAGGGTTTCAACCTTGTTAAGGTCAATGGTTTTGAGTGTTTTACAATTTGCAAATGCACTGTTTCCGATCGTTTTGACCGTATCCGGAATCACGATTTGTGTAATGGCCGGAGCAGATTTACAGACATTATTTGCAATCTTTACCGTTCCCTCGGCAAAGATGACTTTCTTTAAATTCTTACAACCGGTAAAAATAGTGTCAGTGCTTACTATTGCTAAGGTTGCAGGAATAGTAATTTCGCTAAGAGATTTGCAGTTAAGAAAAGCATGGACACCTATTTCCGTTATTCCTTCATTCAAATCGATTGATTTCAATAAGGTGCAATTATCAAACGCATAGCTGTCAATTACCGATACACTATTTGGTAAACTGACACTCTCCAAAACGCCGCAGTCTGCAAATGCCTTGTATCCGATTTCAGTAACGGTTTCAGGCAAAATAACCTCTTTCAGTTTTGAAGCGCCAACGCAAGCATGATCTACAACCCGAACGGTTCCCTGGGCAAAAGATATTTTGACTAAATTATCACAGCCGGTAAAAATGCCGTAATCACTCATATCCGTTACCGTTGAGGGAAATGTCAATTCAGTAAGAGAGGTACAATTAAGAAAGACATGGGCACCGAATCCCGTTATGCCTTCATGCAAATTTGATTGATTCCAATGAAGTACAATCACCAAAAACATAACTATCGAGCACTGTTATACCCTGTGGCAGATTGATACTCACTAAAGATTCACATCCCTCAAAAGCACCGCTCCCGATCTCAGTGATGTTTTCAGGCAAACGAATACTAAGTAAAGAGTTGCACCCATTAAAAGCATGATGTCCGATTTCGATAACAGACTCAGGCAGAACAACTTCCGTTACAGCTTGGGCATTGTTGCAAACATTGTCCGCAACTTTAACAGTTCCCTCGGCAAAAATGACCTTCTTTAAATTGTCACAACCGGTAAAAATGCCGTAATCACCTGTCACTTCTGTCATGGTTGCAGGAATAGTGATTTCGCTAAGGGCTTTGCAGTTAAGAAAAGCATGGACACCGATTTCCGTTATACCCTCATTCAATTTAATTGATTTCAATGAAGTACAGTTTTCGAACGCATAGCTATCAATTATCGACACACCACTTGGTAAACTGACACTCTCCAAAACGCCGCAGTCTGCAAATGCCTTGTATCCGATTTCAGTAACGGTTTCAGGTAAAACTACTTCTTTCAATTTTGAAGCTCCGACGCAAGCGTAATCTACAACTCGAACGGTTCCCTGGGCAAAAGATATTTTGACTAAATTATCACAACCGGTAAAAATGCCGTAATCACTCATATCCGTTACCGTTGAGGGAAATGTCACTTCAGTAAGGGAGGTGCAATTAAGAAAAGCATGGGCACCAAATGTCGTTATGCCCTCATTCAATTTAATTGATTTCAACGAAGTACAGTTTTCGAATGCAGATGAACCGATCGCCATCACCGTATACCCGCCGAGCGTTTCGGGAATGGTCAGATTTTCAATGACCTCTCCGCTGAAGCCCGTTACGGTTGCCGTGGAGTCGCTGTTTACGGTATACGTCAGCCCGGCGTCCGAATAAACTTGTGTTGCGGCGCCCGCAAAAATACACGAGCTTGCCGTCAGAACAGACATGATGAAAATAAACAGAATTGAGAGCTTTGATTTCATGAAACTTCCTCCTGTGATTGCAGTTTTATACTGATATCGGCAACGAACTCACGGTCATCACACGACAGACGGAACTTTCCGCCGTACTTTTCTGCGATTCTGCCGACATTTTTCAGTCCGATACCATGGTTTTTCACGTCCGATTTTGACGTCTTGATTCTGTTGTTTTTTATCACAACACGCTCGTTCACCGGATTCACAATCGAAAGAACAAAGAACAGCTCACGGGCATTCGCTTCAATCCGGATGTACTTTTCGCCGCTCAGGCGCTTTGTACTTTCGATGGCATTGTCAACAAGGTTGCCCAGAATCGTGCAAAGGTCTGATGAAGCAATCCCCTTTTCCGGAATTGTGCCGGTGAACGTCATTCTGATTCCCAGCTCTTCGGCAAGAGCGTTTTTGTTGTTCAGCATAGCGTCGGCGACAAAATTTCCGGTTGAAATCTGCCTTTTCTGAACACCCGAGGTGATCTTGATCGTCTCAAGATATTCTGCCGCCTCTTCATTCTTTCCGGCGTTGAGCAAAGCCGTGACAACCAACATGTGATTTTTGTAGTCATGCCGGAATTCTCTGAGCTGCTGATCGCTCGCAAGCATTCTTTCATAGTTTTCGTGCTGTTCGTTAAGCTGCTTGAGAATCTGCGTCTGCTGATAGGAAAGCAGAAAGATTTTGTATACAAAATAAATGATACAGATAAAAATGCTGAGTGCCGAAAGAGAAAAGAAAATATTCAGCGGCAATTCATTGTCATATCCGACATCGTGCTTGGCGAAATCCGCAAAAAAGACCGTGAAGTTCAAAAGGAACCAGACCGGCAGCAGCCACTTCGGAACCGTTTCATAAACATTTTTTATCAGATTGAAATTCGAAATCTTATTTGCAATCAGAATAGCGACCGTAATTGTGGTATACCCGATGATTGTTGCCGTATTATCCACGACGACCCATTCGATACTCCGGGCATCATTCTTGAAAATGAACCCGATAAATCCGATCAGTGCCTCCGAGGAAGACATAACCAGCGCTATTGCGCCGAGTGACTTCCAAAATTGCCCCTTTGTGTTCAGAATGACAAACACAAAAATCGGCGGCAAAAGCATTGTCATTGTTTCCGGATCAAGCAGACTGTCTTCGGAAAAAGTACCGAAATATGTCCATAGTCCGCTGCCTACGGCAGTCAGAAAGCAAATAACGGACACGACAATCGTGACGCTTCTTTTGCGTTCCTTCAACCCGAAAACGGCGGTGAGAACCGAAATAAGGCATATCACCTCCACAATATCGTACAGGCCGCACAAAATTGATTTTGCCAACAGCATTTATCTTCCTCCTTTTAGGCAAGCTCTAAAAACATCCCGGCATTCATCATAATGCCAAACGCCTTGAGTTTTTGGAGCTTGCCTATACTTTATACTTCAGATAGCTGAAATAGCTTTGTTCAAATGCGTCATATCTCTTCGGACTGATCGGAACCCAGTCCCCGTTGGTAAGCGTAATATCCTTGCGGTTGAAATTGGAAACATACTTCAGATTAACGATAAACGACCGGTGGGTACGGA
Organism: uncultured Clostridia bacterium; assembly: GCA_945863885.1. Lineage (GTDB taxonomy): Bacteria > Bacillota > Clostridia > Oscillospirales > Acutalibacteraceae > UBA6857. Next base: position 41,210 of record CAMAZY010000020.1, read on the forward strand.
AAAACCGGGGATTGTTGATTTCGGTTTCGTATGCGGAAATCCCTTTGTTGGAGCGCAGTTTTCCCGATGTGGTTGTGATCTCGGTATATTTCTTCTGCGCTTCTATGTAAAGTACTTCGTCGATATCCAGACAATAATTCTGGTCGCCGAAGCTGACAACCATTTTTCTGTCGGTCTGATAGATCGTGACAAAGCTGTCAAGCGCTTCGGTGAGAACCGTTTCGCCTATCGGTTTTACAAGATACCGGAAGGTGTTCAACGAAAAACTTTCAAACACATGCTCCGGAAAAGAAGTAAGAAATATGATAAAGATGTCTTTGTTCTCCTGCCTGAGTTTTTTGGCGAACTCAATTCCGTCATCATCACCCGGTATACTGTAATCAAGAAACACAAGGTCATAGTCATGATTCTTAATGTAAAAGCTCCTGAAATCCTCAAAGGCATCGATTCCGCAGGCAATATTCGCATTGTTCATGAACTGAACAGACATGGATTTAATTTCTTCCCGTAATTCTTTTTCATCATCGCAAATTGCAATTCTCATTTTGACATTCTCCCTAATCTGAAAATTGAAAAAGGTAAAATTTCGGATCGGTATTTTTCTGAACGGTTTTCCCTTTTTTCGTAAAGCAATGATACAGTATCAAAATCATGATTACAACCGCAAAGCAACGAATATTTTTTTTGAAGCAACGAAAAGTTTGTTGTCGGATGAAAACCCTTCAACTCAGTATGTAAATTCAGAATATCGAATAATGTGAATTCTATAATAACATATTGTGTTGAGAATAGCAACCGTCAAAAGCGGAATGTTTCTTTTCTTAAACCTGTAAAATCAGTAGCGCAAAAGTAAATAAGTCCGAAAAAGCAGGCAATAAAACGGAACTCTCCTATGGCAGAAAAAAACTGCCATAGGAGAGTTTTTATCCCCGGACATTACAGACTTATCAGGTAATTTCGGCAAATCGGAATCCACTTTTACTCATCCAGCCACTTTAATAAATTGGCAAAGCCCTCATCAAAACTCAATAATTCTTCTTCGTTTACAGATATCTCTACAATCGGCATGACATAGCCGTCGCCGAAATATTTTGCGGCGGTAATAAAGTGAACCTGATCCCCGATTTTAATTTTCTCGTCTATACCGTTGTGTTGAACAATCGGCAAGTTATCACCAACAATTTTGAAACTATTGTCATCAAATTGCGGATTCAAATCCGAAAATCCCAAATACAAGGCCGATCTGTCCTCATTATAAGAAATGTGCGTTACAATCCCTGTTGCATTCACATAATTGCTTTTTTGTGAGTAATAGTTCTTCGTTTTTCCTGCCGTACAAGAAGTTAAGCAGACTAACAAACACAGCAAAAAGATTGCTAAGACAGACCTTTTAAAGCTTGAAATTCGATCTTTCATTTTCACTCCACCTTTTGTACACGCTATTTATACAAAAGCCAACAAACCAAAATATGAAATGTATCTACGCCTAACAAGATTCCGTATATCCAAAAAAAGGTTTCTGCTACTAACAGTTTATTATCCAATAAAAGATACAACAAGATGAAAGCAACAAAGAGCGCAATATATACGAAAGACATATAAAACTCAAGGTACAACCATTTTGGAATTTCGCTTTTTCTAAGTCCGAAAAGTTTTCTGAATCTTCTCCCCGGCATAATATATCGTTTCGGATAATACTTTTTGTGAAATCCGATTTCTTTTATTAACTTTCTATTTGATATTGTAGCTGCATAACATCCCATAAAAGACAGTATACCAAATATCATGATTACTGTATGATGCCCCATAATCCTCCTCATTTCATGTTCAGATTCAACTTTGACGCATATTGCTTTTTACACTCTATCTATAAAATCACACATACAAAAATCCGTAACATATCTACACCCATTATAATCACATATATCCAAAAGTAGGCTTCTGCTACTAATAGTTTGTTGTTCAATGATACATATAACAGCAAAAAAACAACAAAGAGCGCTATATATACGAATGTCATACAAAATTCTATATATATCCATTTTGGAATTTTGCTTTTCTTAAGCCCGAAAAGTTTTCTGAATCTTCTTCCCGGCATGATATATCGTTTCGGATAATACTCTCTGTGAAAGAAGATTTCTTTTAACGCCTTTTTTGTCCCTATTGTGCCGCCTAATACTCCCCATAAAGTAAGTGTAGCAAATATCATTATTATCTGGCGATGCATAATAATTTCTCCTAATTAAACCGTCGAGCCGACCTGTCCATAAATTAGCATTGAATCGGCTTCGGTATGCAAAACGATCAAATTTCTTTATCATATACAAAAAATGTATTTGTCAATTTTCAGTATACACTTTTTCACTCTTTATGTCAATAATTGCATATACACCGAATATATTTTGTTGTAATCAGTGTGGTAAAAAGGAATCTGCCCAAAGCCGCAAATCGTAATATGTACATAATAAAATTTACATGATATTCACATTATTTTTATACAAGTTTATTGTGCTTTTTCCGTATCGATGATAGAATAATTTTTGTATCCGGCACAGTGGCTTAGTCTGCCGGGTAATCAATCAGCTGACTTGGAGGTCATAGAATGAAAGAGGAAAACAAAAAGTATGCCAAAGAGGCATACGAAATCGTAACACATGCCGCAAAGAAGATCGGCTCCCGTCTTCCCGGCTCGGAAAATGAAAGAAAATACGCACGCTATATGGGTGATAAGCTTCGTGAAATCGGAATTGAACCGAAGACCGAGGAATTTGCCGTTTCCCCGAGAGCATCCATCGGCGGCATTCCGTATGCAGGCTACGTCGGCCTTGCCCTTTGCGTGCTCACTTATTTTGCTCAGGCAAATCTCAACATCTGGATTGCAATGGCGTTTGTATCGGTTGTGACGCTTGTCTGGCTCGTATGCAGCGTATTCCTTTACAAAACTTGGTTTGATATGTTCTTCAGACAGAAAATCTCCCAAAATGTTTACGGTGAGCTTCTTCCCGAGGACGGAAACTATGATTATACGATTTTCATTTCGGGACACACCGACACAAGCTGGAACTGGAAACATTCCGAGCATGCGTACCGTTACAAAGACAAGCCGATACTCGGAATCCTTATCACATACGCAAAAGTCGGCTTTGGTGCTGTCTGTGCCATCTTCATGATGTGTGCTTCTATTGCCATGGGCATTATCTTAACCGGCAATCTTTTCGGTGCCGCCTGGGCATACGCCGCAACTCAGTCCGCTTCTTTCAACACCTTTTTAATTGTGATGGACTTCATGCCGATGATTTGTGCAGTCGGCTGCGGTCTTTTAATCATGTGGTGTGATCCTCACGAGGAAAACGCCTCGCGAGGTGCTATGGACAACGCAACAGGCTGTGCGTTAAGCTACGAGGTTATCAAGTACTTCAAAGAAAATCCCGATAAGATGCCGAAAAATTGCAGAATCGTAGATTTCAACTGCGGAAGTGAGGAGGCCGGTCTTCGCGGCTCGATTGCTTTTGCGAAAGAACACAAGAATGACGGCATGCTTAAAAACGCTTATCACATCAACATTGACTCGATTGCCGACAAGGATTACTTCGAGGCTATCATTAAGGACGACTGGCAGTTCACCCGTTTTGATACCGACCTTGAAAAGATGTTCATGGACACATTCAAGGAGCTTGGTATCGAAAGCAAAACAGGCGGCAATATTCATAATCCCGTCGGCGGCTGCGACAGTACGCCGATGACGAAGGCCGGTGTAAAATCTATTACCTTTGCCGCTCAGAATCCTGTTCTGACTTATTACTATCATACATGGAGAGATCTTCCTGAGCGTTTCGATGTTGATACGGTACATACCGGCTTTGATGTTATCCTTTCGGTTATCGATAAAATCGCCGCATTCCAGGAAACAAACGGCTATAACGGGCCGCAGAAAAAGGCAAAGAAATAAGTAACGGAAAAAGAAAAAAGGGGCGGTAATGCGTGGGTGTCTAGAGGACACTCACACAGTTTTATTCGCCTTTCGGCGAGTGATATTGCTTCGCAGTTATATAATGCTACGCATTGTGATATTGTCCTTCGGACAGTTTTATGCGAATAAAATAACACTGAAATCGAAGATTTCAATATCACTATGCCGAAAAGTGCATAATATCACTCTTTCCGAAGGAAAGAATATCACTTGAAGTTAAAGGCGCACTTACTCACCACCTTTAGTGGCAGTGCAAAAAAAGTAAGAGTTAATGTAGTTTTTTGCTACATTAACTCTTTTTTATCCTTTAGAGTACGACTCAAATAATGCCCCTTTTTCTTTATTCCAAAAATCAATGATGAACAGTTCCGTCATGTTCATATTTTCTGCATTTAGACCGTTGCTTGCAATAACCGTAGAAATAATAAACCGTCGGGCATATGCATACGGCCATAATGGCTGTTATCACCATCAAATCGGGTTTGTTTAGCGTTGACAGGGTTACAGAGAGGAAAAATAAGACTGCAAAAATAATCGTAAGAGCGAGCCATGTCAAAGCATATTCCAAAAGTTTGCTTCTTATATAATCCATTCTTACTTCATAGAGCAACGATAAGCTGTCTTTCTTTTCTTTGGTTCTGTAAAAGGAATAACAACTCCCTTTTGATTCGATCGGTTTTGCGTCATGTTCCGACTGCAAAATGTATTCACATTGAAGCATACTTCTTCCGCCTCTTGAATAGTGCGACAGAAAATAACACATTTGCTTAGGGGTTGACTGCTTAAAAGTGAACCAATGAGAATAGCTGACGCCGGTTAAACGGTATCCGCTTTTTTCCATCTCTTCAAGTGTGTTTTCGAGTTTTTCAATATCCCACATAGGGAAATATATGTATTTTTTCATACCGGTCACCTCATGAGAAGTATCTCTTGAATGCCTTTTCAGATAGCGCAATTTGCACCGGAATTGTACTTGCAGCAGACTGCCGCAGTTTGTCTTTCCGACCGTATCATAGCTGTAAGATACGGTCTTGGTCGCCGTTCCTACGGTGCCGGTGGTGTACGGATATTCTTTCTTCGACGTAAGGTTTCCGCCGTTATCATAAGTATAAACAATTGTCTTGTTTAAGTCAACATTGTTTCTCCGGTGAAACGTCTCAAATCGTCATAAGTATAGCCGTTGTTGCGTAGTATCGGAAGCGACATCGATATCCTTGATTCTTGAAACACAGAATTTATAGATATCGTCATAGTGACGATTGGTCATTTCTTCAATTTCCGCCTTTGAAAGTCCCATGGTGTTCTCCTGCACATATTTTTCACTTTATACTATATCATAAAATAAGTGGTTTGTAAAGTGAATTTCATGTCAGCCCCACAAATAAGGGGGGGAGCACGGTCGTCCGGAGAAAACAGCCCGTGCTTATAAAAAATTGAAGAGTATCAAATTGAAAAAGCGAAGCTTTTTTCGCCGGCGGACACAGCTGAACCCCGTTTTCAAATATTCCTGAGTGCCGGGACGGTTTCAGAGGTTGCCTGTACTATATAAGACGCTTTTTGACGGCAAAATGTGACAGGAAAAAGACAAATTTTTTGTTTTTTTGTCGTCAGACACCGCTCAGAGAGAAAATCCTTTTTCTTTCCGGTCTGAATCGCCGAAAAAAGCAGAGGCCGAAAAAATTGTCGCCTCTGCTTTCCTGATCCTATTCCGGCTGACCGTTTCCGGTCACACTGCCTTATTTTCTGAACTGCTTCTTGAGTCTTTGCTCCTTAGAAAGAATCACCTTACGAAGTCTAAGCGAAGTGGGGGTTACTTCAAGAAGCTCATCATCTTTAATAAACTCCATGCACTGTTCAAGGCTCAAGGTGGTGGGTGGTACAAGTCTGAGTGCATCGTCCGAGCCGGCAGCACGGGTGTTCGTCAACTGCTTTTTCTTGCAGACGTTGCACGTTACGTCCTCACTCTTGGCACATTCGCCGACAATCATGCCCTCATAGACCGGCACGCCGGGACCGATAAACAGACGGCCTCTGTCCTGCGTATTGAAAAGACCGTATCCCGTGCTTTCGCCCGTCTCGTGGACAACAATCGAGCCTCTGTCTCGTGTCTGGATATCGCCCTTGTACGGCTCGTAGCCGGCAAACAGCTGATTCATAATGCCGTTGCCGTTGGTGTCGGTCATAAACTCGCTGCGGTAGCCGATCAGACCTCTTGCGGGAATTCTGAACTCAAGATGCGTCATGCCGCCGTCTCTCGTTCCCATGTTTTCAAGCTCCGCCTTTCTCGATCCGAGCTTTTCCATAACCGCACCGACATAGCTTTCGGGAACTTCAACAATTAAAAGTTCAATCGGCTCCATTAAAACGCCGTTCTCTTTTTTCATGATAACCTTCGGGCGTGAAACCTGGAACTCATAGCCCTGGCGGCGCATCGTTTCAATCAGAATCGAAAGATGAAGCTCACCTCTGCCGCTGACCTTGAAGGTGTCGGTCGAGTCGGTCTCCTCGACTCTCATGCTGACGTTGGTTTCAACCTCCTTGAAAAGGCGGTCACGGATATTCCGGGAGGTTACGAACTTGCCCTCTTTTCCGGCGAACGGGCTGTCGTTGACAATGAAATTCATCGAAATCGTCGGTTCATCAATTTTGACAAACGGGAGCGGCTCAACGCATTCGGGGTCACAGGCGGTTTCGCCGATATTGAGATCGGCAATACCCGATACGCAAATCAGGTCACCGAGCGTTGCCGAATCAACCTCCACTCTTTTCAGTCCCTCAAACTGATATAGCTTCGAAATCCGGACGTTCTGTGTCGTACCGTCGGCTTTGCAAAGAACAACCTGCTGACCGTGCTTGACCGACCCTCTTTCCACTCGGCCGACGCCGATTCTTCCGATATAGTCGTCATAGTCAAGGCTCGAAAAACGAATCTGTAACGGGCCGTTCCTATCGCCCTTCGGCGGTTCGATATTTTCAAGAATCGAATCAAGAAGCGGCCTCATGTCACCCTCACGCACATCGCTGTCAAGGGAGGAATAGCCGTCCTTTGCCGAAGCGTAAACAACCGGGAACTCAAGCTGATCCTCATCGGCTCCAAGCTCGATAAACAAATCGATAACCTCGTCAATGACCTCCGCCGGTCTTGCACCCGGACGGTCGATTTTATTGACGACAACGATGACCTTTTTCTTGACGTCAAGCGCCTTTTTGAGAACAAATCTTGTCTGCGGCATACAGCCCTCAAAAGCGTCAACAAGCAGCAGCACCCCGTCAACCATGAGCATGATACGCTCCACCTCACCGCCGAAGTCGGCATGACCCGGGGTGTCAACGATATTGATTTTCGTATCTTTATAATGGATTGCCGTATTCTTAGAAAGAATCGTGATACCTCTTTCCCTTTCAAGGTCGTTAGAGTCCATGACCCGTTCGGCGACCTGCTCATTAGAACGGAACGTGCCGCTCTGGCGAAGCATCTGATCGACAAGGGTTGTCTTACCGTGGTCAACGTGCGCAATAATCGCCACATTACGCACTTCATTTCTGATATCCATAAATTCACCCATTTCCTATCTGTTTCGACATATTAAAATTCAACGCTTTATTTTATCACTATCAGCCGCATTTGGCAAGTTGAATTTGCACAAGCGAAAACCGCCTATTTTGTGCAATTTGACTATTCTTTTACTTTTCATCTATTATTATACGCCGTTCGGCGTAATAGCTTTTAATATCTGCCGAAACGGTTTCGTCGTCAAGCCGTTCGGCGTAATCGCAAAGAAGCACCGCTATCTTTTCGATTGTTTTTTGTCGGAGTGCTTCGTCGTATTTCCTGCTGACAAAGCCGGCGGTATTTTTGATATCATCGGGAAAGCCGCCCTCGGGCGCAAAAAGATTGATGCCGATTCCGATAACGATAAAATCGGTTTTCCCGTTTTTCGACTGTGCCTTGGTTAAAATTCCGCAAATCTTTTTCCCGTCAAGGTAGACATCGTTGACCCATTTGATCCGGGTTTTCACGCCGAAAATTTTATCGAGCGTCCGGCTTACCGCCACCGCCGCCATCGGCGTCACATCAAGAAGCCTGTCCTGTTTTACATTCCGCAAAATCACCGACATATAGATACCCGTTTTTCCGGGCGAAAAAAAGCTTCTTCCGTTCGTGCCCTTTCCACCGGTCTGTTCTCTTGCGGTCACGGTCGTACCGTTTTCGGCTCCGTTCTCCGCAAGCAAATATGCCTCGTCGTTCGTGGAGACACAGCGATCGAGGGAGATGATTTTAGTTTTTTGATTTTCGTTCATGTGAAATCATATTCCTTCCGTAAAAACGTTTTGTGCCGAACGGGTCGGCAAATAAAAAGAGCGGTAAATTTTAGTTTATATGTCTAACAGTTGGTTGTTCTTTTTTGGAGTTGACTCCTTCTATATCTTTACCTTTGCGCTAATGCCGCGCGGGCACTTACTTTCTGACCGA
>CAMAZY010000021.1 GCA_945863885.1 uncultured Clostridia bacterium
CGGCTCCGGCCCCGCAGGTCTTGCCTGCGCCGGTGACCTTGCCAAGAAAGGCTACAAAGTCGTAGTTTTTGAAGCGTTACATCTTGCAGGCGGCGTACTTGTTTACGGAATTCCGGAATTCCGTCTTCCGAAGTCAATTGTTCAAAAGGAAATTGACAACCTCAAGGCCTTAGGCGTTGATATCGACACCAACATTGTTGCCGGACGGACGCTTTCCATTGACGAGCTGATGGACGAATACGGCTTCGAGGCTGTTTTCATCGGTTCGGGCGCCGGTCTTCCGAAATTCATGAATATCCCGGGTGAAAATCTCAAGGACGTTTATTCCGCCAACGAGTTTCTGACCCGTATCAATCTGATGAAAGCGTATAAAGACCACAGCAGCACCCCGATCGCACACGGTCATCACGCAGTCGTTGTCGGCGGCGGTAATGTCGCCATGGACGCTGCCCGCTGTGCAAGAAGACTCGGTGCTGAGGTTACGATTGTTTACAGAAGAACCATGGCAGAGCTTCCCGCAAGAAAGGAAGAGATTGAGCACGCAATCGAAGAGGGCATCAAGTTCGAATTACTGTGCTCACCGATTGAAATCGGCAACGACGGAAACGGCTGTGTCGGTTCCGTCAAGTGTCAGAAGATGAAGCTCAGCGAGCCCGACGCTTCGGGAAGAGCAAGACCCGTACCCATCGAGGGCGAAACCTTCGAAATGGACGCCGACGTTGTTATCATGGCGCTCGGCACTTCCCCGAACCCGCTCATCAAGTCAACGACAAAGGGACTTGAGACCCAGAGCTGGGGCGGCATTATTGCCGACGAGCACGGTCAGACCTCGAGAGAGGGCGTTTTTGCCGGCGGTGATGCCGTAACAGGTGCCGCAACGGTTATTCTTGCCATGGGTGCCGGTAAGACTGCCGCAGAAGCGATTGACGAGTATATTCAGAGTAAGAATAAATAACAACTGATTTTTCCCTGCCGCAGATAAATGTGACAGGGATTTTTTTATAAAATACAGGAAAAGTCCCCGAACCCCTTGATATTTCCGAAATAATGTGCTATAATACCTATCGTATGGTAACGTGCAGAGTGGGCTTTCGAAGTCCGCTCTTCTTTATTGCTTTTTGACCCGACAGAAAAAGGAGGTAACCTATGGCGAAAGGCGGAAACACCGTTGCGGCGGTCAGAAAAATCGTAGAGCCGTATGCACAACAGCTCGGACTTGATATCTGGGATATCCGGTTCCAAAAAGAAGGCACGACCTGGTATCTTCGGATCTTCATCGACAAGAAAGGCGGCGTCTCGATTGACGACTGTGTCGACATGACGCACGCAATCAATAAGCCCCTTGATGAAGCGGATCCGATTGAGCAGGCGTACTGCCTTGAAGTCAGCTCCCCCGGAATCGAAAGAGAACTGACGAGAGACGAGCATTTTTTAAAATGCATCGGACAAAAAATCATGGTCAAAACAATCCGGCCGGTTGACGGCAAGCGGGAATTCAAAGGGGTGCTCGAAAGCTACGACAACGGAAACATCGGCTTTCGCTGTGAGGACGGCTCCGGTCTTGTCTTCGGAAAAAAAGAAGTATCCTTTGTCAAGCTTGACGACTTCTCAGACGAAATTTAAAAAATGTAATCAATAATTCAACATACTGAAAGGACTGAGCGTAAAAAATGAACGAAGAATTATTTGAAGCGATAAAGCTTCTTGAAAGCGAAAGAGGGATTCCTGCGGATTTTATTTATGAAAAAATCAGGGATTCCCTTGTCAAATCAGCCAAGAAGGCTCTCGGCTATACCGACAGAGAGCTGTCTTTACCCGAGCATTTTGAAAGAGCGGTGGGTAAGAACGTTATTTTGCGTTCAAGAGAAAAAATTGACGGCAAAAACGACTTCAAGGGTGTGTTGGAAGCCTATGACGACGACACCGTAACCGTGAATCTCGACGACGGCAAAAGCAAGACCTTTGAAAGAGCCGCCCTTACTGCCATCAAGCTTGCCGACAACATTTTCTGCGATCTTGACCCGGAAGAAAAAACCATGCGTGTTTACAGAAGAATGGAAGTTGTTGACGAGGTCGAGGACAAGAGAACGCAGATGTCTGTGGAAGAGGCACAAAACTACGATGAAAATGCCACGGCGGGCGGAATCGTTGATATTACGATCGACCCGAAAACCGTAAGCCGTGTCTTTGCCCAGAACGCAAGAAGCGTTCTTCGTCAGGGCATCAGAGAGGCCGAGAGCGAAAGAAACAAAAGAGAGTTTCAGGACAACAATCAGGAGGTTGTTACCGCCGTTGTCGATTATATTGACCCCGAAACGGGCGACGCAAGAATCACCATCGGAAGAAGCCACGCAACGCTTTATAAGGGCGATCAGCTTCCCGGTGAAACGCTCACGGTTGATAAGGAAATCAAGGTTTTCGTTTCCGTCGTAAAGGACGAAAAGAATACCTCTTACGCCAACATTTCAAGACGGCATCCGGGTCTTGTCAAAAGACTGTTCGAGCGTGAAGTTCCCGAGGTTTCGGACGGAACGGTTGAAATTGTTTCCGTTTCAAGAGAAGCCGGTTCGAGAACCAAAATCGCCGTCGGAAGCCGTGAGGAAAATGTTGACGCCGTCGGCGCCTGCATCGGACCCAGAGGTCAGCGTGTCAACAGCGTTATCGACGCACTTTGCGGCGAAAAAATTGACATCGTCCGTTACAGCGAGGAGCCCAAAAAATATATTGCCGCCGCCCTTGCTCCGGCTCAGGTGACAAGTGTTACCGTTGACCCGAACGTACCGAAAAGCTGTCACGTTGTTGTTCCCGACAATCAGCTTTCGCTTGCCATCGGCAACAAGGGACAAAACGTCCGTCTTGCCGCAAGACTGACCGGCTGGAAGATTGACATCATCGCACAAAGCGCAGCCGAATAAACAAGTATCAGGCGTAAGGAGTGAAGTCTATGCAAAAAAGAAAGATCCCGATGAGAAAATGTATGGGCTGTAATGAAATGTTCCCGAAAAAAGAGCTTGTCAGAGTCGTGAAAACAAGAATTTCCGCCGAGGGCAAGGAGGAAAAATACGAAATCTCTCTTGACCTGACGGGGAAAAAGGCCGGAAGAGGCGCTTATGTCTGCAAAAAGACGGAATGTCTCAAAAACGCCCGAAAGGCGAAGCGGCTGGAACGGGTTCTTGAATGCTCGATTCCCGAAGAGGTCTACGACCGCATGGAAAGAGAGATGACGGAAAATGAATGACCGTCTTTTGTCCCTGTTGGGAATCGCACGGCGGGCGGGACGGCTGTCGGTCGGACACGATGCAAGCATTGAAGCGATTGTAAAAAACAAGGCTGAGCTTTGTATCCTTTGTGCCGACGCCTCCGACAGACTCAAAAAAGAAATGCGGCACGCCTGCACCTACAAAGGAAAAAATGTTGCCGTTCTGACGCTTGACTGCGATATACTTACGCTTTCCGGGGCAATCGGTACCAAAGCCGCCGTTCTTTCTGTGAACGACAAGGGCTTTGCCGGAAAGATTGCCTCCCTTCATAACGAACAACAGTCCGCAAACTGATTGCGGACAAAACGAACCGTAGCGGTAAGATTTTCTTACCCGTACAATCAGGAAAGGAATGATACTATGCCTAAAGATAAATATAAGGTACATGAAGTCGCAAAGGACTTCGGTCTCGGCAGTAAGGATATAATCGGCATGCTTGATAAATATATCCCCAAGGAGAGAAAACACTCTACCGTTCTTGAGGACGCCGAGCTGGATCTGATTTTTGAAACGCTGACAACCGAAAACGAGGTAGAGTCGTTCGACGCCTACTTTGCCGCCGGAGAAAAGAAAAAGGCAGAGAAGAAGCTCGAGCCGCAGGTTGAGGAGCCGAAAGAAACAAAGGCGGAAGACAAAGAAGAAAAGAAAGAAAAAGAGACGGCTAAGCCGGTCGAAAAAGTCGAAAAGCCGAATGATGAGAAGAAAAAGGCAGACGCAAAGCCTGCTTCTCAAAAAGCCGCAAAGCCGGCAAGGGACAAGAAGCCGGAACCGCAGAAAAAACCTGAAGAGCCGAAATCTGACAAGCAGAAGAAAAACGAGGACAGACGCAACAAGCCCATTCAGGCAAGAACCAAGGGTGAAAAGCGTCACGTCGATACAAGAAGCAGCAACGTTGACCTTGACAAGTACAACGAGCGCTATGAGGAAATTGCACCGGCAAGCCGTATGAAGGACACGGGAGCAACCAAGCAGAAGCTTAAGCAGAAGTCTCAGCAGTACAGAAAGCAGGGTATGCGTTCTTCCAAGCGTGAAACCGAGCAGGAAAGACTCAAGAGAATCGCCGCCGAAAGAGCCAAGAAAACGATTACCATCAAGGTGCCCGACGAAATCACCGTTGGCGAGCTTGCAATGCGGCTTCATATGACATCCGCCGAGGTTATCAAAAAGCTGTTCTCTCTCGGCGTGATGGCTACGGTCAATCAGACAATCGACTTTGATACCGCCGAAATCGTTGCAACTGAGCTCGGCGCAAAGGTCGAAAAGGAAGTTGAAGTCACGATTGAGGAAAGAATCATCGACGACAGCGAGGACGCTCCCGAAGATCTTCTTCCGAGAGATCCGGTCGTTGTTGTTATGGGTCACGTTGACCACGGCAAGACCTCAATTCTCGACGCAATCCGCAACACCGCCGTCACCGCAACCGAGGCCGGCGGCATCACCCAGCACATCGGTGCATACCGGGTTGACTGCAACGGTCAGATGATTACCTTCCTTGACACCCCGGGTCACGCCGCTTTCACCTCGATGAGAGCGAGAGGCGCCATGGCGACGGATATTGCCGTTCTCGTTGTAGCCGCCGATGACGGTATCATGCCGCAGACGGTGGAAGCCATCAGCCACGCAAAGGCAGCCGGTGTTCAGATTATCGTTGCCATCAACAAAATGGATAAAGAGGGGGCAAACCCCGACAGAATCAAGCAGCAGCTTACCGAATACAGCCTTGTTCCCGAAGAATGGGGCGGCGACACAATCTGCGTCCCCGTTTCCGCAAAAACCCAGATGGGAATCGACTCCCTTCTTGAATCAATATTGCTTGTTGCGGAAATGCTTGAATTGAAGGCAAATCCGAAACGTGCCGCAAAGGGTGTTGTTATCGAAGCAAGACTCGACAAGGGCAGAGGTCCTATTGCAACGCTTCTTGTTCAGAACGGTACGCTTCATGCGGGCGATATCGTTGTTGCCGGCTCGTCCGTCGGACGTGTCCGTGTCATGGTCAACGAAAGAGGCAGACGCCTTAAGGAGGCAGGTCCCGCCGTTCCCGTTGAGGTTATGGGTCTTGACGAAACCCCGAACGCAGGCGACAGCTTCGACACCGCAAGCGACGAAAAGCTTGCCCGTCAGCTTGTTGAACAAAGAAAGCAAAAAGCCAAGGAAGAACAGTTCAAGGCGTTCCATAAGGTTACGTTTGACAATCTCTTCGCTTCGATTAAGGACGGCGAGATGAAAGAACTGAATATCATTGTTAAGGCGGACGTTCAGGGCTCGGTTGAAGCCGTTACCCAGAACCTTGTAAAGCTTTCAAATGACGAAGTCAAGGTCAAGGTTATCTTAGGGGGCGTCGGCGCCATCAACGATTCCGACGTTATGCTTGCGAACGCTTCGAACGCCATCATCGTCGGCTTTAACGTCCGTCCCGACCCGAACGCACAGAATATGGCGGAGCGTGACGGCGTTGAGATGAGAATGTACCGTGTTATCTATGACTGTATCGAAGAAATCGAAGCGGCGATGAAGGGTATGCTTGCTCCGAAGTTCCGCGAGGTCGCTCTCGGAAGAATCGAAGTCAGAACGGTGATGAACCTTTCGTCCGCCGGAAAAATTGCCGGAAGCTATGTTCTTGAGGGCAAAGTGACAAGAAACGCACAAATCCGTGTTGTTCGTGACGGCATTGTTATTGCCGAGGACGAAATCGCTTCTCTCCGCCGTTTCAAGGACGACGTCAAAGAGGTGGCAAGCGGCTTTGAATGCGGTATCGGTCTTACGAAATTCAACGACATCAAGGAGGGCGACATTTTCGAAGCCTTCATGATGGAGGAATACAGAGACTAATCATAAGCACTTATTACGATACTTTCCGAAAGAGGTGATAAGAATGGCAGGATACAGAGTCAGCCGTGTATCAGAGGACATCAAAAGAGAAATCACGGCGATTATCCGTGAGCTGAAGGATCCGAGAGTTGCCGGAAAAATGCTTACCGTGGTAAGAGTGGAGGTAAGTTCCGACGCTTCGTTTGCGAAGGTGTTTATCAGCGACTTTGGCGGAATTGAAAACGCAAAGGAAGCCGTTAAGGGTCTTACGGCGGCGACGGGATATATAAGACGTGAGGTCGGACAACGGCTTCACTTAAGAAAAACGCCTGAACTGAAATTTGTCGCCGACGATTCGGTGGAAAGAGGCTTCAATATGTTTAAAAAGCTTGACGAAGCCGAAAACAGGAGTGAAAAGACAGATGCCGATTGATTTTGAAGAAGCGGTAAACGAGTTAAAGAAAGCCGAAAATGTTCTTGTGCTGACGCACGCAAACCCCGACGGTGATACGCTCGGAAGCGGCTTCGCACTCGTCCGGATTTTACGACAGCTCGGAAAAAAGGCACGACTTATCAACAATGACGAAATCCCCCGGAAGTTTTCCTACCTTTATGAAGACTTGGCGGAAGAGGATTTTCCAGTGGAGACGATAGTCGGTGTAGATATTGCCGACCGTGTCTTACTCGGAAAAGAGACCGACGAAAAATACGGCGGTAACGTCAATCTTATCATTGACCACCACGGAACGAACCGGTTGTTTGCGGAAAAGACGTATGTCGAAAGCGGTTCCGCCTCCTGTTGCGAAATCATCTTTCTTCTTGCCAAGGCGCTCGGCGTAACCATCGACAAGGGCATTGCCGACTGTCTTTATACCGGCTGTTCGACCGATACGGGCTGCTTCCGTTATTCGAACGTCACCGCAAGAACGCATGAAATTGCCGCCGAGCTGATAAGATGCGGAGCGGATCATGCGGCAATCAACGTTAAGATGTTCGAAACGAAAAGCTTCAGCTTCATCAGACTTCAGGCGATGGTGCTCGAAAAACTTGAGCTGTATTTTGACGGTAAGGTTTCTTTCCTTACGGTGACAAGAAAAATGCTTGACGAAACGGGCGCAAGAGACGACGAAATCGATGCTCTTGTTGCCCTCTCCCGTCAGATTGAGGGCGTACAGGTCGGCGTTACCTTTAAAGAAAAGCCGGACGGGGTGTTCAAGGCTTCCGTCCGCACCCATGAGGGCATTGATGCCGCCGCAATCTGTTCGGCTTTTTCGGGCGGCGGACATGAAAGAGCGGCGGGCTGTTCGTTCTCCGTTCCGATTGAGGAAGCGAAAAGCAGAATGCTCGATGAACTGAAAAAATATTTTTAAGGAGGGTCAGTTTTGAACGGATTCGTATGTCTTGACAAGCCGCAGGGGATTACTTCGTTTGTCGCCGCGGCAAAAGTCAGAAGAATATTCGGCGAAAAAAAGACGGGACATACGGGCACGCTCGACCCTCTTGCAACGGGCGTTTTGCCGATAGCTTTAGGCTCGGCGACAAGGTTTATCGAATTGATTCCGAGCCACGACAAGGTGTACCGGGCGACCTTTCTGTTAGGCAAAAGCACGGACACGCTCGACATCACGGGTTCTTTGCTTTGCGAAAGTGAAGTCAACGTAAAAAAAGAAGACGTGGAAGCGGTACTTCCCCTTTTTATCGGGGAAAGTATGCAGTTGCCGCCGATGTATTCCGCTCTCAAAAAGGACGGCGTGCGGCTTTACGAGTTGGCAAGGCAGGGGAAAGAAGTCGGACGGGAAAAGCGAAAAATCAGAATTGATGCTCTCTCTCTCGTCGGTCAAAACGGCAACGAATATACGATTGATGTTTCCTGCTCAGCAGGAACATACATACGCTCGCTGATTGCCGATATCGGCGAAAAGCTCGGCTGTCCGGCGGTGATGACTGGTCTTACCAGAACCAAGGCAAACGGAATTCCGATTGAAAAGTGTGTGACGCTCGAAGAACTCGAAACACTGAAAAGCGAAAGGAGATTACAAGAGGCGGTAATCCCCGTGGACAAGCTTCTTTGCTACCCCAAGGTTTTTGTTACCAAGCCGCAGGCGATTCGTTTTTCAAACGGCGGCGAGTTGGATCTTGAAAGGATAAAATGTGATAAAACAGACGGCTTCCGGCTTGTCTATTCGCCGGAAAAGGTTTTTCTCGGTGTGGGAGAAATCCGGACCGAAAGCGGCATGATGGCCGTAAAAAAAGTAATTCCCGGCTATCCGGGATAGCTAACAAATCAACAAAAATACAAAAGGAGGGTGGGAATTTGCCGGATTTTGAAAATGCGTCTCTCGGCGGTAACGCCGTTGTCGCACTCGGAAATTTTGACGGACTTCATGTCGGTCATAAAAAAGTGCTTTCAACAGCACTTGAAATCGCAAATGAAAAAGGCTACGTTCCCGTCGCTCTGCTTTTTGACGAGCACCCGAGAAAATACACGCTCGGAAAAAGACCGCCTATCCTGATGACGGACGAAATGCGGGACAAAAAGCTTCGTGAAATGGGCTTTACGGTTGTCAAAATGAGCTTTACCGGCTTGCGTGACCTTGAGCCTTATGAATTTCTTTGTAAAATACACGAAAAGCTTCATGTAAAAGCGATTTGCTGCGGCTTTAACTATCACTACGGAAAAAACGGTGCAGGCGATATCAAGACGCTTGAAAACGACTGCAAAGAACTGGACATTGATTTATTCTGGCAGTCGGCGGCCTTTTATGACGGCGAGCCGGTCAGCGCAACAAGAATCCGAAAAGAGCTTGAAAACGGAAACATACAGGCGGCGAATGCCATGCTTGGAAGACCGTTTTCGTATGAACTGACGGTTGTCGAGGGTGACAAAAGAGGACGTGTTCTCGGCTTTCCGACCTTAAATCAGATTTTTCCCGACGGCTTTGCCGTGCCGAAGTTCGGTGTATACGCTTCAAAGGTGTGCATCGACGAAAAATGGTATCCGTCGGTTACGAATATAGGAATCCGTCCGACAATCGAAACCGAAGAGCTTCGCAGTGAGACACATGTCATCGGTTTTTCGGGCGATCTTTACGGAAAACAGGTGGAAGTTTTTCTTCTTCGATATACAAGACCGGAAAAGAAATTTGACGGTCTTAAGCAGCTTGCCGAAACGATTGCGAACGATTCGAAAACGGCAAAGAAAATTTATCTTGAAAGTGAAGGGGCTTTACCATGACGAAACTTGACGTAAAAGCCGTGTTTTTTGATTTTGACGATACGCTTCAAAGCCGTAAGGGTGCTTACCGGCTTTACTGCGAGGATTTTCTGACGAAGTATTTTCCCGATATTTCAAGCGAGGAGCGTCAGATCAAGCTTGACGAAATGGAAGAACACGTTGACGGCGGCTATAAGGACAGAGAGGTATACTTTCCCGAAATGATTGCGCTTTGGAAGTGGGATAACCACCCGCCGCTTCAGGAGCTTTTCGACTCGTTCAACAACGATTTCGGCAAGCACGTTGTTCTGCTTGACGGTGCGGTTGATGTGTTAAAGAAGCTCAGGGAAAAGGGTTATCTCCTCGGGGCTGTAACCAACGGCGTTTCCTCGCTTCAGAATACGAAGCTTGACACGGCGGGAATCCGGGAGCTGTTTGACGTGGTTGTCGTTTCGGGCGACATCGGAATCTATAAGCCCGACCGGAGAATTTTTGATGAGGCGGCAAGACGTGTCGGGATTCCCAATGAAAAGGTGCTTTTTGTCGGCGACCACCCGGTAAACGACATCAAAGGTGCGCTCGGTGCCGGCATGAAAGCGATCCGGATGAACTACGGTGATTTTAAAGGCAAGGGGCTCGGAGAAAAAGGGGTCACTGCCGAAATTGAGGATATCAGACAGGTACTTGATTACGTTTAATATTCGTCGGCTGTTGAAACCGGCACGAACGGTTTTCAAGACTGTCAGAATCAAGGGAGGACAAGAAAATGTTTTGTGCAAAATGCGGGAAAGAGTTTTCCGATGGGTCGGCGAACTGCCCGTTTTGTTTGGAACCGGTAAAAGAAAAAAAGAAGTTTGTTGTCAATTTCCCGGATGAGGAAGTCCGTAAAGAAAGCGACAGTATTTTTTCCTTTGACCGTCAGCAGGAATACGCAAAAAGCTTTTCCGAACACGAAAACGACATTTATTCGGGAAAAGCCGAAAGCACTGAACCCGATGAACCCGAACAGGAACAAAAAATCTTTTTCCCCGGGGAAGCTGTCAGAAACGATACGCCTCCGGTCGCAAAAGACGACCCGAAAATTACAGAGAATGAAAGCGGAGCGGATTTAAATCTGCCTCGCCGACCGGCCGAAAAAACGGCAGGCGCTTCGAAACAGAGCATCTCAAAGAAAAAGATAAACAAGCCTTCACCCGAGAAAACGAATCCGAAATCGGCAAAAGCGTTTCTGACCGTAAAAATCATGATTGCCGTCTGTGTTTTGCTGACAGTCGGTCTTACCGCTGTCGGGGCGGCAACGCCGATTTTCAAAAACAGCGCCGGTGTCGGAAAGACGGTCGCCCTGACGGGTCTTTCAAAGGAAGCGGAGGCAGACTTTGAGAATATTGCCCCGTCGCTTTCCGTGTTTTTTGAGGACGGCTACGATAAAAGCAAGGTGACGTTTGACAATATTGTTTCCTATCTTGCACCGGACAGCGAAAACGGCCTGTATACCGCTCTGTTTTCAAAAAAGGAAGCCTATGAGAATCAGGTCGATCCGCTTGAACGGTTTTCAAAGGACGACGTGACTTCTTACATAAGCGTTGACAGCGAGGAAATCGCCGAAACGGCGGGACTTTTAGGGCTTACGGCGTATGACGATATCAATACAAGCTATTGTTACTGCTGTAACGACCGGTATTATTTTGCGCCTTCGGATCAGTATTTTGCCAAAAGTGATGAGCCGGAAAAAATGCAGGTCAAGGTGACCTCCTCCAAGCTGACCAATGCAGGAGAATACTATATCGAATGTGCGCTTTATCCCGAAGACGCCGAGCGGGACGAAAAAGGCAATTTTTCCGCCGAGCCGGAATCAAACGTTTATTTCCTTGCCGCTTGCGAAAAGAACGGCGAAAGCTTTGACTGGGCGGTCAGCAGAATCAGCAGCACGCCGTTGTATGACCAGACAGGTGCGGCGGTTTCCGGCGAAGAGACGGACGCTTTGCCCTATGAAATGAAAACCAAAACCATAAAAGCGGTCACCTCTTCGGGTCTGACCTATGCCGAATATACCATTGAATATCCGTTTTTCAGCGGTGACGGGATAACGCAGACGACAGTCAACACGCTTTACCATGAATTGATTTCTTCTTACCAAACGAAAGCAGACAGTGCCGACAAGCTTTACAAAGAGTATGGTAAAACCGGTGCCGACGAAAGTCGATTGCCGATAAAGGTCCATATCGTTTCCACTGTTACGTTCAACGAAAAAGGGTATCTGTCTCTTCTTGAAAGAACGACCGAAAACGATCCGACCGAGTCAGACGGAGATGCCCAAACCACTGAAACGACAACTCAATCCTATTGGTACACAACGCAGACCGAGACCGAACCACAGTCTGAAAAAGCAGAAATACCTGAAACAACCTATGAGGGCTATACGTTTGATATCGAAAGCGGAGACTTTGTTCAAAAGGACGATGTCCTCGGAAAGGATTACCAGGCCGTACAAAAGCTTCTTTTTGAGACATATCGGGGCGAAGAAACAGAAGAACCCGCAGAGCAGCCGACAGACACTTACTCGTACGGGTACGGTCAGCCGGAATCTGAAGGCGAAACCGAAGACACCGAGGGGATCGGTCAGAAGATTTATTCGTGTGCCTGGGTACTGATGCCGGACGGTGTGGGTTTCTGTTATCAGCCGGAAAACGGCGGACTTGAAACGGTTATTCTCGGATACGATAAGCTTGAGAATAATCATTTGTTTTAAAAACGGGGATGTGATTTGATTATGTCAGCAAAAACGAATTTAGTAAGGGGGAGCTTTTCAAAGCTTGACCCAAACACCTATGCCTTGCAATACGAAAACGACTATGCGCTTGACATGGTGCTCGAAAAAGGTGTGAAAAATATTGCCGGGCTCGGTGTGCTTCTTCAAAAGCATTTTCATACGCAAAAAGGCGAACTGAAAATGAAAGGCGGCGGCTTCGCCTGCACAACGTTCAACGCTTTTACAAAAGACGGTCAGCATATTCTTGCAAGAAACTTCGATTATAAAGACGCCCCGTCGATCGTCGTCTGGACGGCACCCGAAAACGGCTACAAAAGCGTTGCCGTGACCGACACAAATGTGCTTTTGTACGGCGACAAGTTAGGCGAAAAGAAAAATAAAAACCGGCTTTTGCTTGCTCCCTATGCCTGCATGGACGGCATCAACGAAAAGGGTCTTGCAATCGCCGTACTTGAAATCAAAACCAAAGCGACTCACCAAAGAACGGGCAAAAAGAACCTGACGACCACCGTTATGATCAGAGCCGTGCTCGACAAATGTGCCACGGTTGACGAGGCAATCGAGCTGTTCAGCCGATACGATATGAACGACTCTCTGTTTTGCAATTATCATTATCAGATTGCGGACGCAAGCGGAAAAAGCGTTGTCATCGAATATGTAAACAACGAAATGCGGGTGATTGAGCCGAAAGAAAAGACACAGTATGTCATGAACTTTTATTTAAGTCCCGACGGCGACAACAAAAAAGGCTTCGGTTACACCCGTGAAAAATGGGTGAAAGAAGCTTTCGAAAACTGCGGCGGTACGGTGATGGAGGAGCAGGAGGCGATGAAGCTTCTTGAAAAATGCCGCCTCGATTACAAGCACAAAAGAGGCTATCAGATCACAAGCCTCTGGAGCGCCGTATATAACTGCAATGAAAGAACTATGCTGCTTTCTACCCGTATGAACTACGAAAAGCAGTACCGGTTCGGGGTTGATTACGCAATATAACAAGTCGGGCAGTGCACCAAAAAACGGCACTGCCCGATTTTTATCTCTTTTTCACCGCAAGCACATATCCGACGCCTTTCGGGGAGGAGATCTCCAGCCCCGGATTTTTCAGGTTATACGCCTTACAAAACGCTTCGGCTGCCGATTTTTCATCATGAAATTCGTAAATCAAAAATCCTGCATCAGAAAGGAGCGACTCCATTTCCCGGTAAGAATACCGGGCTTTCATTTTTTCACCTGCCCCCTCGGCAAGAGATCGGGTGCGTTCGCTTGCCGTTGTGTTTTCCGCCGTCGGGAAGTCAAATACGATCGCCGACCCCTCGCACCAAAGGGAAGAGATTTCGCCGAGAAGATGTCTGAACGCTTCTTTTTCAAGATAATAGCTGATTCCGAGAAGCTCTCCGAAAGAAAGAGCCGTCCGGTCAAATCCGGCACCCAAAAGAAGCCCGGGCAGCTCGTCCTTTGACAAGTCACAGCGGATATATTCCGTCTTACACCCGGCACGAAGCCCGGCTTTTTTGACTCTTTGAAGCTTGTCGTCAATCATCTCAGGCAGGTCAAGCTCAAACACCGTAAGCGATTCATGCTCTGTTCTGAACGGATAGGTATCGTAACCGCTTGCAAAGGATACGACCTGACTTGCTCCGAGCATGACGGCGTTATCGAGCGCTCTTTCTGCAAAGGCACTTCGGATAAGGACGGGCGGCGCAAGCTGACGGTCGGCAATCAGCCGCAAAGCCTCCTGCTTCGTGCCGGTAAAGCCGGGCGCAAAAAACGAAACACCCGAGGAAAGATTTTCGCCGATAGTTTCGTATTCTTCTTTTGAAAGAAGCTTTTCGGCTTTGTCGTCCGAGAAAATCCGGTCGGTGTTGTTCCGGAAGTGATAGGCCCGTAAAAACAGGCTCATCAGTGCTGTCATGTTGTTCATAAAAATGCCTCCCGTAAAAGTGTGTACATACTTCATACACCTTTTCCGGGAGGAAAACAAGACTTGATTATTTTCGCAAAATGTGGTAATATAAAGCCGTCGGAGAAAGAAATTTTCTTCGATTTTTTTATAGGTTGCCTATATATTCTCTCTGATCCACATGTCAACGATTCCGAAATCCTCTTTTCCCATAAACGGGTGCTCGCTGTTTTCGCTGACTGTAAGCTTGGCGCCGAATTGCTCACAAAAGGCTTGTAAAGACGAAAGCGGCTGTAAAGCATCCTTTCCGCCGTAAAGAACGAACGTCGGAAAAGGCCACTTCAGGACAGGATTTTCGAAGATATACCGATAATAATCCCAACGGAGCGTATCGATTTCCGTCGGGATTTCTTTTTTGTCCCGAAGCTCCTGTTCGCTGACACCCGACCAAAGCATCATGTGCGTGACAAGCCATTTCATGTCAACAATCGGAGACTGAAACAGGCATTTTTCAAATTTTCTGTCCGTATAGGCGTTCAGCGAAAAGTAAGCGCCGAGACTGCACGCAAACAAAGATACGCTGTCCCAATGAGAGAATGCATAATCGGCAATCACTTTTAAGTCGTGTACACCGTTCCACACGTCACAGCGGGTATCCTCATTCACCCTCTCGCCGTGTTCGGGTAAATCAAAGCTTACAGTCTGAAAGCCTTTAGCGGCCGCAATTTCGGCGAATTGCTCCGCATATTCCTTACGGCTCATTTTGCCGTGGACGTGGATATAGATTTTTTCTTGCGGCTCACCCCAAAGAATACAGGGAATACCGCCGATTGTAAAGTGTTTTGTTTTCATTTCTTTTTATCACCGATATCATAAAAGCTGATTGTTTTGAAATCACACACCGAAGTGAATGACATATTGATTATGTTTTTTGGCTTTTCGTAACAGTTCACAAAGCCCGGAGAGTTTATCGATCCCGTCTGTAACGGCTATCAGCGTATCCAGCGATTTGGGCGGAATAAGCGTAATGCCGCAATAGTCAAGCCCTTTTGCAGGTATATCAACGGTATGCCAAAACGTATCGACATCGGATACTCTCTCGCTGATTGCTTCAATCATTTCATCGTCAACAGCAATACAGTTATATTTTTCAGGCTCGTACTTGTCGTATCGTACACCGGGTTTCGGTGCTTTCTTCATGATTCCAAATTCGTGTTTCGGCATTTTTGCGTCCTTTCGATTGTCGCTATTTTGCTGTTTGCTGTAATCTTAACAAGCATTTCTTCACATGACCGTCAGCGTCAGCTTCAAAACAGCTTAAGTTATAATGATTCTCAAAGCCAAGCTTCAAAGAAACACACCGTATTTTGCCGAAAGGCGATTTTCGCAGCAAATCAAATATTTCTTTTGGTTTCGTACCGCCAAAAGCAGTAACAAGAAAATCTGCAATCATTTCTTGGCATGAGCATTTTTCGGTTTTTTGAAACAATTCCGTCAGAAAATCAAAACTTTCGTTATTCTTCGAAAGCTTCCGGATAATCAAGTATATGACATCATCATCCGGATACTTCTTAAGTGTTGTTGTCAGCACAGAATCCGGTACGCTTATCGGCGTTTTACTGATGATTTCTGCCGCTCTGCGTACAAATAAAATGTCCTCCGATTGAAGATACTTGATCAGTAACGGATATAACTCCTTTGAATCGGGGTAACCGAAAATGACCTCTAATACGGCAAGCCGCCGGTATTTATCTTTGTCATTCAAAAATGATTTTAAAAACTGATAGGCTTCACTCGTTTCAACAGAAGCGATTGCGTTACAGGCTAACGCAAAATCCATACCGTGTGATGACAGGCACTGTTCTTTCAATTCCGCAAAGGATAATTCATACGGAATTCTTCTGCCGTTCATAGTGATTTTTTTCATATTTTTCCTCCGGGCTTTATTCTTTACTCATCCGCCTGACCATTTCGTCCCTGTCATAATCAAGGAAATACGGTTCCAGCTTATCATAAAACGCCGCCATCGCTTCGTGAGTGGAGAATACAATATCACACCCACGGTCATCATAAACAGAAAAGATCAGTTCCTTTTCAAAAGAAACAAAGCTTACCAAGGGGTTCGTCTGCCGGACAAGCTGATTGCTTATGATTGAATCCGCATCAAACGCTTTTCCGTCTGCATAGCATACAACCCGATTTCTTCCGAGGACAGCATTATCATCGTCATCATCAATACCGGGCAAGTCTCTTACAACAATGTGTCTGTATTGATCCTGAAAGCGGAAAAGAAACCGCATGGATGCTATTCTATCCTCGATGCAGGCTCTGTGAATTTCCTCAATATCCTGTGCGTCTTCACCTTCTGATTCCGGCGTACCGGACGCACAGTCATCATAAAGCCAATAATCGAAGAAAAGCGCATCTGCCCCGGCCGGAAACAGAAGCCGGAATATTTCCATCGCACGCCGCTGTGCACAAAGCATGTATTCTTCGTTTGTATCTCCGTTTCCGAGCTCACAGCGCAAAGCAAAAGCGTTGTTATAGAAAAACGGCGGCAAGTATTCGAAATCCTTGCTAAGAATGTTGGTTTCTACGATACTTTGTGACATGGTTTTTTTCTCCTGAATATCAATGTTTTCTTCATTCTTCTCCTATCTGTGTGACACAAGGAACACGCTTTCTGTGTGGCTCGGGCAATAGGATCAATGTTGTTCGTGTGTTGAAACATATCGACCGATTTCGAGGAACAAGGGGAATACATCCACTATAAGTGTTGTCGAAAGCTATCCCAGTAGCATTATCATCGTTCGATCATTCAGCAAATTTCAGCATTAACTCTTTATATAAACTTTCGCTAATCACGCCCACTGATACTGAATTCTGAACGGAGTGAAACACAGTTTCGCATTTCTGCATTTTCTTCCTTTTTCAATGTTAAAATGCAATGTAAATTCACCAAACATGTCAACATCATATTTGAACATAAGCATTTTCCAGTTAGATAGTTCTTCTATTGTCATTTGGCAATATTTGAGGCTATTATGTTTTACCTCATAAATATAAAGGGTACAATCGTTTTCAATATCATCTAAATGATATGTGACTGTTACTTTATGGTAGGGTGCATAGTGATTTTCAAGCTGATCATATATAACAATTAACTGCTGCCCTACGAGTTCTATGCTTTTGATGAAGCAATCGTGCATTGACTCTGCATTTTTCATTAAACAGGTAAGGTCTTTTGCATCGAATATCTGTTCCATAGTATCCCCCTGTCAATTTCTATCCATCCGGTTTGTTATTTTGACATCAAAACTACCGTCTCTACATGCCTCGTATGCGGAAACATATCGACCGGCTGAATTTTTCTCACCTTGTACCCGTTCCTGACAAGAAACAGCAAATCTCTTGCCTGCGCAGAGCTTTTTTGTTTGTTCATGAGAATTTCTCCGTTCGGATGATTCAAGTAGCAATCAAACCGTTCCGTAGAGGCGGTCTTAACATTTAATCGTTCCAGAAATGATCGATAAAGCCTTCAGACCACAAATCTTTCGGGAGAACAGTGGAGGATTTGCAGATGCCGGGAGCCGCAAGGATCGGAAGAAGGTTCTGTTGGAGCTTCTTTCCGGGCAGGTTTTTTCTCATGACCTTAAAGGTCGTGAAGTAGACCTCTCTTCCGTTTGTCAAACTGTCAGGAAGAGGCACATTAAAGCATCTGGTAATTTCGTCCGAGATTGACAATACCACTTCACGCAGTTCTTCCGGAGCCTCGTTGGGACGATCTTTATAAGAATATAATTTCCGAGAGATGGCATAAAGCTGCTTGCCGTTCGTTCCTAAAGCCGGATCGGGACTATAAATCATGTCAGCTGCATAATCAAAAGGAGGAAATCTTCTGAAAAGATTGTTATTCGCCTGAACAATACAGCCGATAAAGACAGTACCTTTTTTTATCAGCGTTTTTTCCTCTCGGTAGATCGTATAGAGAGAATCAATGTTTTCTATATCCGCAAAATCCTTTTCTGTTTGATAGACATTGTCTTTCAGCAGAAATTCAGGCGGATTTTGACTGTATTTTTCACGCATCAGTTCCAGTTCGTTTGCAAAAAAATCGTTATTCATTGTGCGTTCCTCCTTTTTAATAATAAGCAAGCTTTTTAATGCAGTGTTTTTTTGAAAAAACTTAAGCGACGGTTTTCTTTTGATTTTTATTTTGTTTTGGTGAGTAAGCATACCGACTCTACATGCCCCGTATGCGGAAACATATCGACCGGCTGAATTTTTTTCACCTTGTACCCGTTCCTGACAAGAAACAGCAAATCTCTTGCCTGCGTTTCGACGTTGCAGGAGATGTATACGATCCTGTCCGGACCCAGCGTCACAAGACTTTTTAGAAACTTCAAGTCACTTCCGGCTCTCGGCGGATCCATAAAGACAACATCGACCTTTTCGTTCTCACTCGCCATACTTTCCATAAACTCGCCTGCGTCCGCCGTGAAAAAGCGCAGGTTTTCTTTTTTATTGAGCCTTGCGTTCTGCTTGGCGTCACGGATTGCGTCGGGATTCAGTTCGACGCCGATGACCGTTTTCGCCTTTTTGGCGGCGGTGATGCCGATTGTGCCGATACCGCAGTAAGCATCAAGCACCGTTTCTTTTCCTGTAAGATTCGCAAAGTCAATCGCCGTATTGTAAAGCTTTTCGGTTTGAACGGGATTGATCTGATAAAACGACTTCGGCGAAATGCGAAAACGGTTGCCGCAGAGAATGTCCTCGATATAGCTCTTGCCGAACAGCACGGCTTCGTCTTTTCCGAGGACAAGACTTGTTTTGGCGCTGTTGACGTTTTGCACGATGGTCGTAATCTCCGGGTGCAGTGACAACAGCTTTCTGATAAAGTCATTCTTTCTCGGGAAAACCGGCGTTCCGGTGACGAGAACCACCATTACTTCGCCCGTTTTAAAGCCTCTTTTGACAAGCACATGGCGCAAAAAGCCCCTGCCCGTGTCCTCGTTGTAGGGGAGCAGTTTGAAACTCGGCAGCATCTTTCTGATGTCAACAATGATTCTGTCGGCGGTTTCGTCCTCGAGCAGGCAGTCGTCCACTAAGACGATGCGGTGACTTTTGGACTGATAGACGCCCGAAATAATCTTACCGCTTCTTGTCAGCCCGAACGCCGCCTGCACCTTGTTGCGGTAATGGGTCGGATTTTCCATGCCGATGATTCTTTCGACAAAGCCGAAAGAGCCAAGCGTTTTGACACACTTGGCTTGCTTAAAGGAAAGCTGTTCTTCGTAAGTCATGTTCTGAAGCTGACAGCCGCCGCACTTTTTGTAAAGCGGACAGCCGTTGCCTTTCCCGGCTCTTTTCGGTTTTGCGTGATTCGGTTTCTTATTTTCTGCCATATTTTCTCATGCAGTGCCTGACGGCAAGGTGGATAACGACAAGCGTTGCTGTGGCGCAGATTGCCGCAACGGGATTGGATTGCTGTTTGTTTTTCATAGCTTTTCTCCTTCTTTTGTCTTACTTTCCTTCGGGAATCAATGTGAAGCCGAGACGGTAGGTCTTTCCGGCGTTGTTTGTGTATTCGTCAAGCGTTCTTGCGCCCCAGCTGTCGTAGCCGCCGACGCCTGTCTGACGGGAAACGGCCTTGACGTAAAGCTCGTCGCTTTTCGGAAGCTCAAAGCTATGCTTCGCTTCTTCTAATTCTTCGACCGACCAGCGGCAGGCGTTGAATTCCATCTCCTTGTCTGCTTCAAAAAGTAAGGTGTGCTTCGAGCCGACAAGCTTCGCAAACCGTACGCCCGTTCTTTCGCCGTGTTCCTGCGGCTTGAGATAGGGGACATAGAGATTTTCGATTTCGGTCTTGTACATTCCGATATCGGCGCTCTTGTTGCGGTCGATGTAGTTTTCGTGCGGCCCTCTTCCGAGGTACTCAAGCGAATAATAGCTTTGCTTCAGCTTCCACTCAACCGCCACCTGCGGAAGGTCGGGAAGTCCCGCCGGAACCGGAAGGCTGAAATCCACATGAATGCCGTTTGAGCCGATGGTATAAATGATCTTGCCGACACATTCGGCCGGGAAGGTGTGAAGCCAGAATTCGGTTTCGACCGTGACGGTTTTGCCGTCCTGCTTGACATCCTTAATGCTGAACGAAGCGTCCTTGCCGGCGGTTTTCCACATCGCACAGCGTACATTCATGTGATTGCCCCGGTCATTGTCGGTCGGCGCACGCCAGAACTGAAGTGTAACGGGAGAGGAGAGAAGCTCTTCTCCGCTTTTTCTGACGGAGTAAAGCTTGCCCGTTCTTCTCGAGAAGCGAACTTCCAATTCGCCGCCCGAAACGTACAGCGTACCGTATTCGGTTCTCGTTGTCATCTCGTGACCGGTTACGGGCGTCTTTTTGATTTCGAATTCGTTGATGACAAACTGACGCTTGGCAATAACATGACCTGCTTTCGCCCATTTTGCAGCGTCTTTCAGCTCAAAAATCACGTTTAAGTACCATTCGCCGTCGGGGCTCTTTTTGATTTTCAGGTCAACGTCTGCCGTTTCGCCGGGCTTTGCGCTGACCGAGCAGTCGCCGCTGTCAATGACCTTACTGCGGCTGATTTGCTGCCAGTGAAGATTGTATTCGGAAAGGTCGGAGAACATAAAGTTGTTTCTGACTCTGATTTTTCCCTTTTCGGCGTCGACGGCTTCGAAATCAACATTCTGGTAAAGCCGCTTCATTTCGGTCATTTTCGGGCTTACACTCCGGTCGGCGAAAAGCAGTCCGTCACCGCAGAAATTGCCGTCGTTCGGGTCGTCGCCGAAGTCTCCGCCGTAGCCGATGTATTCCGTTCCGTCTTCGGCTTTCGCTTTCATGCCCTGGTCAACGAAGTCCCAGACGAAAAGACCGAAGAAGTGTTCGTTTTTCAGTAAGTCAAGATATTTTTCGTTGCCGCCGCAGGAGTTGCCCATGGCGTGTGCATATTCGCAAAGCATGTACGGCTTGTCCGTATACGTTTTCATCTTCTTTTCGATATCCCACGGCTTTTCGTACATCATCGAATACACGTCCGTGACGTGACGGTCGGTTTCGAAGTCGTCCCAGATTGACTCGTAATGGACAAACCGGGAGTTGTCCTTTTGCTTGAGATAGTTGTACATCTTCTTGAAGTTTTCGCCGCCGCTGCATTCGTTTCCGAGCGACCAGCAAATGATTGACGGGTGGTTCTTGTCCCGTTCGTAAAGGCATTCGATTCTGTCCATGCAGACAGGCGTCCACTCGTCAAGCGAGCCGGGAAGAAGCGGCGTTGACGGGTGCGACGGAAAACGGGTTCCGTGCGTTTCGAGGTCGTTTTCGTCGATAACATACAGTCCGTATTCATCGCAAAGATCGTACCATTCGGTGTTGTTCGGATAGTGAGAGGTGCGAACAGCGTTGATGTTGTGCGCCTTCATCACCTTGATATCTTCCACCATGGTGTCGGTATTGATGGCTCTGCCCTTGTCATAGGAAAATTCGTGTCGGTTGACGCCCTTTAATACAAGTCTCTTGCCGTTGAGGTAAACAACGCTGTCCCTGATTTCAACTTTCCGGAAGCCGGTTTTCAGTCCCGCAAATTCAAAGCTGACACCGCTTTCGTCCCGAAGAGCGAAAACCACGGTATACAGATACGGGTGCTCTGCGTTCCAAAGCCGGATAAACGGCAGGGTCGCTTTCAGATGAACTCTTTTTTTGTTTTCCGCCGTGACCGAATCAAATGCGGCGACGTCTCCGTTTGCGTCATAGACCGTCATTTCGACCTCGGTGTGTGCGGCCGCCGTTCCGAGTGTCAGCGTCACGTCAACCGTTCCGCTTTTATACTTTGCATCCGGCAAAGCCTGAACGGAAAAGTCGGCGATGTACTGCGAAGCGGTCGTATAAAGATAAACGCTTCTGAAAATACCGGCAAGGCGGAAAAAGTCCTGATCCTCAAGCCAGCTTCCCGTGCACCAGCGGTACACCTCGACGCCGATTGTATTTTCGCCGGGGCTTAACAGGTCGGTGATATCGAATTCGCTGTGACGGAACGTGCCCTCGCTGTACCCGTAGCGGGTTCCGTTGACATAAAGATAAAAGCACGACTCCACGCCCTCGAAGCAGAGGACGACTCTGCCCTTTGAAAAGCTCTTCGGTAAGGTGAATTTCTTTATGTAACAGCCGACGGGATTGAACTGCGTCGGAGCAAGCGGTTGATGCAGTCTTTCGTTCCCCTCCCACGGATACTGAATATTCGTATAAATCGGGCGGTCGAAGCCCTCGGACTGCCAGGAGGACGGAACGGTGATGCTGTCCCATGCGGACGAGTCAAACTTCGGTTCGGCAAAGGAAATGACCTTGCTTTTATAGTTTCCGAAAAGCTTGAATTTCCATTCCCCGTCGAGAGAAAAACATCTGCCCGAAGAAAAACGGTCGCCCCGAAGCGCTTTGTCAAGGCTTTCGTACGGCATGAACGATGCCCTTTGCGGCAACCGGTTGATGCCCGTTATCTGCGGCTTATTCTGCCATTCCTGAAAGCCGTCAATTTCTGTTTTCATGATAAATCTGCTCCTTTTCAGGCTACGGACTTGAAAGGCACAAATCCCCGTTGTAGCCGAACGGGAAGTGAGTAAAAAGTGTTGGCAACCTCTAAAAACCTCCCGACATTCGTCATAATACCCAACTAATGCCGTCTTTGTCGTTAAAAATCCTTGAAATACATCAAGTATTCCTGCTTCATTTTGCCTAAAATCCGACATCATTTGTGCACTATGCCGAACGCCTTGAGTTTTTAGAGATTGCCTGTTATTTAATGTTGACCTTGCGCTCCATGATCCAGCCGGTGAGAATCAGCAGACCGAGAGCGACAAGCCCCATAAAGATTGCGCCGCCGATACCGAAGGAGGTAAGAGATTCGCTCATCGTATCCATAGATTCAAAGCCGATATAAACGTTCTCGCTTGTCACATGAACGGCAAGAGGCAGCGAATAGGTCAGCTTCATGTTGATGGCGTTTGCCACGCCGTAGGTGCCGAAGAAAATCAAAAAACCGAAAAGCTTCGGGTGCTTCTGAAGGGCTCTTGTATTCGAAAGCGTAACGGAAAAATACACGAAGCCGACAAAGGTGAGAATGTTCAGAAGCGCAACAACAGCAAGGATAAACACAAGTTTTGCGACCATCCATTTCGACGGAAGCATTTCGAGTATGCCGCTTTCCTTGATTACGTCAAGCACGCCGGTCAAAGAAGCGTCCGCCTGTCGGGAAGCATTCAGAGCGATGATTCCGATGATAAGTCCCAGGAGAATGCAGCTTAAGATAATCCAGAAAAACGAGACAATAACCTTGGAAAAAAGAAGCTGACTGCTTTTGACGGGGAGGGTAAAGGTGAGATAGCCCTGCCTCGAATAAAGCGTGTCGTAAAAATTGCGGATAACGGAAACAAGCGTCATGAAAACGGCGGCGATTCCGACAAGGTAAAGAACAAGGGAGCCGATTACGCTCAGCCACGTCATTTTTGCGAGCATGGCAATCAGCATCAGAACCGTAACGGCGCCGGCACAGGCGTAAATGATGCTGACGTATCGTGCCGAATGCTTGATTTCATATTTTAACAGCTTACCAAGCATAGGTGAACACCTCCTTGAATACTTCCTCGACCGTTTTTCCCTTTTCACGAAGCTCGTCAACGTGAGAATCGACGATCACCTTGCCGTGACTTATCATCAGCACCCGGTCAAAGATTTTTTCAACGTCATAAATCAAATGAGTCGACATTAAAATCGTGGAATCCTTGGCGTAGTTATCCATAATCAGGTCAAGAATCTTGCTTCTTGAAGCCGGGTCGACACCGCCGAACGGCTCGTCAAGAATATACAGCTTTGCGTTGCGGCTGATAATCAGAAGAAGATTGAGCTTTTCCTGCTGACCTTTTGACATGGTTTTGATGCGCTGCTTCGGGTCAAGCCCTAATTTTGCAACAAGCTCGTTCGCCTTGTTTTTGTCGAAATCCTTATAAAAATCGGCGTAATAGGCGATGGCGTCAACGGGACGCATCCAGTCGGGCAAAAACGTTTTTTCGGGAAGATAGGCAACGATGCTTTTGGTATAAACGCCCGGCTCCTCGTTGTCAATTTTCACCGTACCGGTGTAGTCCTTGATAAGTCCGGTGAGGATTTTGATAAGCGTTGTCTTGCCGCAGCCGTTCGGTCCCAAAAGGCCGATGATCTGACCGGGATTGGCGGAAAAGCTGACATTGTTCAAGACCTGCTTACTGCCGTAGGATTTGCTCAGGGAGGAAATATTGATGATTTTTTCCATTTTCATTTCACGGACAAACAGTCCTTTTCCTTTCGTTATGATTTATGAAGCTTTTCAACAAGAAAGCAGATTGCCGCCGCCCAGATTGCCTGAAGCGCAATCGCCGTAAAGCAGCCGACAACGCTTGAAACTTTCAAAAGTGTGAAAACAATAAGAAGAACGAAGTTGATAAACGCCGCGGCAGCGCTGAAAATCGTCGCCGAGCGCTCGCCCGAATAAAGACGCCACGCCGCATCCACCACGGCAAGCACGCTTTTGGACTTCAGGGCGCAGACAAGTCCGGTGTCCTGACGGATCGACTTGTTGTTCCGGTAATCCTTGATAATCTGTGCGCCCTTGGTGCCGATCAGCTTAATGGCGGCTTCTTCGGTTCCGAGACGCTTTGCAATATACTTTTCACTAAGGCACGGGTCACAGCAGTTGACCATTAAAACAAGGCCGGTTTTTGAAAACTGTCTGATGCTGTTTTTCGCTCGGGTAAGTACCGGATAGGTGACGATGAAGGTGGCGGCGATCATACCCTCAACAACAACGTACATGACGCTCTTGTTCTTGGAATAGCTGCGTTCCTCTTCTTCACTCGGCGCATCAATGCTGTGCTGAACGAGCATTTCACGGTTGCCGACAAGGACTCTTCTTCCGGCTATCCAGCACGCATAGCCGAGTTTTTCCTCATATTGGATATCCTCTGCCGCCGGAAGCCTGATGCCGGATTCCTTGATGAAATCATCAAACGCATCTTTAATCAGACAGTCGGTTTCCTTAAGCGTCGAGGCGGCGTAAACAACCGCGTCGGACAACGCCATGTGACCACCCGGTACAAGGCGGAATTTTGATATTTTCCCTTCGAAAATTTCGTCGGCATTTACGGTTACGGCGTTTGCAGAACCGACCTTTTCACTGTTTTCAAAGCTGAAAGCGGCGACACCGTTCACGCTTGCTTTGCTGTTGATGTCAGATCGGATGTATTCAAGAACGAGATCTCTCATAATCGGGAAGCACAGACAGATACAGCCGACAAGCCCTGTCGCAAAAGACTGAACGTTTTTGGTTACTATGCTTTGAACGAGACTGAACAGAAAGCCGGCGGCAAGAACCGCAACACAGCAATAGCTGTAAAACTTTTCGCTTTTTTTCGACGGAGCGAAAAGCTCTTCAAAATCTTTCGGAAGGTCAACATCCGCTCCGTAAATGATGGTCGGCTCGCCCTTGTCGTCGATCCCGTAGGCGAGGGCGGCTGCGTCCGCCGAATTCTCGACCTGCTGAAGTCCGTGAAGCGGGCCCGCTTTTGCCAACATACAGACGGTCTTGTTCATCGTTGTAAAGCGCATTCTGCGGCTTTCGCTGACCGCAAGAAAAGCGAACAGACTGCACGGAATATAGATCACGGTGCCGGTGAATTCCGTCATGCCGGTGATAAGGGCAGCAATCGAGTGAATCAGAACAAATACGGTCATAATCAGCACACAGGAGGCGCCGTTGAGCCGCAGCTGCCTGATGTTTTCGAAGGCGTCCGTAATGATGTCACGGGAGAACACGGCGGCGGCAAGGAAGAGAACGAGGCTGACCGCCGTATAAATTCTTGCGCCCGAACCGTATAAGAATTCGAGTGCGCCGCCCGGCGTATAAGCCGAATAAAGAAGCGACAGCAAAAGCGAAACCGCCGTAAGAGCGAGCAGAATCTTTTCGTTCAATACGAGCTTTTTGATGTCAGCCTTGAGCGTTTTGCTAAGCTCCGAGGCACTTAACAGCTGTTGCTTCTTGACGTTTTTCCGTGCCTTTTGCGCTGAATTTTTGAAGACGTTTTCGCTGATTTTCAAAAAGGCGGATTTCTTTTTCTTTCCCGCTTTGTCAACGGCGTCGAAGATGTCCTCACCGTTTGATACGTCAACCGTGTCGGGTATGCTGTCAAGCGGCTTCCCGTTGTCGTTGCGCTCCAGAACAGGTTTGTCCGTCTCCGGTTTGGCAAGCACTCTGAAGTTGTCAATCAGATTCTTTCTTGTCGCCTTGAGGTCGGCTTCAACCTTTTTTTCCGAAACCCGTTTCGGTTTTTGCTCGTCAACGTAGCCGTCAAGAATCAGCTGACCGTCGGGCTGTCCGTTGTTTTCTTCCGGCTCGGTTTTTTCGGCCGGATCGTGTACAACCGTTTTGTCTTCGACGGGCTTACCGTCTGAATTGTCCTTGCTGTCGGCTTTTTTGCCGAGTGAAAAATACTTGGTTTTTTCTTTTTCGTCCGAAGGGGCTTCTTCGGCTTCCTGCGGTGTCCGGCTGTCCTTTCCGGCGGTAACGTCTTCCACTATTTTTTCTCTGACCTTATGAAAACTCTTTACCGCCTCTTCTTTTTCGGTGGCTTCATTATGCCCGATGGGCTTGATTCCGACCGATTCGAGAAGCGCGTTGATATCGTCAAGATTTTCGTCCGTACCGGCGTCGGCGGTTTCTCTGGCGGGAACTTCTTCACCTTCCTGCTGTCCGGCGTCGATATCTTCTAACTCAAAAATGTCATATCCGTTATCGCTTTCGTCGGGTTCGGGTTCTTTTGCTTTCTTTTTATTTTTGGAAGAGCGTCTGAACCGTGAAAGAAGACTGCTTTTTTCCTCGAAAACATCGGTGCTTTCTTCTTCGTCCGAGAAGAAATCGTCCTCCTCGTGCCGCCCGGAGTCAACATCTTCACTTTCACTGTTTTCTCCGAACATTGCTTCTCTTTTTCTCATAAAGTCCTCGTCATAAAGGGACGAAGGATCGTTTCTTTTATCAGACATAACCTTACCTCCGGATTATTTGAGTCTTTGTCTCGCCACTTCATACATCAATATGCCCGCTGCGACAGAGGCGTTGAGCGAATTGATTTTTCCGTTCATCGGAAGCGAAACAATAAAGTCGCTTTTTTCTTTGATGAGTCTGCCGACTCCGTTTCCCTCCGAGCCGATTACAAGAGCGACCGGTCCTTTGAAGTCCGTTTCGCTCCAGAGCGTGCCGCCCATATCGGCGCTGTAAATCCATATGCCGTTCTTTTTCAGCTCGTCGATCGTACCCGCAAGGTTTCCGACTCTTGCGACGGGCA
Source organism: uncultured Clostridia bacterium (assembly GCA_945863885.1). Taxonomy (GTDB): domain Bacteria; phylum Bacillota; class Clostridia; order Oscillospirales; family Acutalibacteraceae; genus UBA6857. The sequence goes on from CAMAZY010000021.1 coordinate 27,342, forward strand.
TATATTCGACCGCTCCGGCGGACGCTTTTCCGACCGCCCACGTCAGAGAGGCGTTGCGGCGCTTCGGTATGATGATGCCGTGCGCGCCGGCGGCTTCGGCGGTACGGATAATCGCACCGAGATTGTGCGGGTCCTCGATTTCATCGCAGATGATAAGAAACGGATCCTCGTTTTTATCCCTTGCGCTTTGTAAAATATCGTCAACGCTTGCATATTCGTGTGCGGCGACGTAGGCGGCAACACCCTGATGGTTGCCCTTTCCGCACATGAAGTCAAGCTTCTTTTCGTCAACTTCTTTGATGACAATTCCCTTTTCTCTGCACTCGGAAAGAATCCGTCCGACCGAGCCGTTCCGTTCTCCTCTTGCGACAAGAAGCGTATCGATTCCTCTTTCGCTTTTGAGCGCTTCGAGAATGGCATTTCTGCCGATTATAAGATCGTTACCGTCACCGGCGGTATTGTTTTTCATGATAAGTCCTCCGTCTATGCCGCCCGTCAGTTATCGTGCTGGGCAGAGCATAAATATAAAATAATAAAATCCATTTCATTATACCATAAAAAACATACCCTGTCATCATTTTTTTGAAAAATAGCCACAAATGAATTTTGGGAAAAACAGCCGAAAACGGACCGCCCGAAAGCAGTCCGCAGTTTTAAAAATCAACCCATTTGGAAAATAATCCCCACGACGGCCGCCGCAACAATGCAGGCAATCGGATGAAGCTTTTTAAAGCACATGACCGCCACAAAGACAATCGCACAGAGGATAACGCTTTTCAGATCAAAGCCGAGGAAGAAGTTTCCCGTTTCGGCGAACACTTCTCCGTTGAACAGCGCAATTTTCGCAACGCTGTAACAGGCGGCGGCAATCAGACCGACCGAAGCGGCACGAAGCCCGTAAAAAGCGTAGTTGACATATTTGGATTCCCTGAATTTCATCAGCACCCGGGAGATGATGATGATAATCACAATCGACGGGGCGATAAGTCCGATCGGCCCTAAAATCGAGCCCGGAACGCCGGCTACGGTATAACCGACGTAGGTCGCCATGTTGATGCCCATCGGTCCCGGCGTCGATTCGGAAATCGCAACCATGTTCGAAATGTCGGCGGCATTAAACCAGCCGGTGGTTTCCCCCATCGAGGTCAGAAACGGGAGCGTGGCAAGTCCTCCGCCGATTGAAAACAGCCCGACAAGGAAAAACCGTCCGAACAGTTCCAGCAAAAGCAAGGCGTAGCTCATGACTTTTTCCCTCCCTTAAGCAAAATTCCGATCACACCGGCAATCAGCACAAAAACAACGGGAGAAACGTTGGTCACCGTCGCCAAAACCGCAACCGCAATAAAAATCAGCGCCGTCGGAATATCAATGACGGATTTTTTCATCAGCTTGATGACCGAACTTAAAATCAGGGCGACGACCGCCGCACGGATTCCGCCGAAGGCCCATTGGACGGCAGGCAGATCCTGAAAATTCGAAACAAGGGCGGCGATTATTGTAATGATAACGACGGACGGAAACGCCATGCCGAGCGTGGCGACGATTCCGCCGATTGTCCCTTTTTGCTTGTAACCGACAAAGGTCGCCGTATTGATGGCGATAATGCCGGGTGTGCACTGACCGATGGCGTAATAATCCATCAGCTCCTCCTGAGTTGCCCAATTCTTCTTTTCGACAATTTCTTTTTGCAGCATCGGAAGCATCGCAATTCCTCCGCCGAAAGTGAAGCCGCCGATTTTTGCAAATGTTAAAAACAGTTCCAAAAGCTGCTTCAAATATAAAACCTCTTTTCAAATAACAGCGGGAACGATTGAAATCGCCCCCGCAAAGTATCCTGTTTACTGCCCAAGGCCCTGAGCCATCATTCTGTCCATAAAGCCCTTTTTCTTTTCTTTTTTCGGTTTGTACGCCGGGGGATCTTCCATCTTTTTGCGGGCTTTCTGACCGCTTCTTGAAGCAAGATAGCGGTTGACCTCGATTACCGGCGGTGCCATGGTTTCACTCATATAGTCAACGCACTGCGCAAGCAGGATCTGATCGTTGTTCAGCTCGCCGAGAATCGTTACGGCAATCAACGACTGCGTCTCGTTTGTACCGTCCTCATAAATCTCGTTGAGCACCTGGAAAAGCTTTTTCATGGTGGCGGGTCTGTTTTCTTTGATGGCGGCGATGACTGTCGGCGTGCCGTAGTTTACGAAAAAGTCCTCCGCTAAAAATTCGCCGTATTGGGCAAGACTATCCTTGTAGTGGTAACGAAGCTCGGGAAAGACGATGCAAAGACGGCTGGCAAGCGTGTTCGGGTCGTAGAATGAACCGTGCTTGACGGCGTTTTTCGAAACGGTCTGCGGGGTGCTCTTGGCCTTGCCCTGCTTCTTCGTAATATCTTTTTTTCCAAAATTCGTCGTAAGTGTTTCGTTGAACTCGCCGATAACATACTTTATGTCCTTTTCCTGCGCATCGGGGGAAAGCAAAGAGGCCACAAGGCGCTTCTGCTTGCTTTCGTCTTCGTCGGCTTCTTCGGAAAACAAAAGAGTGAAAATATCGTTCTCGTATTTCAAAGTGAGGATGGATTCATCTTTTGTATATTTTAATAAGCAGGCATCACCTTTTTCTTCTACGGAATTTTCGCTTTGCAATCCGTATTTTTGGGTCGTTTCATTGATTCCGTCTGCAACCTTTTTAAACAGATCGACATTAACGCTCATAGATTTATCTCCTTCAGTCTGTGAATATATACTTTGCAATTATAACACAGTTAAACAGAAAAGTCACTAATTATTTTTAAAAATATTATCTTTCCGAGGCCGACAATTGTTGTTGACTTTCATTTCTCATTACATTATACTATATTTATAACATATAAGGAGGAATATCCGTATGAAAAGAAACATTATCAAACAAACAATCAGCTTTGTCTTTGCTCTTGTTCTGATCCTTTCTTCGTTTTCCGTTCCCGTTTCGCTCGGGATCCTTCCGGAAAACACGATCACAGCTTCGGCCGCTTCGACGAAGCTTGCTAAGGTCACCGGGCTGAAAGCGACAGCAGATGTCAAAACGGCTACGCTTAGCTGGAAAAAGGTTTCGGGTGCCGCCGGATACAACATCTGCCGTTATGACACGGCGAAAAAGAAGTATGTCTCCGTCAAGAACGTCACCGACACAAAAGCAAGCGTCAAAGGTCTGAAGGCTGCAACGACTTACCGCTTTGCCGTAAGAGCCTATAAGAAGTCGGGCAAAACCCTTTCCTACGGCCCGCTTTCTTCTCAGGTTACGGTTGTGACCCGCCCGAACCAGGTGACCGGTATCAAGGCGGCAAGAACCGAAAACAGCATTCAGCTTGAATGGAACGCACAAAAAGGCGTCACCGGCTATGTCGTTTACCGCTACGACACCGCAAAGAAAAAGTATATTACCGCCGCCAAAACCAAGGACGACACCGCAACGGTAAGCGGACTGAAAGCCGGCACGACCTATTATTTCGTAGTCAAGGCTTATGTCACGGTCAACAAAACCACCTATTATTCGGCCCTTTCCGACAAGGTCAAAGCACAGACGCTCAAAGCCGGCTATAGAATCGCAAAATACCAGAAGATCGACAGCGGCGAAAAGTTCACGATAGAGGGTACGTTACTCGACGAAGAGTTAGGCAACACACCCATCACATACGCTTACCGCAGCGGTGACTATGTACTGAAAAGCAAGTTCGAAGGAATCGAAGCACGTATTCTCTATTTCGGAAAGACCGGAAACAGCTATCTGGTTATGGATCAGTTCTCACGGTATATGAAGCTCAACGGCACATCGCTTGAAAATATTGCGGATGACATGGAAATGGAGGGCGGATTTGCCGTGCCGGTATACGGCAATATCAAAACCGGCACCAAAACGATCAGCGGCAAAAAGTACAATTACGAAACCTATCGAGATATTGATTCCAACAAAATCGTCTTCTATTTCAGCGGCTCAACCTTAGTCCGTATCGATCAGTATGACGGGGATGAACCGGCAGGAAGCATTATCATCAAGAAGTACACCGCCTCCGTTAATGATTCCCTTTTCACCGTACCGAAAAGTTACAGCAAGGTCAATCTTTCGTGGCTTGCCGTCTGATACGTTTTTGAAAGCCGGCAAAGACTTTTTCGGATTTTTAAGTTTAATTGAACTTTGAAAAGTAAGATTGAACGGTAATACTTTTAACCGATGTTGATTCTAAAGCCGTCGGGTGCTATAATCACCATCGGTTAAAGTTATATTTGCTTTCGCAAGTATAAAAATCTATTGGTAGGAGGAATCTTTCTTGGACGAAAACGAAAACAAGAAATCTCAGCCGTCCGATATGCCCGATGAAGTCGATGCACTTGACCGTGAGCTTGAAGACTTAAGAGAAATGTTCCAAAAGCAGCTTGACGAGGAAACGGCAAAAGCGTTGAGCAAAGAAGAAAATGCCGACAAAGACGAACAGACCGAAGAAGACGGCGAGGCTCCCGAGGATAAGGAATATACCGAGGAGGACGGCTTTTTGATTCAGCCGCTTGACGAAATCGAAGTGTCTGCGGCGGAAAGCGAACATCCCGAGGAAAAAACCGAAACGCATCTTTGCGAATGCTGCGGAGAAAAACCGTGCGACACAAGCTTCGGCGAGGACTATCCGTATTGCAGTGACTGCCGGGCGCTGATGAAAGCCAATCCGATTAACCCCTGCGGGATTCTTGCGTTTGTTCTCATGCTTATCGTCTGTGTGGCGTCTTTGTTTATTACGGCTCCGCTCGTTGACGATTACGATACGCTTCTCAATGCGCAATTTGCTTACGAAGAGAAAAAAATGACCGATGCCGTATCGTATTACCAGACGTATCTTTCTTCAAAGAGCGATGACGATACGATTTCAATGAAAGCTGTCCGCAACACGATTGATGCGATGACGACCCTCGGGTATTACGCCGATGCCGATTCGCTGATCGAAACGTATATAAGCGAATCGAAGCTGAAAACTCCTAAATATAAAAAATATGCCGGTATCCGTCAGGAATATACGCTTTTGAGCGACACCTCGACCGTTATCAATGAAACGCTTCCCGATATAAGTAGTGACGATTTCGATTATGAAAGCGCAATCAAGAAAGTTGACAAGCTGATCGAAGAGAATAAAACCTCGCAAAAATACAGCGAAGCATTTCTTGAATACGCAAAGTATATCGTCATGTTAAAGCATGAAGAGACGTATGAGACCCAGTTGGCTCAGCTGAAAAAAATAGAAGAAGTGGACGGCGGCAAGCATCCGTGGATTTATCTGACCCATATCATTTCCGCAGCAGCGAAAGAGGGCGATATCGAAACGGCAACGGCGTATTTCAATAAGAGCCTTGAATTTAACACGCAGGAAATGTCGCTTTATGTTTCGTATGCGGACGTTTACCGCTTCTGCGAAAAGCCCGATCCCGACAAAATGATTGAGATTGCGCAAAAGGCGGCTTCGGTATATCCGCAAAATGCCTCCCCTGTCTTTTACAGAACCTATGCGTTGGCATATCTTCTGAAGGGTGACGCCGAAAAGGCCATGACCAACATGAGCAATTATATGCAGAGCTGTCAGACCTCTGTGGCGGACATGAATCTTTATGCGCTTTGTGCCCTTTGCACAGACGACGAAGACACCTATAACAAAGTAGTAAGCTCGCTCGAATATTACGGCTATTCCATCGGCAAAACCGTTCAGCAGTATAAAAAAGGCAAACTCACCTTACAGCAAGTGCTGACCGATAACGGAGGTGACATTTAATGACGACTCTTTATATCATCACAAAATATCTCACCTTTCCGGGCGCTCTTGTCAGAGGCTTTTTTGAACAGCTTGTCTGCCGCATCTGCGGTATCCCCGTTGAGGACAACCGGATCGTCAGACGGGACGAACTGAGCGGTCATATCGAACACGAGCTGTTCCCGAAATCAAGAGGAGCCTTTGCGGTTTGCTTTGTCCCTGCTTTCATGAACGGTATTTTTGCGTTCCTTTTGTGCCTTTGTCCGTTTGTGAATCTTTTCATGTTTGAAATGAACAACGTTCTTTCGACGATTCTTTCTGTTTTAGCTTACTGGTTTGCTTTTTCGCTTTACGCAAACAGCTATCCGACGATCGAGGACGCTCTCAACATGAAAGAAAAGGTATATAAGCAGGGTACTGTCCTGCAGAAGATCGTTTATGCCCCCGGCTTTGTTTTCCTTTATGTCGGTGCCTTTGCCGAAAGATACTGCATCACATTCCTGCTTGCAGTCGCCGGCCTTATCGGTCTTATGCTTCTGTAAAGAAACACCAAAATATAACACCGTGATCGGATTCGGTCACGGTGCTTTTGTTTACTTGTGGTACTTGGTTCCGGCTTCAATCTGCAGTGCCCGATAAATCTGTTCGAGAAGCATAACCCTCGCAAGCTGGTGCGGAAAGGTCATCGGACTCATCGAAAGACGAAAATCGCTTCTTTCCTTAACGGAACGGGAAAGACCGTAAGAACCGCCGATAATAAAAACAAGAGTGCTGTTGCCCCGGTTTTTCAGCTCGGAAATTTTTTGGCTCAGCTGAGGGGAAGACAGCTCTTTCCCCTCAATGCAAAGGGAAAAGACAAAGGCGGAGGACGGGATTTTTTCGGCAATCCGCTTCCCTTCGGCTTCGATTGCGGCTTCAATCTCGCTTTCTTTCGGATTGTCGGAAAGGGAGACGGCGGGAAGCTGAATAATGTTGAGCTTACAAAGCGTAGTCAGCCGCTTCTGATATTCCGAAACCGCTTCGCACAGGTATTTTTCTTTAAGCTTTCCGATACAGATGATATGAATGTTGAGCATAGTTAAAACCTCACGATATCCCCGAGATTTTCCTTGGGGTTCACCGTTAAAAGATAGTCGGAACCGATCTTTGCTCCGGTTTCGCCGATAGCGGCAAGGCTTGTCTGATACGCTAACGCGGGCATATTGTTTTCCGTGCTCAGATGGCCGAGAAACAGCCGGGTCGTGCCTCTTTCGACAAGCTGAGCGGCGGCGTTTGAACACGCTTCGTTAGAGAGATGTCCGATATCCGAAAGGATCCGGCGCTTTAAATAATACGGATAGTCTCCGTTCTGCAGCATTCCGACGTCATGATTGGATTCGAGCATGACAAGCTCACAGCCGACAAGATGGTTCATAATCTCGTTCGTCATATGTCCGATATCGGTCGCAACGGCGGCTTTTCTTCCGTCCGGGAGCGTGATACAGTATCCGCAGCTTTCGTAGCTGTCGTGCGGCGTCTGAAAGGGTTTGACAAAAAGGTCGCCGCAGTCAAGTCCGCCTTCGGGGATTACGGAATACGGAAACTTTCCGTTTAAGACCCCCGCTTCGTCCATGCCTTTTAACGTGCCTGCTGTTGCATAAACGGGAATTTTCAGCTGAGAAGCAAGAACCCGGATTCCTTTGATGTGGTCGGTGTGCTCGTGTGTGACAAAAATCGCACGGACAGTGGCCGGGTCAATCTGACGGTCAGAAAGAGCCTGCTTGATTCTTTTTGCGCTGACGCCGGCGTCAATTAAAATACCGCTCGCAGAAGAACCGATATAGGTGCAGTTGCCAGAGCTTGAAGAAAAGAGAGAACAAAATCTTGCCAAAAAAATCAAATCCTTTACATTAGGGAAGCTCTAAAAACTCAAGGCATTATGACGAATGTCGGGACGTTTTAGAGGTTGCTATTAAAAAACGGCTGATGTAAAACACAACAGCCGTCATATTTGTTTGATACGATATTATCCTGCGGCGTTTACCTTGTCACTGTCGCTGAACTCACGGCGATAAATGTCGGCTCCCAAGGCCTTCAGCTTTTCGACATAGTCCTCATATCCGCGGTCGATGTATTGAATGTCTTCGATTTCCGTTGTGCCTGTTGCCATCAGTCCGGCAACGATCATGGCTGCACCGGCACGAAGATCGTTGGCTTTAACGGGTGCGCCTGTAAGCTCTTTCACGCCCTGAAAAACGGCGATCGTTCCGTCAACCTGTACATTGGCGCCCATCCGGATCAGTTGGTCAACGTATTTGAAGCGGTTGTCCCAGACACCCTCGGACACGAGACTTGTACCCTCGGCAACGGTAAGAAGCACACTGATCTGCGGCTGCATATCGGTCGGGAAGCCCGGGTGAGGCATGGTCTTGATGTTGCAGTGACGGAATTTTCCGGTCGATTCGACACGAAGGGAATCGTCGTATTCCGTGATTTTGACGCCGCATTCAATCAGCTTTGCCGAAATCGAATCAAGATGCTTCGGGATCACGTTCTTAATCAGCACGTCGCCGCCCGTAGCCGCTGCGGCAGCCATATAGGTTCCGGCCTCTATCTGGTCGGGAATAATCGAATAGGTACAGCCGTGAAGCTCGGTAACGCCGTGGATTTTGATGACGTCGGTTCCGGCGCCTCTTACGTCTGCGCCCATGGCGTTCAAAAAGTTCGCAAGGTCGACGATATGCGGCTCTTTTGCGGCGTTTTCGATAATGGTAAGGCCTCTTGCTTTTACAGAGGCGAGCATGATGTTGATCGTTGCGCCGACGGAAACCTTATCCATGTAGATGGCGCTTCCCGTCAGTCTCTCCGCCTTGGCGTTGACCATAGCGCTTTCAAGGTTTACGGTTGCGCCTAAAAGCTCAAAGCCTTTGATATGAAGGTCGATCGGACGGACACCGAAATCACAGCCGCCCGGTAAAGCAACCTTTGCCCGGCAGAAACGACCTAAAAGAGCACCTACAAGATAATAAGAGGCACGAAGCTTTTTGGTCATTTCGTGCGGTACGATATAGGAGTTGACGTTTCGGGTGTCATATTCGATTGTATGCTTGTTGATTCGTCTGACTTTTGCACCCATGCTTTCAAGAATTTTTGTCATGCATGCAACGTCGCTGATGTTCGGTAAATTTTCAATACGGCAAACGTCCTGCGCAAGCAAGGCGGCGGGTATGATAGCGACAGCGGCATTTTTTGCGCCGCTGATCTCCACCTCGCCGGTAAGCCTGTTACCGCCGTGTATAACTATTTTTTCCAAAAAATATCTCCTCTTTCCATGGAAACAAAAACAACCGGTTGTTTCCGATTTAGAGAGTAGAACCATGCTCTCTCACACAATGAAGCCCCGCTTCAGATGAAAAGTCAATCTATTGAACCAAAGGCGAAAAACGCCTTCAAAGAGTAAATTACATTTAACCTACGGTATTATAGCACCATTCATCCGAAAAGGGAATACCCTTTTACCCTTTTTGTGAATTTTACCCAAAATAATAAGGCTGAAATCTTAAAAAATAACAACAATGACTCTGATATTATTTTGCGCTTTGAACGTCGGCAAAAACACGGCGAAATAATTGAAAATCAGTCGATTAAAGTAAAAAGAATGAAGAAATGAAAATAGGTTGCCTATTTTCCGAAGCTGTGATAAGATAAATGTCAGAATTTGGTTTTTAAAAAAGGAGAACGGTTATGAAAGCTCCTCTTGCAGACAGAATACGGCCTTCCTGTATTGACGAAATGGTCGGACAGCGGCATCTTCTCGAAAAGGGAAAAGCACTTCGCAACATAATAGAGTCAGGCGAGGTCCCGAATCTTGTTTTTTACGGACCGTCCGGTGTCGGCAAAACGACACTTGCGTCTATTATTGCGAAATCAACAAACCGGAAATTTCATAAGCTGAACGGAACCAGTGCGTCAACGGCGGATATCAAGGCCATCGTCGCCGAGCTTGACACGCTTGCGGCGGTAAACGGAATTTTGCTTTATCTTGATGAGATTCAGTATTTCACGAAAAAACAGCAGCAGACCCTCCTCGATTATATCGAACGGGGCGAAATCACGCTGATCGCCTCAACGACGGAAAACCCGTATTTTTATATTCATAACGCCATCTTAAGCCGGTCGACGGTTTTCGAATTCAAGAGTATCACCGCCGAAGATATCATACCGGCGGTTGAACGGGGCTTCCGTTTTCTTGAAGAAGAGAAGCAGGCAAAGATTTCGGTTGAAGACGGAGCGGTAAAGCATATCGCTTATGCCTGCGGCGGCGACGTCAGAAAGGCGCTTAATTCTGTTGAACTTTGCGTAATCAGCACCGTTCCCGACGAAAACGGAGACTATCGGATCACACTTGAAAAGGCAAAGGAGCTGACGCAGAAAAGCTCGATGAAATATGACCGGGACGGCGACGAGCATTACGACATTCTTTCGGCTTTTCAAAAGTCGATGAGAGGCTCCGACCCGGACGCAGCGCTGCATTACCTTGCAAGACTTTTAGAAGCCGGGGATCTTCCGTCGGCGGTAAGACGGCTTATGGTCTGTGCGTGTGAAGATGTGGGGCTTGCGTATCCGCAGATTATCCCGATTGTCAAAGCGGCGGTCGATATCGCATTGGCGGTCGGACTTCCCGAGGCGAGAATCCCGCTTGCGGACGCCGTTGTTCTTGTCTGCACAAGTCCCAAGTCGAACTCGGCATACTTAGGAATCAATGAGGCGATGTCAGATCTGAAAAAAGGAAAAAGCGGCCCGATCCCGAGACAGCTTCAGAATATGCACTATGACGGTGAGGACAATCAGAACAAGGGTCAGTTTTATCTGTATCCCCACGATTATCCGTCTCACTATGTGAAACAGCAGTATTTACCCGACGCAATCAAAAACCGCAATTATTATGTTTTCGGCGACAACAAAAACGAACAGGCGGCAAAGGCGTATTGGGACAGAATCAAAAACGAAAACAAGTAAAGCGAAAGCCGTATTTTTTTGATAAACCTCTTGCAATCATAAAAAAATAACGGTATAATTATATATGGTTATTTTAATATAGAGGAATCTTGTCCTTTTTCGGCGTAAAAACGCATATGTGGCTTAAAACAAAGGAAACTGAGGACAACAGGAATTAGAAAAGGGGTTTTAATTTGAAAGCGGACTTACATTGTCATTCGAAACTTTCCGACGGAACGTTGGGCATCGATGATCTCATTCAGCTTGCGAAAAAGAGCGGAATTGACACCATCGCCGTTACCGACCATGATTTTATTGCCGGAACGGTCAGAGCGGGCGTTCTCGGAAAACGGCTGGGCGTGAATATTATCCCGGCGGCCGAATTTACCTGTACGGATAAAAAGCGCTCAAGAAAGGCGCATATTCTTTGTTATTTGCCCGACCGTCCCGAACAGCTTCTCGGTCTTTGCAAGCGCAACACGGAAATCCGAAAGGCCGCAAACCGCATTATGGCATTGAGAGTCGCCGAAAGATACCCCGTATCTCCCGAACTGATCGTAAAATGCGCCGCAGGCTCAACCTGCCTTTTTAAACAGCACATCATGCGGGCTCTTCTTGAAAGCGGATACACCACAACAATTTTCGGCGATCTTTATCAGGAGCTTTTTTCTAAGGAAAGCCCGAAGAATATTGTCGTAAGCCATACGGCCTATGCCGACCCGTTTGAAACGGTAAAAGAGATTCATGACGCCGGCGGAATCGCAATTCTGGCCCACCCCGGCTTTTACGACAATTTCGAGCTTCTTGACGAACTGATTGAAGCCGGTATCGACGGTGTTGAGGTATGGCACCCCGCCAATTCGCCCGAGCAGCAGGAATACCTGAAATCGGTCGCCAAAAAGCACAAGCTTCTTATGACGGGCGGAAGCGATTTCCACGGAGGCAACAATGCTGAGCCGACGCTTCTCGGTCAGTGCACAACGCCCGAAGAGAATCTCAACGAGCTTTTGAATTATAAAGCCAAACAGCGCCGCAAGCAAAAGCGGGAGGAAAAAGCCAAGGCGGAAAGCGGTGCGCAGAATCAATAACGACAACGAATCTTCAATTCGAAAGGAATACTATGGCAGACAACGACATTAAAATTTACACAAAAGGAGCCGACATATCCTCGGCGAATCTTTCGACCGTTTTTGAAGCGATCAATCTTCACCGAGCGAACGGAAATCTCGAAAAGGCAAAGCTTCTCGGACAAAGGCTCTCGACGATTACACCCGAAAGTGAAAAAAACGGGCTTTCGATCGACTTTAAGAATATTTTGCCGCAGCGGTATCTGTCACAGGACATCATGTATCAGATCAAGGTGCTGCTGATTTTTGCGGCCGAGTCGCTTCTTCAGGTCGAAATTCCTGTTCCGCAGCTTGCGACAACGGCGATCAACGCTCTTTATGACAGCCTGAGAGAGACCTCGCCCGGATTTTTCAAAAACATCTCCGACGGCGCCGCCTTTACGTTCTACTACCTTGCAATGAAAAAGGGCGGGAACATCACGGAGAATATCGGAAAAGCTTTTTCGATGCTCTGCTCGGTCAGCAAAAATAACGACGGCTGTATTGCCGCCGGCGAAACCGTCTGGAATATTGCAGTCGACCTCGTTGAAAAGGAAATCAAGAATGCCGGGTTTGTTGATATTCCCGAAGTCGGTAAAATAAAATAAAAAAGCGACCGCCCGATTCTGGGCGGTTATGTTTTGGAAAGGAATCATTATGACACACGCACAAAAGGCAAAAGAATTGTTTTTGAGCGGCTGCAACTGTTCGCAGTCAGTGTTTTGCGCCTGGGCAGACGAGCTCGGTCTCGACGAAAAAACGGCGATGAAGCTCACCTGCGGTTTCGGCGGCGGCGTCGGGAGACTGCGTGAAATCTGCGGAGCCGTCAGCGGCGCGGCGATGGTGTTAAGTATGCTGTATTCCGGCGAGGACGGACACGACCGGGCAAGGGTCTACGGGCTGATTCAGGATTTTTCCGACCGGTTCAAGGCGGAAACCGGCTCGGTGGTCTGCCGTGAGATGCTCGGACTTGACGAAAATGCACCGAAGTCACCCATACCCGAAAGCCGGACGGAAAGCTATTACAAGAAAAGACCTTGTGCAGAGCTGGTGTATCTTGCCGCCGAAAAGCTTGACGAGGTGATAAAAGAGAATGCGTAATGCGTAATTGCGGGCGCAAAACAGATTTCAGATGTTAGAGATTAGATGTTAGAAATGGTCGCGTCTTTACCCGGTGATAACGGAAAGCCAATCCCCGCAGAGTCATCCTTTGTGCGTCGGGGAGTCTGTCGATTATAAGCGGCGGTCAGTCGAGTGGTTTCGAAAAAGGTTCATCCGGCGGCGGGACGGCGGCTGACCGATTCAGATTTCAGAAATTCAGAAGTCAGTGGTCAGAAGAAACGAAAGCCATTTAAAAATACTTCTGATATCTGATGTCTGACATCTGAAATCTGAACTGGGCTTCGCCGCACCCGGCCGCCTTTCTTCCCGTTACCGCAGACTTTCCGAAAAAAGCAAATCCGAATACTTGGCGGTTGACAAAGGCAGAAATATCAGGTATAATTTCGTAGTCCAAAATAATGTTTGCGAAGCAAACGCTTCATGCAAAACTCCGTTTTGTGCTTCATGGCGGCTTTGCCGCTGCTTCATGCGGGCGCAAGCGAGTGCTTCATTTTTATTTCGGGGTGTAGCGTAGCCCCTGCGCGCTTGCTTTGGGCAATGTGGCCGACCGCTGCCGGTGGCAGATAAAGGGAGGACACATTGGCGCAGCGGTCAAAATTTTTCGGCGCTCCAAGCCGTAAAAAATTTTGGGAACCGCAAGAGGGCGAGCAATGCAAGCACGGAAAACGCAAAACCGGTTGTTTTGACTTTTTAATTGAATATTTCGGGGTGTAGCGCAGCCCCTGCGCGCTTGCTTTGGGCAATGTGGCCGACCGCTGCCGGTGGCAGATAAAGGGAGGACACATTGGCGCAGCGGTCAAAATTTTTCGGCGCTCCAAGCCGTAAAAAATTTTGGGAACCGCAAGAGGGCGAGCAAAGCAAGCACGGAAAACGCAAAATCGGTTGTTTTGACTTTTTAATTGAATATTTCGGGGTGTAGCGCAGTTGGTAGCGCGCTTGCTTTGGGAGCAAGATGCCGGGTGTTCGAGTCACCTCACTCCGACCAGATCAGTACGCCGGTTTTGATACGAAACCGACGTACTTTTTCTATATGCAAAGCCCTTGTAACATCAGGGATTGCACCCCCCTGCACAAAAGGTTAGTTTCATTGTGATTTGACAAGTTTAACGTGGCTGAAATTGTTTCAGCATGTCCCATAAACGCTTCCGCATGGATATAATTGAAATCAAATTTGTTCTGTGATATAATCTATTCTGTAAACTACAAATTATCGACAGTTAACACCATCAGAATTTCCCGATTGTCCGAACGAGTGATTACTTAAATGTGCGGCGGAGGTGCATTATGTTATTTAACAATATTATCAACCACTTGAAACAGTGGTGTATGAATAAAGCAGAGGTTTACCAAAAGGCATACGGAGCACACGGCGGCATGATAACTGTCGGTTATCTGACCGCTTGTGAATTGGAATTCAAACTATCGATACTAATTGACAAGTCTTTTGAAAGCATAGATGATTTGAAAAGCGAAGTATTAAATCTCATTGATGTTCATTATGAGCCCTCTGTTTCAGAACCTCAAAACAGTTTAGCACAACATATGATTGATAAAACGAATCGAGAATTCTCTGAATTCTTAGAAGAAGTGTTATCCCGGAAAAATTCTCTTGCAGTAGCAAATATTCCATATGAGCGAGTAATCATTGGTTTGGAAACTACTGCATTGCAGGAAAAATTCCGTTCAGTTTGGAAATATGAAAATACATCGTATTGGTTTCCTCTTATGGGAGATGAACCTAAAGAAATCTCAGAAAAGTTTTTTGTTATGTTTGACTATTTCGAACCATATAAAAAACAGCTTGAACAGCTTATTGGACTTCCTCAAAAACATCTGTACCGTTATGGCGAAAGCGATTTCAGACCGCAAAATTGTATCGAGACCGTTGAATTCGTTGAATATGGTGGGCACGAAACGATTTATACGGATAAGGATTTTTCTTGGGCAATCTATTTTTCTCACGAAAACACAGTTGCATTTGCCGGTTCAATCGTTCCAAAGGTTAAAGAATTGCTATCCGAAGAAAAAGAACATTGGGACAAGTTCGAATGGGATCGGGCAGAATAATTAACAAAATAATTTATGATTGCGGCATATTATTTTTTATAGGGAGAAAGTATATTGAACAGAAAAGATTTTAAGCGTTGTATGCGACAGGGTCTCGGGCGGTGCGTCCTCTTCTTGCGCGAAGCCGGAGATATCGAAAAGTACAAAGACCTTGTACTTTGGGGCTGTTTGCACAACTTATCCTACGATACCCAGTGCGAAGGCACAAGAGCCGCCTATCTTTATCAGCTTGTCTCGTGCTTTCACGATGATGCGTATTTTATTACACCGACCATTGACGCTTTTTGGAAGTTACCGCAACAGTCCGGTTGGACATTTGTGCATTTTTGCGAATTGCTTCGGCTGTTTGCCGAAAACGGAAACGATGAAGCGAAAAACGCCTTATATGAGAAATACAAGGTTCTCTTGTCCTCGCTTACCGTTAAGCGACGCTTCAGAACCTACGATTATGAACGGGATCAATTTGAACAGATATGTATTGACTTGATTTTTCTCGGCGGTAGTGATGCATTTTTTAAAATTGCGGAAGACATGGGCACACTTTTCAAAAGAAATCCGCATTACGACAGCAGTGATTTTGCACAGTTCTTTTCCGCTTCAGAAAGCAACTTCGGTAAGAAACGGTTCGCTTCCCTTTTAAAGCAAGGAGCAAGGCAATCCGAGAACATTTTCCGCTTATATGAAAATGTTCGAAGCGTTCTTCCAGATTCCTTTGTCACCGTTCGTAAGCCTATGCAAGCACCGCAGACAGATGACCTGATTACCGAAATCAACACCACAGGAGAACTGTCTTTTGCTTCAAAAGTGAAGTTTTCACGAAACGCCGGAGAAAACGAAAAAAAGCGGCTTGCCCTTGCTGTTTTAGAGGAAGAGGAGCTTTCTAAAAAAGCCGGACTGCTTTCTGCTTTTCAAAATGAAGCATTTCCCATACACCACGAAGAATTGATTGCCTACTCGAAATCCGACCACAAGCAATTGTGCAAAACCGCTTTCACTGTGCTGACAAATTGCAGAAGCACCGTTGTAAGACAATATGCACTTGAATTACTTGCGTCGGGTGAAAACTCATATTATGCCATTCAGATGCTGATTTTCAATTACACACCGGAGGACAAGACGGTATTATTATCTGCGCTGTACCGCCTTGGGGCGGACAACAAGGACGAACCGGGCCGGCACGGAATCGGACTGCATATTCTCGATGCCTTTGACCGGAAACTAAGACTGTCGAAGGAGTGTCTGCTGTATATTTACGAAACTTCCCTGTGCTCGTGCTGCCGGGAGCACGCTGTGCGCTTATTGGCAAAACACAGATGGCTGACCGCCGATATCATTGAAGAATGTCGTTATGACAGCAATTGTGATATAACCGGGTATATCAACCGATACTATCCGTTATACGGCAAGGGATAAGAGTACAAAAAAACAATCCTTTAAGATATAAAAGTCGGATTTTCTCAGCTTGGCCGTTGAAAGCAGCACCACCTGCGTGTTATAATACCGTCACGGCAAAGTCTTTCTGCCGTGACGGTATGTTATTCAAAACGCAAACAGAGATAATAGATAGGAGTATCGTATGATAAATTCAGACGAAAGAATTGACCTCTACACCTCAATTGTGCCCAACGAGCGGCAGCTGAAAATACAGGAAATGAAGTATTATGCCTTTGTGCATTATTCCGTCAACACCTTTACCAATAAAGAATGGGGTAGCGGAAAGGAATCGCCGTCCGTCTTTAACCCCACGGCGCAGGACACCGACCAGTGGTGCGAGGCGATAAAAGCGGCGGGCATGAAAGGGCTTGTCCTGACGTGCAAGCATCATGACGGCTTCTGCCTGTGGCCGACGAAAACCACCGAGCACTGTATCCGCAACAGCCCTTACAAAAACGGCAAGGGTGACGTTGTGCGTGAGGTTGCCGAGTCGTGTAAAAAATACGGCTTGAAGTTCGGCGTGTACCTTTCGCCGTGGGACAGAAACAGTCCTCTTTACGGCACCCCGGCGTATAACGATTTTTATATTGAACAGCTGACGGAGCTTCTGACCAACTACGGGGAAATTTTCATGCTGTGGCTCGACGGCGCCTGCGGCTCAGAGGCAGACGGGAAGCCGAAGCAGAAATATGACTTCGAACGCATCTGGTCAACGGCATTAAAGCTTCAGCCGGGCATCGTCATGTCGGGCTGTGCGCCGGATGTCCGCTGGGTCGGCAACGAAAGCGGCAAGGCAAGAGAGAGCGAATGGAACGTTGTACCGAAGTTCCGGTATGAGCTTCAGAATATCGCCGAAAACTGCCAGACGGACGATAACATGAAAGCATTTCAGAAGCGTTGTCAGGACGTGATGATTCCGGATATGGGTTCAAGAGAGTTTCTCTCAAACTATAATTCGTTTATGTGGTACCCGGCCGAGGTTGACGTTTCGATACGGACAGGCTGGTATTACCATCCGCTTCAGTCACTTACGCTCAAATCTCTGCACAGGCTGATGAGTATTTACTACGGCTCTGTCGGAAGCAACTGCCTGTTGATTTTAAATATTCCGCCGAACAGAAAAGGCCGCTTTTCCAAAGCGGACGTGCGGCGCTTAAAGCAAATCGGTCAGTGGCTTAAGAAAGAGGACGACTGCGTGATTGAAAGCTCGTACACCGTGTCGGATGATAAGATGGTGACGGACATATCGTTCTCCAAGCAGTCGGTTGACCGGCTCCGTTTTTCGGAGGACACAACAAAGTCACAGCGGATTGAGCACTTCAGGATTTACGCAAACGGAGACTGTGTGTACAGCGGTACTGTTGTAGGCTTCTCGAAAATCGCCATTTTTGATAAGCCCATTGTCACAGATCACCTGAAGCTGGTCATTGAGCAGTGCAGAAAAGAACCGTACATTAAAAGAATTGAGGTCTGCAAGACAGGTGCATACAGACCGTGATACAACAAAGCGCTGACTGCCGGAATTTCGAATTCTTTCGGCGGTCAGCTTTTTTTGCTATCTTTTTGTCTGCGTTACAACACCGCAGGCAATTTTTTCGCCCGCATTTCCCGACGGTTGGGTTTTGAAGTCATCGGGCATCCGGTGCAGGATGACGGTTTTGCCAAGGATTTCCCGTATCGTGTACCGGCCGGTCAAAAAGCAGGAAAACGCTTTCCCGTTCACGCCGAACAGCGGCGGCATATCGCCTGCGTGATACGGGTGCGGACAGGCATCGGGATTGTAATGCCCTTTTGCGTTCGCAAAGCGGTCGGTTTCGTTGCCCGAACAGCTTTCTCCGTCATGAATATGAAAGGCAAATACCGGACTTGCGCACCCGTTTGCTTGGGGAAGTCCTGATACCTCCGCTTTGACAAGAACGCCGCTGCGGGTACAGTAAAATCGGACGGCGCCGCAAACAGACGGATAGTTTTCGCTTCCTTTGAGAAAAGCCGTGGCTGCAGGAAGACCGGCACACGGGTTATTCAGGTAATTACGGTTATTCATACAATCACTCCCGTATTATCATATGCGAAAAACCGGAAGCGGTTATTGCAGGTATGCGGAAGAAGACTTGTTTGTTGCGGCTTGTGCAATCAAAAACAACATCCCATTTTTTACCGCTCGGATTTTATCAAAAAAAGGCGGGCGGGTGGTTGAATTTCGCCAAGATATCGAGTATAATCTTTAATGTATGTTTTAAACTGAAACGTATAATGAAAATGTATCCTTATCATTTTATGTCAGGGGGAAAACTGATGTCCAATATAAATTTTACAACAGTTGAAAACGGCTATTCGCCCGAGCAGGTGGATAAATACATTTCCATGCTTCAGCAGGAATATGAAAACGCCGTTTCATGGGGGGAAGAAAACGAAAACAAGCTGAAAAAGCTTATCAGCGAGATGGAAAAATACGGTGTGTATTTCACGATAGACGAGAATAACCAGAACGAGGTTATCGAACGTGTTTTTGACGAGCTTTACAAAACCGTCGAAAAGGTAAGACAAGAGGCCGAACAGGAGGCTGTCAGTGTTGTTGCCAAGGCGAACGATAAAGCGAGAAGTATCGTCAAGCAGGCGATGGAAAGCTCCGTTGAGCTTCGTCAGGAAAACGAAACGGTTATGAAAAACCTCAAAAGCATCAGCGAAATGATTGATACGATTCTCGATAAAGTTTCTCAATAAAGGAAGTGACTGAACTTGTCCAGCTACAGACCGAAAAGCCTTGACGAACTCAACAGCAGATATGATCAGGCGATGTCTGCCGATATGGCGATAAAAAAAGGCGTTTCCGGAATCAAAGAAAGCGAAAACCAGCTAAAGGAAAACAGATTTTCCGCCGATACAAACGATTTTGATATCGAAGCCGAAGGCTTTGCAAAAAGGATCTCTTCTCCGAAAAGCGTTGAGGATATCAGCGGAGCGGTTGACGATTTTATCCGCCATCTGAACAATGAATATGCGCCTGAAACAGTTTCTGCCCGTCCGCAGCCGAAGCCTGTGCCGCAGACCGCTCAGCCGGTGAGTCCGAAAAAGTCGGCGCCCGTTGCCGAACCTGAGCCGATGAACGACGAAAGAAGCGAGCTTCTTGATAACTACATGAAAGTCATGACGGATCAGTATGAGGACGATGATGAACCCGCCGGAGGATATCTGAAAAAGAAAAGCCGCAAGCGCCGTAAGGAAAAGACCGCCGAGGTCGTCCGGGAACAAGAGCCTATTATCCCCGACAAAAGCGAGCCCCTGCCGCTTCCTGAGGTTGATTACAACAATGCCGGCTATATGATGAACAATAACGAGCCGGCGGAATATGAAGAGCAAGGCGGTGAAAACGAGGCGGATACCTCATTTGAAAATCTCGACACCGCTTTCAATCAGCTTGATGAACAAGCGGTCAAAGCAAAACCCAAAAAGGGCAAAGGCAGAGTGTTTTTAAGAACGCTTTTCAGCCTTATGCTGGTTGCTGTGATTGCCGCAACCGCAGCGGTGGCTTCACTTGTCCTTGTTTTTAAGGTGAATACCGGTAATGTTGTTTTTGATAAATATTGTTTTGTCACAACGTCTGCTACCTTTGAAGAAGCCAACCTGAAAGCCGGAGATATTGTCATCTGTGAAGCGGTTGACAATATCAAAGACGGACAATTTGTCCTTTGTATTGACAAAGAAACTACCCGCGCATCCTTTTTCTTCGGTAAAAAGAACGGGGAAATGATCGATGCCGAAGGCAACAAAATGTCTCTTGTTGACGGTCAGAAGATTTATGAAGAAAACATAGTGGGGAGAGTGAAGCGGTCGTTCGGTCATGTGGGAACCGTAATTGATTTCATTTTCCGCTATTATGTCCCAGTATTGGGCGCACTTCTGATTCTGGCAATCGGTTTGATTCTTCTTGTTGCCGTTGTCCTTCGCAATAAGAGTAAAAGTGTCGTCGAGTTTGACGAAACCGATTCCGATGAAGAAGCGAACGAAGAGGACGGTAGCTTTTATCCGGCATCAGATGAAACGGAAGAACCGCAGCCGGAAACGGAATACGAGCCGTCTGCTAACGGGGACGACGATTCCGACGAGGAATCAGAGCCCGAAAGAAAGTCCAAGAAAAAGAAACGCAGGAAGGATAAAAAGAAGAAATCTTCCGAACCGGAAGAAGCACCGGAAAGCGATGAAACCGAAGCGGAAGAAAGCGAAAGCTTTGACGTCAACTTTGATTCATACAGTGATATATAACAAGTAAAAACCGCCTTTACCGGGCGGTTTTTTGCGTCTTTCGGTGTGATTATCGAGGATAGGAACATAGCGGGAGCAGGGTACTTTCAAAGCGGCTCGGTGCGGCGAAGCCGCATGGTTGCCGGTTTGAAGCTACGTCAAAACCTGAGTTTGTTGCAGGGCGACACCAATCCCGGGGTACATAGTACTTGATTGAAAGCTGAGTGCCCGAGCCGGTCGCATGGCGACTCCAATTCCGGGATAGAAAGTGCTGTGCTTCTACCTGACAGCCCAAGCCGGGAGATAAGCGGTTAAATTTGAGTTTAGCGGTGTAAACTCGGCTCCACCTTTGGGTTATTCCCCTGTCAGGGGAAA
>CAMAZY010000022.1 GCA_945863885.1 uncultured Clostridia bacterium
CAATTTTAACAGCAAACACAAGAGAGAACAAACCACCCTCCACACAACAGTGCGACCACACTTAGTGTTGTCCTGCTACGAAAGAGCGCTTCTTTGCTTACTTTCTTTCGTAACTGAAAGAAAGTAAGTGCCCGTGCGGCATGAGCACAAGGTAAAGATATAGAAGAAGCTAATCCCAAAAAGTACAAACTAACCATTAAACAGTTAAACTAAAATTTACAACTCGGCTTACGGCTCGGGCTGTCAGGTAGAAGCACAGCACTTTCTATCCCGGGATTGGAGTCGCCATGCGACCGGCATTGCCGTCGTCACACGACAAACTAAAAATTACCCGTGGTCTTTCCGAATCCGTTCCGGCTACCGCCCTTTAACTTTTTTCATCATAACAAAATGACCCGGTCAACTGTTACGCTGACCGGGTCACAATTTTTTGTATTTTTTTCAGCTTATGCTTTGCCTGCACAGCCGAGAACGGTGTTGATCTTGTGTTCAACCATGCCCTCGATGGCTTCTCTTGCGGGCTTGAGATACTGACGGGGATCGAAGTGATCCGGATGCTCGGCGAAATGCTTTCTGATAGCGGCCGTCATGGCAAGACGAAGGTCGGAGTCGATGTTGATCTTGCAAACCGCCATGGTAGCAGCCTGACGGAGCATATCCTCGGGGATACCGATAGCGTCCGGCATCTGTCCGCCGTACTGGTTGATCTGCTCAACAAATTCGGGGATAACCGAGCTTGCGCCGTGAAGAACGATCGGGAAGCCGGGAAGCTTCTTGGATACTTCTTCAAGAATGTCGAAACGAAGCTGCGGCTTCTGACCGGGCTTGAACTTGTAAGCGCCGTGGCTTGTGCCGATTGCGATGGCAAGAGAATCAACGCCGGTGCGTGTTACGAAGTCATAAACCTGCTCGGGATCGGTGAAATGTGCGTTTTCAGCCGAAACATTGACGTCGTCCTCGATGCCGGCAAGCTGACCGAGCTCACCCTCAACAACAACGCCGTGTGCGTGCGCATAGTCAACGACCTTCTTGGTAAGCGCAACGTTTTCTTCATACGGAAGATGAGAACCGTCGATCATAACCGAGGTAAAGCCGCCGTCGATGCAGCTTTTGCAGGTTTCGAAGTCCGGGCCGTGGTCAAGATGAAGAGCAATCGGAAGACCGGTTTCGATTTCGGCCGCTTCAACAAGCTTGACAAGATAGGTGTGGTTGGCGTAAGCTCTTGCACCCTTTGAAACCTGAAGAATCAAGGGAGCGTTCAGCTTCTTGGCAGCTTCCGTGATACCCTGGATAATTTCCATGTTGTTTACGTTGAAAGCGCCGATGGCATAGCCGCCCTTGTAGGCGTCTTCAAACATTTTTTTCGTTGTAACTAAAGGCATGATAAAAACTCCTTTTCTTTTACTTTTTTATCTTTGACAGTATACCGCATGACGTGAGTGTTGTCAAGGACAGCAGACTGATTTTTGACTTATGATGCTGACGGGGTATAGACAACCGTGAAGCAGTGAGAACGGATGCGGCCGTCCATGACCTTGGTCCGGAAATCGTTGCCGCTCATGATGACGCCGCCGACGTTCACCGACGAGACATAACCGATATTTTCGTTGATGGCGGTATCGTGCGAAATGATCGAGATCCACGTTGCCGGGTCGCCGCTGCAGGAAATGCCGAGGTTCTTTGATTCGGCAAGCGACTTGAATTCGTCGCTCGTCATCGTGACAACGGTTTTAAAGTCTTTTACACTGCTTTCGTCCGGGCTCGGTCTTCCGCCGGCAAGGTAAGTAAGCTCAACACCGTTTGTCTGGTTGCCCCAGACGTTCCGGTACGAGGTGGTTTTGCCGGCACTTGTTGCGTGGAACGGTGTCAGAGCGGTTTCGCCCTGTGCATTGGCGGCAATGTAAAAGCCGTTTTTGATAATTTCATCGACAACGGAATACATTTTTTCGCTGGCACCGGTTTTATAGGCAACGTGGTTTTCGTTGAGCTGATAGCCGTAATACCTGGCAAAGGTATAAATCGCAATTGCCTGCGCCTTTAACGCTTCGTGGTTAAAGGAGTCGCCCATTTCGGCGGCGAGAGCACCGGCAAGGAAATCTCTTGTTGAATAGTCAGAGCCCTTGTAGTTGATCTTTTCAGGATAGGTGTCGCCGCTTACAAGAATTGCACCGTAGTAGTAATTCGCAAGAATTTCGGCGAAGCTTTTTCCCTGTGCGGCAAGAGCGTTGGCTCCCGTCTGACTGAGTCCGACACCGTGGCCGTAGCCGAACACATAAAACGTAAACGTACCCTTGGTGGAAGAAACAACCGGAGCGGTTGTCGCAACCGAAATATCTGCTGCGGTGGGTTCCGCCGCCGGAGCGAAAATAGCGTCCGAGGTTCCTGCGGTCGGTGTCTGACCGGAGGGAGAAGTTCCGAACATATCCGGGGTTTGTGCGGTTGTTCCGAAAATGTCGGCGACCGTTGTCTGATCGGTTGGAAGAAGAACCTGATTGACCGGAGCCGTAGTTGTGTCTTTGTCCGACCGTCCGCCGGAGGCAATACTCGTCAAAATGATGATCGGGCTGATGATCGCAATGGCGAAAATAATCACCGCAAAGGCAATCATGCCTTTCGAAAGCTTCTTTTCTTCGCCTTTTTCGCCGCCGTTTGAAACGTTCTCTTCGTCAAGGGAAAGGGACGAGGCAATCGCATCAACCTTCTGACATACCGTTTCAGAAAGTACGGTTACGCAGTGCGGAAGCAGAAGCTGAGCGTCCTCATAGTTGACGGTATTGATTTTCTTGGCCTTTGCGCCCTTCTGGTCGGCAATCGCAACAAAGGCAAAGTAGTTTGTTGTTCCATCCTCGTTTTCGCTTGTGTACACGTCGGAAATGGCGGCGCCGAAATCGCTGTCGGTGTTGCGCATCGCCTCCCGGGCAAAGCGGATTGTTTTTGCGGAAATACTTTCTTTTTCCTTCGGCTCGGCGGACTGTTCGTCCGAAGACGATGCCTCGCTTTCGGGTAAAACGCTTTCGGGTAAAACGCTTTCGGACGGTTCTTCGTCGGGAGAGGAGACCTCTTGCTCATCGGTTTCCTCTTTGTCCTGCTCCGGTTCCGTCTCGTCGATAATTTCAACGAAGTTCACCACATCGCTCAGTCCGTCAATCTTGTCGTAAAGATTGTAGATCCACATCGTCGCTTCGCCCGTAGCGATCGCAAGCCGTCTGTCAAGCTGCATGAGGGAGTAAACCATCTTGCTGACCGGTTCCGAAAAGTCATAGGGATTTTCGGCCTTATCGGAATCCGAAGTCGGCTCGGTTCCTTTTTCTTCGGTCGGTTCCGGTTCGGCGGGTTTCGGGTCAAGACAGTTGTCGATGAAGCTTAAAAGGATAGTATCAAGCCGTGAAAAATCAAGCGGTATATATGTCAGTCTGCCGTTTAAGGCGTTTACGGAAAATCCGCTGTAAAGTCCGTCCGGGCTTATGTGACAGGTGCTGTTTTCGGCTATGGTACACAT
The DNA here is from genome assembly GCA_945863885.1 of uncultured Clostridia bacterium. Taxonomy (GTDB): domain Bacteria; phylum Bacillota; class Clostridia; order Oscillospirales; family Acutalibacteraceae; genus UBA6857. Next base: position 3,500 of record CAMAZY010000022.1, read on the forward strand.
CGCCTGCATATCAAAGCTGTTGTCCTGATTGTCACAGGACATAGCGATACTCTGGGCAATTTCCGGACAGGAGTACGAGGACAGCGCAAGAGCGGATAAAAGCTCCTTTTTCATCGCATTATAGCCGGACGGTTCCGCCGCAACGATAACCTCGTCTCCGGCGCTCAGATAAGTGTCAACGGCATAAAACAGAGCCTCTTGTGTCGGATAGCTGAGAATGTTTTCGTCTGTCATCGAAAAGCGTTCTAAAGACAGGCATATTTTATATACCGCATCAGAAGAAAACGCAGACAGATTTTCAAGCGTTAATAGTCTAATCATATTTTCAATCCCGGAAACAGGGGACAAAATATCGTGTTGTGTCCGTGCTGTTCCGTCCTTTCTTCATATTTTACGCCGATTCGGTCTGAAAACGAATCAGCCGACCTGCCACTGCGAGGCGTTGGCATAAGGATTCTTTTGCTTTTTCTTGTCATAATATGCCTGGGGATATCTCGGATTGTTGTTGACGGAAGAACGGCTTACGTCAACCTCTTCGCTTTCTCCCTGCCGTACAAGTCTTGCAACAACAACAAATCGTGCGTCTTCAAATTCATGAGAGCAGGTGGAAAGGGTTAAAATCTTATCCGACGGCAACACGTCAACGCCCGTGTCATAAAGTGAACGCTGCATCAGCTCGTTGAGATAAGCGGCATATCGTTCTTCGGTCGAAAGGGAGGTGAAATAGTACCGGAAGATAAAGCCGTTGTCGTCTTCTTCGTATGCGTTCGTGATGAAAGCGGCGATGACCTTCCATTTATAATCCTGATAAAGCGTATTGAAGGTGATGACCGGTGCTTTTTTAAAGCCGTCGATTGTTTTATACTTGTCGAGCGCACCGAAAACGGTTCCGTCGTTCATATGGTGACCGAAAATAACCGTGTTGGTGTCGAGCGTTTCAATATTATTGAAATGCGTCACAAACGGACAGCCGTATTTGGTGCTTTGTCCGTAAAAATTCTTGGAAAGGTATTTTTCGTCGTCCGTTGTCTGAACGACCGGGAGGTTCAGACCGACGCCCTCGGCGCTGAGATAGCCGACGAAATCCTGATTTGTTGCGTAAAGCTTGGCATATTTCAGCTGAAGATTCGGCGGAAATACAACGTTCGGATACTCGGCTTTGATCTGTGCCCACTGTTCTTCGGGTGTAAGTGCTCTTGTGGTCGGAGCGGCTGTTGTCGTCTTATCCTTGGATTTTGTTGTTTTTTCGGTCTTGTCGGGTTTCTTTTTCGTTGTTGTTTCGGGGACATCAATAATGAGATTGGAAATCTCCGCTTCCAGATTCTGGTTATCCTTATGGAGCTTGTATTCTCTGATGAGGACGCCGCTTGCAACAACGATGGCAACAAGAGAAACCGTCAGCACAATCGTCCGGATAATATCGGAAACCTTTTTCTTCTTCTTTTTCGGCTTTTCGGGTTCTTCTACATCGGTCGAAGTAAAGCTTGCCCGATTGTATGCGTCCGTGTTGACAGACTGCCCGTAGGAGGGTCTTATAACTTGCGGCTGCGTCGGATAAATCGGGTTGACAGGACCTTTCTGACCGGCTGACTGCCGTATCGGCGGCGCAAAAGCACTGCCCGTCGGTGTTCTTGACGATCCCGATGCACCGGGTCGGATGACCGGAGGTGTTTGCGCTTTCGGCTTCGGTACGGACGGGTTCGGAAGCTCAGGAAGATCGTCGCCGTCGATATCGACCTCGGCAATACTGAAGCTGTCGCCGAAATCCGTCATTTTAACTGAGGAGGGAGAACGCTCAACGGTCTGATTTTCGATATCGAAAAGCTCGTCGTCGTCATAAAAGCTCTTTCTTCTTTCCTCGTCCGGATCCGGTTCGGAAAGGAGAAAACGCTCGGTGCCTTCGGGCGCGTTTCTGTCGTCGAAGTCCTCGCTCTGATAAAGAATCCGCTTGCCGGTATCATTCGGCTGCTGCGGCTGTTTGGCGGCAGGGGGCTCGCTGTTATTCTGAGCGGCAGGAGCGGGTGCGGGCGGATTGGCGGCAGACATCTGAGACAAAAACTGACCGAAAAGAGCGGCAATTTGTTCCGGCGTAAGATTCGGCATGGCTGTGCCGGGGTTTACCGGCGGAGATGAAGCCGGCTGTGGGTTTTCCGCCGCTTTGACGAAGAGACTGTCACTGTTTTGCGGCGGCAGATGATTCGGTTTTTCGTTCGCATCGTCGGAAAGAGGAGCGCTTCCGCTTGAGATATCTTCCATGTTGCTGCGGTCATTACCGTCTTCGTAAATATTCTTCATGCTTCGTTTCCTTTAAAAATTACTGATATAGTCGTCGGCGTCAACACTGCCCCCGGGCATTTCCGGGTAGGACAGGGCAAAAAGCCGAAGCAGATTGATGGCGTTTGAGGCACTTGCCGTGCGGTTATATTCCCGGCACGAGTCGCCCGACTGTCGTAAGTGAAGTTCAATAACCTTGACTTTTTTTCCGTCGGAAAGCCCTAAGTAAACGAGTCCGACGGGCTTATCCGTGCTGTCGCTTAAAGGACCTGCGATTCCCGTGACGGAAACCGCCGCATCGGCGCCCGAAAGCCGGACGGCACCGAGAGCCATTTCGGCGGCGACAACTGCGCTTACGGCTCCGTATTGTTGAAGATGCTCTTTTTTAACGCCGAGCACCTGTTCTTTGATTTCGTTGGCGTAGGCGGTCACACCGCAGGTGAAAACGGCGGACGAGCCGGAGATGTCGGTAAGCCGCTTGGAGACAAGCCCGGCGGTACATGATTCGGCAGTTGCTACGGTCAGACCTTTTTGTTTTAACAGCTCGACCGTCGCTTCTTCAATACTTTCGCTGTCGATTCCGTAAACATAGCCGTCAAGCCTTTCTTCGATTTCTTCCATAACAGGCTTTAAAAGTGCTTCGGCTTCTTCTTCGCTGTCGGCTTTGGCGGTGACCCGTAAAAGAGCCTCTGCGCTTTTTGCGTACGGGGCGACGGTAGGGTTGCGCATGTCAAGTAAATCGAGCACCTTTTGCGCCATGGCACTTTCGCCGATTCCGAACGTGCGGATATTGTGCGATTTAATCACGCCGTCGGAAAATTTCTTGATATACGGTACCACGCCGTCCTCAAACATCGGCTTCATTTCGCCCGGAGGACCGGGGAGCACGATGATGATTTTGCCGTCCTTTTCCATGATACAGCCGGGAGCCGTACCGTTTTTATTTTCGAGTATGATGCTGTCTTTCGGCATCAGAGCCTGCTTGGCGTTTGATGACGGCATCGTGAGTTTTTTCGATTGGAAATAGTCTTCAATTTTGGAAAGGCTGTCTTTATCCTCAACAAGCGGAATTCCGAAATACCCGGCGCAGACCTCTTTCGTCAGGTCGTCGGGCGTCGGCCCTAAGCCTCCGGTTGTGATAACCATGTCGCTTTTTTGAAAAGCGAGGTCAAGAGTATCGAGAAGCCGTTGTTCATTGTCGCCGACGGTATGCTGAAACATGACGCTTATGCCGTTGTCCGCAAGGCGGCGGGCAAGATACTGCGCATTGGTGTTCACGATATCGCCCAACAGAATTTCGGTTCCGACCGAGATAAGCTCACATTTCATTTGCCTTTCTTCCTTTCTTAAAATCAATCTACGGATTGGTATCGGGTGTCAGTGATTGCCTTTTCGATGAGCGGCGCAAAATCAAACGCCGCTTCGGCTTTTTCGATGTATTCGAGTTCGGGTCTCGTTCTCGGGTGCTTCGGCGTAAAGACCGTACAGCAGTCCTCAAAGGGGAGAAGCGAGGTTTCGAACGTGTCGATTTTTCTTGCGATGGTGACGATTTCTTCCTTGTCCATGCCGATGAGCGGACGGAAAACCGGCATCGTGCACACGGCGTCGGTACAGGCAAGCGCACCGATGGTCTGCGATGCGACCTGACCTAAGCTTTCGCCGGTGATAAGCGCCTTACAGTTGTCCTTTTCGGCAAGCCGCAAAGCAATCCGCATCATCATGCGCCTCATGATAATGGTGAAAAGCTCCTCGGGACAGTTGTCCTTGATGGCCTCCTGAATTTCGGTAAAGGGAACGACCATAAAATTGATTCTGCCGCTGTAACGGGCGACAATCGAGGCAAGCTGTCTGACCTTCATTTCAGCTCTCTTACTCGTGTACGGTTCGGCGGCGAAGTGGATTGCATCAAGCGTCAGCCCTCTTTTTGCCATCATATAGCCGGCGACGGGACTGTCAATACCGCCGGAAATGAGAAGTGCCGCTCTGCCCGATGAGCCGACAGGCATACCGCCTGCGCCTTTGAGCTGATTGCCGTGGATGAAGACGTTTTTGTCCCGGACTTCCACGGTGACGATGATATCGGGATTGTGCACGTCCACCGTAAGCGACGGAATCTTCGAAAGAAGGAAGCCGCCGACCTCACGGCAGATTTCGGGACTTGTCAGGGCGAACTTCTTGTCACTGCGCTTGGCGTTGACCTTAAAGGTTTTCGCTTGCCTCAGTTCATCAGCAAGCACCTCGAGCGTATCTTCCTTGATTTTTCCGATGTCCTTTTCGCTGACTCCTGCGACCGAAAAGCCTACGATGCCGAAAACACGGCCGACCCGTTCGACCGCTTCGTCAAAATCGACATTTCCGTCAAGCGGTTCGGCGATAATGGTGGACTGCGATTTGATAAATTTGAACTCTCCCAAAGGAGAAAGCCTGCGTTTCAGGTTTTTGACCAACATATCTTCAAAGGTCGAGCGGTTGAGTCCTTTCAGAACCAGCTCGCCGTTTTTTATCAGGATAACTTTTTTCATAATTTCACTTTTTCCTTCTGAGTGTTGAAAGTGCTTTGTTGATTCCGTCGAGTAACATTTCAATTTCTGTTTCCTCGGTAAATCTCGAAAAGCTTATGCGAAGAGACGAATTGATGCGTTCGGTGTCAAGGCCTGCGGCGGTAAGCACGGGGCTTTTATGACCCTTTGCGCAAGCCGAGCCGGACGAAACGTAAATATTTCTATTCGAAAGAAGATTCAAGACCGCCTCCGACGGAAGCCCCGGCAAAGAGAGGTTGATGATATACGGTAACGCATCGTCGGGACTGTTGAGTACAACACCGTCCATATTTTTAAGCTTTTCGACAGTCTGATTCCGTAAGGCTGTTATTTTTTCAAGGCTTTTTTGTACGGTAAGTGCGCTGACCGCACCGGCAAAGCCTGCAATAGCCGGCATCGGCTCCGTACCCGGACGCAGATCTCTTTCCTGTCCGCCGCCGACAACGGGCGAAACGAGTCGAACGCCTTTTTTCACATACAGAGCGCCGGCGCCTTTCGGCCCGTGGATTTTATGGGAGCTGATACTCATTAAGTCAACACCTAACGAGCGGACGGAAAGCGGAATCTTGCCGAAAGCCTGAACGGCGTCGACGTGAAACAGCGCCGGACAGCTGCTTTTTTTGATGAGGGCGGAAATCTCCCTTATCGGCTCAATTGTGCCGAGTTCATTATTGACCGCCATCACCGAAACGAGGACGGTTTTTTCGTCAAGCTCATTTTTAAGCTGTTCAAGGTCAACCCGACCGAAGCGGTCAACCCGGAGTCTTACGACCTTGTATCCCTCGCTTTCGAGCCGGTCGAACGCTTTCATCACGCTCGGGTGCTCGACAGAGCTTGTAATGATTTTGTTTCCCTTGCGTTTTGCCGCTTCAACGGCACCGAAAACGGCGATATTGTTGCTTTGTGTGCCGCCGCTTGTAAAGACAATTTCCGACGGCTCACAGCCGATTGCTCCGGCAACGGTCTTTCTTGCTCTTTCGAGCAGGTCTTCGGCTTGTATGCCTTTTTCGTGAAGAGAGGACGGATTGCCCCAGTTGCTTTTTAAACAGTCGAGCATACCATCAATCGCTTCGGAACAGACACGGGTCGTTGCGCTGTTATCCAGATACGCTTCTATAGGGCACACCTCCTCACAATAATCCTAACTATTATACAATAAAAACTATATATATGCAACGACAGAACAAAAAAATCTCGCAGGAAATTTTTAAAATTTTCGTTAATCTCTTCCAAAAAAGCCGGAATTTGTTCACAAAATCGTCTTGAGAGAAATTTTTTCGGCTTCGGGATTATTTTCATATTTGCTGTCAAAAATATAGTACGAGATGATTTTTAACGCAACATTAAACCTCACCGGGGTTCAAGGAGGATTTTAAAAAATGGAAACCGCAAAACGAAGAAAATATATCAAAATCATATCGTTCCTGACGGCGGCGACCCTTTTGTTCGGCGTATGCGCTATTGTAAACGCCGTCAAAGCGAACCGATACCGGACGCTGATGCTCGCTTCTTCCCAACGGGCGATGAGCGAGCTTTGCGAAAACCTCGACAGCATAACGGTCTCTTTGCAAAAAGGACTTTACTCTTCCTCGGGGCCGATGCTTGCCGAAATCTGCGAACAGCTCAACCGCAGTGCTTCCTGCGCCAAGGTGAGTCTCGGTCAGCTTACGAACGAGGACATGGTAACAGACGGAATCTTTAAGTTTTTGTCGCAAGTCGGCGATTTTACCGCTTCGGTCAATAAAAATGCCGAAGAAAACAAACCTGTCGGCCAAACCGAACGGGAGTCGCTTAACAAGCTTTATGAGTATTCCCGTTCTTTAAGTGAGGGCTTAGGCACGGTCCGGGACGGCTGTTACGACGGGACGGTTTCGCTTGAAAAAGCGTCAAAGCTGATTTCGTCAAACGAGGACGCAGACAGTGCCTATTATGTTGACTCGGTCAACGACGCCGAACAGTCGCTTGCCGATTATCCGACGCTGATTTATGACGGTCCGTTTGCCGACAGTGTGCTCGAAAGAGACGCCGAAATGCTGAAAAACGAAAGCGTCATAACCTTTTCGGAAGCAAGAAAAAAGGCCGCCGACTATATCGGTGCAAAGCCCACTGAACTGAAAAGGGAAAGCGACGAAAACGGAAAAATAGCGATGTATTGCTTTTCAAAAAGCGGAAAAACGGTTGCCGTGACGAAAAAGGGCGGCTATCTCGGCTATATCACAAACCCCGATTATTCGGGCATCGTCTCCATCAACGAAAAAGAAGCCGTCAAAAGGGCGAAAGCCTATCTTGACAAAATCGGCTATACAAGCATGAAAGAAAGCTATTATTCGACCTACGACGGCGTGTGTACGGTGAACATGGCTTACACAGCCGACGGCATTACGTATTATTCCGATCTGATCAAGGTCAGCGTCACGCTTGACAAGGGTGAAATTGCTGCCGTTGACGCAAGGGGATATCTGATGAACCACTGTTACCGCACAGTCGGCGAGCCGAAAATCAGCGAGAAGCAAGCGAGAGAACAGCTGACTCAAACGCTGACGCTGTTAAACAGCAAAAAAGCGATGATCCCGACAAAATACGGCGGAGAGAGGCTCTGCTATGAGCTTCACTGCAAGGACAAAAAGAATCAGGAGGTTCTGATCTACGTTGACGCCGTAACCGGGGAAGAGGTCGATATTCTGCTGCTGCTTTATGCGGACGGCGGTGTTCTGACAAGGTGAAGCATAAAGATATACAACAATTTTCATGCCGCCGGAAAGGCGGCTTTTCCTTTGTGCAAATCTCTGTCTTGATTTACGCTTCGGCTTCATGATATGATTAAAAAAACAGCAGGAGGAAAATAAAAATGAAGCTTGACGGATTCGGAATTATGGCAAAGGATATGCCGACAATGGTACGGTTTTACCGTGATGTGCTCAGTTTTGAAATCAAAGAAGATGAGAATACAACAAATGTTTATCTTGAAAAAGACGGAACGCTGTTTTTGCTTTACGCAAGAACGGATTTTGAAAAACTGACCGGTCATTCTTTCAGTTATGCCCACGGGCTTTGCGGACATTTTGAAACGGCGCTCAGTGTCGAAAGCTTCAAAGACGTTGACGAAGCATTTGAAAAAGCGGTCAAAAACGGTGCAAAGCCGGTTATGCCGCCGACGACCTGTCCGTGGGGACAAAGAACCTGTTATATCGCCGACCCGGAGGGGAATCTGATTGAAATCGGGTCGTTCAACAAAGGAGAATAACGATGGGTTCTAAGGAACCTCTGAATAAATCACAGCACAGGCTTTGATGCACAGCTACCTTGCAGATTGAATCAGAGCTTCCATGATAAAGTTATCTGCTTGTTTCCTGTTATTTATTTTCTTGTTGACACAGAAATTTCGGCGTATTATAATGACAGCGATACGAAGAAAACCGAAAAGAAAAGAGGCTTACCATGATTTATTCAAATTGGATGTCGTATATAAAAGACGACGTGAAAATGACGAAGCTTGTGATTCCCGGCTCCCACAATGCGGGCAGTTACGGAATGGGTGCCATGGCGTGCTGTCAGGACGATAATCTGTATGTTCAGATCCTCTACGGAATCCGTCAGTTCTGCCTGCGGCTTGACACGGACAGAAAGGGCAGGATCGTCCTTGACCATGGTATCACCAAGGGTGATTTGTTTGAAAACGCACTTAAGGATATCCGGCGTGCGCTTGACGAAAATCCGTCGGAGATTCTTTTCCTCGATATCCGGGAGTATTATCCGCAAAACTTCGGTCCGATCACGCTCCGGTACAGTGCGGATCCGAAGCAGGTTGATGCTTTACTCGAAAAATATCTTGAACCGGAAAAATATGCTTATCATGACTTCGAAAAAATCAGCGACGTGACAATCGGCGATATCCGGAAAGCGGGAAAGCGATATATTCTGATCAACGAAAACGAGGATTACCGATACAGCCGAAGCTGTGACCAGATTTTCCCCTGGGATAAAAAGCTCAACGGTATGAAAGCGGAAAACTACGCCAAGGTTGCGCTTGAATTTTTCGATAAGGAGCAGACCGACGGCCTTTACTGGTTCCAGACGCAGCAAACCCCGAATCTCGGCACCGAGGTCGGTGTAACAACGCCGAGAAAGCTTGATCTTGATATGAGAAAATATTTCCCGGGATTGATGAAGCAGATTGAAGATAATGCGTTTTATCTTGAAAGCGCCAACATTATTGCCGGTGACTTTATGACGCATGATCTGATGAAAAGCAAGTCAATTCTCCGGCTGAATCTTGCAAAAGGCAACGTTATTCCGGAAAAAGAAACAGAGTACAGAGCGCTTCTTGCGTAAGTGCCTGCACATAGACGAAAGAATGAGGATGAAATCAAAATGAACGTTACGGTAATCGGAAAATACGGCCCCTACGGAAAGGCAGGGGTCGGTGCGGCAAGCTGCTATCTTGTGGAAAACAACGGAGAATATCTGGTGATGGATATGGGCGCCGGAACGCTTTCAAGGCTGATGGCGGCGGTCGACATGAAAAAGGTCAATTATATTTATTTTTCGCATCTTCATTACGACCATACGAGCGATTTTCTCGTGTTCCGGTATTTGCTTGAGGATCTCGACCATAAGGTCACGGTGTTTGCAAGATACGAGGACAGCGAATGGTACCGCTTGCTGTTTACCCATCCGCTGATTGAGGTCGTGAACATTGACACCGACAGTGTTGTTGAGGTCTGCGGCTTGACGCTGACTTTCTGCGACGTGAACCACCCGGTGCCTTGCTTCGGCGTTACCATTCGTCAGAAGAACGGAAAAACACTTTGCTATTCGGGGGACACGCTTGACTGTGAAAACGTGGAAAAACTGCTTTGCGACGGTGATTATGTTCTGCTTGACTGCGCAAGACAGCCGGACTTTAAAGGCCCGCACATGACGATCGATCAGGCAAAGGCTTTTGCCGCCCGTCACCCGGACACGGTCATCATGGCGACCCATCAGTCGACCGGATATGACCCGGAAAAGGACTTTGAGGGAACCGCCAACCTGATTTCCGTTCAGGAAGGCAAGACATACAGTATCTAAACACGGAGGAAGAAAGTTTGAATCAATTCAAACTTAAAGTAAGAAGTAAGGGCGAAGAGTGAAAAGGTGCGGTGAATTTTGCCTGCGGCAAAATTGATTGTAGGCAACCTCTAAAAACATCCCGGCATTCGTCATAATGCCCAACTAATGCCGTCTTTGTCGCCCCAAATCCTTGAAATACACAGAGTATGTCTGCTTCATTTTGCCTAAAATCCGACATCATTTGTGCACTATGCCGAACGCCTTGAGTTTTTAGAGATTGCCTGTAATTTATTTTATCGCTCTTTTGCGTATTGAGAAAGGAATGGAGATAAAAATGAAACACTACGAATCGGTGATTATCGGACATATCAGCGAGGACAACAACATTGACCATGAAGACCATGCCATGACCATCTGCGGCGGTGCGGTGCTGTTTTCGTCTGCTTCGGCGGCGGCGCTCGGCCATAAGGTGGCGGCGGTGACAAGACTTGCCGAAAAGGATTTTGACCGCCTTTCACAGTTTACGCTTGACCCGGAGGATATCTATGTAATCAAGTCCGAAAACTCGACAACGATGCGAAACAAGTATTTCACTCCCGACAAGGAAAGACGGCTTTCGGCCTGCCTTTCGGTCGGTGATCCGTTCTTGTGCGACGATATTGATAAGCTCGGAATCACAGGCGATATCTATCATTTTGCCGGCCTTGTTTACGGCGACTTCCCGAACGAGCTGATTAAAAAATGTGCAAAACTCGGTAAGGTTGCCGTTGATGTTCAGACCTGTCTTCGCCACGTCGACCGCAAGGACGGTTCGATGTACTTTGAAGATTGGGCGGACAAGAAGGAAATGCTTCCCTATATCGATTTCCTTAAGACCGACGCCGCCGAAGCGGAAATCATGACGGGTCTTACCGATCGGCTTGAAGCGGCGAAAATGCTTCACTCATGGGGAGCCAAGGAGATTTTGATCACACATAACACAGAAGTGCTTGCCTATGACGGAGAGAACGCTTATACCTGCCCGATCCGGGCGAGGAACTTAAGCGGAAGAACGGGACGGGGTGACACCACCTTTGCCGCCTATATTACCGAGCGGCTTCAAAAAAGCGTGCCGGAGTCCCTTCTGAATGCAACCGCCATTGTTTCGCTGAAAATGGAAACGCCGGGCGTTTTCAAGGGAACGAGGGACGACGTTGAAGCCTATAAAAAAGAGTTTTACGCCGATTATCTGAACGGGTAAAAGAGAAAACAATGCGGTGTCTTTTTGCGGATACCGCATTTTATTATCGTCTTAGGCCGGCCGATTTGACTTGAAAGCAAAAATGTGATAAAATCAACCGTATTTTGAATCAACTGAAAAAGCCGGTGAGAAAATGAAACCACTGCCTCTTGATAAAATCAATAAAATTTTCGGAATAAAACACAAGAAAGCCGACCCGAAAGCCGAAAGAAAAAAACAGATGAGAACAAAGAAAATCGACATCAGATTCGTCATTGCCGCTTTCTGTGTCGTTCTGGTCGTTCTTGTCGCCGTGTCGGCTGTGACGGTTATATCGGAAAGAAATGACGGCTTTTCTGCCGAGCCCTCTGCCGAGGCCGCAGCTGTTCTGGCAGGTGCGTCTGATTCGATATCCGGGGCGATGGTCAGCGAAGAGGAGCTTGCGCTTGATGCGAATATTCTGCTTGCGTTTACCGAAGACGGAAACAGCGGGCTTGAACTGCTCAGCGTTGTCAACATTGATTCGGAGAGCGAACAAATCAAAATTTCCTATATTCCCGTCAGCACATTACAGCAGGTGAATGATTTTTCGGGAACAATGAAAGAGCACATCGAAAACGGCGGCATACAAGAGCTTCTGTTGGCGGTCGAAGAATATGCCGGGCTTGAAATTGACCGGTTCGCTTGTCTTGACGAAGCGGATTTTGCTGATCTGATGAAAGAAATCGGTGAATTTGAAATCAACATTGCCGAAAAAATCAATCATGAGTATAACGGGATCAACTATATCATTGACGAGGGCGAAAATTCTTTTGCGCCGGATGCCATGCTTCGGTATGTGGTGTATCTGTGTCAGACTCTTTCCTCCGATACAATACCGATTACCGATATCATAGCGGAAATTACCGAAAGACTGATTGCGGACGAGAAGGGAAACAAAATCACCTCGCAAAGCTATGAAGCGGTGGTTAATTATGTCGATACCGATATTTCGGCGATGGACATCGTAAACTATACACAGGCGATTTCAAAGCTGTTTGACGGCGGTGTATTCCGCAAGGTTGAAGCGGAATCCGATATCGGAAAGCTGAAAGCGGAATCATGATTTACTTGAAAATACACTGACGAAAAACAGATAAAAAAATAATTGAAAAGGTATTGACAATTATTAAAGCTTATACTATAATAGACAAGCGTCAGACGCAAGATGTGGCGGTATAGCTCAGTTGGCTAGAGCATTCGGTTCATACCCGGAGTGTCGTAGGTTCGAATCCCACTGCCGCTACCATTTTAAAAATAAAGAGCTCCGGCGGACGTAATAATGGAACCGTCCTTTCCGTCTCTTTTATATATATATTTATTTGGCCCGGTGGTCAAGCGGTTAAGACACCGCCCTTTCACGGCGGTAACACGAGTTCGATTCTCGTCCGGGTCACCAAAAATCCCGTTCACATTTAGTGGACGGGATTTTTACTTATTACCTCTTCACTCTTCACTTTTTCCTCTTCCTGACTTCGGACGGGATTTTTGGGAAGTAAGAGGTAAGAGGGAATAGGGAAGAAGTGCGGGCACAGGGAACGCCCTGCTATCGGTCGGTTATTTGTCGCAGAGAAAGCTTAGATCTCTGATACGAGCATTCATAATCGGAAAAGCAAGCAAAAACGGATTGACACAATTTTATAAAAAATCTGCACAGCGTCCGGACGCTGTGCAGAACCTTTTTATGCAAATCTTAATAGCTGAATTCCCATGTTTCGTCGTCGGAGCCTTCGAAAGAGGCGTCTCCGCTAAAAACGGTAATCTTTGCGGCGCCCTCGCCGGTCATAGGCATAAGGTAATGAATCTTGACGAGCTTTCCGTCCTTGTTGACGGTTGCCGTGATGACCGTGTTCGGATAATGCATGCTTGCGCTTGTAATGGTTACGCCCGGAAGATCAAGGGAAGTAAGGTCGAGATATCCGTATGCGTTTGAATGATACTGCGGGACGGGGGAATCATATGCGGTGTCCTCGGGATTGAGCTCAATCGTATAGACCATGTTTTCTCCCTCTTTCGCCGCCGTTGCATTCTTTACGCCGGTATCGGGAAGACTAAAGGCCTTGGTTTTCGGCGGAATGACGTCATTTGGTGTGACCGTTACCCCGTCATCTGCTTCTTTGCCCTCAGCGTCGATACCGACAGCCTGCCCGCCGGTGAACTGATAGGTTATAGTCTCTTCTCCGGCAAACCGATTGATGATATTATTGATCATAGAGATCGCACGTTCAACGCTGCAATCGGTAACTTTGATGGAGACAATTTCCTTTTTGACTGCCTTCATATTCTGTTCCGCTTTTACGGCATTCAGAGCGGCGGCGACTTTTTCAACGATCTGCGTCTTGGAAAGTGTCGCAGGATCCGTATCGGCCGCCTTGGTTGTTTCGTCGGAAGCGCCCTTGGTTGTGTTGTTGCCGGTGGTGTTGTCCTGTGCTGGTGTCTGTTCGGAAACAGTCGTCTGCGCCGCCGATGTTGCAAGCTCTGCCACTGTTGTCGGGGCAGCTGTGGTTGTCGGCGTGTTGAGAACGGGAATTGCTGCAGTTGTTTCACTGATTATCTTTTTCTTTTCACGGTATCCGCCAATTTCGAATCCCATCAGGAAAAACCAGACGGCAAGAACAACGGCAATGACTGCCTTGACTTCTTTTTTCATGCTTTATAATCGCTCCTTGATTGCAAAAACAACGTTCATGCAAAATGATTTCAACCGAAAGACGTATCACCATGATTTAGAAGCCTACTGCAACAGTCTTTCATACGGTTATATTATAACATACATAATTTTACAGTTTTTGTCAATAAGAATCGGTTAATTTTCATAAATTTTTGACATTGTTCCGGATCACTTTCCTTTTGTGCGCCCGCCGGTTTTCTCTTTACGCCCGGTTATGCCGTACTTGCTTTCCGAGCCTCAGAAAGCAAGTAAACTGTGCGTCAAAGCGTATGCTGTGATTGATTCAGAGATTCCTTATAAGAAGAATCAAGCAGGCTGAAAATGTCGTATAAAGAATCCTTTGCGAAGCTTTCCTGACCGAAGGTGACGGCAATATAACCGCCGGCGTTGGTATTTCCGTTTTCGTCAATGAAATAATCCTCGGGAATGTAAAGGAAATAGCGTGCGTCTTTTTCGACCGGCTGATTGTCAAGCCGGATCAGGAGATTCGTTTTCTCGCTGTCTACGACGATTCCCAATCCGGAAAGCCCGCCGAAAAGCGACGTGATTCTCGGGTCAAGCTCGGTTTTGCGCTTTGTTTCGCCGGCAAACCAGACCTTGACATTTTCTTTCGGTATTTCATACAGCACGGTGCGGTTATCCTGTTCATCCACCGAGCAAAGACTGATGTTTTCTTCGCAGTCGGCAAAGGCCGTAAACCGATTGCCGAGGCAAACGGCCGCCGCACCCTTGTCAAGCGTGTTGCAGTAAAAAGAAAAATAGGTTTTTTCGACGCACGGCCCGGTTTTCGGCTCCGGCTGTTTTTGATAATCGGCATAAGCACCTGTTCCGGCGGTAATGAGAATCGCCGAAGCCAATACGGCTGTTATGGCAAAAAGAATTACTTTTTTCATGTTCCTTCCTCCTGCTCACTGATTGAAAACCGAGTCCATTATCGCAGCGAATGCATCGCCTGCCTTGTCATAAAGCTTTGATGTGACTTCAGATGCATATTCGTCGCCCTTTGTGAATTTCAGAAAATAATAGAGAATTTGTATCCAGCCGAAAAGAAACATGGCCGGTATGGTTGTTGCTGCCATAAAAATCACTCCTTTTTAGTTCTGCATACCCATATTGAGGGCATACTTTTGATTTTCTGTATTCCCGTACTTTTTTGCAATTTCATAAATGGTGTCTCCGTTGGTGTCGGTTGTTCCGATCTCTATTCCTTTTTCGTTGAAGAGCCGTAGCGTGTCGCCGGAACAAAACGCCGCCGAAAAGAAATAGGCAATTTTATCGTTTAAACTTCCGAGACTTTCTTTGCTTTGGAGAAGCCTTACAACCTCGGCGGAATTGCCTAAAACCGCATTTTCCACAAGCGGGTCAAGCCCCGTCATACCGAACTTTTCTTTTACCGCTTTTGTGATATTGCTGATACTGCGATAGGAAAGCAGATTCCGGTATTTCATCGCATAATTCAAGACGTCTTCGTTGACAAAAACGCTGTTTTCGAGAAGAGAACCGATAAGCTTGTCGTCACCTTTTGAAATCGCCGTAATCAAAGGGTTCGTGTCGGAAACAGACGATGACGGGACGACGGTCGTGGGGGCAGCTGTCTTCGGCTTATTACGGATTACGGAAAGCGTGATAACCGCCGAAAGGACAACAACAAACACAGCGGCCGCTGCGATTGCAATACGGATGACTTTGATCGAAGAAAAGCTCTTCTTTCTTTCAAGGCCGGCCTTACAGAAGGTTTTTTCCTTTATTGCTTCAAGCTGTTTCGGGTCGATTTTACCGTCGTATTTTTCAACAAGCACACTCATATCTTCCGCATTTAATTCAGCGAACGGATTGATTTTAGCCACACAGAACACCTCCCAGCAGTTCTTTCAGCTTCTTTTTTGCCCGTGAAGACCGCTTCATCACCGCTTCGTGGGTCATTTTCAGGTCTTTTGCAATCTCCTTAGCGGTTTCACCGAAAAGATAACGCCGCACAACGATTGTCGAATCCGGTTCGCCTAACGCCTCGATTGCCTGTTTGACGATCCGGCTTCGTTCGTTCTTTTCGATGTCTTCGCTTACCGAAAACAAATTCTCATTTTCGTCAAGGCTTATAATATTACCGTTGCTTCGGGCTTTCAGCTTTCGCAAAACGGAAATGGCATGATGCTTTGCCGCAACGGCAAGATAGCCTTTGACGGTGCCTTTATTCAGGTCAAGGCTTTCGATGTTACGGTAAAACAGAATGAAAACATCGGAAGCACATTCCTGTGCATCCTCGTTCGTTCCGGCCGGAACAAGGGTGGCCGACACGATACGGAAAACCAAAGCGGAATACAGTTCAATTGTCTTTTCCAACCCCTTGGACGGGCTTTCTTTTATTAACTCAATCAATTCTTCGTCCGTCATCGGCTCACCTCTTTTCAGCGCTGCATATATGTATACGCATTCTATTATAAAAATCGGACATTAACTGTAAAATTTTTTCGGGGTACAAACCTCCGGCGTTGTCGGGTGAGGCTTTGCGGTCTCGGGAAAGCGGGATAAAACGGTCAGCTTCGGCGGCTCCCGGAATCAAAGCTTAAGGCTTTGATTTGCGCCGTCCGTGACGGCGCAGCGGGAAGCCCCGAAAAGGGGCTTCCCGCCCGGGAGCCGCCTGTTCCCTTTGGAAGAAATTTCGAAGCGGGAAGAAGCCGCAAGCAGAGTTTCTGAAAGAGCAAACCTGCTTTTTAGATGTTTCTTCCCTTTGGTTTAAGCGAGCCGAAAGCGGATACCCGGCTTTCGGCTTTGCAGGATTAAATTTTAGTTTGGTCGCATGGCGACTCCAATGTCGGGTTTCACTGTGCTTGATTGAAAGCTGACAGTTCGAGCCGTAAGTTGAGCAGTAAATTTTAGTTTGTCGTGGTAAAATTCGGCTCCACCTTTGGGGGAGCTGTCAGCTTTGCTGACTGAGGGGATTACCCGCTAACCGTTAGTACTCGGTAAAATTCAGCTTAGCTTACTCCCTCCGACGGCTGACGCCGCCACCTCCCTCACGAGGGAGGCTATATTGCCTTTTTTGAGGTCGATGATAATCGGCTCCCTGGTGAGGGAGCTGTCACGAAGTGACTGAGGGGTTCCTCGCTACCCGTCAGTACCCGGCTATTTTTAAGTTAGCTGTCTAACAGGTTAGTCTGTACTTCTCTGCTTTAACCTGTTCTACTTTTTTACCTTGTGCTCATGCCGCACGGGCACTTACTTTCTTTCAATCACGAAAGAAAGTAAGCAAAGAAGCGCTCTTAAGTACGCAGTTTCTCAGCCGAGTTTTTTCTCGCCCTTAAGGGGCGAAGAAAAAACTGCGGGTCGAAACCGCTTTAGTCAGTCAGTGCTGTCGGCAGTGTCCAAACGGGTCAGGCACAGCGCTCAAAAGCAGGAAAACACTAAGTGTTAATCGCACCTTTGCTATAACAGACAGTCTGTTCTCTTTCGTGCCTGACGTGGTAACGGATAGCCTGAGCTATTCAATAAGCTTGCTTGTAGTCGGCAAGTGAAAAATATACTTGGTTCTGTTTTTTTAGTTTGTAAGACTTAAAGTTTCATGCAAAAATATTTAGACCTGCCAACCCGAAGTCAGCGAACAAAAAAGCAAATCAATTTTAACAGCAAACACAAGAGAGAACAAACCACCCTCCACACAACAGTGCGACCACACTTAGTGTTGTCCTGCTACGAAAGAGCGCTTCTTTGCTTACTTTCTTTCGTAACTGAAAGAAAGTAAGTGCCCGTGCGGCATGAGCACAAGGTAAAGATACAGAAGAAGCTAATCCCAAAAAGTACAAACTAACCATTAAACAGGTAAACTAAAATTTACCCGCATCTTCCCCTGAATCTGCCTGCCTTCCAATCAATTGTAATCGACAGATTTCCGCTGCGAAAAGCCGCTTCTGCGGACAGTGGTTTTCCGCTGGCACAAAGTGCCCTGCGACCACAACTATTCTCTATTATCTAAATTCACGGTTCGACCGTTTTGCTCATGCGGTACTCACAGTCATAATCACCGGACGATGTTCCGGCTTTGTTCGCAAGCAAAGCCCGCTTGAGTGCGTTTTTGCCGAAAGTGACTTCGTCCGCACCGTAATAGATGCCGTTCGCCCGGAGAAGATCCTTGTGCGCCTGAAGTCTTGAAAGGAAGTCCTTGTAATTTTTAACTTTTTCGTCCGTCCAGGCACATTCGGAAAGGGCGAGCGAGCGAAGCGACAGCTTGAAGAAAAGCTGCTCCTCGCTGTCGGTCCATTCGGTCCAGTTTTCACCCTCTAAGCCGAGTACGCTCCCGAGACACTCTTTCGGAACGTTGTTTTTCGTCGGGTCAAAGGTGTAGGCGTTTTTGACCGACGCATATGAATACTTCATATCGAAATAAAAAGCCTTGTGACAGCTCAGAACGACCTTGCCGCCTTTTTTCAGATGTTCGGTGACATTTTTGTCCTTGCCGGGCGTCCAGTACTGAGCGACAACATCTCGGTCAATAAGCTTTGCGGCAAGCACCTCGTTCCAGCCGACAAGCGTCTTTCCGATTGACTTGAGATGCTCGTTTATGCAGTTGGTAAAGTAGCCCTGAAGAGCGGTTTCGTCCTCGAGTCCCTCTTTTTTTATTTTCGCCTGACAGGAGGGGCACTTTTTCCATTCCTCTCTCGGTGCCTCGTCTCCGCCAACGTGGAAATATCGGAACGGGAAAAGCTCAGCGACCTCGTCAAGCACACCGTAAACAAAGTCGTAAACCGAATCCTTGCCGAGACAAAGCGGTCTGTTCCAATTTTTGATGCCTTTTGATTCGGGAATGAGTCCGCCGAAGTAGCCCGGAACTTCACACGGGATCTCACGGCAGGCGAGCTGATTGTAGGCGGCAAGAGCGGCGGCACAGTGAGCCGGAAAATCGATTTCGGGGATAATGTCAATACAGCGCTCTTTGGCATAAGCGACGATTTCTTTGATATCCTCGTGGGTATAGTAGCCTTCGACCGGCGCCGGGTCAACCTCGGAGCATTTCCAGCTTTTCAGCTGGGTGCCGACTCTCTTGCTTCCGATTTCGGTAAGAAGCGGATATTTTTTGATTTCGATCCGCCAGCCCTGATCGTCTGTCAGGTGCCAATGGAAAACATTCAGTTTGTACATCGCCATGAAGTCAAGAAGCTTTTTGACGGTTTCCTTTCCGAAGAAGTGACGGCTTTCGTCAAGCTGAAGCCCTCTCCAGCCGAATCGGGGTGAGTCATTTGTGATTTTTACGAAGGTTGAAGTGAGTACTTTTTTGCTCTCTATGTCGGATGCGAAAAGCTGACGAAGCGTTTGAAGTCCGTAAAAGGCGCCCGTGTAGCAGGAGGCAAAAACCCTTGCACCGCTTTTGTCGATAATAAGCGAATAGCTTTCTTTAGCCTCGTCGGGATCATAAAGAAAGCTGACGCAGGCGTTGTTTTTGTCTTCGTCGAAATGACAGTGCATGACTTCTTCGAGCATCTCGTTAATCGGTAAAAGCTCAGGACTGATAAAACAGGTTGCCTTGCTTTTATCGAAAGAAAAATAGTCGTTGGCTTCAACGATTCTTTTCGGCATCGGGATAATGTTCACCATGATAGTACCTCCGTTTTTCCTTATATATCTCTTATATTTATATTCGGTTTTCAGCTTCTTTTTCGACTTTTCGGTCGTCAATCAGATTGTGAAGCCCCTGCCAGTGAAGCTTTCGCCGTTCGAACCAGAGCAGATAGCCGTATTTTCTAAGCGGCCACGGCATCGCCTGCTTTTTTGATGCGTAATCGAACGGTAAGGTATCAAGAAGTCTTTCATACGCTTTCAGACCGGCGAGAAATTCCTTGAAATCCCGGTTTTTCTTCTCTGTCCAGACGTTTTCCGAAAATGCACCGAGCCTCGGGAACGTACAGTAGCCGGCTTTCGCCATGGACGGCACATATTCCGTCCACAGGCACGCTTCGGCGCCCAAAAGGTTGTCCGATTTTTCGAATCCGTCCACAAAAGCGTCGTTTTCGTAGGTTTGTTTTAAATTGATTTTTCCGTAGGGCAGGTCAAGATAAAAAGCGTCCGAACGGGAAGAAATGACTTTGCGTTCGCCGTTCGCTTCGCTTGTCAGTCCGTCGGGAACGTCTTTTTGTCCCCAATACTGAAAGATGATATCGCTGTTATAGCGGTTATCAGAGCTTTCGTCGTACCACATCACAGGCTGAACGCCCTTTTCGGTAAGATGAGAAGCAAGCCGGTTGATATAGTAAGCGTGAAGTCCTTTTTCGTCTGTAAGTCCCAATTCTTCCATTCTTCTCTGACAGTCGGGACAAAGCTTCCACCGCTTCGTCGGTACCTCGTCACCGCCTAAATGGACGATTTTGTCCGGGAACATTTCGCAGATTTCATCGAGCACGTCAAACATGAATGAAAACGTGCTTTCCTTTCCGACGCAAAGAACGTCGTTCTTGATACCCGAATGGGTCGAAACGTCTAATTGACGGTTGAAGCACGAAAGCGACGGATAAGCCGCTATCGCCGAAACGACGTGACCGGGCGAGTCGATTTCGGGAATGACCTTGATATACCGCTCGTGCGCATAGCGGACAATCTCTTCAATATCCGCTTTCGAATAAAAGCCGCCGTGCGGTGTTTTTCCGAAGTTTGTGTACGCTCTTTGTGAGCCGATCTGCGCTAAAAGGAGCTTACTGTAAATTTCAACCCGCCAGCCCTGATCGTCCGTCAGGTGCCAATGAAAAACGTTCAGCTTGTGAAGCGCCATCGCATCAAGAAACAGCTTGACGGCTTCGACGGTGAAAAAATACCGGCTGACGTCGAGCATAAACCCCCGGTAAGAGCAGACCGGATAGTCGTCAATTTGCAACGCAGGGAGCGTACCCTTTGACTGCAAAAGGAGTTGTTTGAGCGTCTGAACGGCGTAAAACGCTCCGGCTTCATCGTGCGCTTTAATCTGTATTTGGTGTTCGCTGACAGAAAGGCGGTAGCTTTCATCTTTTCCGGTGCGGTCAAGCTCAAAAGAAACGGTTTCGCTGCCCGAACCCATCGGATCAAAGCCGAAAACTTTGGAAATAAAGTCGGAAAGGTCTTTTGCCGCATTTTTACAGCCGATACCGACCTGAAAATTGAGCATATCGTCAAGCGCAAAAACCGCTTCACCTCCGGAAACCGTAAAGCTTTGCGGCTTAGGGATAATATGGAATTTCATCATTTTGAAAACGGCAAGAGCCGTTATTCTCCTTTGTTATAAATTTATTCAGACATATACATAATAATTATACAGGAATATTTTTTCGTTTTCAACGGCAATAGTACCGAATAAAGGCGAAAGAAAATGTTAAAAAAGCTACAAAAAATCCGTGCCGCCGTTTTATCTTCGGTAAAGTACTTGATTTTAAGAGAGATTTATATTATAATAATCGGGCAACTGTGATAAGCGCAGTTGGCGTGCTTAAAACAGGCATGATATTTTTATTGGGTCATGCGGCGGTGGGTCCTGTGCGACAGGGCGCCGTGAACCATGTCAGGCGGGAGACCGAGCAGCATTAAGCGGAATGTCTGTGCGACACAGTCAGCGCCTGCCGTCGTGTGACCGAGTAAAGATGTCGTGGCTGTTTTTGTTTTTGTCGCATGGCGGTCGCAAGGCGACTCCGATGCCGGGGTGCATGGTGCTTGTTTTTTACCCGACAGTCCGAGCCGTGAATCGCATAGGGGCAGCCCCACGCGGCTGCCCAAAGCAAGACAAACTTCTATATCTAAGAAAAAAGACGGATAGGCTCGGGCTGACGGTCGGCTGAGGAATCCCTCTGTCAGCAAAGCCGACATCTTTTCCTCCGGAAACGGGCACCCCCTTTGTCTGCTATTACAGACATTTCCCCTAACAGGGGAATAACCTTCCAGGGGGGAAAAATATTTCATTAAGTTCGATATAAAATGATTCTCCCCTGAAAGGGGAGATGTCGCAGAGCGACAGAGGGGTCACCAAGGCGGCTGTGTGCGGCGAAGCCGCACATTTGCCGTTTCGCAGAAACGGCAAAAACAAAACCGCAGGTTTTGTCAGCTGCCGTCCGACCGTCGGAAGAAGCTGACCCGAAGCCGCCAAACTTTCCGTCACTTATAATCGACAGACTTCCCGACACGGACAAGCCGCTTCTGCGGGAAGAGACTTCCCGTCGGCACAGAGGTAACCCGCGACCTTCATGTGCCCTTGGCACATATCATACGCCGTAGGCGTATATCATTCATCATATGCCGTAGGCATATATCATTTTAATTTTCCGGGGGTGTGAAAATGTACCAGGTTTTATACCGTAAATACCGACCGAAGGTCTTTTCGGACGTCGTCGGTCAGTCTCATATTACCTCTACGCTCTCGAACGAGGTCGAAACCGGCAAGCTTTCGCACGCCTACCTTTTCACCGGCTCGAGAGGCACGGGGAAAACCACCTGTGCAAAAATTCTTGCCAAGGCGGTCAACTGCCTGCACCCGGTGAACGGCAATCCCTGCGGTGAATGTGAAATCTGTAAGGGAATTGAGTCGGGCGCAATTCTTGACGTTGTTGAAATCGACGCCGCCAGTAATAACGGCGTTGACAATATCCGGGATATCAGAGACGAATCCGCTTTTGCTCCGGCAAGCTGCAAATACAGAGTGTATATCATCGACGAGGTTCATATGCTTTCCATCGGAGCGTTCAACGCTCTTCTGAAAACGCTCGAAGAGCCGCCGGCGCATGTCAAATTTATCCTCGCAACGACCGAGGTTCATAAAATTCCGGCGACGATTCTTTCCCGCTGTCAACGGTTTGACTTTAAGCGGGTCGACAGCGAAAGCATGGTCAGCCGTATGCAGTTTATCGCTGATGAAGAGGGCTTTACACTTGATGAAGAAGCCGCTTTGCTGATTGCGAAAATAGCCGACGGCGGCATGAGAGACGCTCTTTCCGTTCTTGACCAATGCGTTTCGAGAGAAAAGCATATCACGACCGAAACCGTCTGTTCGGTTGCGGGGCTTACGGGCCGTCAGCATCTGTTTGACCTTGCAGACGCCGTGAAGAAAGAGGACGCCGCCGCCTGCCTTTCGATCATCAATGAGCTTCATAACGGCTGTTTCGATATGGAACGGCTTTGCTCGGAGCTGATCAATCATTTCAGGAATCTGATGATAACCAAAACCGTCAAGAACGCCGAAAGCGTTTTAATCGGAACACAGTCGGAGCTTGATTTGTACCGCAGTCAAAGCGCTTCGTTTACGCTGGAGGCTTTGCTTTTTGCGATTGACTTACTTCAGAATACATTGACCGAAATCAAAAGAGGAGCCAACCGCCGGGTCGAAATGGAAACAGCGGTGATACGGCTTGCGCACCCGTCGCTTTCCGACGACCGCAACGGTATCTTAAGACGGCTTGCCGACCTCGAAGCAAAAATCAAAAGCGGTGTGACGATAAAAGTCAGCGAGCCGCCGAAGACGCAGCAAGAAGAACCCGAAAAGGCTGTCAGACCGCAGGAGACGAAGTCTGAAATAAAAGACGTTCCGAAAGAAACTACTGTAAATCGATTCGAACCGCCGGAACAGGAAGCACAGCCGACACCGCCCGAGCCTGAAAAGCCGCAAACAAAAGAGGATGCGGCTGAAAGCGCATCGGACGGCTCTGACGTGATGCTCGAAGAATGGCCGCAGGTGCTTTCGGAGTTGAGCCGTATCAATATGCCGCTCAAAGCGATTCTGACCGGCTCTGTGGCATACATCAGAAACGATTTTGTCCTGATTAAAAGCGAAAACCCGACGTTCCCGAACTTTATCAAAACGGGCAGAAACGCAAGAGATGTCAAAGAGGCGATTCTGCGTACAACAGGCAGAAGCTACCGGCTCGGTATCTACACCCCGAAAGCCGAAGCCGAACCGAAAGAACAAAAAAAGACCGACCCTCTTGACACTTTTCTTGAAAAGGCAAAAGGACTCGGCGTGAATATCCAATCCGAATAAAAGAAAAGGAGTTAAAACCATGAAAGCAAGAATACCGGGTGCCCAGGCTGGCAGCCAGAAAAACATGATGAAACAGATTCAGCAGATGCAGGCTGACCTGGAAGCCAAGCAGGCTGAAATCGAACAAACCGAATTTTCCGCAAGTGCAGGCGGCGGAGCCGTTACCGTAACGGTCACCGGCGCACACGAAATCAGAAACATTGAGCTTAAGCCCGAGGTCGTTGACCCCGAGGACGTTGAGATGCTTTCCGACCTCATCATCGCCGCCGCTAACGAAGCGATGAAAAAGGCCGAGGACGCTATGGAGCAGGCCATGGGTGCCGTCAAGGGTGCTCTCGGCGGAATGGGTCTTCCGTTCTGATGGGAAGATACAGTGTTGTAACGCTTTCGAAGCTTGTCGAGCAGTTTGAGCGTATGCCCGGAATCGGGCACAAAAGTGCCCAGCGGCTTGCGTTCCATGTGCTGAACATGACGAAGCAGGAAGCGGAAAACTTTTCAAAAATCATTTTGGAAGCGCACGAAAAAATCAAGCGGTGCTCGGTCTGCTGTAATCTCGCCGAGGACGAAAAGTGCCCGATCTGCAAAAGCGATTCCCGGGACAAAAGCATTATCTGTGTGGTCGAGGATCCGAGAGATGTCATCGCTTTTGAGCGCACGCACGAATACAACGGAACATACCATGTTTTACACGGGGTCATCTCTCCGATGAACGGAATCGGTCCCGAGGACATCACAATAAAAGAGCTTCTTGCAAGAATCGGCGGTGACGAGGTCAAAGAAGTCATCATGGCGACGAACCCGACCGTTGAAGGCGAAGCGACGGCCATGTACATTTCAAGACTGCTGAAGCCGATGGGCATCACGGTAAGCCGTCTTGCCTACGGTGTACCGGTCGGAGCGGAGCTTGAATACGCCGACGAGGTGACGCTGACAAAGGCACTTGAGGGGAGAAGAACGATATAGCGGTGCTGCGCACCTAAATGAATAATGAATAGTGAAAAGTGAATAGTGAATAGTGAATAGTTGCGGTCGCGGGTTACCTCTGTGCTGACGGAAAGTCCTTACCCGCAGAAGCGGCTTGTCCGTGTCGGGCAGCCTGTTGATTTTATTATTATAATTTTCAAATTTCCCTTTACAGATAAACCGATTCCGCAGGGAAAAGTTTCCCGACATAACCGTATCAGGGTGCGACCGCTATGTGCCTTTGGCACGCTTCATGCGGCATAGCCGTGCTTCATAGTGCTCTGCACTGCTTCATGTGCCGTCAGGCACGCATCATTTTGAAAAGGGGTGATTTTATGCCTGCTAACAAAGACCTGCCAAGGGTGGCGCAAAACAAAAAAGCCTATCATGATTATTTTGTTCTTGAAACCTACGAAGCCGGAATTGAGCTTTTCGGAACCGAGGTCAAGTCGATCCGTGCCGGACGGGTCAATCTGAAAGATGCCTGGTGCAGTATTGATGACGGCGAAATTTTCGTCAAAGGAATGCACATCAGCCCTTATGAACAGGGCAACATCTTTAACCGTGACCCGATGCGGGTGAAAAGACTTCTGATGCACAAGCGTGAAATCAACCGTCTCTACGGCGTGACCAAACAGCAGGGTCTGACGCTCATTCCGCTGTCGATTTACTTTTTAAACGGCAGAGCCAAGCTTGAAATCGGGCTTTGCAAGGGTAAAAAGAACTACGACAAGCGTGAGGACATGGCAAAACGTGACGCCAAGCGTGACATAGAACGGTCGATCAGAGACAAACGGTAGTCGCAGGGCACATGGTTTTCGGAGGATTTTATGCTTGGATTAAAACGCGGTACGGTCGCTCTTTACCCGCACGAAAAAGCGTGGGAAGAGGAAGCGGCAAAAACGATTGAAACGCTGAAAAATATCCTCGGTGATACCGCCGTCGAACTTCAGCACGTCGGCAGTACGTCAATCAAGTCGATTCAGGCAAAGCCTATTATTGATATTGCGGTCGGCGTCCGTTCACTTGACGAGGTTATGGATTTCGAAGCAGAGCTTTTGCAATACGGGTTTTATCACAGAGAAACCGACCTTGAGAATCAGCTTCTTTTTGCCTGTGGCAGTTATTATGACGGAAGCGGAGAACTGCAAACACATTTTATTCATGTTGTCATTTACGAAAGCCGGGAATGGAAAGATTATATCAATTTCAGAGACCACATGAACGCAAACGCAGAAGATGCAAAACAATACGAAGCCTTAAAGCTTCGGCTTGCGGCTCAAGCGCCGATTGATATCGGCCGTGAAAAATACCTGAAAGGCAAGCACGGCTTTATCACCGGAATACTTGAAAAAATATCAACCGATTAAAATTTTCCTGTTGACTTTACAGTGAAGTCGGATATAATAGAAGTCCCAAAAGCTTTTTCTGCTTTTGATTTTTACACATGGGGACGAAAGGATTTCGACGGGGATTCTGAAGTACGATAAGCGGGTAGTGATGCAGACTCACTTTAAACACTGCAACCTAAAAATAAACGACAACAAAACTGTCTTAAAGGCTGCTTAAATGCGGCCCGTCTGAGCGGAGAGTACTGCGGCTTCGCATCAGGCGTCGATTAGCAGTGAACGTGAACAGCCGAACATTCTCATAGGCTGTCATGAGCAAGAGGATACCGAGCTTTAAAGCCTGTCGTCCGGCGTTTTAGCAAGGGAATTTTAAACGAACGACTCCACCCGAAGAAAGTTGTATGGATGGGCTTTCGGACGCGGCTTCGATTGCCGCCGTCTCCACCAAAAGCGCAACATAAATGTTGCTAAGATAATAGAGAATAGATAATAGATAATAGTGAATAGATAGATTTTTTATCCGTGCGCTTTTGTACTATTATCTATTCTCTTTTATCTATTATCTATTATCTAAAGGAGTTTTGTCATGGCTTCAAGTAGTGTTGTATTGGAAAAATCGTTGGATTTTGCAGCAAGAATTGTCAAGTTAAGTCAGTATTTATCAAAAGAGAAGCACGAAACAATTATTTCAAAGCAAATTATAAGAAGCGGTACATCAATCGGTGCAAACGCCAATGAAGCCATATATGGGATTTCCAAATCAGATTTTATAGCAAAATTGCAAATCTCATTAAAGGAAACTGCCGAAACGGAGTATTGGATTCGATTGTTAATGAAAACGGATTATTTAACAGAGCAAGAGGGTCAATCCCTGCTCAAGGATTGTTTAGAGATAAAGCGGATTTTAATATCCACTTTGAAGACTGCAAAAGCGCAAAAAAGCGCAACATAAATGTTGCTAAGATAATAGAGAATAGATAATAGATAATAGTGAATAGATAGATTTTTTATCCGTGCGCTTTTGTACTATTATCTATTCTCTTTTATCTATTATCTATTATCTAAAATGCTTTCCTCTTGCGCAAAAGCCGCAGACGAAAGCAAAACCCGGGCAACGACATTCCGCTGTCCGGGTTTCCTGTCATACCGTTATTCCGCCGTCCACGCAAAGCGTCTGCCCGGTGATAAACGAAGCGTCCTTGCCGGCAAAAAAGCCGACGGTGGCGGCCACGTCCTCGGGCAGTCCGATTCTTGCCATGGGCGTTTCTGCGACAACCTCTTCTTTTGCCTGTTCGTCAAGCTCGTCGTTCATTTTCGTGTCAATCAGCCCGGGGGCTATACAATTGACCGTGATTCCCGACGGGCCGACCTCTTTGGCAAGTGCTTTCGTAAACCCGATCAATCCTGCCTTAGCGGCACTGTAATGTACCTCGCATGAGCCGCCGCTTACGCCCCACATTGAGGATATGTTGATAATTCTGCCGTCATGCCGTGCAATCATACCCGGCAAAAGCAGCTTTGTCAAAAGCATGGCGGAGGTAAGATTGACCGAAAGAACGTCGTTGACCCGATTCTCCTCGGTGAACTGAAAAAGCTCACGGTAGGAAAGCCCTGCGTTGTTGACAAGGACGTCAACCGTTCCGATGGCAAGTGCTTTTTCGGCAAGCTGTTTTACTTGTTCCCGGTCGCTCAGATCCGCCTGTATTGCCGACGCCGAAACGCCGAAGCGTTCTTCGATTTCACGGCAAAGAAGCATAGCGTCCTTTTGAGAGCGGTGATAGTGAACCGCAATGTCAAAACCCATGGAGGCAAGCTTCCGAGAAATTGCCGAGCCGATACCGCCCGAAGCGCCGGTGATGAGAGCAAGCATTGTCATTCCGCCTTTCGCAGTTTTTTCAATTATATCGGGTAAGCAAATGAAAGTCAAGGCTTGTTACGGTTGCTTACTTTCTGCCGCTGAAAAACGGGTAGGTGTGTTTGTCTTCTTCGGTGATTTTTCTTATCGGTCGGCACGGAACACCGACTGCGACAACCGAATCCGGAATATCTCTTTTGACGACGCTTCCGGCACCGATTACCGAATTGTCGCCTATCGTAACCCCGGCAAGCACCGTTGTTCCCGCTCCGATCCAGACATTATTTCCGATTCTTATCGGTTTTGCAATTTCGATTCCGGCTTTTCTCATCTCGGGGTCTATGGCGTGTTCTGCTGTTGTAAAACAGCAATTCGGTGCGATAAAAACATGATCTCCGAAGGTTACACCGCCGCCGTCGTTTATAATCAGATTGTGGTTGGAATAAAAACAGTCGCCGACCGTGATGTTGTATCCGTAATCGCACCAAAACGGAGCCGTTACAATCACGTCTTTTCCCATTGAGCCGAGAATTTCCCGGAGCATTTCAGCCTGAGCCTCACGGTCGTTCGGAGGAAGCATATTATATTTGTAGCATTTATCCTTACACTTGGCTATTTCAGCTTCGAATTCAGGGTTATAACAGCCCTGAAAAAAGCAGTCTAACGGAATTTCCGGCTTTTTCATCAATTATCCATCCTTTCTGTCAAAAGAAGAAAAAGAATCAAACCGCAATAAAAACGAAATGAGCGATTCGGTTTGCCTGAGTCTTCTTCGTATTTAGTGTATCATAGCGGTTATTAAATTACAATAAGCAAAAGAAACTTTTATTATTTTACTAAAAATATTGCACAAGTATTGTATTTTGTAAATAAGTGTGATATAATCATAAAAATCAAGGAAAGGGTGAAAAACCATGAAGAAAAATAAAATTGTTGCAACGGTGATCGCTTCGGTCGTCGCCGTTTTCATTATGCTGTTTGCTTTTCTCGGCCTTTGTATACCGATCAATATCCGTTGCGAGGGCCTTTGGGTGTTTACGGTTGTCGCTTGCTTCGCCTTTGTCCTGACAAGACGACTGATTCTCGGCTTCCGGGACTTCGGAAAGGTCACCGTCGTGAAAAAGACCGGCTCAAAGGGAAGAACCAAAAAGCATACCGAAATGCGCTTTACGGTAAAGCCGTATATCGTGCCGCTTGTTCTGTTCGGCTTGTATATTGTTGTCGGAATTGTCGGCGGAACGTTCTTCAATGCGACCACCTATGCCTCGATTCTTACCGTGACGGAAACCGAATTTTCAAAGGATATGGACGAATCGGTCGGAACCGATTCGATTGCCCTCATGGATACCGCGTCGGCGAAAATGCTCGGTGACCGGGAAATCGGCTCGCTTTCCGGCGTTGTCAGTCAGTTTAACGTGTCCGAGGATTATTCACAGATTGATTATCAGGGAAAACCCGTCAAGGTTTCCGCCCTCGAATATGCGGGATTTTTCAAGTGGCTTAACAATAAATCATCGGGTATTCACGGCTATGTGACCGTTGACCCGGTTTCCATGTCGGCTTCGTTCATGCAGTCCGACGGCATGAAGTATGTTCCGTCCGCCTATTTTCTTGAGGACGCGACCCGCCATATCTGGCTTCGGTATCCGACATTATTATTCGGCAATCTTCATTTTGAAATCGACGAAAGCGGAAAGCCTTATTATGTTGCTTCGGTCTATGACAAAACGATTGCGCTTTTCGGCGGCATAACCGTCAGCGGCTGTCTGATTCTTGACCCGGTGACGGGCGATATTCAGCGGTATTCCGTCGCCGATACGCCTCGTTGGGTGGATATCGTTTTCGACGGTTCTCTGATCTGTGAACAGTACAACTGGTTCGGCACGCTTCAAAATGGCTTCTGGAACAGCGTCATCGGGAAAAAGGGATGTAAACAGATTACGACCTATTATTCCGAGGACGAAAACGACAGCGCACCCGCCGCCGATTACGGCTATGTGGCCAAAGACGGCGACATCTGGATTTATACGGGCGTTACCTCCGTCAACAGCGACAGCTCGAACATCGGCTTTATCCTTGCCAACGAAAGAACGGGCGAGTGCCATTATTACGCAGTTGCCGGTGCGGACGAAAAATCGGCGATGACCGCCGCCGAGGGCGAGGTACAGGAAAAAGGCTATCAGGCGTCGTTCCCGTCGCTTATCAACATTGACGGCAAGCCAACCTATATCATGGTACTCAAGGATTCGGGCGGACTTGTCAAGTTGTATGCCACCGTAAACGTAGAACAGTACAATCTTGTCACGACCGCCGCCACACAAAGCGAATGTATCGCAAAATACCGTAAGCTTCTCGGTCTCAAGGAGCCGGCTGAGCCGCAAAAGGAAACCAAGGCAGTCACCGTTACCGTTGCGGCTGTCCGGTATATCGATATCGACGGCAACACCTATATTTACCTGATCGACACCGAGGAGAATCTTTACAAAGCGAAAGCGGCGGATCATGAGAATATGCTTCTGATTGAAAAAGGGGATACGGTGAAGCTGTCGTGCGCAGATTCAACGATATTACGCTGTGAAAGAATCGATAAGTAAGCCTTAATAATATGAAAAAAGGAGCAGATCGGGATCCTGCTCCTTTTTGTTATGTTTTCAATAGCCGCTCTACATATTTCGGGTCAATCTGATTGACTGTTTCGAGCTTTCTACGATAGAATACGGCAAAATTGTTGAAAACGCAGGGGAGACCTTTGGCTTTTTCAAGCGAGTCAACCTCGATGAAGGAGGAGGGAATCCCTTGCTCTTCACAATATGAGCGAAGCGTTTCGACTCTTTGCAGGATAAACGGGCACTGATAATCATAATACACCGTAAGATCTTCGCTGTCTATTTTTTCTTGCTTAGCGGTTTTACAAAAATGTGGGGATGTTCCGTCGAACGAAAGGGCTAAAAGCTCATAGCCGCCGTCGGTTTCGTCAACGGTGACAAAGCCGAACTTTTTCGCAAAGGACTGATCGGAAAGCCAGGCTTTTTGCTTTTTTGCACCGAGCATACAGATGCCTGACTTGCCGTTTTCTTTTGCGTCGGCGATGCACGATTCCAAAAGCTTTTTGCCTGTTCCCGTGCCCTTTAAGTCACCCGTGACCCACAGGCAGTAGATATAATAATAGTTGTCGCCCTCGATCGGCACCCACGCGGTTTCAAGCGGCGCATATTCGATGAAAGCGCAGCCCTTTGCGTCAAGCTTTCGGAACACATGACCGTCCGAAAGCCGTTCCCGAAGCCATTCACGCTTCTTTTCGACACCGGGGTGCGGCTTTTTGGTTCGGATGATACAGCATAAATGCTCGGTGTCAATGTTTTCTTTTGTCAGCGTAACAAATTCCTTTTCCATTGTCTATGCCTTCTTGTTATCAGCAATTCTCTATGATAAACTGACCCATTTCGTCTACGACGTCCTCCGCCTGCGGAAAAACGCCCATGGCATTGAGATAACCGTGACCCATGCCGTTGTAAACCACAACCTTGACCGGAACGCCCGCATCTTGCAATTTATGTGCCCAGGCGATACAGTCGTTCTTGAGAAAGTCGAGCGCACCGACGGAGATAAACGTCGGAGGATTTCCCGAAGCGTCAAAGGTGTACGGATTGCAGTACGGGTCGGGTGTTGTCACACCGAATTTTCCGTTCATCTTGTGGAAGCTGTTGACCATGATTTCAAGCTGAGCCGTAATTCGGCGGCAAAGCCGTTTTTGCTTCGGGTCGTAAATAAAGTTTTTACCGTCGAGCTTATAATATTTATCCTCGGTCTTGAAGATGTTCAGCGTCGCATACAGCAAAAGCTGACCTTTGACCATGTCCGTTCCTTTGGCTCTTGTCGAGCAGTACTGGGCGAGATTTCCGCCGGCACTGTCGCCCGTGACGAAGATTTTTGTTCTGTCAATTTTAAGCTGTTCGGCGTTTTCATAAATCCATTCGAGCACACAGTAACAGTCCTCGTGCGGTGTCGGGTAAGGGACTTCCGGCATGAGCCGGTAAGCGACGCTGACGACGGGTATGGCAAACTTTTCAACGAAAACTTTCCACACCTCGTCGTATGGCTCCATGCTGCCGCCGATAAAGCCGCCGCCGTGCATGAAGAAAAGACACGGTCCTCCGGGTTCACACTTTTCACTGCGGTAAATCCGGATCGGAATTTCGTAGCCGTCCTTTGCCGGCACGGTTTTGTCCGTAAGGTCGATGCCGCCTTTGACGCAGACCGCACTCGAGACCTTGTCACAGCTTTTCCGGAAGTTCTGAAGTCCCTTTCCGCTTAAATCCATGCTCATTTTTTTGATAATCGCTTCGGGCAAAAGCGACATCATCTTAGCGTTCTTTCCGAGCGGTCCGCCGAGCATACGGGGGTCGGCGGCGATGTCGGACAAAGCGTCCGGCGCATATTTTTCGATGATAAGAAGCCCGTCCTCGTTTCTCGTTTTGGCTGTCGCCTTAAATTCGGCAAAAAACTCGTCGGTGTACCATTTCTTATCCCAGCTTTTTTTCTTCTTCATATCTCGTTCTCCTCTTTGATTTCTTTCTTCCAAATGTCATAAAGCCTGTCGGGGCTGTAAGATGCGTTCGCCGGACTTGTCGACGGAAGCACCCGGGCGCTGATGCCGATTGCCGGTTCCATATATTTTTGATACAGCGCAAAGGCCTTTTTACCGTTGACAAAAATCCGCCTGATCGGTGCGTTTTCCAAAATGACCGAAAGATCGTTCGGTACGACATTTTTGATCGTGCTGTCAGCCGAGCCGTCAATTTCACACGAGTGAATCACGTCCCAAAGGGCAAGATGGTTGTCTAATATCAGCTTTCTTTTTTCTTCGACCGTAACGGGTGTTTCCCATTCAAAAATGCGGGCAAGCAACGGCCAGAAGCGGTTTTGCTTGTGCCCGTAAAAGAACATCGCTTCTCTTGATTTGACGGACGGAAACGAGCCTAAAATCAGCGTTTCGCTTTTTTCGTCAAACAGCGGTTCGATCGGGTGGACGACCTTGCTCATTTTTCAATCACCTTCATAAACAACTTTTCCCGCAGAAACAGCTTTTGCGGGAAAAGAACAGATTGATTTTTGCGGTTACTTTGTTAAGTCTGCCATCTTCAGATGCGAGCCCTTTTGTCCCCATGCGTTTGCCCAGCTTTCGCAGTACAGCTTATAGTAGGAGACATTGTGCTTTTTGCGGTATCCCTCGAAGAAGTTGCACCAGACGGCGGAGGGAAGGGCGATGACGATATAGTAAAGCGGTCCTAACAGTAAGCACTGCCAGGTGTGACCGTATTCGTGGATTCGGGTGTTGTAGGTCCATTTTTTGCTCTTGTGCTGATCTTTCATGAAGATGAAAAGTCCCATCGAAAGACCGCCCGCATTCCACGGAAGATAGACGATTCTTGCGTAGCCGAAGCGCTGCCAGCGTCTGCCGAGGATTTTGGTGCAGATCAGAAAGGCAATCCCACCGACAAGATTGACCGGAAGTCCCCATGTCCATTGGACAAAATAGAACAGGAAGTCAAGAAGACTTTGTTTGAAGGATTTTTCCTTTTTCGGCGGTTCTTTTACGGTAATATCAATATCAGTCATTTTACATTCTCCTTTTGTTCTTCGATTTCTCGTTTGGTTTCAAGTTCTTTTTCGATAAGAATTATATAGTCCCCGTCTCCGTTTTTGTCAAGCGTGTGAATTTCGTCGCTGTCGTTGTCCTTGCCAAGCCATGTGTTTTCGATTTTCTGACCGCTGACAAGTTCGATTCTTTCTCTTTCTTCGTCGGAAAGCGTGACTGAGCCGTATTTGTGCTTGGTGGCAACGGCGGCTCTTATCATGGTATGATCTTCTTTTGTCATTTTGAATTTTTTAAGAAGAATAAGGGCGATTACCGCGGCAATAATAGGAATCACCGCAACGCAGATCCGAACACCTAAAACGGCGCTTGACGACTGCTCATAAAGCGTGCCGGTAGCCTTTTCGTATTCGCTGACCGTGTCGCCGGTAACAAGGCCGAACGATTGCAGAATAAACGAAACGAAAAATGCCATCACGCCGCTGACGCTCTTTTTGATGAGTGTGCTGAACGTGGAAATCACGCCCTCTCTGCGTCTTCCGGTAATCAGCTCGTCAACGTCGGTCAGGTCGGGGAAAACGTTCGTCGAAACGAAGCCGAGACCGCTCATGCCGAACGGGTACAGAATCATGCTCAGCATCATCAGTACGACCCAAAGCGGAGAAGCCTTGCTTCCGCCCTGCATAAACAGACCGATGGCAAGTCCGGCAACCATCAGCGGGGTTACGATATCGCCGCAGCGTTTTTTGCCGAATTTCATGGTCAGCGCATAGTTGAACGGAAAAGCCGAAGCCTCCGCAACGCCTGCGACGGCGTTGAAGAGTGCATATTTGCTGTACTGATTGGCAAGGTATTTGATGTAGTAAACCTTTGAGCTTGCATAAAAGCCGGTTGAAAACTGGTAGGCAAGGCTCATGAAGAAGTACTGACGGAAAGACTTGTTTTTGAAAACAAGGTAGTATTCATGAAAGAAATATTTCAAATCGAACGGTTCAAGCTTGTTGTCGAGCGAGGACGGTTCTCTTGTTGTTTTGTATGTAAGAAAGACCGCAACGCTGTAAAACAGGGAGAGAACAAGTCCGATGATAAGGAACGGCTTTTTCGATTCCGAGGTCAGGTTATCGCCCGAGCCGAACAGGGCAAGAATCAGCACAACGATACCGAACGAGGGCACCATACCGGCGGAGTTGAAAAGATAACCCATCGAGTTGTACTGCGTCCGAAGATCGTATTCGGGGGCAAGCTCGGGAAGCATCGCTGTATGCGGAACACAGATGATGGTATACGCCGTTTTGTAAACCATATAGACAAGAACGAAATAGACCATTGCCGTCGTCGGGTTGGTCTTTCCGTTAAGACCGAAAGAGTTCCACAAAAGCGAATACGAAACGAACATCAGCGGAATACCCCAAAGAAGATACCGCCGGTGCTTTCCGGTTTTGCTTCTTGTGCGGTCGGTGATGATTCCCATTGCCGGGTCGGTAACGGCGTCCCAGATGGTTGCAAACATGACAACAAGACCCGCCTGTTTGAGGCTGAGGTTTACGACGTCTGTCAGAAAGATTGTCAGATACATCGAAATGATGTAGCCCGAGCCGCCGAGATACATATTCGTATAGCTGTAATTGATCATCGGCAGGATTGCGGTTTTAAAGTCACCCTTTACGCCGATTGCCTTTTTAATTTTTTCTCCCATACGCATCATCTCCAAGCGCTTTCATTTATTTTATTTTAACACCGTAAAGCGCTTTAAGTCAATACATACCGAATAAACAAAACCGATTTGCGGCATAATAAAGCAGGAAGAAAAATCTTCTCAACAGGCAACCTCTAAAAACATCCCGGCATTCGTCATAGCACACAACTAATGCCGTCTTTGTCGTTAAAAATCCTTGAAATACACAAAGTATTCCTGCGGATTTTTGCCTAAAAGCCGACATCATTTGTGCACTATGCCAAACGCCTTGAGTTTTTAGAGGTCGCCAATAATTCAAAGGAGAAAAAGACTAATGTCACAGAACAATCAGCAAAATAATCAGCAGCAAAACCGGCAGAACAACCAGCAGCAGAACGCCCGCAGCCGTCAGCGGCAGAACGAGCAGGATAAGCAGCAGAACAGACAGCAGAATCAGCAGCAGAACAAGCAGCAGGATCAGGAAGAACAGCAGTTTTAACAAAACGAAAATGCGCCCTTTCTTTCAATGAAAAGGCGCATTTTCTCTTATCCGGCCTTATGCCCGTGTATAAATTTCCCGGTCGATGAATTCCTCGGTAAAGCGGTCAAGCGCCTTGAAATCCATCGCTTCTTTGTAAAAGCTTTCTAACTTGTCGTGTGTCTTTTTCGCTTGTGCCAACAGTTCGATGCTTGCCCGGGTCAGCTCATCGGCCGTTTTCAGACCGAAGGCAAGACGGTTCTTTCTGTCCCGGAGGACATCGGAAGTGAAAAATCTTCTTGCATGAATGAGACGGTCGAACGGGACGGATATCACATGGCTGCTTTTGACCGTAAGAAGCGCAAGGCTCAGCTTCGGGATAATGATGTGCTCAAATTCATCGGGCTTCATCGGACACGGACAGGCGATTACATCGTAACCGTTTTTCGACGCTGTTTGCGCAATCCGCTCGATAAGAATACCGGAGACGGCGGAATGTTCGTCAACAAGACCGATCACCCTTGAGGCAAGAGTCGTGACGCTTGAGTCAAAAAACACGATTCCGTCGGGCGTGATACCGGACAAAAACCGTCTGTTGATTTTTCCGACACCGGCACCCTTGATTCTCGGCGTTTCCCGAGTACAGAACCGTTGTGCAAAGCTTTCCGCCTTGCTTTCATCGATGCAGCTTTGTACAATTTTTCTTGTGTCCTCGCTTATGGCTCCGGCAGCACTCAGATATTTTGTTGAGCGGCGGTGAAAAATCGAATTTTCAATCGTCACCGAGCGGATCGGATCAGCTTTTTCATATAGCTTTTCTCTGTCCCAAAAATTGCCGAGATTGATGATGTTTTCCGAAGCGCCGGGAAACAAAGGCTCGAGTACATGCGGAGCCGTTCCGTCCGCAAGACAAAGACCGAGCTTCGGAATGATTACCGCGTCAAGACTTTTCGGGTCACTGCTGCAATAGACTTGCTCAGTGTCGAGATCCAGTGATTCAGCCGCTTTTGCGACCTTTTTCATAAAAGAAGATTTTCCTGTTCCGGGACCGCCTTTTATGATATACATACGGCTGTCACGGTACGGATTGTAAAGCTCCGTGAAAAGAGAACGGAATCCCATCGGTGTATTGGCGCCTAAAAAGCTTTGGATCGTTTTGCTCATAAAATAACCCCCGTGAAAAGAACTTTCGGTTTTGATTTTCATTTCATTCTATTCACAAAATAAAAAAACGACACAAAAACGGTACGGAAAGCCGGGCAATAAAAAAGAGACCGCTCTTACGAACAGCCTCTTTTGTGATGATATACAGTTTAATTTCCGCTGCTTTTTTTGGTGGTTGTTGAACTGTCGTCGCCCATTCCGCTGAGCTTGCCGAGCCAGGACAGATTCAGGTAGCCGTAATCCTTCGGGATTTCAAAGGTGGAATCGGGAACGTCGGACGTGATCCGGTTGATGTAAGTTGAAAACGATTGTCCGTCTTTGTCTATGGTATCGATTCTGACAAGGGTGTCACCGCTGAAATAATACTTCGATACACTGCCGTCTTTGGATTTGTAGCTTTCACAGGTAAGCTTCTGACCGTTGATGGTAACCTCGGATACCTTTACGTCTTTGGAACTGATATCGGTTTCGCCGAGTCCGGACATCATATTCATATCTTCACTCATGTCAAGCGTATCGGCGGGCATCTTGCTGTATTTTTTGAAATTATCCATCAGAACATAAGTCGTTTTTTTGCTTTTGATGTAAAGGATCTTGCACTTGAAATTATCCATCGAAGCGGACATAATGAAGTTGCCGTTCTTGGTTGCAAAGGTAACAGGCTCCGAGCCGAAAGCCGGATCGTCGGTGGTAAATTCCATCAGATATTGGTTTGACAGAAACATCTGTTGGTATTTTTCGAGCTTGTATTTCCCCGTGCCGTTATTCTGACCGGAAGAGCTGTTTGTGGTATTCTGGTTCTTATCGGAACCGCCGGACTGACTGACCGTAGTGCCCTGCTGGCTGTTGGTAGCACCCTGCGGACTTGTGGTGACCTGCTGACTGTTGCCGGTGGTGCCTTGCGTCTGACCCTGTACCACGGAACCGGTTCCCGGCTCGGTAATGACCTGACCGCTGAAGTTATTTCCGCTGACGGTGTCGTCAATGACGGGGCCGCTGTTGTTTTGCGGAAGCTGGTCAATTTCGACCTGATCGTTGATCTGAGCGACGGTTTCTCCCGGCGTGCCGTCTGCGTTTGTGATAGCAGCGTATCGGTCGCCGTTCTTGTCCGTAACGACGATCAGTGATTCGCCTTTGTCGCCCTGAACAACGCCGTAGGCCGTTCCGTTTGCATCGGTTACGGTCGGAATAAAGACCGTCGGCTTTTCACCGCCCGAAAAAAGAAAGACACATACGGCGCTTACGACGACGACAATAAAAATCAAAAGACCGAGACAAATTCGCTTTATGATTTTTTTCATATTGGTTTCCTCCGTTTTTCTTGGTTTATTAAAGGATACACCTTCGTTTTTGTGATAATAATTTCAACTTGTAAATTAAGTGTAAATCGGAACTTAACTGAACTTAAAGTTTTTCTAAAATCGGTTCAAACGCACGGATATCCGCTTTTTCAATCATTCCGCAGTCGGCAAGCGACGGTGTTTCGGGATTGATCGGAAGAGAAGCGAGAAGCTCAAGTCCGTTTTCGGCGGCAACCTTCTGAATGTCGCTTTTGCCGAAGATATAGTGGCGGCTTTTGCAGTTGGGACAAACGAAATAGCTCATATTTTCGATCACGCCGACGATCGGGACGTTCATCATTTTTGCCATGTTGACCGCCTTGGCGACGATCATGGAAACAAGATCCTGTGCTGTGGTGACAACGATGATGCCGTCCACCTTAAGGCTTTGGAAAACCGTAAGCGGAACATCGCCCGTTCCCGGAGGCATATCGACGAACATATAGTCAACATCGCCCCATTTTACGTCGGTAAAAAACTGCTGAATAACGCCGCTTATCACCGGGCCCCTCCAGACGACGGGCTGCTCGTCGTTTTCAAGAAGAAGATTGACGGACATGACCTTGATACCGGTTTCGGTTACGGCGGGGTTGAGCATATTGTTGTCGGCGGTGGCTTTCTCTTTGATACCGAACATTTTCGGGACGGACGGACCCGTTACGTCGGCGTCAAGCACGGCAACCTTCTTACCGCATTTTTGCATAGCGGAAGCGAGCATACAAGTGACGGAGGATTTTCCGACTCCGCCCTTGCCGCTGATGACGGCGTAAATCTTCTTGATGTTGCTGAATTCGTTTTGTTTTAAAGTCAGATCTCTGTCCTTGCAGTCCGAGGCGCAGGACGAGCAGTTACCCGAACATTCACTCATGATTATATCACCTTACTGCGTATTCACGCTCATTTTATTTTTCGGCAGGCAAAAGGGCATACCGATTTAAGATAATATACATACAATAATATAAAACGACCTTAAAGTCAAACAAAAATGCGAAAAAATATTGAAAAAATCAAAAATATTTCCCATTGGTTGACAACTTCTTTTACAGATGGTAAAATCAAACAGAAATCAGCACTTGACTTTGCCCTTGATGAATGTTAAAATCATCGGGCGGTACGGCCGTCGAGAGAAACCGCAAAGAGAACTCGGCACGATTATAATCAGCAGTCTTTCCGTTGCAAAAAAGCTGTTTCTGCGGGAAAAAGCTGTCCGTCGGAACTGGGTAACCCCGCGACCGCAACTATTCACTTTTCACTATTCACTCTTCATTATTCACTAATTTATATTTGCCTCCTTAGTTAAATGGATATAAGAACCGATACTTCGTATCAGAACCTTGTTGCTCGCAAAGCTCGCAATAATAAACCCCTCCTAAGGGCTTGCTATATCCGCCCCACGACCGCGGGAACACGCGAAAACGCGAGAAAAACGCCGATTTCGCGACCTTGTATCAAGACCTCCGGCAATTTGGCACCCTGTTTGGTACCCTTTGGTGCCTTTTCGGGAAAACGTAAGGGATAAGCCTTCGAAGCCTAATTTACCTAAATTTCATAATATGCGCCCGTAGCTCAGCAGGATAGAGCGTTCGCCTCCTAAGAATATGTTATAACGACCGCCTTTCGGGCAAAGGCGGTTGACATTGAGTAAGTTTAAGACTAAAATTGAATAGATTTCAAAGATGTTTCCGTAGCTCAGCTGGATAGAGCGACC
>CAMAZY010000023.1 GCA_945863885.1 uncultured Clostridia bacterium
TATATCTTGACCTTATTTTTTACCGAAAATGGGTCACATCTATTTACAACGCAGATTTGTCAAGGAAAAAATATTCGAAAAACTATTGACAAATGTTTTTTCTTGTAGTATCATATCTCTAATATTTCAAAAGCTTTGATGGGAAACAAGCTTCACTGTTCTTTTTCAGAGAGTCGGCGGTCGCTGCGAGCCGATAAAGAAGGTTAAGGATAACTCGTCCCGGAGCTTTCGGACTGAGAAAGTTTTCATTAGGTCCGAACGGGCTCTCCCGTTACAGAGAAGCGCATTGTTAGATGTGCCTGAGTGGGTGTTATCACCAAGAAAGAGTGGTACCGCGGAGAAATGAATATCTTCGTCTCTTTTACACAAAAAAGCAGTAGTTGCATTTTTGAGTAAAAGAGATTTTTTTTATAGAAATGCAACGGAAAAGGAGTACATAATGAAAGGCTACGAAAAGTACACAAGACAGTTTTTTGAGGCGAAGCCCGTCACAATGGACTGGAGAAACAAAACCTATATTGACAAGGCGCCCTATTGGTGCAGCGTCGATTTACGGGACGGCAATCAGGCATTGATTATTCCGATGAGCCTTGAAGAAAAATTAGAGTTTTTCAAGTTCCTCGTCAAAGTCGGCTTTAAGGAAATCGAAATCGGTTTCCCCGCCGCAAGCGAAACCGAATACGATTTCTGCCGTGCGCTGATTGAACAGAATCTGATTCCCGACGACGTCACCATTCAGGTGCTGACCCAGTCGAGAGAGCATATTATCGCCAAGACCTTTGAAGCGCTTAAGGGAGCCAAGCACGCCATCGTTCATCTTTATAATTCGACCTCGGTTGCGCAAAGAGAGCAGGTCTTTAAAAAGGATAAGAAAGAAATTATCGACATCGCCGTTTTCGGCGCAAAGCTTTGCAAGCAGTACCGGGAAAAAACCGAGGGTCATTTCACCTTTGAGTATTCTCCCGAAAGCTTTACGGGCACCGAGCCGGAATTTGCGCTTGAAATCTGCAACGCCGTTATCGACGTATGGCAGCCGAGCGAAAACGACAAGGTTATCATCAACCTGCCCGTAACGGTATCTCATTCCATGCCGCACGTTTACGCCAATCAGGTCGAATATATGTGTAAAAACCTGAATAACAGAGAAAACCTGATTATTTCGCTTCATCCGCATAACGACAGAGGCTGTGCCGTTGCGGACAGCGAAATGGGACTTCTTGCCGGGGCGGACAGAATCGAGGGTACGCTCTTCGGAAACGGCGAAAGAACGGGTAATGTCGATATTATCACGCTCGCTCTCAATATGTATTCGCAGGGCGTTGACCCGGGACTTGATTTTTCGAATCTTCCCGAAATCACCGAAGTATA
This sequence comes from uncultured Clostridia bacterium, assembly GCA_945863885.1. GTDB lineage: Bacteria > Bacillota > Clostridia > Oscillospirales > Acutalibacteraceae > UBA6857. The sequence continues at coordinate 1,369 of CAMAZY010000023.1, forward strand.
TGAGCGAGTGACAAGAATGCACGTCTACGAGCGTCAGCCGTACAGCGGAAAGCTTGTCTTTGCGGCGTTCAGCGGCTCGCATCAGGACGCAATCGCCAAGGGCATGAAGTGGCGTGAGGAAAAGGGCACCGGATACTGGAATGTGCCGTATCTTCCGATCGATCCGACCGACGTCGGAAGAGTCTACGAGGCGGACGTTATCCGGATCAACTCACAGTCGGGCAAGGGCGGTATCGGCTATCTTCTTGAAACGCAGTTCTCGATGGTGCTCCCGGCAAAGATGAGAGAGGATTTCGGCTACCATGTCAAGAGCATTTCCGACCACGCACATAAGGAGCTGATGCCGCAGGAGGTATATGATATCCTGATGCGTGACTATACCAACATTGAAACACCGCTTGCGGTGACCGAAGCGCATTTCGTTCAGAAGGACGGCATCAAGGCTTACGTTTCGGGCGAATACAACGGCAAGGAGTTCGAGGTGTCTGCGAAGGGTAACGGCCGACTTGATGCGGTTTCGAACGCTCTCAAGGCGGTTGTCGGCGACAGCTACTCGGTCGAGGTTTATACCGAGCACGCATTGGAGGTCAGCTCGAAATCGCACGCCGCTTCTTATGTCGGAATTAAGAGTGCCAAGAACGGAAAGCTTACCTGGGGCGTCGGCATCGACACGGATATTATCGTATCCTCCGTTAAGGCACTTGTCAGTGCAATCAACAGAATGAAAGATTGAACCATTAAAAAGGACTTGATAAAAATGAAATTGACAGGAGCGCAAATCATTGTTGAAACCCTTATCGAACAGGGTGTAACCGATGTTTTCGGTTATCCCGGCGGTCAGGTACTCAATATTTATGACGAGCTTTATAAAAACAGTGACAGAATCAATCATATTTTAACCGCTCACGAGCAGGGCGCCGCCCATGCCGCCGACGGTTATTTCCGGGGAACGGGAAAGACGGGCGTCTGTATTGCGACTTCCGGCCCGGGGGCTACGAACCTTGTTACCGGAATCGCTACGGCGATGCTCGACTCGGTTGCCATGGTTGCGATTACGGGCAACGTTTCGTGTAATCTCATCGGCAAGGACAGCTTTCAGGAAATCGACATTACGGGAATTACCCTCCCGATTACCAAGCATAACTACTTTGTCAACGACGTAAACGATCTTGCAGACTCGATCCGGGAGGCATTTAAAATTGCCCGTTCGGGAAGACCCGGCCCCGTTCTGATTGACGTGCCCAAGGACGTACAATGCGCCGTATGCGACTACGAGCCGCAGCCGAAGCAGGAGCGTTATCCGCTTCCCAAGGCAAAGGAAAGTGATATCGAAAAGGCGGTACAGTTGATTAACGAATGTAAGCGTCCTTACATCTACATCGGCGGCGGCGTTATCGGTACCGAAATCTACGAGGACGTCAAGAAGTTTGCCGATAAAATCGACGCTGTGATCGGCTGTACGCTGATGGGGATTTCGGCGATTCCGACCGACTGTGAACGTTTCCTCGGTATGCAGGGTATGCACGGACATTATGCCTCGTCTCAGGCACTCAACCATGCCGACCTGATTTTCGGAATCGGCATCCGCTTCAGCGACCGGGCGACGGGCAACAAGAGCAAGTTCGCCGTTACGGCAAAGAAGATTCAGCTCGATATCGACTTTGCGGAAATCAATAAGAATATTACGGTTGACCTCGGTGTTCTCGGTGACGTGGCGGACGCTTTCCGCCGAATCGCCGACAAATGCGAACAAAAGAGCCGACCCGAATGGGCCGAAACGATTGCAGTCTTTAAAGCGAAAGAAAAGGAAATCGACGGTGTCCGCCGGCAGAGAGAAGAAAAGGCCGGTAAGGATATCATTTTCCCCGACCGCTTCTTTGATATCATCAATTCGGTCATTGACCCGGATACCGTGATCGCTACCGATGTCGGTCAGCATCAGATGTGGACGGCGCAGTACTGCAAATTCGCAAAGACAAGAAAATTTGTTTCAAGCGGCGGCTTGGGTACGATGGGCTTCGGCTTAGGTGCGGCAATCGGCGCCGCCATCGGCTCAAAGGATAAGACCGTTCTGATTACGGGCGACGGAAGCTTCGGCATGAATCTCAATGAGCTTGCCACCGCCGTTTCCTATAACGCAAATGTTGTGATTGTTATCATGAATAACGGCGTTTTAGGTATGGTTCGTCAGTGGCAGACGCTTTTCTATAATAAACACTATTCGAATACGACCCTGAACCGCAAAACGGACTTCGTCAAGCTTGCCGAAGCGTTCGGCTTAAAAGGCGTTCGGACAACAACGCCGGAAGAATTCGAAAAAGAGTTCAAAGCGGCCTTTGACACGAACGGCCCCGTTCTTATTGACTGTGTTATTCCGTCGGACGAATTCGTTTTGCCGATGCTTCCGCCGGGCGGCAGTATGGACGACATGATTACCGGAGAGGAGACGGAAGCTTGAATCAATTCAAGCTTCAGGTAAGAGGGAAGAGTGAAGAGGGAAGAGGTAAGGTGATTTTGCCTGCGGCAAAATTGATATCAGAATCCCGTTGTACTTTAATCCTCTTGGAAAGGAATGGATAAAGCTATGAACGATAAATTTGTGATAGCGGTTTATGTTGAAAACAAATTCGGCGTGCTGACCCGTGTTACGAGTATGTTTACCCGCCGTGGCTTCAATATCGACACGCTGACCGTCGGCGAAACGGAAAATCCGAAGTATTCACGAATCACGATTTCCATGAGCGGCGACGGCTACGCAAGAGAACAGATGATCAATCAGCTTCGCAAGCTTCACAACGTCAAAAAGGTCGAATATCTTGACCGGGACGAATCACTCTCCCGTGAGCTTCTTCTCATCAAGATCAAAAACGACCCGGCCTACCGTCAGGACGTGCTTTCGGCGGTTGATATTTTCCGCTCAAAGATTATTGACTATTCGACCGAGGCGCTTTGTATCGAGATTACGGGCGAAACGTCAAAAATTAACGCCTTTATTGAAATATTAAAGCCCTACGGTATCATCGAAATGTGCCGTACCGGCGTTGTTGCTCTCGAACGGGGCGCAACAAGTATGCTGAAAAAGTAAGTAAAACAGTTTTTAACTCCGATTTTTTTTGCGGAGCGGTATAAAAAGAATTTTATTTAAAAGGAGTCTTTTAAAATGGCAAAGATTTATTATCAGAACGACTGCAACCTTGCAAAGCTTGACGGTAAGACCGTCGCTATCATCGGCTACGGCTCACAGGGTCACGCACACGCACTCAACCTGCACGATTCCGGCGTTGACGTAATCGTCGGCCTTTATGAGGGCAGCAAGAGCTGGGCAAAGGCAGAATCTCAGGGTCTTAAGGTTATGACCGCCGCCGAGGCCGCCAAGAATGCAGACATCATCATGATTCTTATCAACGACGAAAAGCAGGCTAAGCTTTATAAAGAGAGCATCGAGCCGAACCTCACCGAGGGCAAGACCCTTGCTTTTGCGCACGGCTTCAACATTCATTTCGGCTGCATCAAGCCCCCGAAGAACGTCAACGTTATCATGATCGCTCCGAAAGGACCGGGTCATACCGTCAGAAGCGAATATCAGGTCGGCAAGGGTGTTCCCTGCCTGATCGCCGTTGAGCAGGACGCAACCGGCGACGCCCTTGACATCGGTCTTGCTTATGCGCTCGGCATCGGCGGAGCGAGAGCCGGCGTTCTTGAAACCACATTCAGAACCGAAACCGAAACCGACCTGTTCGGCGAGCAGGCTGTTCTTTGCGGCGGTGTCTGCGCTCTCATGCAGGCAGGCTTCGAGACCCTTGTTGAAGCCGGCTACGACCCGAGAAACGCTTACTTTGAGTGTATCCACGAAATGAAGCTCATCGTTGACCTGATCTACCAGAGCGGCTTCGAGGGCATGAGATATTCCATTTCCAACACCGCTGAATACGGCGACTACATCACCGGCCCGAAGATCATTACCGAAGAAACCAAGAAGACGATGAAGAAGATTCTTTCCGATATTCAGGACGGCACCTTTGCAAAAGACTTCCTTCTTGATATGTCCGACGCCGGCTCACAGGTGCACTTTAACGCTATGAGAAAGATTGCCTCCGAGCATCCGTCCGAGCTTGTCGGCAAGGAAATCAGAAAGCTTTACAGCTGGAGCGATGAGGATAAACTTATCAATAACTGATCCGCTTAGATGAGGTAAATCCTATGATTAAAGATACAATAGTAGACGGTTTTAATAATGCGCCGCACCGTTCGCTTTATCATGCCTTGGGTCTTACGAAAGAGGAGACCGAAAGACCGCTGATCGGTATCGTTTCGTCCTATAACGAAATCGTACCGGGGCATATGAATCTTGACAAGATCACCGAAGCGGTTAAATTAGGCGTTGCAATGGCAGGCGGCACACCGATTGTCTTTCCGGCAATCGCAGTTTGCGACGGCATCGCCATGGGACACAGAGGAATGAAATATTCCCTTGTCACCCGTGACCTGATTGCCGATTCAACCGAAGCGATGGTGTTAGCGCACGGCTTTGACGGTTTGGTTATGATTCCGAACTGTGACAAGAACGTACCCGGCCTTTTAATGGCGGCGGCGAGACTGAATATCCCGACAATTTTTGTGTCGGGCGGTCCGATGCTTGCCGGCAGAGTAGGCGGAAGAAAAACAAGCCTTTCAAGTATGTTCGAGGCGGTCGGCTCTTACGCCGCCGGAAAAATCGGCGACGAAAAGCTGCTTGAATTCGAAGAAAAGACCTGCCCGACCTGCGGCTCGTGCTCGGGTATGTATACCGCAAACTCGATGAACTGTCTGACTGAGGTTCTCGGAATGGGACTAAAAGGCAACGGCACGATTCCGGCTGTCTATTCGGCAAGAATCGAGCTTGCCAAGCACGCCGGTATGCAGATTATGGAGCTTGTCCGAAAGGACATCAAGCCCCTTGACATCATGACCGAAAAGAGCTTCCGCAATGCGCTTACCGCCGATATGGCGCTCGGCTGTTCGACCAACAGTATGCTTCATCTTCCGGCAATCGCAAACGAATGTAAAATTGATTTCAATCTTGATATGGCAAACGAAATCAGCGCCAAAACGCCGAACCTTTGCCATCTCGCTCCGGCAGGTCCTACTTATATGGAGGATCTGAACGAAGCCGGAGGCGTTTACGCCGTGCTGAAAGAACTTGAAAAGCTCGGACTTTTGAATACCGACGTTATGACCTGCACAGGCAAGACGCTCGGTGAAAACATCAAGGACGCAAAGAACCTTGATGAAACCGTTATCCGAACCTATGACACCGCTTTCAGCAAGACCGGCGGTATTGCCGTGCTTCGAGGAAATCTTGCCAAAGACGGCTGTGTTGTCAAGCGCAGTGCCGTCGCTCCCGAAATGCTTGTTCACGAAGGACCGGCTAAGGTCTTTAACAGCGAGGAAGAAGCCATCAAGGTGATTTATGAGGGCGGCATAAAAGCCGGCGACGTTGTTGTAATCCGCTATGAGGGTCCGGCAGGCGGACCGGGTATGAGAGAAATGCTTTCCCCGACATCGGCTATCGCCGGCGCAGGACTTGACAAGCAGGTTGCCCTGATCACCGACGGACGCTTCTCGGGCGCAACAAGAGGTGCGGCAATCGGTCACGTTTCGCCCGAAGCGGCAAACGGCGGCTTAATTGCCTACGTCAAGGACGGCGACATTATCTCCATTAACATTCCCGAATATAAGATTGAACTGAAGATTTCCGACGAAGAAATCGAAAAGCGTAAAAAAGAGATGCCGATTCAAAAGAAAGACGGCATCACGGGCTATCTCAAGAGATATGCCGCAATGGTATCCTCCGCCGACAAGGGAGCGATTATTAACAAGAATTCGTAATTCGTAATGCGTAATTGCGGGTGAGCGGATGCGAGACCGGGGACTTTCAGTCCGCAGGGGAAACGGGCTTTCAGTTCCTTCCTGGGGGCAGATCTGCGGTGACGGGCAGCAAGGCGCTCCCCCGGCCGGCGAAGCCGGCCGCTTCGCCGTGGGCGAAGAACAAAACCGTAAGGTTTTGTTGGGGAGCGCCGTCCCGCCGCCGGAAGTATTTTCCCCGAAAGCACCCGGCTTTCCATTATTTATAATCAGCAAATTACCCTACACAAAATATCTAACTCTGCGGGTACAAGCTTCCGAACGGAACAGAGGTAACCCGCGACCACAATTTTTCATGTGCCGCAGGCACGCTTCATTTTTCATTCTTCATTTAAAAAAGGGGTTTTTACAATGCCAATGACAATGACGCAGAAAATCCTTGCCGCTCATGCCGGACTCGATTCGGTGGAGGCCGGACAGCTTGTTCTGGTCAGCCTTGACCGTGTTCTCGGCAACGACATCACTTCACCCGTTGCGATACGAGAGTTTGACAAGCTCGGATTTTCTTCTGTTTATGATAAAGATAAGGTTACCATGGTCATGGATCACTTCGCACCGAATAAGGATATCAAAGCCGCCGTTCAGTGTAAGATGTGCCGTGACTTCTGTAACGAAAAGGAAATCACACATTTTTACGATGTCGGCCGGATGGGCATCGAGCATGCACTGCTTCCCGAAAAAGGACTGGTTGTTTCGGGCGACGCCGTCATCGGTGCTGACTCTCACACCTGCACCTACGGCGCACTCGGCGCTTTTTCAACGGGCGTCGGCTCGACTGATATGGCGTGCGGTATGGCAATCGGCAAAGCCTGGTTCAAGGTTCCGTCCGCTATCAAGTTTGTGCTTCACGGAAAGCTGAACAAGTATGTTTCCGGCAAGGATGTCATTTTACATATTATCGGTAAAATCGGCGTTGACGGCGCTTTGTATAAGTCGATGGAATTTTGCGGTGAAGGTCTTTCGTCTCTTTCGATTTATGACCGTCTGACGATGGCGAATATGGCAATTGAAGCCGGCGCCAAGAACGGTATTTTCGAGGTTGACGAGCAGACAATCGCTTATATCAAGGAACATTCCGACCGTGAGCCCGTTATTTATAAGGCGGACGAGGACGCCGCTTATGATGAAGTGATTGACATTGACCTGTCCGAAATCAAGTCCACCGTCGCGTTCCCGCATCTTCCCGAAAACACGCATACGACCGACGAAATCGGCGAAATTGTAATCGATCAGGTTGTTATCGGCTCGTGCACAAACGGTCAGTATAAGGACATCGAAGAAGCGGCAATGATACTTAAGGGCAAAAAGGTTGCAAAGAATGTCCGTGCCATCATCATTCCCGCAACGCAGGATGTGTATCTTAAGGCGGTCGAAAACGGCCTTGTCAAAATCTTCATCGAAGCCGGTTGTGTTGTTTCGACTCCGACCTGCGGCCCGTGCCTTGGCGGCTATATGGGTATTCTCGCTAAGGGCGAAAGAGCCGTTGCGACAACCAACCGTAACTTTGTCGGCAGAATGGGCGACGTGGAGTCCGAGGTTTATCTTGCTTCTCCGGCAGTTGCCGCCGCCAGTGCGGTTATGGGAAGAATCGCTGACCCGAAGGAGGTAATGGAAAATGAAATTTGAAGGCACGGTACTCAAATACGGAGATAATGTCGACACCGACGTTATCATTCCGGCAAGATATCTCAACACGATTGATAAAAAAGAGCTTGCCTCCCATTGTATGGAGGATATCGACCTCGACTTTACGAAAAAGGTCAAGCCCGGCGATATTATGGTGGCCGGCTTTAATTTCGGCTGCGGCTCGTCAAGAGAGCACGCTCCGATTGCGATTAAGGAAAGCGGAATTTCGCTTGTCATCGCCAAAAGCTTCGCCAGAATTTTCTACCGTAACTCGATCAATATCGGTCTTGCTATCGTCGAATGTCCGGCGGCGGCTGACGCCATCGCAAACGGCGACACGGTCGAAGCCGACCTTGACAACGGTGTGATTTACGATAAGACCACGGGTGAAAGCTTCAAAACCGAGCCGTTCCCGGAGTTTATCCAGAATATCATCACCAACGGCGGCTTGGTTGAGTCGATTAAAAAAGGCGTAATTAAATAATTCTTAATCAGATACAATAAAAATTCGGAGGAACAATTATGAAACGGTTTATTGCTTTATTCCTGTGTTTGTTCACGGTATTCACCACGGTACAGATGTCGGCGTCTGCCTTGCCGACAACCACGCTGACGCAGGCGGTTTCAAAGCCGGCGCAGGTTACCGGTGTAAAAGCCACGGCAGGCACGAACTATGTCACCCTTTCATGGGGCAAGGCTTCGGGTGCACAGAAGTATTATGTTTTCCGGTACAATGCAAGCAAGAAAAAGCACACCTATATCGGAAAAACAACAGCCACCTCGTATAAGGTTAGCTCCCTGAAGCAGAACACTTCCTATCAGTTTGCCGTTCAGTCGGCCAAAACCGTAAACGGAAAAGAGTATTACGGTAAGGTGTCGGCACCGGTATCCGTGAAAACCAAGAAAGCGTCGACGGTTGCGGCCGTAAGCGGACTGAAAATCACAACTTCGGGAAAGAGTGGCTATTTAAAACTCAGCTGGAATGAACAAAAGAACATAACCGGCTTTCAGGTTTACCGAAGCACGGGCGGAAAAAGCGGAACGTACCAAAAAATCGCAACGCTCAAAAGCAGTCAGGTAAGCTATGCCGATTCGGGTCTGAAAAGTTCAACACCGTATTATTATGCTGTCAGAGCGTATAAGAAGACAAGCGGCGGTTACACTTACAGCTCTTTTGCAAAGGTTGATTTGTCAACAAGAATTACAAAGTCATATGTTAAAAAGAAAATTGAAAGGGCAAATTATCTGTGGCTCGGTTGGGTGAGTCACGGTTTTGCTGCGGCTGAAGATTTTGATTACAAAGATGTGATATCTGTATCTGGCGAAAAATATATAAGAATCAAGTCTAACGAATTTAAATCAATTGCACAGATGAAAGCAGAATTGGCAACTTGCTTTGGCGGAACGGCGAAACAGATGTACAATGATTACATAAAACACTACTACGTTGAGAAAAACGGAAAACTGTATGGAATAGAAGGACTTGGTGAGGGTGGAGATATGAATCCAGATCGCTTGTCTTTGATAAATATAAAGCTTACTGATACATCTTGTAGTTTTGTTGTCAGAGGATTTTGCTCATGGGATCGGAGTTATGTAAGAGAAAGTGCCACTTGCAAACTTTACTATCGTAATGGTAATTGGGTTTACTTGAATGACTATCCGGAAATGTATCAAAATTTTGAAATGTATTTTGGAAATATAAAATGGATTGATTAATTTGTAAAATGTTTTTAATTGTTTTTTCAAACCCTGCCCGGCTACAGCAGGGTGAAACAAAATGAAACTGTAGCCGGAAAGGTAATGTGAAACTATGGAATTCAAAATTGGACTTTTAAAGGGTGACGGCATCGGCCCCGAAATCGTTGACAGTGCTGTCAGAGTGCTTGAAACAATCGGTGAAAAATACGGTCACAAGTTCGACTTTACTCCGTATCTCATCGGCGGCTGTGCGATTGATGCGGTCGGCAAGCCGCTTCCCGAGGAAACCGTTTCGGGCTGTCTCGCATCTGACAGTGTGCTTTTGGGTGCCGTCGGCGGACCGAAGTGGGATACGCTTTCGGGCGATATGCGACCCGAAAAGGCGCTTTTAGGAATCCGTGCGGCGATGGAGCTGTTTACGAATCTTCGCCCGGCGAAGCTTTATCCGGCACTCAAGGGTGCCTGTCCGCTTCGTGAGGATCTTGTCGAAAAGGGCTTTGACATTATGATTGTCCGTGAGCTTACGGGCGGCATCTATTTCGGCGAAAGAGGCTACCGTGAGGGCAAGTACGGCAAGGAAGCGTACGACACCGAATGTTACAGCGTAACGGAAATTGAAAGAATCGCAAGAGTGGCCTGTGATACGGCGATGAAGCGCAATAAAAAGGTCATCAGCATCGACAAGGCGAACGTGCTCGAGTCGTCGAGACTGTGGAGAAAGGTGGTACACGAGGTTGCCGCCGAGTACCCTGAGGTCACCGTTACGGATATGCTTGTCGACAACGCCGCCATGCAGCTTGTCAGAAATCCGGGACAGTTTGACGTTGCCGTAACGTCGAATATGTTCGGTGATATTCTTTCCGATGAAGCGTCGCAGCTTACCGGTTCGATCGGTATGCTTCCGTCGGCGTCTCTTGGTGCGACAAAGAGAGGACTTTACGAGCCGATTCACGGCTCGGCACCCGATATTGCCGGAACAGGTAAGGCGAACCCGATTGCCACGATTCTTTCGGCGGCGATGATGCTTCGCTATTCGTTCAACCTGACTGAAGAAGCGGACGCCATCGAAAAGGCGGTTGATGAAGTGCTGGAGGCCGGACTTCGCACGGCTGACCTTGTCGGCGACAGTGACGTCAAGCCGCTTTCCACGAACGAAATGACCGACGAAATTATCAAAAGAATCTGAAAGGGAGGGAGCGGCTTTTGCGGCTCCCTTTACGGCGAAATAAAGTGACAGACAGAATCAAAAACATCACACTCCGACTGGCTTCGGTTGCGGTTTTCAAAGGCGTTGCCGGAAGCGAGGTCATGAAAAATCTGACCCGATTTCTGGAAAGTACGGGCGGCGAGATCGAAAAGACTGAACTTTATACCCGTTTTGTCCAAAGCCTGTACGCACATGGCTGTGACCTTGGCAGGTATATGGCAAGGCGGCTTTATGAGGATGAAAACGAGTATATTCTTTTGCTCAGCGAGAAAAAGGATGTGCCGGACTGTATGAAAGAAGCGGTACAAAACGAACTCAGGCTGTTCGGCGAGATTTCAAACTTAGAGCCGGAAAGCCTGCTTGACTTTGCTTCGGACAAGACATTTTTGCCGAAATTTGAAAACAGCGGCTTTGATTTCGAAAAAGAATATGCGAAAAAAATCGACCGTCTTTTTACGGATGGCTACGGTATTTATTCAAAGTATTTCATGTTCAACATCAAGGACGGCGGTGTTATTACGCCGCTTAAGAGTGCGGACAAAATCACGGTGGACGATCTCATCGGCTACGAAAGCGAGAGACAGAAGGTCATCGACAACACGAAAGCCTTAGTTGACGGCAAGCCGGCGGCGAATATTCTTCTTTGCGGAGACGCCGGCACGGGCAAATCCTCGACCGTCAAAGCGGTTGCGAATCTGTTCGCCTGCGAGGGTGTCCGGCTGATTGAGGTGCAAAAGCAGCAGCTGATGTATCTGCCGGTCATCATGGATGAGATTCATCATAACCCTCTGAAATTCATCATCTTCATTGACGACCTGTCGTTCGGGAAGGAGGAAACCGGCTTCGGAACGCTCAAGGCGATTTTAGAGGGCTCGGCAAGCGCAAAGGCACTAAACGCCGTCATATACGCCACGAGCAATCGCAGACACCTTGTCAAAGAGTCGTTTTCCGACCGTGACGGCGACGACATTCACCGCTCGGATACGATTCAGGAGCTGACCTCGCTTTCCGAACGCTTCGGGCTGACGATTCAGTATTCGAAGCCGAATAAGCCGCTTTATCTGCAGATTGTCAGGAGTCTTGCGGAAAAAAGAGGGCTTGCAATCGACGAAAAGGAGCTTGAAATCAAGGCGGAGGCGTTTGCGCTTCGTAAGGGCGGACGCTCGGCAAGAGGAGCCAGACAGTTTGTCGACTCTCTGGTGTCGATGGGCTGACAAACAGATTCAAAAGAATATGCACCCGACTGCAAGCAAACGGTCGGGTGCTGTTTGTTTGGGTTGGGGTTGTCCCCGACACGAGACAACGCAGAAATTACTATTGACATTCAGCGGGGAATTTTGCTAAAATAGCATGGACAAACAGGAAAACACAATTTCAAATACGATTAAAAAAACAGGAGGCAATTATGTTTTGCGGAAAATGCGGAAAAGAAATAGCGAACGATCAGAAGTTTTGTATGTACTGCGGGGCCGAAACCGGTATCGCCCCGATGGTGCCTCAACAAGAGATACCGAACAGTGAGGCAACCGAAGAAAACAGCAAAAAGAGCCGGAAAAAGAAAGGCGGCAATAAAAAGCACAAGGCTGTGCGTGTCGTGATCCCGGTGTTGGTTTTCCTCGTGGTTGCTGCGGCGGCTGTCGGTGTGGCGGTACATTTTCTGAATCCGGAGGAAGAGTACTACCTGGCAAAATCCGTTTCATACGGACTTGTCGATTATGACGATCCGGGCAAGGGATTGGAAGTTCAAAGTTTAATCGAGTACAGAGAGGATGGTCAGATCATTCGCCAAAAATCAGAATATACTGTTACCGAATACTCATATGATGAAAACAACCATGTTTCTTCGGTTAAACTATATGACAAAGATGCCGGCGAAACCTATTCATTCAGTGTGACATACGAGGAAATAGACGGAGCTTCTATAGGGAAAACGAATGTTGTATCTGAGAGTGATGGAGATTCAGTGTATAAGGAATATCACTATAACAGTGAAAACAGATTGATATATACCGCTACATACAACAATAACGAACTTTTTGAATATGAGAAGACAGAGTACAACCAGAATGGTGATGTCAAGATGGTTGAAAGCGATGGAAAGCATCCTTTTAAAAGCATTGCAGAATATGACGATGACGGAAATATAACATCTGTGACATATTATGATGATAACGGAGAGCTGTATGATAAGTATGAGTATGAATATAAAGATAATAAGCTATATAAATTTACGAACTATGGAATTTCAGAGGTTGTATTAAACAAAGAGGAAGGTAATAAAACAGAATATATATGTTATGACGGAGATAACAATATAGAAGGATATATGGTTCTAATACATGATGATAACGATCATGTGATTATGCAGGAGTATTTTGATGAGAACCATAATCGTACAAACAATTACGCCACAAACAAATATGATGAGAACGGAAATTGTATCTTGTCTGAGAATTATCAGGACGGCTCGATTTATTCAAAAACAGAATCCACATACGCATTGAAGAAAAAATAAAGCCTGACCGCACAAAAAACGAAAACAGCACCCGGTGAGTGGGTGCTGTTTGTTTGCTTGTGGTTTTTTTACCTTATCCGTTCGTCTGCGGCTCTCCGGCGAGCATTTTATATCTCGGCATGCTTTGAAGAATCACTCTGCCCGGGCCGGTGACAACCGTATTGAACAGTCCTTCTCCGCCGAGAAGGGCATTTTTTACGCCCTCAACGGCAACAATATCCATGGAGCACGTTGCCGACATGGCGGCAAGATAGCCCGTGTCAACAATCATGGACTGACCGGGGGCAAGATTGTATTCGCAGGCATAGCCGTCAATCTCGATGAAAGCAAGGCCGTTGCCCGAAAGCTTTTGCATAATAAAGCCCTCTCCGCCAAACATACCGGCCCCGAGCTTCTTTTTGAAAAAGGTCGAAAGCTCGACGGTCATTTCACTTGCTAAAAATCCGCTCTTCTGAACGACCAGCGGATTGTCGGGCGTAATCTGAAAGGCTTTGATGGAGCCGGGGAAGCTTGACGCAAAGGCGATCTGTCCCGGTCCGCCCATAGCGGTGTAAATATTCTGGAAAATTGATTCGCCCGAAAAAACACGGCCGAACGCTTTGCCGAGGCTTGTGCCCTTGGTGGTCATTTTCATGTTGGGACTCATCCAGCTCATGCTGCCTCTTTCGGTGATAACCGATTCGTTCGGCGCAAGATTACAGATGACGACCGGAAGCGGTTCGCCGACAATATTGTAATTCATAGGTTGTTCTCCTTTTCTTTTACTTTACAGCTTTATACTGCTTACTATAAATATATACGAAATGCTTGCGCTTTTCAAGACAAAATACGAAATAATAAAAAAATAACGGCTCCCATTATGAAAGCCGTCGGTTTTTAATGAAATAGCTTTTATTTCTCGGTCGGCAAAATCTCTTCAGGAACAACCGAGTTGACGATTTCCTTGATCTTGTCTCCGAGGGTATAAAAGAAGTTGAAAAAGAATGCCCAGATGTGATCAAGCATATCCAATAATTCTTGTGCCATAATGTATTCCTCCTGTTTATGATTGATATTTTATCTGATGTCATTATAGCATATTGTAAACAATTTGTAAAGTGAAAATGACAAAAGACTGAAAACTTCCCGGGATAGTTCAGCTTTTTTCTCAATTGATATTTTCAAGTGCTGATTCGGTAGTATAATTTGAAATCATATTGTTCCCGGAGGTGAAAAAATGTTTGCGATTTCTTTCAGTTATAAAACGTCCGGCGCCGAAGACAGACAATGCTTTTCATTTGATTCCGAGACAACTGAAGAGCTTTTGACAAGCCTTGCGCTTTCGTCGGTTCCGCAGGCGGTTTATCTTTTTACCTGCAACCGTGTTGAGCTTTATGCGACGGGGGACGCCTGCCGGGCGCTTGATGTGCTTTGCGGCTTTGCCGGAAAAAATGCGGACGAGGTCAAAAGCAAGGTTCTGATTTTCGAGGGAAAAAGCGCAGTCAGACATCTCTTCCGGGTGACCGGCGGCTTCGAATCGATGGTGGTCGGCGAGGACGAAATCTTAGGTCAGGTGAAAAAGGCATACTTTTTTTCAAAAGACAGGGGCTTTACCGATTATGAACTGAATACGGTTTTTCAGTCGGCAATCAAGGACGCCAAACGGATTAAAACCGAAACCCTGCTTTCGAAGTCGTCTGTTTCCGTCGCTTCCCTTGCCGCAAGCTATTGCAAAAGCTTTCTTCCGGGCAAAAAGACCGTTCTTGTAATCGGCGCTTCGGGCGATACGGGGCGGACGGCGGTGAAAAATCTTTTGTCCTACGGAACGGACGAATTCGAAATTTATGCCGCCGTCAGACGGAATCCTTTTTTTGAAAAGGGTGTGCTTTCGGCCGATTACGGCCGGCGGTACGAGTATGCGGATAAGGCGGATATCATCATCAGCGCAACGAAAAGCCCTCATTTTACGGTCGTCAGAAACGAATGGCAAAAAAAATCAAGAACCGAAAAGCCGAGATTGTTTGTGGATTTAAGCGCCGTACACGATATCGACCCGGAAATAGCTTTACTTCCGGACACGAAGCTGATTACAATCGATGATTTCGAAAAAATCGCAAGAAGCAACAACGAGCAAAAGAAGAACGAGCTTCCTTTTGCCGAGCGGATTTTAGACAGTGAGCTTGATTCGCTTTATAAGGAACTGTCGTTTCACCGCTTTTTTTCGGAGCATCGGGAACGGCTGACGAACAATCCCGTGTTTCTCGGCTTTTTATATAAGTTCCGTGACACAAGCACAAGCGATGAATTTGACTCGTTTTTAGGCGTAATGGAAAGGGCGGTGAAAAACGGTGACACTTTTCCCGTTTTTTGAGGATATCGACGGCAGGCGTTTTGTCGTTATCGGCGGTGGACGGGTCGCCAAGGGGAAGGTCAGACGGCTTTTACCGTTTACGGATAACATCACCGTGATAAGCGAAAACACGGATATTGATTTTGTGCCCGTCATCAGGCGGAATTTCACCGAAAGCGATATCCTATCGGGCGACTATATTATCGCCGCAACGGACAGCGAGAAAACGAACGAGCGGATTTTTGAACTGTGTAAAAAGCACCAAAAGCCCGTCAATACCGTTGACGACCCGGAAAAATGTACCTTTATCTTCCCGAGCCTTATCAAAAGGGGAGAACTGGTTATCGGAATCAGCACGACCGGGAAAAGCCCTGCGCTCAGTAAGCATTTAAGACAGCAGATAGAAGCCGGACTTGACGGAGACATCGAAAAGGTGCTTGATAAAATGGGGCTTTTGCGTCAACGGCTCAAAAAGCTGATTTCTGACCAGAAGACCCGAAGCGAGATCTTGAAAAGGGCACTTGACTGCTATCTCAAAAACGCTGACGACGACCTGACCGTCGAAAAAATGATTGCGGAGTACACAGAATGAAAGAAATTGTGATTGCAACACGAGGAAGCCGCCTTGCTTTGGCGCAGACGGAGCTTGTCCGGCAAAGCTTAGAAAAAACCGGTGTTTCCTGTAAGATAGTAACCGTAAAAACCAAGGGTGACAAGGACAGAACGTCTGCGCTGTCAATAATCGGCGGAAACGGACTTTTTGTACGGGAAGTTGAAACGGCTTTGCTTGACGGGAAAGCCGACCTTGCCGTGCACAGCGCAAAGGATTTACCGGTTGCGCTTGCCGACGGTCTGACCGTACCGTGTGTCATGAAAGCGGCGGACAGCCGGGATTGCCTTGTCACCGTAAAGGGAAAACCGCTCGGTGAAAACCCTGTTATCGGAACGGGCAGTGCAAGACGAAAGGCACAGGCGAGACAGCTTTTTCCGTCGGCTTCCTTTAAAGAAATCCGGGGCAACGTTGATACCCGTTTGAAGAAGCTGCTTGACGGCGAATATGACGGGATAATTCTTGCAAAAGCCGGGCTTGATCGGCTGAAAAGTGACCTTTCGTCTTTTGATGTCCGTGTTTTTTTCCTCGAAGAAATGCTTCCTGCCGCCTGTCAGGGCATTATTGCGGTCGAATGTCGGAATGATGATGAAAAAGTGCTTCCCCTGCTTGCAAAAATCAACGACGAGGAAAGCTTTCGGCGCTTTTCGGCGGAGCGGTATATGCTGACACTTCTTGATGCCGACTGTAAAGAGGCGGTCGGTGTGCACAGCGAAATTGACGGTGACACCATAACGGTGACCGCCTTATATGAAGAGAAAAAAGCAACAGCAAGCGGCAGGGTGAACGATTATCAAGCCGTCTGTCGGAACGCTTCGGAGGAAATTAATGAGCAGAAATAAGGTTATTTTAGTCGGAGCCGGCTGTGCGGACGGGCTGATTACCGTCAGGGGGCTGGAAGTGCTCCGGAAAGCCGACGCAGTGGTGTACGACAGCCTTGTTGCGCCGTCGCTTCTTTCCGAATGTAAGAAAGACTGCAAGCTGATTTTTGTCGGGAAACGAAAGGGCGTTCACAGCAAAAGTCAGGACGAAATCAACCGCATTCTTTGTGACTGCGGAAAAGAATTTTTGCGCACGGTACGGCTTAAAGGCGGCGACAGCTTCGTTTTTGCAAGAGGCGGCGAGGAACTGCTCGCCCTCGAAAAAGAGGGGATAGACTTTGAATCGATACCCGGCGTGACCTCGGCGACGGCGATTCCGGCTTCTTTCGGGCTTCCCGTGACGCACCGGGGGCTTTCGCAGTCGTTTACGGTTGTGACCGCTTCGAGTGCGGACGAAAAGGAAGAAAACTATAAGGCACTTGCCGCCCTCGACGGAACGCTGGTGTTCCTGATGGGACTTTCGAAGCTCAATGAAATTTGTCAAAAGCTTCGGGAAAACGGCAAGGATAAAAATACACCCGTTTCGGTTCTTTGCGGCGGCTTCGAACGGCGGCACGAGCGGTTTGACGGAACGCTCGAAACGATAGCCGAAAAAGCCAAAAATGCGTTCTCTCCGGCGGTGATTGTCGTCGGAAAAACAGCGGCGCTCGATTTGAGAAGCGTTGAGCCGAAGCCGCTTTCGGGCGTTTCGGTCGCCGTGACGGGAACGGACAGCTTTACAAGAAAGCTTCGGGAAAAGCTCTGCGAAAAAGGCGCCGATGTCAACCGATACGCCTGTCTGACGGTGAAAAGTCAGGCGAAAAACATTCCCGAACGCTTTGACGGCTATTCCTGCCTTGTTTTCACAAGCGCAAACGGGGTCGAACAGTTTTTCGAGGAGCTGAAAAGGAGACAAACCGATTTCAGGACGCTTTTCGGGCTTCGCTTTGCCGTAATCGGCGAGGGTACAGCCGAAAAGCTGATGTCGTACGGCTTTCGGGCAGATTTCATGCCCGATATTTATTCGGCAGACGAACTCGGCAGGCTTCTTTCAGAAAAGCTGACAGCCGACGAAAGAGTGCTGATTTTGCGGGCGCAGGACGGCTCAGAAGAGCTGACAAAACGGCTTGATGAGGGTGAGATCGGCTACACGGACTGCCCGATATATAAGACCGGAATCAACCGGGAGGTGCTGTCGCTCATAAAAGGCAACGAAGATTACACGGTTTTTGCTTCGGCAAAAGCGGTTGCCGCCTTTTTCGAAAACGGAGGCACGCTCGGAAAAACAAAAGCGGTTTGCATCGGCGAAAAGACCGCCGCACGCTTCGGTGAATGTTGTGGTTTACCGTTCCTGACGGCGAAAACCTATACCGCCGGGGGAATCATAGAAATTATCGAAAACGATACAAAGGAACGTGATAGAAAATGAAACGCATGAGACGGCTTCGCACCGACGAAAGAATGAGAAGCTTTGTACGGGAAAACAGCGTCAGCGTAAGCGACCTTGTCTACCCGGTTTTCGTCTGTGACGGCGAAAACATAAAGCAGGAGATTGACTCCATGCCCGGTATTTGCCGCTATTCGCTCGACCGGCTTTTTGAAGAGCTTGACCGGGTGAAAGAGGTGAAAATCCCGGCGGTGCTGTTGTTCGGAATCCCGGCACATAAGGACGAAAAAGGCAGTGAGGCTTATAACGACAACGGAATCACCCAACGGGCGATACGGTTAATCAAGGAAAGCTATCCCGGGCTTCTTGTGATAGCCGACGTGTGCCTTTGCGAATATACGAGCCATGGTCATTGCGGTCTTATCTGTAACGGTGAAATCTTAAACGATGAAACGCTTCCGCTTCTGGCAAAGGCGGCGGTCTCTCTTGCAAAGTCAGGAGCAGACATCATCGCACCGTCGGACATGATGGACGGACGGGTGGCGGCTATCCGCACGGCACTTGACCAAAACGGCTTCAAGTCGGTTCCTGTCATGAGTTACAGCGCAAAATTCGCCTCGGGCTATTACGGCCCGTTCCGTGATGCGGCAGGCTCTGCCCCGGCTTTCGGCGACAGAAGAAGCTATCAGATGGATCCGGCGGACGGCCGTCAGGCGATGTGCGAAATGGAGGCCGACCTTTCTGAGGGTGCCGACATGATTATCATAAAGCCGGCGATGGCGTATGCTGATATTCTGACAAAAGCGAGAGACCGCTTCCCGGTTCCGCTTGTTGCGTACAACGTCAGCGGCGAATATGCCATGGTGAAAGCGGCGGCGAAAAACGGCTGGATTGACGAAAAAAGAATCGTGCTGGAAAATATGCTTTGTCTCAAACGTGCCGGTGCGGACAGAATTATTACCTATCACGCTCTGGACATCGCAAAATGGCTTGGTGAATAAGGAGGACGCAAAATGAACACGGAAAAATCAGCTTCCCTTTTCAGTGAAGCGCAGCAATACATTCCCGGCGGCGTCAACAGCCCCGTCAGAGCGTTTCGAAGCGTCGGAAAAACACCGCTTTTTATCAAAAAGGCAAAGGGTGCGTATCTCTTTGACGAGGACGGCAACCGCTATCTTGACTATGTCTGCTCGTGGGGGCCGGGAATCCTCGGTCACGCAAGCGAAAGAGTGATCCGTGCGGTCAAAAATGCCTGCGAGGACGGGCTGACCTTCGGTGCGCCGACGAAGAAAGAAACCGAGCTTGCGAAAATGATTACCGATTTTGTTCCTGCCGCCGAGCAGGTGAGACTGGTGTCAAGCGGCACGGAGGCGGTCATGAGCGCAATCCGCCTTGCAAGAGGGTACACAGGTCGGGACAAAATCATCAAATTCGAGGGTAACTATCACGGTCACAGCGACGGACTTCTTGTCAAGGCAGGCTCGGGACTTCTGACTGACCTTGCGCCGGCGAGCGCAGGCGTGCCCGAGGGCTACACAAAAAGCACGCTTCTTGCGGGGTACAACGACGAAGAAAGCGTGAAAGAGCTTTTCTCCCTTTATCCCGATTCCATAGCCGCCGTGATTGTCGAGCCGGTTGCGGCAAATATGGGGGTTGTGCCGCCGAAAGAAGGCTTTCTTGCATTTCTTCGTCAAATCACCGAAAAGCACGGCACAGTGCTGATTTTTGACGAGGTTATAACCGGCTTTCGTCTTGCCTTAGGCGGTGCAGGGGAGTATTACGGTGTAAAACCCGACATGGTCACCCTCGGTAAAATCGTCGGCGGCGGGATGCCGCTTGCCGCCTATTGCGGAAGAAAGGACATCATGCAGTGCGTGGCGCCCGTCGGTTCGGTTTATCAGGCAGGAACGCTTTCGGGCAATCCCGTTGCGGTCACCGCCGGCATCGAGACGCTGAAAATCCTTTCGAACGAAAGGGAAGTTTATGAAAGGCTTGACCGAAAAACAAGCGTACTGGAACAAGCGTTCAAAGAAAAGGGTTTGCAGGTAAACCGTGTCGGCTCGCTTCTGAGCGCATTTTTCACCGATGTACCCGTAACGGACTACGAAACGGCGAAAACGAGTGATACCGCAAGCTTTGCGAAGTACTTTTCCTATATGCTCGAAAACGGAATTTATGTCGCACCGAGTCAGTTTGAGGCGATGTTTGTTTCGGCAACGCACACGGATATGGATATCGAACGAACGGCACAAGTGATACGGGAATACACCGTAAAATGAAAACTTTTCCAAAACCCCTTGACAATATTTTCATATAATGTTACACTACATCAAACCGAATATTTCAATTACTGATAGAGGCGCACCGTATCATCAGTAGCCGGAGCGAAAACAGGACATTCGCAGTGTCCGCCCCGTGCGAAAGGGTGAGGTGCCGAAGGTGTCAGGCGAAAGACATTCTGGGTGCAGGGAATAACATCTTTGCAACTGTCGCTATTGCGGAGTGCTATTATAATTGTTAAATACACAGCGTAGTCTGCTGTGGTTTTGATGTGTAATTATAGTGGCCGATGCTTGTCGGTCATTTTTTTGTGCTTTGTGAAGTATTTGGAAATATTTTATAAGGAGTTATTATCTATGAGAAACGGACACATCTTTAAGGGAGCGGCAACCGCTCTGATTACCCCGCTTACCGAAAACGGAGTCGATTACGAAAATTTCAGAAAGGCAATCGAATGGCAGATAGAAGAGGGCATCGACGCCCTTGTTATCTGCGGAACCTCAGGCGAAGGCTCGACGCTCACCGATGAGGAACACAGAGAAGCACTCCGCTTTTCCGTTGAGGTTGCAAAGGGCAGAGTGCCCATCATCGCCGGCACCGGCTCGAACGATACCGATTACGCCATCAGCCTGACAAAGTTTGCGTGTGAGGTCGGCTGTGACGCCATGCTTCTTGTTACACCGTACTACAACAAGGCGACCCAAAAGGGTCTTATCAAAATGTTCACTGCGATTGCGGACGCAAGCACAAAGCCGTGTATCCTTTATAACGTTCCGTCAAGAACGGGCATCAACATTGAGCCGGAAACCTATGCCGCTCTTGCCGATCACCCGATGATCTGGGGTATCAAGGAAGCCAACGGCAACATCGCCAAGATTGTTGAAACGAAGGCACTTTGCGGCGACAAGCTTGATATCTATTCCGGTAACGACGACCAGATCGTTCCGATTCTTGCCTGCGGCGGCTCGGGCGTTATCTCTGTTTTGTCGAACGTCATGCCGAAAGAAACCTCTCTGATGTGCAAGAAGTATTTCGACGGCGATATCGAGGGCAGCATGAAGATGCAGTGTGACTACTTCCCGCTTATCAAGGCTCTTTTCAGCGAGGTCAACCCGATTCCCGTCAAGGCGGCGATGGCAAAAATGGGCTACTGCGAAAACTATGTCCGTCTTCCGCTTACCGAAATGGAGGACGCACACGCTGAGGTCCTTTATGCAGAGATGAGAAAGCTCGGTCTTATCTGAGAATTTTAAGTAGCTGTTAATTTACTGGCTATAATAGAAATAAGATTCGAAAGGAAGCGGCAAAAGCCGTAGTTTGTAACATGAATATTATCGTCAACGGCGCAGGCGGAAGAATGGGCAAGGTGCTTTGCTCTCTGATTGAAGAAAGCGAAAACAAATCCGTTGCCGCTTTTGTCAGCGCAGAATTTGAAACCGAAAAAGAAAACCATATCTATCAGTCAATCGGGGAAGTCACCGAGAAAGCCGACTGCATCATCGACTTTTCGCATCACAGCGCAACCGAAGAGCTTTGTGATTACGCCGTAAAGAATACGCTTCCGCTTATTATCGCCACAACGGGTCACACCGAAGAGGAAAACGCCATGATAAACGAAGCGGCAAAGACAATTCCCGTTTTCAAAAGCGGTAATATGTCGCTCGGCGTGGCGCTCGTTGCCTGTCTTTCGAAGATTGCGGCGAAGGCTTTCCCGGACGCCGATATCGAAATTATCGAAAAGCATCATAATCAAAAGTTAGACGTTCCGAGCGGCACCGCCCTTTTGCTTGCCGATTCCATTAAGCAAGTAAAAAAGGACAGCGAATACGTCATCGGACGGCACGAAAACGGCAAGAGAACGAAAAACGAAATCGGGATTCATTCTCTTCGCATGGGTAACGAGGTCGGCACGCACGAGGTGATTTTCGCCATGGGCTCACAGGTGATAACCATTAAGCACGAGGCAGAAAACAGAGGACTGTTTGCCGAGGGTGCACTTTCGGCGGCGGATTTCTTAGTGAAGCAGGAACCCGGACTTTACTGCATGGACGATATTGTGGAATAACAGATAACTGAAAGAGGGAACTTAGCATGGACGCATACGAAATTATTGAATACATCTCAAAATCCGAAAAGAAAACGCCCGTCAAGCTTTATGTAAAAGAAAAAGAGCCGATTGACTACGGCTCAAGCAAGGTCTTTTCGGCGGGCGATAAAATCGTTTTCGGTCAGTGGAATGAACTGAAACCGATATTAGAAGCCAACAAGGATAAAATTGAAGATATCGTCATCGAAAACGACTGTCGCAACAGCGCCATTCCGATGCTCGACAAAAAGGACATCAACGCCAGAATTGAGCCGGGTGCCGTTATCCGCGAGCAGGTCGAAATCGGCGACAGCGCCGTCATTATGATGGGTGCCGTTATCAATATCGGCGCCGTTGTCGGTGAGGGCACGATGATCGATATGGGCGCCGTCCTCGGTGGCAGAGCCACGGTCGGCAAGCATTGTCATATCGGAGCCGGTGCCGTTTTAGCGGGCGTTATCGAGCCGGCAAGCGCAACCCCGGTCATCATCGAGGACAATGTTCTTGTCGGAGCAAACGCCGTTGTTGTTGAGGGCGTACACGTCGGTAAAAATGCCGTTGTTGCCGCCGGTGCGGTCGTACTTGAAGATGTACCCGACAACGCTGTTGTAGCCGGAATGCCGGCAAGAGTCATCAAGATGAAGGACGAAAAAACAAGCAGTAAAACCGCCCTTCTTGATGCATTAAGAAATCTGTAATTTACGTTAAACTATTTTCCGGAGGTCAATTCCACACATGCATAATCTTACTCTTCCGTTTGACAAGGAAAAAATCGAGAGAATTGAAAAATCGTTTCCGACACCGTTTTATCTTTACGACGAAAAGGGGATCACAAATTGCGTCGAAAGAATCCAAAAAGCGTTCAGTTGGAATGAGGGCTACCGGGAGTACTTCGCTGTCAAAGCGACGCCGAACCCTGCCATCATCAAGATACTTCATTCGCTCGGCTGCGGAATTGACTGTGCCGGTGAGGCGGAGCTGATGATCGGAGAAAAGCTCGGCATCACGGGCGAAAACATTATGTTCAGCTCAAACGATACTTCGGAGAAAGACTACCGTTTCGCAAACAGCCTCGGCGCAATCATCAACCTTGACGACTGCTCGCATATTGATATGCTCGAAAGAATCGGCTGTATCCCGAAAACGGTCTGCTTCCGCTATAATCCGGGAACGGACTTTATCGTTCAGAACGATATCATGGGCGAGCTGAAAAATTCCAAGTTCGGCATGACGAAGGCGCAGCTGCTCGAAAGCGTAAAGCGCATGAAAGCGCTCGGAAGCGAAAAGTTCGGCATCCACGCCATGCTTGCCTCCTGCGCACTGAACGAAAACTATTATCCGACGCTTGCCCGTGAGCTGTTTTCATTGGCTCTTGAAGTCAAAAGAGAAACCGGCGTTGAGGTTTCCTTTATCAATCTTTCGGGCGGAATCGGGATTCCCTACCGTCCCGAGGAAAGCGAAGTCGATATTGAGCGTGTCGGCGAAAGCGTTCATAAGGTGTACGACGAGCTGATTGCCGCAAACGGCATGAAAGTGTCGCTGTTTACCGAAATGGGACGCTTTGTGACCGGTCCGTACGGCTTCCTTGTCACAAGAGTACTTCACCTGAAGCATACCTATAAGGACTATATCGGCGTCAACGCAACCGCCTGCAATCTGATGCGGCCGGCGATGTACGGTGCATATCATCATATTACGTTACTTGGCAAGGAGGACGAAAAGTGTACAAAGAAGTACGACGTAACCGGCTCTCTTTGCGAAAACAACGACAAATTTGCCGTTGACCGCATGCTCCCCGAAGCCGAAGAGGGCGACATTCTCGTCATTCACGACGCCGGCGCCCACGGCTATTCGATGGGCTACAACTATAACGGCAAGCTTAAATGCGCCGAACTGCTTTTGGAAAAGGGCGGCAACGTCAGAATCATCAGACGGGCGGAAACGGTCAAGGATTATTTCGCAACGCTTGACATTCTTCCAGAATTCAGAAAAATATAAAAGGCAACTTGAATGGTCGGAGAGAGTCGGACGGCTCTTTCCGGTTTTCATCATATTGAAGAACGGTGAGAAAAAATGGAAAACTGTTTAAACTCGGCTTTATACTCTGTCAAAAGAAGCGCAATCCGTGTGTACAGCCAGATGGCGAAGAACACCCCCGGCTGTATTTCGCTGACGTTGGGCGAGCCTGATTTTGATACGCCCGACAATATCCGTAATGCAGCGAAGGCTTCTTTGGACGCCGGCGACACGCACTATATCGCAAATAACGGCAACTATCATCTTTTGGAAGCGGTCAGCGACTTCGAAAAAAGCAAAAACGGTATGGACTATGCGCCCGACGAAATTATTGTCACGGTTGGCGCAACCGAGGGGATTTTTACCGCTCTGTTCGGAATATTGAATCCCGGCGACGAGGTGGTTGTTCCCGAGCCGGCGTTCGGTCTTTATGAATCGGTCGTCACGCTTTGCAGAGGACGGTATGTCCCGATGGATACGAGTGAAAACGACTTTCAGATAAGCGAAGAAATGCTTCAAAAAGCGATTACGGACAAGACAAAGGCAATTATCTTAAATTCCCCGAACAACCCGACGGGCTGTGTGCTGAGCAAGGAAAGTCTTGAAAATGTATATAACGCCGTCAGAAATAGGAACATCTTTGTCATCTGCGACGACGTATACCGTCAGCTGATTTATACCGACGACTACGAAAGCTTCGCTTCTTATCGGGACTTACGGGAAAAAATCATCGTCATTCAGTCCTTTTCGAAGCCGTATGCCATGACCGGCTGGCGAATGGGCTATATGCTTTGCGACAAGAGTATTAAACAGCATATCGAAAAAGTGCATCAGTATACGGTGGTTTCGACGGCTTCGTTTTCGCAAAAGGCTTGTATCGAAGCGCTTAATACCGACGTCAGCGGTATGCTTGAAGTTTACCGCAAAAGACGAGACTACGTTCTGAAACGGCTTTCCGACATGAATCTTTCGGTTGTCACACCGAAAGGCGGCTTTTACGCTTTCCCGTCAATTGAAAAGTTCTCGATTCCCTCGGGTGAGTTTTGTACAAGAATGATAAATGAAGCCGGATTGGCCGCCACGCCGGGCTTCTGCTTCGGCTCGGATAAGCATATCAGGCTTACCTACTGCTATTCGGACGAGGAGCTGAAAAACGGACTTGACCGGCTCGAACGCTTCATCGGAACACTGTAAAGAGGGGGACGCTTATGAAAAAGGAAGAAATCATTACGCTTGCAAAAGAAGCTTTGCCCTATGCCGTGTCGGTAAGAGAGCGGCTTCACGAATATCCCGAGGTCGGAAATCATGAATTTCAGACAACGGAATTTCTGGTAAGTGAGCTTGAAAAAATGGGCTACGAGGTTTTGCGTCCGCTTGAAACGGGCGCTGTCGCCGTACTGCGAATGGGCGAAGGAAAAACCGTTGCCATCCGTGCGGACATTGACGCACTCCCTGTGACGGAGGAAACGGACTTGCCGTTTTGCTCGAAGAACCCCGGCTTCATGCACGCCTGCGGTCACGATGTGCACACCGCTTCGCTTCTTGCCGCCGCAAAAGCCGTCAGCGAAAACCGGGACAAGCTTCACGGAACGGTCAAGTTTATTTTTCAGCCCGATGAGGAGGGCAGCGGCGGAGCAGATCGGCTGATTAAAGCCGGAATGTTCGAAAATCCGACGGTGGATGCTGTTTTCGGAATCCACGTTCTGCCCGAGCTTCCTGCCGGGTCGGTCGCCGTCCGGTATGGAAAAAGCTACGCCTCGTCCGATGTGTTTGAAATCAAGATTATCGGCAAAAGCACCCACGGCGCCCAGCCCGAAAACGGAAAAAATCCGATCACCTGCGCTTCGGAAATTGCGCTTTCTTTGGAAAGCCTTGTCGGAAGAACGATTGCGCCGACGGAAAGCGCCGTGTTAAGTGTCTGCACCTTTAAAAGCGGAACGGCGTGCAACATCATTCCGCCTTATGCCGAGCTTTCGGGTACAATCCGCACGCTTGACCCCGAAACAAGAATTCTCATGAAAAAGAAGCTTTGCGCCGTTTGCGAAGCGATCGCCGAAAGCCGGGAGTGCAAAGCCGAAGTCACGCTCCACGAAAGCTACCCGAGCGTTATCAATCACGACAACGAAACGGCGCTTGTCGAAAAAACGGCAAGAGCATACTTTCCCGACGACAAGGTGCTTGTTTTAAGAACGCCGACGATGACGACGGAGGACTTCGGGTACTATCTTCATAACACACCCGGCTGTTTTTATCATATCGGCGCCGGAAGCGAATATCCGCTTCATAACAGCCGCTTTGTGCCGGACGAAAAAGCGATTGAGTCGGCTCTTTGTATGCACCTTGCGGTGTTGAACGAATATCTGGGCTGAAAATAAACTGACATATTTTTGCGGTCTGTCGGACTTCTTTTGTCGGACAGACCTTTTTCTTTTTTCGGTTGATTTTGCTTGAAGCCATGTGATAAAATAGTATTGAAGAATTTTTATTTGCGGTGCAATAAAACGCAGTCATCGGGCATTTATATGATGGAAGAAAAACAACGGAGGATTTAAATGACCGACGCACTTTTGAAAAAACATATTGTGCCGCAAAGAAACGGAAGTGATAGCTTGTTGTTCTTTTCGGTTCCGACATCGGAGCGTGTACCGCAGGACGAAGTGGAAAAACTTCTTATAGAGCTCGGCGGCGGGAATACGGATGCGCTAGAACGGCTTTATATCAAGACGAAAGCCGCTGTTTACGGTTTTGCGCTGTCGATTTTAAAAAATCCGCATCAGGCCGAGGACGTGCTTCAGGATACATACCTTAAAATCTTTTCTGCCGCTTCTTCCTATACGCCCAAGGGGAAGCCGATGGCATGGATTATGACGGTGACGAAAAATCTTGCCTTGATGAAAATACGAGAGGGCGATCGCTTTTCGGATTTACCCGAGCACTATGAACCGTCGGTGGAATCGCATGAGGTTCATTTTGAAAACAAGTCGGTGCTCAATGCCGCTCTCAACATTCTTTCGGGCGAGGAAAGCTCAATCGTTATCATGCATGCCGTTTCGGGAATGAAGCACAGAGAAATTGCTGAGGTTATGAATCTTTCGCTTTCGACGGTTTTATCGAAATATAACCGTGCGCTCAAAAAAATGAAATCCGAGCTTGAGGGGGTGTTCTGATGGACGGATATGAAGAGATTGAAAAAAGGCTGAAAAAAGAAGTCGAGGACTCCGTGCCCGATGTTCTTGACAGCATACTTGAAAAAGCAAACCGGAAAACGCAACCGCAAAACGACAATATCGTTGAATTCAAAAAGCCGGCAAAGCGGAAAAGTGCGGTGCGTGTTCTTTCGTCGGTTGCGGCGGTGTTTATCGTTATTTTGATTGTCGCTGTTATGCGGCAAAGTCAGAACTCAACCTTTGACGTTGAAATTGACGTCAATCCGGGGGTTGTTCTTGAGGTTAACACAAGGGAAAAGGTTACCGACGTTGTAACGCTCAATGAAGACGGAGAAAAGGTTCTTGACGGAATGGATCTCAAGGGTGCAAATCTTGACGTTGCGATCAATGCGCTGATGTTTTCGATTATCAAAAACGGCTATATCAACGAGATGACAAATTCGGTTCTTGTCACGTTGACCGATGAGGGCGGAATCAGCGGAAAGAATTTTGTGTCTGAGATTTCGAAACGGATTACCGATTCATTAAAAGAAAGCTCGATTGAGGGCTCGGTGCTTGTTCAGTCCGCCGACAAAACCGACGAGTTGGTAAGCCTCAGCGAACAGTACGGAATCACCGTCGGAAAGGCGTCGCTTATCAAGCACCTGATCGATTCGGAAAAAACTGCTTTCACGTTTTCACAGCTTGCCGGTCTTTCCGTCAACGAGTTGAACGTTCTGATGAGCGAGCAGTCAATTGACAACGGGGTAACCGTAACCGGAAGTGCAAGCCGGAAAGCCTATATCGGAGAAGCGGCGGCGGAAAGTATTGCGTATGCGGCGGCGAACGTTAAAAAAGAGCAGGTCACGAAAACGGAGTGTAAACTTGATCTTGATGACGGTGTTCTGGCTTATGAGGTCGAATTTGAGGCCGGCGGTTCGGAATACGAATGTGATATCAACGCTCTTACCGGTGAAGTACTGAGTTGTAAGAGCGAAAAAGAGAACGAAAACGAAGCCGGGGAGCCTGAAATAACCGTTCCCGACACCATCGTTTTCAAAACCAAGGAGGAAATTAAAGACAGCATTTTAAAGAAAAACGGCTTTACGGCATCTGACTGCCGAAACTTTGAAATTGAGTTGGATTATGAGGACGGTATAGCGAAATACGAGGTTGAATTTATCTGCGGCGAGACGGAATATGACTATGAAGTCAACGCTGTCAGCGGCAAAATTCTTTCCTATTCCTATAAGAATATTCCGACACAGCCGGCCGTCGCCGAAAGAACTTCAGCTGAAGCAAGTTCGGAAGAACCCACAGCCGTAACATCTTCGGCTCCGGCTTCAACAATTGCGGTACCGACTTCGGCCGACGAAACGAAAGCGTCCGAAGCACAACAAACGATGATCGGCGAGAAAAAAGCGAAGCGCATTGCGTTAGAACACGCAGGTCTGAGCGATAAAAAAGTTAAAGTGTGGGTTAAACCTGAGATAGACGACGACACAAGACAAAGAATCTATCAGGTCGAAATCGAATACGGTGAATATGAATACGAATATGAAATCGACGCATATACGGGCGATATTCTTGATTTCGAAAAAGAAAAGGACGACTGAGATAATAAGTGCAATACGTAAGGATAACGGGTCTTCTGAAAGGCTCGTTATCTTTTTTTGTTGCTTTCGCAATTTAAACCGAAAAAATCGGAAAACGGCTTGCACACCCGGAATAAATATTGTATAATAATCGGCAGTGCGGTTTTGAAA
Source organism: uncultured Clostridia bacterium (assembly GCA_945863885.1). Classification (GTDB taxonomy): domain Bacteria; phylum Bacillota; class Clostridia; order Oscillospirales; family Acutalibacteraceae; genus UBA6857. The sequence continues at coordinate 30,802 of CAMAZY010000023.1, forward strand.
AACCGACGGAGTAAAAAAACAGCGGAGGGTTCCATATGGCAGGCGTTTTTGTCAACGTTGCAACCGTCATCATAGGCAGTCTGATAGGACTCATTATGAAAAAAGGAATCCGGCAAAAGTATTCCGACGCCGTCATGATCGGCCTCGGGCTTTGCACGGTCTGTATCGGGATTTCCGGCATGCTTAAGGGGGAAAACACCCTTGTGGCGATTATCTCGATGGTCTTGGGCGCAATTGTCGGAACGCTGATTGATTTCGATAAGCGCATCAACAGTGTCGGCGACTTTCTTTCGAAAAAAGTCGGCGGTCAATCGGACAAGTCGAGCGTGGCGCAGGGCTTCGTCACGGCAAGCCTGCTTTTTTGTATCGGTGCGATGACGATTGTCGGCTCATTGGAAGCCGGACTCAAGGGTGACTGCACAACGCTTTATACCAAGGCCATTTTAGACTTCTTTTCGTCGATGATGCTTTCGGCGTCACTCGGAATCGGCGTGATTTTTGCGTCGCTTTTCGTCCTCGTTTTTCAGGGCGGACTTGTGCTGCTTTCGGGACTGTTAGCGCCCGTGCTCAGCGACCCCGCAATCGCCGAAATCACCTGCGTCGGCTCGCTGATGATTTTTGCCTTGGGGCTGAATCTTATCGGCATTACAAAAATCAAGGTCGCAAACTTCTTCCCGGCGCTTGTTTTCGCTCCGCTGATTTACTACGGCTTTGAATTCTTGGGAAGATACATTCCCGCTTTTGCATAACGCTTTTATAACAATGTTAAGGACGGTATAAAAATGACACAATCAAGAAAAAACAGCCTGACCGGAAGTTTAATGCTGACGGTCTGCGCCATCATCTGGGGCAGCTCCTTTGTTGCGCAGACAACAGGTGCGGAATATGTCGGCCCGTTTACCTTTATTTCGCTTCGAAGCTTGCTCGGTGCGTTTTCGCTTTTGCCCGTTATTCTGATTATGGACTCGGTAAAAAAGAAAAACGGAACCTACAAAAAGCTTGAAACGAAAAAGGACAAAAAATTCTTCCTTTTCGGCGGACTTGTCTGCGGTGTTGCGCTTTGTGTCGCTTCGCTTTTACAGCAGTTCGGAATCGACCGGGGCACCGAGCCGGGAAAGGCGGGCTTTATCACCGCTCTTTACATTTTGCTTGTCCCGATTTTCAGCCTTTTCTTCAAAAAGAAAATCCGCCCCGTTATCTGGCTTTGCGTTGCCGTGTCGCTCGGCGGTCTGTATCTTCTTTGCGTGACGGATAACTCGGTAAGAATGTCCGACCTTTACGTTTTAGGCTGTGCGGTCGTGTATGCGGTTCATATTCTCGTTATCGACTACGTTTCGCCGAAAGTGGACGGTGTGAAGCTTTCGTGCGTGCAATTTCTTGTGACGGGCATCATCGCCGGAATTCCGATGCTGCTTTTTGAGGATGTGTCGCCCGAGCTTATCAAGGGTGCCGCTCTTTCGATTGCGTATTCGGGTATTATGTCAAGCGGCGTTGCCTACACGCTTCAGATTCTCGGTCAGCAGAAAACCGAACCGACCATTGCGTCGATGCTCATGAGCCTTGAATCGGTTTTCGCCGTTCTGACGGGTATGCTTGTCTTAAAACAGATTCCGTCCGTCAGAGAAGCCATCGGCTGTGTGCTGATGTTCGCCGCCATTATCGTCGCTCAGCTTCCCGAAAAAAAGAAGAAGCCGGAGACAACCGAAAAAGCAGAAATTTCTGCGTAAGTATGAAGAAAGGAACGACCGGAAGAAGCATTTCACCGCTCTTTCGGTCTGCTTGTTATCATGATGACCGAAAAGCTTTATGATCTTGACAGCTATGTGACCGAATTTGAATGTAAAGTAATTGACCTTTACGAAGAGCAGGGAAAACTGAATGTTATTCTTGACCGCACCGCCTTTTTCCCGGAGGGCGGCGGACAGACCTCGGACAGAGGAATGCTTGGCGATGTGTACGTTGAGGACGTTCAGATCGAATGTGGAAAAATTCGGCACATCGTGGAAAACTCAAAGGAAAACTCGGACAAGCTTCAGCCCGGCACCGTTCTTTCGGGGAAAATCGACTTTCAAAAGCGGTTTTCCGACATGCAGCAGCATTCGGGCGAGCATATTTTTTCGGGAATCGTTCATTCACTTTACGGCTACGACAACGTCGGCTTTCACTTGGGAAGTGAAACGGTCACGCTTGATTTTAACGGACCGCTTCAGAAAGACGATGTCTGTAAAGTAGAAAAGCTTGTCAACAAAGCGGTGTGGGATAACAAGGAGATTCACGTTTTCTTCCCGACCGGGGAGGAAAAACAGGCGATCCGCTACCGCAGTAAAAAGGAGGTTGACGGGCCGCTGCGGCTCGTTGAAATCCCCGGGGTCGACATTTGCGCCTGCTGTGCGCCGCACGTCAGACGAACGGGCGAAATCGGACTTGTCGAGGTCGTGAAATTTGAAAAATACAAGAGCGGTACAAGGCTTTCTATCCTTTGTGGAGAGCGGGCGCTTTGTGATATGCGAACGAAGCTTGACGAAAACCATGCGGTTGCGGCACTTCTGAGCGTCAAGGAAACCGAGACGGCAAAAGCGGTCGAAAGGCTGAAAACTGACAATGCCGATTTGTCCTACAAGCTCGGCGGCGCAAAGCTTGAAAAGCTGAAAATGCTTGCAGAGTCGATGGGAGAAAGCGAAAGAAGCGTTGTATTCTGCGACCTTACGGAAACGGACATGATTCGTGAATATGCCAACCTTTTAAGCGAAAAAAGCCGGGACTTTGCGGCGGTTTTCGGCGGCGAAAACGGTGAGTATAAATTTGTCATCATCTCCAAAAGCGGCTTCGACCTTGATACGCTGTGCAAAAAAATGCGGGAAGCCCTCGGAGCAAGAGGCGGCGGAAGAAACGGCATTGTACAAGGTTCGGTTTCGGCAAGCGAAGAAGAAATCCGGAAAGTGCTCGGACAGTAAAGATCATTTGTGCGATGAAACGCAAAAAGAAGGAAATGCCATACAGCGTTTCTTGCTTGATACACGAAAAAAAACACGGGAGCCGAAACTCGACTCCCGTCATTTTTAATTTACAGTCTTCCCGTTACGCCAAACCCGATTCCGCGGGAATCGCTTTCCTTTGGTGCAAGTAAAATCCGCGACCGCAACTATTCATTATTCACTATTCACTCTTCATTATTCATTAGTCGATATAAAGGTCTCTGATACCGTCGAGCGCACGGATTGCCGAAATCGTCATATTCAGCGATTCTTCGTCGCTCGGGAAAATAACCGCCTTTAACACGATGGAATCGCTTTTTCGCTTGGTCGGTGAGCTGTCGGCGTAAAGTACTTCGAGTGAATGAAGCGAACCGCCGTAACGCTTGACAATGGCGCCGATGTCGGCCGCCTGCTTGGACATATTTTCGGCCTCGATATAAAGGTTTTTCGAACGGTTGTTTTTGGCGATAAGCTTTTTAAAGGTGTTGAGCGTCAGATAAATGACGATCGTCGCAACCAGCGCACCGGTGTAATAGCCGGCGCCGATGGCAAGACCGATACACGAAACCGCCCAAAGACTTGCGGCGGTGGTAAGCCCCTTAACGGAAAAGCCCTCACGCAAAATCGTACCGGCGCCTAAGAAACCGATACCGCTGATGACCTGCGCACCGAGACGGGTGGGGTCAAAAGTGCCGAGTCCCTGATATTCGAGAAAAACGTATTTCGACGTCATCATGACGAGCGCCGAACCGACGGCAACTAAAATGTGGGTACGAAAGCCTGCCGGTCTGTGAGAGTGCTCACGCTCAAAGCCGATAAAGCCGCTTAAAACGATGGCAAGAAACAGCTTGATTACAGCGTCAATGGCGTATTGAACCTGGTCATTCGCATAAACGGCAAGGAAAAAGTTTTTCACTGCTTCCAAAAAAGGTCGTCCTCCTTCCTGCTTTTTGAATGTAACAACTTATTATAGCACCTATTACACAATAAATCAAACAAAATACGGTAATTTCTATAAAAATTGCAATAAAGTTGCAACAAAAGATAGGATAAAAATTTGCCGAAAACCGTGTTTTTTTGTATTTTACATCATTTAGTCCTTGATTTATCCCGATGGTTTGATGTATAATCAAACTGTATAATTTACTATTTGTGAAAGGACACGACTCATGGACAGAAATAAAGTAAAACTGAATATAGGCGGCGCCGAGTATTCCATTCTTACCGACGACGATACTTCGTATGCAATTGCGCTTGGCAAGGAGGTCGATCTTGCTCTTGATAAGATCATGAAAGAAAATCCCCGCCTTTCGATGACGCAGGCGGCCGTTATGCTTGCGTTAAGCTACGCCGACGAATATAAAAAGACAAGCACCTCCGCCGAACATCTTCGTGAACAGATCAAGGATTACCTTGATGACGCTTCGGACGCAAAAAGCAAGGCGGATTGGGCAAGAAGAGAAGCCGAAAAAGCAAAACGGGATCTTGAGGATTCAAAGCTTGAGGTCGAAAGACTCCGGGCTCAGCTTTCCTCTGTGCTTGACCAGATCGGCAAAAAGAAATAATGACGAAGCGAACCGAAATTCTCGCTCCCGCAGGCTCATTCGAGTGTGTGAAAGCCGCTGTGCGCTCCGGCGCTGATGCGGTATACCTCGGGGTAAAGTCCTTTAATGCAAGGCGCAACGCCGACAACTTTACCGATGAAGAGCTGAAACGGGCAATCGAATACTGTCACGCCTGCTCGGTCAAGGTGCATGTCACCTTGAATACGCTTGTGGGCGATGATGAGTTGGAATCGGCTTTGCAGGTGATAAGGCACGTTTGCTCGCTTGGCGCAGACGTGCTTATTTTGCAGGATCTGGGTCTTTCTGCCCTTGCAAAGGATGCCGCCCCGGGGCTTTTGCGCCACGCATCGACGCAGATGTCGGTGCAGACCGTCAGCGGAATTGAACTGCTGCGCTCGCTCGGGTATTCGACGGTAGTGTTACCGAGAGAGCTTAATCGGGAGGAAATCGTCGCTATCCGGAACAGCACCGATATGCGCCTTGAAATGTTTGTGCACGGTGCGCTTTGTATGTGTGTTTCGGGTCAGTGCTATTTAAGTGCCATGCTCGGCGGAAGAAGCGGAAACCGAGGCCTTTGCGCCCAGCCGTGCCGATTGGCATTTGCCGCCGAAAACGGAACGGGACATGACCTCAGTCTTAAGGATCTGTCTCTTGCCGGACGGGCAGGTGAGCTTCGGTCGCTCGGGATCGACTCGCTGAAAATCGAAGGAAGAATGAAGCGGCCGGAATATGTTGCCGCCGCCGTCACGGCTGTCAGGAATAACTTAGACGGGAAAGATGACGAAGCGCTTCTTACGTCTCTCAAAGCCGTTTTCTCCCGCTCGGGTTTTACGGACGGCTATTTTCAAAACCGACTCGGCCGTGATATGTTCGGCACACGCACCAAGCAGGACGTAACCTCCGCCAACGAAAAGGTGCTGTCCTCGCTGCGCCGTCTTTACGATAAGGAGGCGGCACGGGTTCCTGTCCGTTTTCTTCTGACTGTTTTAAAAGACGAACCGGTGACGCTTTGCGCTTCGTCAAACGGGAAATCTGTCTTTTCCGACAGCGGGTATATCCCCGAAGCGGCAAGCGGAAAGCCGCTTGATGATGTTTCGCTGAAAGACCGGCTGTCAAAATGCGGCGGTACCGTATTTTACGCCGAAGAGTGCGAAGTTGAGCTTGACGAGGGGCTGTTTGTACCGGCAAGCGTCATCAATTCACTTCGCCGTGACGCACTTGAAAAGCTGGAAACAGCGTTATCCGCTGTAAAGGCAGTTGACTTTACGGACAAGCGGATTGTCATACCGGCGCACAAGGCTTCTGCGCCGCTTTCTTTCAACGTCAGAATCGCTTCTTTTTCTCAGATTCCGGAGAATTTCGATAATGTGGAAAACTTGTATATTCCGCTTGCGAATATGGGAAAAAGCGTTGAAAAGTTGCAAAACACGGGCGTAAACATCGGAATTGAGATCCCGAGAGGCATTTTCGGGAAAGAAGCGTATGTCGAAAGTCAGCTTGAAAAGGCAAAACGGCTCGGTATCAAAACCGCTTACTGCGGGACGCTTGATGCGGTTTCCATCGCCAAAAAGGCGGGATTTGAGATTCATACCGGCTTTTCCATGAACGTGTTTAACAGTCTTAGCGTGAATGTTTTAGAACAGCTTGGTGTAAAGGAAATTACCTTGTCACCCGAGCTGACGTTGCCGCAGGCGGAAAGAATCGGCTTCAGCGCAAAACGGGGTATCATCGCTTACGGAAGACTGCCTTTGATGCTTACAAGAAACTGTCCGATTCAAAACGGAAAGAGCTGTGACGAATGCAAAGGCAAAAGTTATCTTACCGACCGGATGGGGATCCGCTTTCCGGTTGTGTGCAATATGGGAACGAGCGAGGTGCTCAATTCCCGCCCGATTTATCTTGCCGACCGGCTTGATGAAATAAAGAATATGGACTTTGTCACGCTGTACTTTACCCGTGAAAGCGGGGAGGCGGTCGATCGGATTCTTGACGCTTACCGAAAGGGAAAAGCGGCAAAGGGCGACTTTACAAGAGGACTTTCCTACCGAGGGGTAGAATAAGAAAGAAGAAAAGCGAAGACAAAACTGCTCACTTTTCTCATAGAAAGGACTGGTTATCAATGGCAAAGCGGCTCGATTATTTAACATGGGACGAATACTTTATGGGGATTGCCATGCTTTCGTCTTATCGCAGCAAGGACCCGAATACGCAGGTGGGGGCGTGCATCGTCAACGACAAAAACAAAATCATGTCCGTCGGCTACAACGGGCTGCCGACCGGCTGCAGTGACGATGAGTTTCCGTGGGAGCGGGAGGGCGAAGCGTACGACACCAAGTATCCGTATGTCTGTCACGCAGAGCTGAACGCAATTTTAAACAACGCCGGCGCAAACCTTTCCGGCTGTCGGATTTATGTTGCGCTGTTCCCGTGCAACGAGTGTGCAAAGGCAATCATTCAGTGCGGAATCAAAGAGGTCATTTATATCAGCGACAAATACGCCGATACGCCGATGGTAAAAGCATCGAAGCGGATGTTCCATGCGGCGGGCGTGAAGCTGACGAAAATCAAGCCGAGACGGGATACGGTGACGATTGACTTCAGAGAAGAGACGATCTGACCGGATTTAATATTATCCAATATTTTGTTCACATTTTATTCATTCCCTCACGATAAATATCGCTTAATGATGTGTTAAAATTTTTGTAATTGAATATTGTATTAACTTGATTTTGTCAGGTTTGACAGCTATCAGAGAGGATGTTTATTGTATGTCATATTACGCAAAATGTTGGTTCGATTATAAAACGGTAGTTGTTTCCGGTGCGTCAAGCGGTATCGGTAAGGGTCTTGTCAAAAGGCTGATTAACGATCATTGCTGTAACGTTATCGGAATCGCAAGAAACGAAAAGAAGATGAAGGCTCTTGTCGAAGAGCTCGGGGATAAGGGCGACCGCTTTTTTACATACAGCCTTTTTGATGTTTCGGTTGAAGAGAACTGGAAAAAGTTCGCCGCCGAGCTTGAGGAAAAAGGCATTATTCCCGACATCATTATCAACAACGCCGGCATCCTTCCGAAGTTTGATAAATTCCTGAATTATACGATGGACGATATCAACAAGGCGATGCAGATCAACTTTTATTCCTGCGTATATTCGATGAGAGCGATGGTGCCGATTATTTTGAATTCTCCCTCGGCCGCACTCGTCAACGTAGCTTCTTCGGCGGCTTTGTGTTCGCTTGCCGGTACTTCGATTTATTCGGCGAGTAAGGCGGCGCTTAAGAGCATGACAGATGCTGTCCGTGAGGAATACAGAGGAAGACTGTATGTCGGTCTTGTCTGCCCGGGCTTTACGAAGACGGACATCTTCCATAACCAGAAGGAAGTCAAAAACAGCACCAGCGAAAAAGCCTTGCAGATGGTCAGCACGGACTGTGAAAAAATGGTTGATATGATTATCGAGGGTATGTGGAAAAAGAAATCCGACATGGTATTCGGCTCGGACGCCAAGATGATGGATATCGGTACCAAGCTGATGGGTGTCGGTATTCCGATGGTTGCAAACGTTGTCATGAAGATTTCGAAGCTTGAACTGTTTGAGGATATTTATTCCGACGACAGCGATTCGGTCAAGGCGGCCATCAGAGCGGCGAGAAGAAATGTAAGATAAAAAACGCAGGAGCAATCAAAAACGGTTGCTCCTGCTTCTTTTGTGATAAGAATGACAGCGCCTGCATTTTCACAGACGCTGTTTTTGTTTTATACAAGGTCAAGACTGAACGTTACGTCAACGTTTTCGCCCTTTGCGAAGTTCCGCATGGAAAACGTTACTTCGTCGTCATAAACCTCAACGATGTAGCCGACATATTTTTCAATTCCGCCGAAGTCGTTGTCCTTGGTATAGGTCGGCAGATTGACGCTGTATACGCCTTCGGAAAGCTCACAGACGGACTTTTCATAATAGCCGTCGTGAAGATGTCCGTTGATGAAAATGACGTTCTCGTGGCTTGTCAGAATCTCTCTGACCTGCTCGGACTGATCGCCGAGGTCACCCGTTTTCCACACGTCGGGAAGCCCGTGGGTGTTTTTCAGCGGCTGATGGCAGATTACGAAAGCGGGAAGATCCTCAGCTTGAGCCTTTGTTAACTCTTCGTCAAGGAACTGAAGCTGAGTATCGGAAAGGTAAGCTCTTTCAAATTCCTGCTTTTCCGTACCGAGAACGATGAAAACGCCGCCGTCCATTTTGTAGGAGTAGTACGGCTTGCCCTCGGTGTCGATGTCGAGAAGCTTGTTCATCTCGTCGGTAATCAGCTTGTTGTTCTTTTCATAGAAATTACGGGCGTCGTGATTTCCCGAAGCGATCAGAACCTTGTCAAAAGCGTCCTGATTGTCAAGAACGTCGAAAAGAGCCTTGAATTCACAGCCGAGACCGTTATCGGTCAGGTCACCGGCAATCACAAGAGCATCAAGATCGACGCCGCTGTTTTTTACGTCGGTGAAAACGTTTGAAACACGATTGGCCCGGAAAGAGTCGGCGTTGACATGAATATCGCTGATGGCCGCAAAGGCAAGCTCAACGTTTTCTTCATCTTTCAGTACGATGGGATCGGCGGTCGAGGGGCCGGTGATGATTCCCAGCGAGAGAAAAAGGGACAAAAGCAAAGCAAGAAGCTTTTTCGCAACGGTTGCAATTAACATAATGTTTCCTCCGTGTGATAAAATTATGAACATATTGTAATACAAAACCTGACCGAAGTCAAGATATTCCGACAACAAAGAGACCGCCGGAATACCGTTCGTCGGTCTTTCAAAAGCGTGAATACGAACCGGAAGTCAGAAATCCGTCAGCGCACTTTCAAATGCTAAGCCGTACCAGGTGTCGCTGTTTTCGATTGCTTTGTCGGTCACTTTCAGGGCGGCGTCAAGCGCACGTTCGACCGGCTGGCCTGAAAGCATACAGGCAAACAGAACACTTGCGAACGTGTCGCCCGTTCCGCAGGTAACGTTCGGACGCTTTTTCGAAAAGGCGTATTGCACCTTACCGTCCTTTAAGAACGCTGCACCGATTTCCTCTTTATTGAAGCTGACGCCCGTAATCATCGGAATACGGCAGCCGAGCGCATGAAGGGAGAACAGCAGCTCGCTGATATAGTCCCGGTCGTAGTTTTCGATAACCGGCGTCTTTCCGAGAAGCATCGCCGCTTCGGTAAGATTCGGCGTAATCACGTCGGCAAGCGAGCAAAGGCGGGCAAGTCCTCCGGCGCTTTCTTCGCTCAAAAGAGAATACGGCTTTCCGTCGTCGCCCATAACGGGGTCAACCAGCACGAGGGCGTTTTCTTTTTTAAACTCGGCGATAAAATCATATACAATTCCGGTTTGCTGAGTGTTCAGCATATATCCGGTGAAAATGCCGTCAAACCGAAGCCCCAGTTTTCTCCAGTCGTTTACGGTGTCTTTCATCATGCCGGTAAGCGGCTTACAGGTGTATTCCGGAAAGGCGGTGTGCGCCGAAAAAAGGGCGGTCGGCAAAATCGCCGTTTCAATATTTTTATGCGCAAGAATCGGAAGCGCAACCGAGGTGGAGCACTTGCCGAAGCAGGAGATGTCCTGAACGACGACGGCTTTTTTCTGCATGGGTATCAGTCCTCTGTTTGTTGGGTTTTGCTTTCTTCTGAAAGTCTTTGTTTGAAGTGCTTGACGGTCATCAGAAGCGGAACAGCCGACAGGGCGGTCACGATCGCACCGACAAGGAAGATGTTTCCGTTCGGAATAAACTCCGTCTGTCCGCTTGTCGCATTGACAAAGGTTTCACCGCCGGTTTTGACGACGGCCTGACCGATTAAAGAGCCGCCGATCATCGGAATCAGCACGAAGAACAAAATCCAGATGCCTTCAAACTGTCCCTTGCTGTCCTTCGGATAAAGCTGTTTTGTCCATACCTTGGTCGTCTGAAGAATCGCAACATAACCCACGCCGACAAGGAAGATTCCGAGCCAGATGCGAAGATTGAAGATGTTTGTCGGGTCGACCTGTTCCTTTTTTATCGGCGTGAGAACAATCAGACCAATAATGTTGATGACGATCGCCGCAAAGGAGACGGGAAGATGCTTGTTTTTGTTGATGAGAATGGAAATCGGAATCGCCGTCAGCATCGCAAGCATCAAAGGTACGGCTTCAATGATTCCCATCAGGTCGGGTGTATAGCCTAAATAATAGATGATGTAGTTGCCCATATAGGCGAAGTAAACGTTGAAGCCGATAAAGAACACCGAAACGGCAAGATTGACCCAGACGAGTTCTTTCAGGGTGAAAAAGCGCTTGAAATTGAAAACGCTGATGAACTGTTTCCAGAACGAGCCTCTGACAGACGGTGCAACGTCGTCGGCCTTGCTCATGGAAAACAGCGAGATGATGCCGAAGACGATAACGAAAATTCCCATGACAAGGAAGAGCCGCATATAGTTGTCGTTCTGTCCGACAAGAAGTCCGCCGACAACGGTTCCGAGAATGGTGCCTAAAATCGGCTGAGTGGCCAGAGCGGCGCCGATCTGGCCCCGGTTTTTATCGGTCATGATATCGTTTGTCCAGGTGTTGAAGCCGGCGTCGTTACCCATCGAACCGAAAAAGCTCATGATCGTGTCGGCAAGCACGACGGAAATTCCGGCGAGAAGATAGTGGCTCGGGCTGATAAACTGCGTCAGACCGAACGCAATCGTGAAAATACCCCAAAGGATATAGCCGATGGAGATAAACATCCGCCTTTTGCCGGTTCTGTCCGCCCAGGTGCCGAAGAAGAACGTCGCAAAGGTGGTTGCGGCGGCGCTCATAATCAGCATACCGGTGATAATGGACGGATCCTTGCCGATTTTTGCGTAGACAAAGGTATTGAACCATTGGTTCTCCATGTTCCAGCAGATCTGACCGGCAAGGCCGAGACCCCAGACAAGAAGCCACATTTTGAAGCCGGAAAGCCGGCTGCGTGGTTTTTCAAGTTCAGTTTTCATTTTGTATTCCTCCTTTACAGGGACATTATACCGCACGCACGACGATTTCACAAGAGGGAAAGTCAGAATATCGGAATAATCCGAGGAGGATAAAGAGAAATGGGTAAATTTCAGTTTATCTGTCTGATGGTTAACTTGTTCTTTTTTGGAGATACCTTGTTCTATATCTTTACCTTTGCGCTAATGCCGCGCGGGCACTTACTTTCTTTCAGTCACGAAAGAAAGTAAGCAAAGAAGCGCTCTTAA
>CAMAZY010000024.1 GCA_945863885.1 uncultured Clostridia bacterium
GTTTTTACATGGTTGCGGAGACAGGATTTGAACCTGCAACCTCCGGGTTATGAGCCCGACGAGCTACCGGGTTGCTCTACTCCGCGATATTAGCGTCTCTCACGAGTGCTTGACTATTATACACTGACGAATCTGCGTTGTCAATAGTTTCGGTAATTTTTTTTTATTTTTTTCTTTCTGCCTCTTTCTGCCCCAAGGCAAAATACGACTTAATTTGTTGATTGATAAGGAAAAATGTGATAATATAATAAAAAATTTGGTAGCATGAAGACTTGGCAATCAAAAGAAAATAGAGTTTGGGATTATTTCGGAAAAAAGAAGGTTTATATAGAGGATTTGTCATCGGCAGAAAGATCGATCAACAGTAGCCTGTGCCGCAAAATCGCCGATCTTAAAAACGGAGAAAAAACCTTTCAAATCTCAGAAACCCCTGCTAAATTTTTGGTGATTGCCGACAAGTTCCGTAAGGCTTTCCGACTGAGCAAAAATGGGAGTGAGATACAATGCCGCTGTTTATGAATCAGGATTCCTATGCGGAAAATCCGGGCAATGTGAATTTGTCCCGAAAAAAGTGCAGGCAATTGAAAAAACGCCTTTGCAAAAATTTCGTGCTGAAAATAAATTTTGATCTGAACCGAATTCCCGTTTCCCGGTGGATACGGTTTGGCGATACGCAGCCGGCGTTTGTGTATTCCGTCGATCCGCTCACGATTTCTGTGTATTCGGACGAAATGGACGCTGTGATTTTTTTGCGGTTTCCGGACTTTCTCGTTGAACAGTACGGCTTGAAAGCAGGGGAGGTCCTTGCGGCGACCAATGTTTATTCCGAGAATTCTGAAGGAAAAACAGCCGATGATATTTTTGTCGGTGAACACTATCTTGGCCGATATCACGATTTTACGCCGATGATTCAGCTGTTTCTGTCCGATGATGAAGCGACGGCAAAAAGGAAAACCGGACTTTTCCACCCCGAAACGCTGCTGAGAGTGCAGGCTCTTACGGCGGAATATGCGGACAGACACAGCGGACTTTTCCGGGAGGGGTTCTATTACTTTTTTCAATAGGCGTACTGTACCGGTAAAGCTTTTTTGACCCGGGTATATATCAAGGGTCTCGTTTATTTGAATAGCCCTTGTTTTTCTTGACATTTGTGTGAAACTGTTCTATACTGTTACAAAAGTTCAATCGGTTTTAACAGCTCGGAAGACTGGATTCCGACTCTGGGAAAATCGGTTGAACTTTATTTCTTACGGATTTTTGCGTTGTGGGGGATAATTTGTAAAAAATGGTCTTGACATCGGAGGAGAAATAGTGTAATATATGTCATACAGTCTTGAGGGTATAGCTCAGTTGGTTAGAGCGCTTGCTTGACATGCAAGAGGTCGATGGTTCGAGTCCATTTATCCTCACCATTCAAAAGTACCGCAGTTCCTTTATTTATAAGGGATTGCGGGATTTTTTTACCTTGTTTGACCTTGGGCCAAAATCCGCTGTTTACGTTACCTTTATTCACGGTTACGGACGAGTTACGGACAGAAAAAGCTTTGATGATGACAAAAATTTTGAAAAATAAAAGCACCGAAAGTATGCCCTGTTGGAACTTCAGCAAGTTCTATAACAGGCTGTCTCACTTTCGGCGCCGAGAATACTTTACCACGGACTGAATCAACTTGTCAATAACCGATTGATAACCGTATTCAATATTATCGCAGAAGAGAATAACAGCATCAGTATAATAAAAAAAGCCCAAGCGATGCTTGCCACCATAGGAGTACAGCCCTCCGAGGTGTCACGCTTACTTGAACTTTCGAAAGATAGTTTATCACAGACTGCCCCTGTTGTCAATGTGTTATTCAGAATTAAACAGAATAGGGGGTATAGTTGTCCGTATTTCTGTACAATACTGTGTGAGTCGCAAAATCTGCTTGACCGTTGTTCTTTGACGAAGTATAATCAATTTAACGATAAAGGTGGAGGAGAAAGGACTATGCCGACATTAGAGGAAAGGCGGATTCTGTTCGTGAATATATTGGCGACGTTATTGCCGAAGGAAACAGCGGCAGCAGTCGCAGCAACTTTGAACATGGAAGAGGAAATGATAGAAATGGCAATATTCCTCAGAGGTCGGGATTTCAAAGTGACGAAACAGGAAATTCTGAATGAGTGCGGTCGGATAATCGAAAAGTACGAGATAAATCAGAAAAAATAAAAACAGCAGATTGGTGTTCGGAGTTCACACATTAAGTGTTAGCTCTATCACTCAACCTGCCATTTCGCCGTAATAATACCGTTCCGATTCGTTTTCGTCAAGAAATATGTAATCCCGTTTCGAAACAGCACGCCTAAAAGAGCGCTGTCGCCCATAGAAGTTTTAGAAACTTCGTTACGGTCAGGCGAACAGCACTCTATTTATAATAATGCTTTACCGCATCTCTGTCAAGCTTTTCCGCATATTCAATATAGGCAACTTCTAAAATGTCCCGGCATTCGTCATAATGCCCGACGAATGCCCGTAATTTCAGCGTTCTTACTGACAGAACGCTTTCTTTTTTTTGCCGAAAAACGCTCTCAACAATAAAAAATGTCCGAAAATTAACAACTTTTTATTGACAAACGATAACAAGCGTGCTATACTGTCACCGTAATAAGAAAGAAAGGTCGTGGTGTTTTTGTATACCGACTTAAAATCCGCTAAGGTTACTCTTGTAATTTCTTACTGTTTCTGCGTGTTGCTCGCTGTGCTCATGCTGACGGCAAAGCCCATTTTATCGTGGTTTTACGGGCCGCAGGGTGCCCTCAGCATGAAAATTATCATGATTGCGTTTTATGTCTGCTGCCCGGCGGCATGGGTGGCACTCGGCGGAATCATCAAGCTTTTGAAAAACATTCTGAAAGAAGAGATTTTCTGTGAAAACACCGTGTTTTTAATCCGGCTTCTTTCGTGGTGCTGTGCGTTCGTCTGCGTTGTTTGCTTCGGTTTCGGTTTGCGGTACTTTCCGCTTCTGATTTTTTCGGCGGGTGCCGGCTTTATGATGCTGATTCTGCGTGTTCTTAAAAGCGTTATGGCAAGAGCGACTGAGATCAGAAAAGAAAATGAACTGACAGTATAAGGAGGAACGGAAGAATGGCAATTATTGTAAATCTTGACGTCATGCTTGCAAAGAGAAAAATGTCTTCGGGTGAGTTGGCTTCAAGAATCGGCATCACCCAGGCAAATCTTTCGATCCTCAAAACGGGGAAGGCGAAAGCGGTGCGGTTTTCAACCCTCGACGCTATCTGCCGGGAGCTTCGCTGTCAGCCGGGGGATATTCTTGAATACTCCGACGGCACGCAGGAGGAATAATTTTTAACAAAAAATGTAAGGAGAATTACTCTTATGAACGAACTGAATAAACGCTCTGCCGGGCGGTTTTCCCCGGCGGATTGGATTACTGCACCCTTTATTACTATTTTAGTATATTTAATTGTAAGAACATTTATCGGTGTATTTGATGAAATGAATGTGGGATACTTCGTATTTGCCTTTTCCGCCGGTTATTCACTGATTCTCGTTGCGGCGTTTTTTTATGTCAAAAAAGACCGTAAGCTGAACGCTGCAAGTGTAGTGACTGCTGTTTCTTGTGCTGTGCTCGGGCTTTCGGTTTCACTTTACGGCGATATCCTATTTTCTTTCTTTACGGTTTTGCTTCTGTTTGTGCTGACAGCGTCACTTTGTCTGAGTCTTTCCGGCTCTCATGTGTTTCCGGTGTCAAGCACCTATTATGTTTTAGATGTACTGTATGCTATGGTTGTAAGCCCTTTGTTGAACTTCGTCCCGATGACAAAAGCCGCTTTTTCGGGCAGGAAAAAGAGTAAGGGGCTAAGCGGTGCGGTTCTCGGAGCAGTCCTTGCCGTTCCCGTTCTTGCGGTTGTAATCGTTCTTCTGACAAACGGCGACGCCGCTTTTGAAAACCTGACGTCAAAGGTTTTTGATACTCTTTTTTCGGGCTCTGCTTTTATAAGTGTATTGGTGACTCTCGTTTTGTCGGGTTATATTTTCAGCGTCATGTATGCGACAAGAACCTGCTTTGCCGTCTCCGATCACGAAAAATCCAGAAAGGCCGTAGCCGGTTTTCACTGTATGTCGGTGAGTGTCATAAACGGCTTTACGGGCGCGGTTTCGGCGGTGTATGTTGTCTATCTGCTTTCCCAGCTGACATACTTTTTCGGAGCATTCGGCGGCTCAATCCCGGAAAGCGTCAGAATGACCGTTGCCGAATATTCAAGAAGAGGATTTTTTGAGATGAGTGCCGTAGCACTTATCAATCTCGGTCTGATTTCCCTTGCGGTTCTGCTTGCGAAAAGAACGGACGGAAAAATTGCAAAATCCGTCAAAGGAATCTCGCTGTTTCTTTGCGTGTTCACCGAAATTCTGATTATCACCGCTATGTCGAAAATGGCATTATATATCAGCCGTTACGGTCTTACAAGAAAGCGTGTTTTTGTCACGGCGGCAATCCTTGTTCTGTTTGTCACTTTCATATGTGTGGTGATAAGGCTTCTGAAACGAAATTTCCCGTATATGAAAATCGTCTTTTCCGTTTTTCTTGTAACCTATACGCTTTTAAGTGTCGTCAACGTCAATGCTGTCATTGCAAATTATAACGTAAACGCCTATCTTTCGGGACGTTTGGAGACGGTCGATACCGAAATGCTTTCTTCCTTCGGCTCTGCGGGGGTTGAACCGCTGATGAAGCTTGTGAAGAATCCGGATAGTTTAGTAGCGGCTGACGCAAAAAACGAACTCGGCAATCTGTTCGGCTACGACGATTTCTGCCTGTTCCGGATTGATGCGGACAGCGGAGAAATTACGCTTGGCGAGGACGCCTGCGGGCTGTATGACAGTATTGTTCTGATGCGTATGAAAAAAGACAGCGCAGCGTATATGGCGATTGTAAACGAAGTCAATCCCAGACCGCTTGACTGTTACGTTTTTGTCAGTGCAGCAAGAAAGATAACCGGAATCGGAAATGGGTTTTATTCCGCCGAAAACGGTGAGGAGGTTTTTGAACCGTACAGGCTTTACAGAATGCCGGTTTCTTCCCAATGTCAATCAATCAGTCTTTTCGTCACATATGAGTATAAAAATGAGACCGATGACGGCGATGAATATAATGATATCGGCATTGAACAAAAAGACTGTAAACTCGGCGGCGTGATTGAAATCGGCGAGGATAAAGACGGAAATATTGTCTGTCAATCCTATGGAGAACCCGGAATCAGTCTTGAGAAAGCAGAAGAAATTATGGCAAAGATAAAAGCGCAAAACAGGAAAAACTCGTTATAATTTCGTCATTCTGAATGAAATTTTTAAGAAATGTTAAAAATTTTCTAAACAAACGACAAATAATGACACCGTTCCCCTTGCGGAAGTGAAAAACTTGTGGTAATATCGTTCCGTGATAAAAATTCACATAAAAAATGGATGAAATGAGGAGGAAAACATGAAAACCAATGCAAAAGTATTGATTGCAGGCCAAGGGAACGAGTATACCGAAAGTTGCGCCGACTTTCTTTCGGGGCGGGGCTTTACAGTCAAGACGATTCCGAAGGACGGAAGCGAAGTGCTCAAGGAGCTCGAAAGCGCAGGCTATGACGTTGTCATTATGGACGCATTTATGATGAAGCTTGACGCTTTTGCAGTTCTGAAAAAAGTCAAAGAAAAGAGTCTTTGTACCGAAACCTTTTTCTTTGTCATGTCTGCGGTTGATAACTATCAGATCGAACATGACTTGATGAGCGCCGGTGCAAGCTACTACCTATTGAAGCCGTTTGATTTTGAATCTCTTGCCGACCGCATCGAATCGATGTACGGGAAGGCACCTGTCAGATCAAACGGCGAAAAGAGCGACCATGAAATCGAAGTGATTATTTCCGACATTATGCGCCAGATAGGGGTCCCTGCGCACATAAAGGGATACGAATATCTCAGGCAGTCAATCGTGCTCACCGTAAAAGATCCTGAGCTGATGCACGCGGTCACAAAAGCCCTTTATCCTACCATCGCCAAGAAAAATAAAACGACACCGTCTCGAGTGGAGCGTGCAATCAGGCACGCCATTGAAGTAGCATGGGACAGGGGAGATGTAGATGTACTGACCTCCTACTTCGGATATACGATTCAAAATACGAGAGGAAAACCAACAAATTCCGAGTTCATTGCCATGATAAGCGATAAGCTTCGTCTTGCAATGAGCGCAGGCTAAAGAAGTGACAAGCGGCTGCCGCATTTGAAACAGACAATCGGGATAACGCCTTTTTAAAGACGGTCTGTGAAAAATGCGACAACCTTTTTTTTTGTGTATACCGCAGTTTTGCGGTGTTTTTTTATTTTTTACTTGCCAAACCGCCTGTCGGCGTGTAAAATAAAAACTAAACTTGTGCTTTATTTTGAAAAGAGGGAAAATCAAAATGAAACTGAAAAGTAAAACCGACCGGGCCGAAAAGGCTGTTTCTCCGAACCGGCTTCACACATTGGACGGCCTGAGAGGCTTTGCCGTTGTCAATATGATTTTTTACCATGCGATATGGGATCTGGTTTATATTTACGGTTGCGACTGGGCGTGGTACAAGGGTACAGGCGCCCATATCTGGCAGCAGTGCATCTGCATGACGTTTATTGTCCTTTCGGGCTTTTGCGCTCTTTTGGGTAAGCATACATTAAAACGGGGTCTGACTGTTTTTGCCGGCGGTGCGGCCGTTACGGCGGTAACACTGATTGCGATGCCGGAGGATCGGGTCGTTTTCGGCATTCTGACCTTTATGGGTTCGGCGATGCTTGTTGTGGCGGCGCTTCGGAAAGTCCTTGAAAAAATCCCCGCCGCTTTGGGTCTTGCTGTCAATCTCGTTCTGTTCATTCTGACCCGTCATATCGCAAGAGGGTATTTCGGCTTGCCGTCTTTTCATGTACAGCTTCCGCAAGCTCTTTACTCGGGATATTTTTCCGCCTTCTTCGGGTTCCCGAACGAGGAGTTTTTCTCGACGGATTATTTTGTGCTTTTCCCGTGGCTGTTTTTGTTTCTTTGCGGACTGTTCCTTTACCGGCTGACAAAGGACAAGCTTCAGGATTGTAAGTTTTTAAAAGTAAACATACCGTTTTTCGGCTTTATCGGAAGACATTCGCTTCTTATCTATCTTCTTCATCAGCCGATTATCTATGCGGTTCTTACTGTTGTATTTATGATTATCCGATAAACACAGGGGTTTAATGATTTATGAAAAGAAAAGTAATTGTTGTCGGTGCGGGTGCCGCCGGACTTTTGGCAAGCGGTTATCTCGCAAAAGACGGACTTGACGTGGTTCTTGCCGAGCGGAACGACCGTCCGGGACGAAAACTGATGATAACGGGCAAGGGACGCTGTAACGTCACGAACAACTGTACGATGATCAATGAGCTTGTTGAGTCTGTTCCGACGAACGGGAGATTTTTACACAGCGCATTTTCTTCGTTTATGCCTTACGATACCGTGGACTTTTTCGAAAGCCGGGGCGTCGAACTGAAGATCGAAAGGGGAGAAAGGGTGTTCCCGGCTTCGGATAAGGCAGTCGATATCGTGGACGCTCTGACTTCGTTTTCAAAAGAAAGCGGCGCAAAGCTCATAAAAGCAAGAGTGACCGAACTATTGCTCGAAAACGGCGAAGTAAAGGGCGTGAAAACAGAGGACGGAGAAGAGATTCCTGCCGATGCGGTGCTTGTCACGACTGGCGGCGTTTCCTATCCGCTGACCGGCTCAACCGGTGACGGCTATATGCTTGCCAAACAGGCGGGACATACGGTCGTTGACCCGAAGCCGTCGTTGGTTCCGCTTGTCTGCCATGAGGGCTTTTGCTCGGATTTGCAGGGGCTTTCGCTTCGGAATGTTTCGATATCCGTTGTTGACAGTGACAGCTATAAAGAGGTTTACCGTGATTTCGGCGAGATGCTGTTTACGCATTTCGGTGTTTCGGGTCCGATGATTTTAAGCGCAAGTGCCCACCTGAAAGATATGAAAGAACGAAAATATGAGATTCATATTGACCTGAAGCCCGCTCTTTCGTATGAACAGCTTGATGCGAGGGTACAGCGTGATTTTCTTGAAAATTCCAACCGCAATTTTATCAACGCCCTCGACAAGCTTCTTCCGAAAAAGATAGTGCCCGTTGTCGTAAAGCTTTGCGGCGTCAAGCCGTCCTATAAGGTCAATCAGGTGACACGAGAAATGCGGGCAAAGCTTGTTAATGTTCTGAAAGACATTAAGCTGACCGTTTTAGGCTTCCGTCCGATTGAAGAGGCAATCGTGACCTCGGGCGGAGTCAACGTCAAAGAAATCAATCCCAAAACCATGGAATCAAAATTAACAAAAGGACTTTACTTTGCCGGAGAAGTGATCGACGTCGACGCCTATACGGGCGGCTTCAATCTTCAGACGGCATTTTCGACCGGCTATCTTGCGGCAAAGAGTATAAAGGAGAGTTTACAGTGATCAACGTAGCAATTGACGGCCCCGCCGGAGCGGGAAAAAGCACCATAGCAAGAAAGGCGGCAAGCGAGCTCGGTTTCATTTATATTGATACCGGTGCGCTTTATCGGACAGTCGGCCTTGCCGCTATGAGACAGAATAAACTCGGAAGCGACAGCGACATTGAGTCGGTTTTAACCGATGCGCTTTGTGTCGAACTCAAATTTTTGGACGGAGTTCAGAAGATGTTTTTAAACGGCGAGGACGTTTCCGAAGCAATCCGGACACCGGAGGCTTCTATGGCGGCTTCGAAGGTTTCCGCCGTTCCGGCGGTGCGTGCCTATCTTTTTGATCTTCAAAAAAGACTGGCAAAAGAGAACGACTGCATCATGGACGGACGGGATATCGGAACGGTCGTTTTACCCGATGCGGACGTGAAAATATTTCTTACCGCTTCACCCGAAGCGAGAGCAAAACGCCGCTTTCTTGAACTTGCCCAAAAGGGAAGCGATGTCCGGTACGACGACGTGCTTGCGGACATGGTCAAGCGGGACTACGACGATTCTCACCGGGCGATCGCGCCGCTGAAGCAAGCCGACGATGCGATTTTAGTCGATACAAGCGATATCGGGCTTGAGGAATCGATTGCGCTCATAATTCGGACGATTCAGGAAAATATATAGTTGTAATCTTCAGAAAGGTTCAGCCGGAACATAGCTTTCGGCTTCGTTACAATTATGAAATATGAGTTTTCCGATCCGAAAGAAAGACGTTCCTATTATTTTTTCCGTGACCTTGCCAAAGGGCTGATGCGGTTTCGATATGACCTGCGGTATCAGGGCGCCGAAAACCTTCCGAAAGAGGGAGGCTTTATTATCGCCGCCAATCACATTACGTTTATCGACCCCGTTATGATTATGTCGGGCTGCCAAAGACAGTGTCACTTTATGGCGAAAAGCGAGCTTTTTACAAAGCCGGTTTTCGGTGAATTTCTGGCTTTTATGAACGCCTTTCCCGTCAAGAGAGAATCAAGCGATGCGACGGCACTTGCCTTTGCCGAAAAGATCATCAATAAGGGATGGATCCTCGGAATTTTTCCCGAGGGGGCACGGTCAAAGGATATGAAGCCGAAAAGAGCAAGAACCGGAGCGGCTTATCTGGCGTACAAGACCGGTGCGGACGTTGTACCCGTCAGCCTTTACCGGGTGCCCGGCGAAAACAATCTTCGTCCGATTGTTTCGATTCGATTCGGAAAGCTTATCAAAAACGAAGAATTCGGTTTTACGGACAATTATTCGCCGTCGGCGGTGCGTGAAGCCGCCAAAAGAATCATGAATGAAATCGTAAGCCTTTGGAAAAAAGGTCATTTACCGAAAAAGTAGGAGATGGAATATGCCTGTTGAAGTTGCAAAAACCGCCGGCTTTTGCTTCGGTGTAAACCGGGCGGTCAAGATATTGGAAGAGCTGACCGAAAGGGGAGAAAAGGTCTGCACCTTGGGACCGATTATCCATAATCCGCAGGTGATTGACGATTTTCAGAAAAAGGGTGTCCGGATTATTGACAGCCCCGACGAAGCCGACAAGGACAGCACAGTTGTTATCAGAGCGCACGGGATTACGGTACAGACAAGGCAAAGGCTCGATGAGCTTGGGATCCGATATGTGGATACGACCTGCCCGTATGTGATGAAAATCCATAAGATCGTCGGCGAAAACACAAGCGAAAATAATGTGCTTCTGATAGCGGGCGATGACAAACACCCGGAGGTCTGCGGCTTCCGAAGCGTGGCTAAGGGGGAGTCATTTGTTGTAAAAACGCTCGAAGAAACAGAAAAATTGTTTGAAAACAACCCCGAATTATTCCGAAAAGAGATAATACTTGTTTTTCAGACAACTTTTTCTGTCGAAGAGGGCAAAAAAATCTTAAATTTTTTAAAAAACCTATGTACAAAAGCGATTTATTTTGATACAATATGTAAAGCGACGCAAAATCGGCAGCAGGAAGCTTTGGAAATGTCAAAGCGCTGCGATGCCATGATAGTGGTAGGCGGACATTTCAGTTCGAATACCGTTAAGCTAAGGTCGGTATGTGAGAAAAACTGTCCGACTTTTCTTATTGAAAGCGCAAAGGAACTTTACGATATTGACTTTTCCGCTTTCAGCCTTGTTGGGGTAACAGCGGGGGCATCGACTCCTGCACGTATAATAAAGGAGGTACATATTACTATGTCCGAAATCTTAAACAATGAAAACCAAACTTCCGATGACATTTACTTTGTAAAGGCAATGGAAGAAAATTCCGAAGGTGCGGTTAACACCGAGGCTCACGTTGTAGGCATTGTCGTGGGTATGACGCCCAGTGAAATACAGGTTGACACCGGCCGCAAGTACGCCGGATTTGTCCCCGCAGAGGAGTACAGCAACGATCCGTCCGCCGACTACCAAAAGGAACTCAAAATCGGCGACAAGATCGACCTTATCATCATGAAGACCAACGATTCCGAAGGTACGATGATGCTTTCAAAGCGTCGTTTCGACGACAAGAACGCATGGGACAAGATCGTAGAAGCTTATGAAAACAAGGAAATGCTTGAAGCAACGATTGCACAGGCTGTCAAGGGCGGCGTTCTCGCTTATCCGAAGGGTGTCCGTGTCTTTATTCCCGGTTCGCTTCTCGGCGTACCCAAGGGCTCTGAACTTTCCGAATCAGTCGGTCAGACCGTGAAGCTTCTCATCATCGAAGCCGATAAACAAAAGAAACGTGCCGTAGGTTCCGTCCGTGCCGCTAAGAATATCGAACGCAGCGAAAGCTTCGAAAAGGTATGGCAGGACGCTGAAGAGGGTAAGGAATATATCGGTACCGTTAAGTCCATTGTTCCTTACGGTGCATTCGTTGATATCGGCGGGGCCGAGGGTATGGTTCATATCTCCGAGCTTTCCTGGAAGAGAATCAAGAATCCGTCTGAGGTTGTTTCCGTCGGTGACGAAATCAAGGTTTATGTCAAGGCTCTTATCGACGAAGACGGCAAGAGAAAGATCTCGCTCGGCTATAAGACCGCTGACACCAATCCGTGGGAAATCTTCATCAGAAATAACGAAGTCGGTTCCGTAATCGACGTTAAGATCGTAAGATTCTGCACGTTCGGTGCTTTCGCCGAAATCAGCGAGGGTCTCGAGGGCCTTATCCATATTTCACAGATTGCAAACCGTCACATCGCTTCTCCGAAGGATGAGCTTACCATCGGTGAGGTCGTTAAGGCGAAGGTTATCGGTATCGACACCGAAAAGAAGCACGTTAACCTTTCTATCCGTGCTCTTCTTGAAGATGACGAGCCGGTTGAAGTTGCTGAAGCCGCCGAAGAAGCTGAAGAAACAGTTGCCGAGGAAGCCGCCGAAGAGGCTGCTCCGGCTGAAGAAACCGCTGAATAATTTATAAATACGACTCTCTGCAAGGATACTGTGTCTTTGCAGAGCAGTTTTCATAAAAGGGAAATCCCGGTGTAAATCCGGAGCAACCGCCATTGCCGTAATCAGCTTATGCTGTCAGTCGGAATACCTTTTTATCATTTATTTCGGGCAAACGGGAAATAATGAGAACATCAGTTTATAATGATGCCCTTTTCCTGAAAAAGGGCATTTTCTGTTTTTCAGGAGGAAAATATATGAAGAAGTTTCTGTCAATTCTGCTCGCCGTGCTGACGCTTTTTTCGTGTGTCTGCGTTTTCGGTACGGCGGTAAGCGAACCGAGAAAAAATGTTTTTACCTATGCGATGCCGACAACGTCAAGACAGACCGCACAGCGGTTTACCAAGTCTTTCGGTAACGGATACAAAAATGCGCCGACACCGCCGCTGGTCGTCGGGAATACGCTGATTGTGCTTTCCGGAAAAACAATTTATAAGCTTGACAACGAAAAAGGTGAAGTTCTTGCCAAAGCGTCGATGTTTTCCGAAGTCGGCTATGCCGTCACAAGTCCGACGTATTACGGCGGCGTGATTTATGCTCCGCTCGATAACGGTGTTGTGCAGGCGTTCAATTACGAAACGCTCGAGTCGCTCTGGGTTTATCAGGATGCGCTCGGCGGTCAGGCCTTGTGTCCGATCACCTATGACGGCGGCTATCTTTACACCGGCTTCTGGCGTGGGGAAGAAAACTACACCAACTATGTCTGCCTGAGTGCAAAGGACGAAAACCCGAAGAAAACGAACGAAAAAAAGTCTCCCGTCTGGGTCAGGAAGAATAAAGGCGGCTATTATTGGGCAGGCGCTTTGATTACCAAGAACTTTGCTGTTTTCGGCTGTGACAACGGTAAGACGGACAGCACAAGTTCTTCGAAGATTATATCGGTCAACAAGAAAACCGGAAAGCTTGCTTCGACCCTTTCGGTAAAAGGCGACATCCGAAGCTCGGTTACCTATTCGTCCGGTACCGGCTGCTGTTATGTTTCAAGCAAGGCGGGATACGTCTATAAGTTCAAAATCGACGGGAGCTCAGGGGCTCTTTCCTCGCTTCGTTCCTTTAAGGCGCCCGGAGAAGTGACGGCCACGCCCGTGATTTATGGCGGCCGTCTTTACGTCGGCGCACAAAACGGACAGAAAGGTCAGCTTCTTGTCCTTGACGCTTCGACATTAAAGAAGATTTATCATGCCGATGTAGACGGTTATCCGCAAAGTGCGGTTGCCGTGTGCGATTATTACTATAAGGGCAGCGGAAAAGTATATATCTATGCGGCTCTGAACAACAAGGACGGAAGTGTTGTCGTGCTCGAAGACAGTAAAGGGCAGACAAGCGGGAAGGCGACCGTTCTTTACAAACCGGGCGAGAATAAGAGACAGTATTGCATCAGTCCGATTTCCGTCGGTTCAGACGGTACGCTGTTTTATAAAAACGATTCGGGGTATATTTTTGCGGTCGAAAAAAGCGACCATTTCAACGTCATCACCGGTTTTTTGATAAAAGTGATGGAATTGTATGAACGTATCGTCAAATTACTCGGTTTTTAAATTTCGGAAAGGAGACGGATTGTTCCGTTCGGATTTATGAAAGGCTGCGGACTAAAAAATGCTCATCCCGTTGTCGGATTTTTGTATTTTCTTTCGGTTTTCCTTCTGTCTCTTTCGATGAGCCACCCCGTCATAGCGGCAGTGTCGTTGCTTTTTGCCGTCTTTTATGATGGTTACCTGAAAGGAAAAAAGGCGGTGAAAAGTATCGTGTTTGCCGTTGTTCCCGTTGTGCTTTTTGTTCCGCTTATCAACGGTCTTTTCAGTCACTACGGCGTGACGGTTTTGTTTGTGATGAAAAGCGGTAACAGCTTTACGTTTGAGGCGGTTGTTTACGGACTGTTTCTTGCCGTAAAGTTTTTGTCCGTCATGTTCTGGCTCGACTGCTTCAACGAAATCATCGACGGGGATAAATTCGTTTATCTTTTCGGGCGATTTTCGCCCCGTCTGGCTTTGGTTATTTCCATGACGCTCCGGTTTATTCCGATGCTGCGGGATGGCTACAGCGAAATTGAAAAGGCGGGCAGGGGAATCGGCTTTTCCGATTCGGACAAGAACCTTGTCAAAAAGTTCAAAGACACGGCGCACAAGCTGTCCGTCCTGATAACCTGGGTGCTCGAGCGGGCAATCGATACGTCATATTCCATGAAAGCAAGAGGGTACGGCGCAAAAAGGCGCAGTGCATACAGCAAGTATGTCTTTACTTCTTTTGACGGTTTGCTTTGTGCTGTTGTGGCGGCGCTTTCCGGACTTTCCTGCTTTTGCGTTTTCGGGCTCAGGGCACTTTATAATCCGATTATCATAATCGATTCGTTTACCTTGCCTGACACGTTGTCGTTTGCATCGTTCGTGATGCTTCTTTTGCTTGTATACGCAGTCGATATCAGAGAAAAAAAGCTTGTGAAGCCTTTTGAAGAAAGGAAGCCCGACGGGTATTTGATGTATGGATAAGTTTGATTTTGAAGCGGATAATCTCAGCTTTTTTTATCCCGGCGAAACGGTTCCGGCACTCGATAAAATCAGCTTCCGGATAGCACCGGGTGAATTTGTTTTAATCACCGGAAGAAGCGGAAGCGGTAAAACCACGCTGTTGCGGGCACTCAAGCCGTCGCTTTCTTTTGAGGGCGAGTACAGCGGAAGCCGGCTTTTTTTCGGAAAAGATCCGGCTTCTTTTCCTGCTGTAGAAGAAGCGCAGAATATCGGCTTCGTTCTTCAGAATCCGGATTTTCAGGCGGTTACCCATACGGTCCGAAGTGAGCTTGCGTTCGGGCTTGAAAATCTCGGCTTTGACACCCCGACGATCCGTATGAGAACGGCGGAAGCGGCGGCATATTTCGGACTTGAGGATATTTTCGATCAGCCGTTAAGCGCTCTTTCGGGCGGAAAGCTTCAGCTTGTGTGCCTTGCAAGTATCATCGCCCTGCACCCGAAAGCGATTTTGCTTGACGAACCTCTTTCCCAGCTTGATCCGATGACCTGCGACAGCTTTATCGGCGCCCTCAGACGCCTCAGTCTTGAAAATGCAATCACCGTAATTTTAAGTGAACACAGGCTCGAAAAGGTTTTACCGGTCGCCGACCGTATCTTTGTTATGGAGGACGGCAAGCTGACGTTTGATGCCCGTCCGTGTGATATCACAAAAAAAGAGCTTGAGAAGAACGATTTTCTTAAGGCTGCCGTTCCGTCCTCGGCAAGAATCGTTGCCGGGCTCGGTATGGAACCCGGTTCGGCGCTGAATGTGAGAGACGCAAAGAGACTGCTTGACTCTGTGTTTCCGAATGAACCTGCATACAAACGTATTGAACGGGAAGAAAACGGCATGGAAACAGCAACTCCTGCGGTCGAATTGAAAAATGTCACGTTCTCGTATGACGAAAGCAAACGGGTTCTGAACGGCTTTACCCTTACCGTCAGGCAAAACCGATTTGTCGGAATTTTAGGTGCCAATGCGGCCGGAAAAACGACTATGCTCCGGCTCATGGGCGGAATATACCGTTCGTATGCCGGAAAGATTTTGCTTTTCGGGCGGAACATAAAAAAATACAGCGATAAAGAGCTTTTCAGAGGGACGGTCGCCCTTCTTCCGCAAAAAGTCCATATGCTGTTTGCCGGAAATACGGTTGAGGAGGATCTGCGGCGGGTACTTGATACGGTGGATTTGCCGAAAGAAGAAAAGGAAGAGCTTTTTTCCCGGACGGTCGGCTTTTTTTCGCTCGAAACGCTTCTGAGCCGACACCCGTACGATATCAGCCAGGGTGAGATGCAGCGGGCGGCGTTTTGTATGGCCATGCTGAGAAGACCGAAGCTTCTTTTGCTTGATGAGCCGACGAAAGGCATGGACGCCCTTTTCAAAAGAGAACTCGGCGAAAAAATAAGAAGTCTTGTAAAAGGCGGAATGACGGTTGTTGCCGTTTCGCATGACAGCGAGTTTTGCGCCGAATACTGCGACGAATGTGCGTTTATCTGCGACGGAATCTGCAGTAAGCCATGTCCGTCCGGCGATTTCTTTTCGGACAATTTCTTTTATACAACGGAAGCGAATAAAATTTCCCGGCATATTTTTGAAAACGCCGTGACCGAAACGGAGGTGCTTGCGCTTTGCCGAAAAAATCAAAACGGCCGCTGATTGTCTCCTTGGTCTGCTTTCTTGTTCTGTGTCCGCTTACCGCTGTTTTGGGTGCACTTTTTTTGAAAAGCCGCAGCTACTATCTGATAGCGGTGGTCATGATCTTCGAGGCAATCGTTCCGTTTTTCTTTTATTTTGAACATCGGAAAATCAAAACGAGCGAGCTTGTCACGGTTGCGGTGATGATTTCCCTTTGTGTGGTCAGCCGCATTTTTTTCGTGTTCCTGCCGCAGGTCAAGCCCATGTGCGCATTCGTTGTGGTGACCGGCTGTGTTTTCGGCGCCAATGTAGGATTTGTCACCGGGGCACTTTCGATTTTCATTTCGAATTTTGCGTTCGGCCAGGGAATGTTTACGCCGTTTCAGATGCTTGCCATGGGGCTTTGCGGCTTCTTTTCGGGGTTGATTTTTTATAAAAAGGATACCGTGAAAAACCGCCTGACGGTGGCTTTAAGCGGAGCGGCTCTCTGTTTTTTCGTGTACGGCTTTCTTGTTGACACCTGCTCGGTCTTGATGCTCGATGCTGTCGGCTCAATCAATGAAGCGGTTGGGATTTATGCGTCCGGCGCTGTTTTTAATCTGATTCACGCTGTCACGACGTTTGTCGTCCTGATGCTTGTTATCAAGCCGATGAACGACAAGCTGTCAAGGCTTCGGATCAGATACGGAATTTTTGCTTATCAGTAAATATTAGGCAATCTCTAAAAACATCCCGGCATTCGTCATAATGCCCAACTAATGCCGTCTTTGTCGCCCCAAATCCTTGAAATACACAGAGTATTCCTGCGGATTTTTGCCGAAGCAGACGAAAGCCAAATCCGATACGCCTGAAAACAAATATTTTACGCACCTTGCTATGCTTTCAACCTTGCCATACGTCAGTATGCCTGCGGTTTCAAGCTACGCAATGCACGCAAAATATTTGCTTTCAGGTTCTGCGAAGTTTTAAGCGAATAAATTTTTGTCGAGACAAGAAGGAAAGCGGAGAAATGCTGACGCATTTCGAGCATTTCTAACGCAGTATCGGCGGAAATTTATCGCTTAAAACCGTATCGGCTTTGACTTTTGTCCGCTTCAATCCGACATCATTTGTGCACTATGCCAAACGCCTTGAGTTTTTAGAGATTGCCTTAAAAAAATAGAGGCTCGGATTTGTTACTATTGCCGAAATATACGATATATCTTGAATCTTTCTCTTCTTTTGAGTATAATAAGGACATATTCTGTGAAAGGATGATACCCATGAAAACATTAAAAAAATCTGTTTCGTTGATTTTAGCTCTTGTCATGCTGATGAGTACCTGCTGTGCTTTTGCGTCGGCCGCAAGCGATATCAAGGTCAATGTCAGAGTTGAAGGCATCAGCGATACACTCGCTTACGGCAACGTAACGGTTCCGGCGGGCTCGTCTGTTCTTGACGTTATCAAGAAAGCAGACAGCGTCAGCAGCAAAATCAAAGTAACCATTATAAACGGAGCATACGGTGCCTACGTTACTGCCGTCAACGGTGAAAAAGAAAAGACCTTCGGCGGCTACGACGGTTGGAATTACCGGGTAAACGGAGTGTCTCCGAGCGTCAGCATGGATCAGTACATAGTAAAATCCGGAGCAAAGATCGTTCTTTATTACGGCGATCCGTACGGAAAGGGAATGCAGTATCCTGTTGCCGATACCTCTATGCTCGGCGCCGGTTATCTGTCGTTCAATAGCACCGATACCGTTTATGATGAAGACGGAATGCCTCATGAAGTTGAAAGTGTCATTACCGGTTACGTATTGGAATGGGGACTTGAAGGCGGAGGAACCGTTGACCTGTATCCCGACGAAAACGGACTTGTTTGTATTGACAAGTCGTTTTTAACGAAGGGTGAGCATTCGGTTCAGATCATCAAAACCGATGATTCGGGAATGCCGCTTGTGTTGCGTCTTGCGCCTGACTATACGGTCAACGTAACCAATATCGTAGGGGACAAGTCGGAAAATCCCGCTGTCAATGTGATCTATCAAATGAAAGATTTTATTGAACAGATTATTCAGTTTATCAAGGAAATCGTTCAGGCATTCAAAGATATCAAGAGCGATTTTTAATAGGTCTTAAACAAAAAATGCAGGTGATTCGGTTTTTGAATCACCTGTTTTTTAGACTATATATCCAGTGTCAAGGTGTTGTCGGCTTCGTCTTGCGAAAGTCCGAGAATCCGGTCGGCTTCTTTCGGCTCGATTTCGCCGGCGGTTTTCAGCTTCTTTTGAATGATTCCGTTGCGGCTTTGCGCATCGTCAAGGCTTTTTCCGGCTTCGCTGATTTTTTTGCGTGCCCGATCAAGAAGAATACCGAATTTGTCGTATTGCATTCTTGCTGCGGCGAGAAGATCCCGGACCTGTTTGGCTTTTTCGTTTACGGCGACCGCCTTAAAGCCGACAGAAAGGGAAGTCAGAAGCGCCGTTATCGTGGACGGGCCGGCAATCAGGACGTTATATTGCGTCTGGCATTTTTCGGCAACGGCGTTTTCGGATGAAAGCGCTTCGTTATATAAGCCCTCGGTCGCAAGATACATGATGGCGAAGGGGGTGGTTTCCGGTTCGTTTATATATTTGCTGATGTCCTTTGCCTGCGCAAGAATCCGGCTTTCGAGCGCTTTTCTTGCCGCCGTGGCCGCCGCTTCGTCGCCTTCGTCCGCCGCCTTGCAAAGCCGTATGTAATCTTCGACCGGGAACTTGGAGTCAATCGGCAGAAGAGTGAATTCGCCGCTGTTTTCGCCCGACGGTATTTTTACCGCAAACTCCACGATATCACGGCTTGCCTTGTTGGGCATGACATTTTTCTCGTACATACCGGGAATCGTTCCGGAAAGAATCGTGTCAAGCTGAACCTCCGCCCAGGTGCCTCTTGTTTTGACGTTGGTCAGTACCCGGTTGAGCGCATTGACGTTCTGGGTGACGTTTCCGGAAAGGACTTTCATTTCTCCCAACGATTTATAGACGTTTTCAAGCTGTTCGCTGACCGAGCGGAACGAGGCGTTAAGTCGTGTGGTCAGCGTTTCGTTGAGCTTTTCATCAACCGTGTTCCGGATGTTTTCAAGGCTTTTTTCGTTTCCCGTTCTGATTTTTTCAAGGCTTTGTGCAATCGCCATGGTAGCTTTTTCGTTAAATTCGTAATTGTCTTTTGCGGTTTTTTCGATTTTCTGGCTCATCTGATGGATAGCGGCACTGATCTCCTGCCGCTGTGTGCTTTGATTCTGCGCATTTTCAAGCCGGCTTTGAGAAAACTGACGATCTATTTGCTGACTTAAGGAAAGTACGGCGGCGTCGGTGTTTTTTTTGATTTCGTCCGCCAAGGCTTGATTTTGACCGTAATCTTTTCTGTTTTTCGACTTTAGCAATAAAATCACTACGATTGCGCATATAATAAGAAGCAGAAAAACGATACCCGACAGGATAAGGCTCAGCAATTCGTAATTCATATTTTATCCTCCTGTGTCTTTTCGGACATTATATCATATTTTAAGTCCGATATACAGGATTTTGAACGGAAAATTCCTGTGAAGTGTGAGTGATTGCCCTGTCTGAATCAAACGAAAGGAACAAGGCGGCTTCGGCTGCCCGTAAAGATTTATGTTCAAACGGCTTATCAGCGTTTTCATCTGTACTGTACTGATTTTACTGCCTTTGGCGTCCTGTTCGTCCGACGGAGCGGGGAAGCAGCTTATTACGCCGATTGATACCGCTCCCCAGTATCTTGATCCGCAGATCGTTTCCGAAATCGGGGCAAGAAACATCATTGCCAACTGCTTTGAGGGGCTTGTGGGGATTGACGAAAACGGTAGTATTATTCCTGCTGCCGCCGAAAACTACGATGTGTCCTCCGATCGAATGACCTATACTTTTTATCTGAGAAAGGACGCAAAATGGCGAGTCACGACTGATGCGGGAAAAACGATCGGCGAAAATTACAAGGAAACCTTTGACTATACGATTACGGCGGACGATTTTGTGTTCGGCTTGCGTCGTGCGCTTCAGCCGGAAACCAAGTCTCCGTATGCCCACGCACTGTTTTGTATTGAAAACGCCGAAAAGGTATATGCGGGAAAGCTGTCGTCCGACAAGCTTGCCGTCAGGGCGATTGACGAGTTTACGCTTTCGATAACGCTTGAAAGACCCGATCCTGATTTCCTTTATACACTGCTTTCGCCGGCGTGTATGCCGTGTGACGAAGCTTTTTTTGAAAAAACGGGCGGACGGTACGGACTTTCCCTGCAATACCTGATATACAACGGACCGTTTTATATCAGTACTGTCACCGATACGGCTGTCATCACGAAAAAGAACGAGGATTATCATGCGGCTTCTTCCGTAAAGCCCGCTTCGATTTACTTTACGATAAACAGCGAACAAGAAACAAGGGCGAAAAAAGTCAAGGACGGAACCTATGAGGCCTCCCTGCTCACGGCTTCTCAGGCTGATGAACTCAGCCGCAAAAAAGGTATTACCGTAAAGCCGTTTTTAAGCGGAGAGCTTTCGCTGATTTTTAACTGCAACGACGAAACGCTTTCAAACGTGGACATCAGGCGGGCAATCGGCCTTTCCTTTAACAAACAGCCGATTCTTGAGCTTACCGGACTTACTTCTGCCTGCGGTGTGATTCCGGGTGCGCTTCGGTACGGCGACGAGGAATACCGGAAGAAGGCGGCGGCTTTTGATCTTTCTTCCGATGAAAAAGCGGCCAAAGCGTATCTGAAATCGGGCCTTGAAGCATTGGAAGCCGACGACGTCGAATTGGTTATCCTATGCGCAACAGAATATGAAAATGCGGTTCGGGCGGTTATGCAGACATGGCAGTCTCTTTTCGGCGTAAGCTTCAACATTTCGGTGGAAGCCGTCGACAGCCCGGAGCTTGCAAGCCGGATTCAGAAAGGCGATTATCAGCTTGCCCTTTATAATCTTCGTTATCTTGACGCAACGGCTTTCAGCGCCGTTTACCGGTATACGTCGTTTTCAAGAGAGAATATAGTCGGGCTTAATGAAAGGCAGTACGACAATATCGTAAAAAAAATCAAGCTGAGCCGGACAGAAGAACAGGCTGTTGAAGCCATTCAGGAAGCGGAAGCGTATCTTATTTCCTGTGCGGTTGTTTTACCGGTTTGCGACACCGATGTCTATATCGGATTGGCAAAAGGGGTAGAGGGAATCGTTTTTACACCTGCCGGAGATACGATGTATTTTAAAAACGCTGTCAAAAAATAAAAGAAGTGGCTGTCCGGATTGAACAGCCACTTTTACTGTTTCTATCGTTTATCCGACCATAATCTTTCCTTCGGGCAGGACGGTTAACCGGGACTTTTCCTCCCTTACGTTCAATGCGGCGATAAAGCAGATCGGTCCGAGTCTTCCGATATACATCAGAGCGATAAGAGCGGAAAGTCCGATTTTTCCGACCTCGGCCGTGATGCCGCTTGAAAGACCGACAGTTGCGAAGGCGGACACACCCTCGAAGAATACGTCGATACCGTTGGCGTCGGGCAGGTCGATCAGTATGAAGCAGACCGCAATGAAAATACCGACAAGACCGAGCATGGCGATTGTCATGGATTTGTATACGACTTTTTTATCCACTTTCTTGCCGTAGATTACGGTGTCACCTCTGTTTTTGATAACGGACACGACCGTCATGGCGATAACCGCAAAGGTGGTAACCTTGATTCCACCGCCGGTTGAGCCGCTTCCGGCACCGATGAACATCAGAAACATCATGATGATTTTGGTAACATCGTGTAAAGATGCGATGTCAACCGAGCAAAAGCCGGCTGTTCTTGTTGTGACAGACTGAAAGAGGGCGGCGGTAAATTTTTCTCCTGTCGATAACTTTCCGAGAGTCAGCGGATTGGCATGCTCAAAGAGAAGCACGCTGACAAAGCCGACGAGAATCAGAATAAGACTCGTTACGGTAACGACCTTTGTGTGAAGAGAAATGTGCCGGGTTTTCCGAAAATGAATCAGGTCGTAGAACACATAAAAGCCGATGCCACCCGTAATAATGAGTGCCATTACGACATACATGACAAGCGGGTCGCCGTTGTAGTTGATCAGAGAGCCGTATTCTTTTTCAATTCCGAAAAGGTCAAAGCCGGCGTTGCAGTAAGCGGAAATTGCCGTAAAGACCGAAACCCAGATGCCTTTCGGGCCGAGCTTCGGAACGAATCGTATGCAAAGAAGAAGAGCACCGGCAAGCTGACAGAAAAAAGCGGTGGTGACGATGGTTCTGACAAGGGATTTGACTTGAGACAGCGCATCAAGGTTCGTATATTCCTGCGCAAGACGAATACTTTTAAAGCCGCTTCGTTTCCGGAACGTAAAAAGCAGGAAAGTCGCAAAGGTGACCATGCTGATGCCGCCGATTTCGATAAGCACAGCCAGAAGCACCTGACCGTATCGGGAAAGTGTGACGGCGGGGTCGATTACGGTAAGTCCCGTAACGCAGACACTCGAGGTTGCGGTGAAAAGGCCCGTAAAAAACGAAAGTCCCTTTCCGTCCCGGGTCATGAACGGCAATGTGAAAAGGAATGCGCCGACAAAAATGAGGGCAAGAAAGCTCAGAGCAATAATGGTTGCCGGACGTAAAGCCCGGGAAGATTTTTGTTTAAGTTTTTCCATGTTGTTTTCCTCCGACTGTTTTATTATAACACATCTTTTCATACTTTTAAAGACTTTATTGCAGGATATCTCTTGACGGGACAGGCCGAGAAATGATATCATTAAAATAATAAAAGATTTAGGAGAGAGATTTATGTTAAGTGACTTTAAATCAGACCGTTTTATGCTGATGCTTGTTATCGGCGTCGTCGTTTTTGTTGTGGCACAGTCGCTGTTTTTTCTTGTTAAGGCTTTGAAGCGGGGCAAGCAGCTCGGACTCAGCCGTGACAGTCTGAAAAACACAATCACGTCAAGCGCCGTGTTTTCGATTGCGCCTGCGGTCGGAATTGCTGTGACGGTGCTTGTGCTTTCCGTGGCGCTCGGCTACATATTGCCGTGGATCCGGCTTTCGGTTATCGGTGCGATTCAGTATGAAGTTCCCGCCGCCGAAGCAGCGATTGAAGCCGCCGGAGTTGCGGGCGGAATCGGACGGGAAATCACCGACCCGAAAACTTTTACAACTATCGCATGGGTTATGACGCTCGGCAGCATTCTTCCGCTGGTTCTGATTCCGATTTTCCTCAAGAAGATTCAGAAGAGCATCAGCGGCGCTGTAAACAAAAACGCAAAATGGGCTGACACGATGTCTGCGGCGGCGTTTATCGGCCTGATTGCCGCTTTCCTCGGACGGGGAATTGCCGGACTCGGAGCCAAGACGGAACCGGGAGCCGAAATTTACGGCGACGGTGCCGGTGTGCTTTCGCTTGTTGCGATTGTTTCGTCTGTTGTGTATATGCTGCTTTTGGAACTCATCAATAAAAAGCTGAAATGGAAATGGCTCGAGGCGCTTGCGATGCCGCTGAGTATGCTGCTTGCGATCGTTACCGTCTTTCTTGTTGCACACTTCCTGCCCGATGTTGCAAAAATCGAGTGGAGATATTAAGAGAGGAGAATGAAAAATGAAAAAAAGAGAATATATTGATTCCGTTCATTTTTACGGAAGAATATGGTGTATTTTAGCTCTTGTTGTTTTTCTCATGGTGCCGACCGCCATGTGTCTTCATTTTGGCGTCTGGCCCGAGGCGGGTATCGTCCTTAAGGGCTTAGGCTCGGTTGCAATTTTGTTTTATCCGACCGCTGTTATTGAGGTTGTTTCCTATGCGCCGTTACTCGGAGCGGGCGGAACGTATCTTTCCTTTATTACCGGCAACATCACGAACCTGAAAATGCCCTGTGCGCTCAATGCGATGGAAAACGCAAAGGTGCGGGCAAACTCGGAGGAGGGTGAAGTTATTTCGACAATCGCCATTGCCACCTCAGCAATCGTCACAACGATCGTTATCGCAATTTTCGTTGTTATTTTCGCTTTCATTCCGTCCTTTAAAGACCTTGTCAGTCAGGAAAACTCCGCTTGGTCGATGACCTTCAAGCAGGTGACGCTGACGATTTTCGGCTCTCTTGCCGCCACTTATTTTGCCAAGCATTGGAAGATCGCAATTTTCCCGATTGCCGCTGTTTCGATTATTCTGATCTTTGCCGGTACGCTTCCCGTCGGAACGCTTATCTTCGTCGGTGTTGCGCTTTCTCTTATCGGAGCGCAGGTCATGTATAAGATGAAGATTGTCGGTCACGACGACGAAAAGAAAGGAACAAAAAAAGCGGACGCCGAGTAAGCCGCCGATGAAAAAGTATAATCATGAAAGAAATCCGCCCGTTGGGCGGATTTCGCAGTTTTTAAAGATTATTCCTGAGAGGCAGTTGAGTCCGCTTCTTCGATGTCTTTTCCGGTGATCTTCGCAATAACGTCTGTGAAGAACTTCTTGATGAAATAAAAAATGTCTGAAAAGAATGCGATGATAGCTAACATTTTGTTTCAACTCCTTTCTTTGTTTTTGTATTATCCGCTGATGGTTGACCGGTATTACCAAACGTCAACCATCTTATGACTGATATAGCACGTTGTGCCGTTGATAACGATTCTATACCAATAACCGTCAAAGCTTAACACGTCAAATTCCTGCCCTTTGTAAACATGAAAAAGAATGTTATTGTCTGTCTCTTTGTTTGGCGTGGAACGGACATTGGCACTGCTTGCCGTAACCACACCGTGTGTGGCGCCGTAGCTTTCCGACTTCGTCGGCGGATTGCCGAAGGTGATGCGGGAAGCCTTTACATAACCGTGTAAATCATAGCCGTTTCCGCTGTCGGTGGAAATATAGTACCAGGAGCCAATCGAGCCTTCAACGGTTACGGCGTCGCCGTAGTAAAGCATATTGGCTTCCCGTTTGTAGCTGTTTTCATCCGGCTGGGAAAAGATATAACACGACTTATCACTGCACCATGCATTTCTTGACGAGCTGCGGTTGAAGGAAGAATAAGAGCCGGGATCGGCATACTTGAAACCGTCGCTGTCCATCACATAGATAATGGTGATGTTATTTCCGCCGGTGTTTTCGTTGGCGCTTTCGCTTTCGGTGTAGACAACGGTGGTTAAGGTATTACTTTCGACGAGGATTGTTTCATCGTTCTTGTTGTTGGACGTAAACGATACGTTGCCGACTTTGACATAACCGATTTGTCCGCCGTATGAGATCTTAGCCCAACCGGAATCAATTTCATATACGGAAATGGGCTCGTTATCGAACATTTTGGCAATTACGGTATTTTCGTCCTTTTCAGAACAAAGGTCGGCGGCTTCTTTACCGTTTTCTACCTGTATATAACCAACGCTTACTTGTTTTTTTTCGTCGGTCTCTTTGACTGTACTTGTTTCATTTTCTGCCGGTCTGTTATCAGCTTTTTTATTTGAACCGGTGCAAGAAGTGAAAATGAATATCAGTGAGATAATTAAAATACCGGCAAGAAGTTTATTTGGTTTTTTCATGACTGATTTCCTCTTTTTGATGTTGATTTGTTAATATAATGTTAACACTCTCGGTCTACAAAATCAATATACAATTGTAAAATAATTACGAATATAATGTCACACTTTTGACAAGTTCTCAAGCTGTTCATTCAGCTCCTGCCATTCGAGCATCAATTCCTCCTGCTTCTCCGTGTTCTCATGCAGCTGTCCGGTCAGTTCAAGAATCTTTTCATAATCCGCCGCATTTTCGGGATCGTTGATCTGTTTTTGAAGAGCGTCTGCCGCTTCGTCAAGCTCATCGATCTGCTTTTCAAGCCTTGCAATTTTTCCTTTTGTCCGTCTGATTTCGCTTTCGTGCTCTTTTTGCTTTTTATAGGCGTTCTCTTTCGGCTTTTCGGGAAGCCCGGCGGTCTTTTCCGTTTCGGTTATATGCTCGATATAGTAGTCGTAATTGCCGTCAAAGCTTCTGACTCCGTCTTTTTCAAGGCTGATGATTCTCGTTGCCAGACGGTTGATAAAATACCGGTCATGGGAGACGACAAGAAGCGTACCGTCATACTCGTCGAATGCACTTTCGAGCGCTTCTCTCGATTTGATGTCAAGATGATTTGTCGGCTCGTCAAGAATCAGGAAGTTTGCTCCCGACAGCATCAGCTTCAAAAGAGCGACTCTTGCTTTTTCTCCGCCGCTTAATTTGTTCATAATCTTGAAAACGTCCTCACCCTTGAATAAAAAGGCGGCGAGAGCTCGTCTGACCTCGCTTTCGTTCATCGACCGGTAGCTGTCCCAGACCTCGTCCAGGACGGTTTTGTCTGAGCTCAGTTCCGCAAGTGCCTGATCGAAATAGCCGATTTTGACGCCGGCGCCGGGAATGATTCTTCCGCTGTCACGGCGAAGATAACCGAGAATCATTTTTAAAAGCGTTGATTTTCCGCACCCGTTTTCACCGACAAGGAAAACCCGTTCCTGCCTTTTGATGTGCAGGTCAACATTTTTGAAAAGCTCTTTTCCGTCAAAGCTTTTGGAAAGTGACTGACAGATCAGAACATCGTTTCCGCTGGTTTCCGATGCCGTAAAACGGAAATGAATGGAAGAAAGCTCACTTTCCGGCTTTTCAAGTCCGTCAAGAAGCCGATCAATCGACTTTTTCTTTGAAGCGATCGTGATGTAATTGCGCTCACGGTTAAAGCGCTTTTGCTGTTCGATCATGCCCTCAATGCGGTGTACCTCATTCATCGTGTTGTCATAGCGGCGCTGTTCGCTTTTTTGACGTTCCTGTTTTAAAACGGAATATCGGGAATAGTTGCCGCTTGACTGATAAAAATGACCTCTTTCAAGCTCAAATGTACGGTTTGTGACCTTATTGAGAAAGTAGCGGTCGTGAGAGATGACAATAAAGCTGCCCGAAAAATCGCAAAGCCAGTTTTCCAGCCAGTTGACGCTTTTAATGTCGAGGTGGTTGGTCGGTTCGTCAAGCAGCAGAAAATTGGCACCCGATAAAAGAAGCTTGCAAAGGCTGACCTTGGACTTCTGGCCGCCGCTTAAAAGCGAGCAGGGGAGAGACATATCGCTTTCGGTAAATCCTAAGCCGAGAATCGCCGAACGGGCAAGGCTTTTATAGGTCAGCCCCCGGTTGTTTTCATATTCGGTGTGTAAGTTTTGCTGCTCGATCAGAATAGCTTCGCTGACAGTTCCCGAATCGATTAAAAGCTGTATTTCCTCGAGTCGGTTTTCGATTTCAAAAAGCCGGGAAAAAACGGTCATGACCTCGTCATAAAGCGTGAGGTCCGAGCCGGAAAGAGCGTGCTGCTGCATATAGCCGGTTTTTGTGTTTTTGCCGATTGAAACCAGCCCTTGTGAAGCGGAATATTCGCCTGTAAGCGCTTTGAAAAGGGTTGTTTTTCCGGCGCCGTTGACACCGATCAGACCGATTTTGTCGCCTTGTTCAACCTGGAACGAAACGGCTGAAAAAATATCCCGGTCCGCAAAAGATATTTTCAGATTATTCACACTGACTAACGCCAAATTGATTCACTCCGTAAGAAAACTTTTTCTCTTATTCTACATGATACCGGAATTATATTCAAGTAAAAGGGAAGGATTTTGAATTTTTGAGCATATTTTAAAAAAATTGTTCAAAATTCTCTTGTAAATCGTAAATTTTGATGATATAATAAACAAAAATATTAGGAGGAGATCCGATATGATTTGTAAATTCTGTGGTAACGAAATTGACGATGGATCCGATTTTTGCTATATTTGCGGTCAAAAGGTAGAAGAACCTGTTCCGGCATATGCAGCCGCTGACGTTTATTCTCAGCCTGCCGCTGCTCCCGCAGCACCGGCTCCCGCTCCCGTTGCTCCGGCACCGGCCCCTGTTGCGGCCGCTCCGGCTCCTGCTGCTCCGGCTCCGGCTCCCGTTGCCGCACCTGCAGCCGCTCCCGCAGTTGCTCCCGAAGCTCCGGCAGAACAGGGCGGAAAGAAAAAAAGAGGTAAGAAAGTGAAAGATCCGAACATGGCAAGCAGAGCGCAGAGATTTTTCTCATTTGTTCTTTTCTTTATCGTCGGACCGATCCTTTATAAGAAAGAAAAGAAGAACGGAAACGAAGCGAAAGCAATCTCTATTCTTAACGCAACCATGCGCGGACTTTGCGTTTTCATGGCAATTATCGTGCTTGTTCTTATAAAGAAATATGTAATGTAACAATACGGCAAAGAGGCGAAGACGGATATCTGTCTTCGCTTTTTCTTTTATAAAAGTCTTGAAATTGAGCCAAAATGGTAATATAATAAATTTGATATGAATCTTAGGAGTGTTTGTTATGAAAGAAATTACAAAAGATATGC
The DNA here is from genome assembly GCA_945863885.1 of uncultured Clostridia bacterium. GTDB lineage: Bacteria > Bacillota > Clostridia > Oscillospirales > Acutalibacteraceae > UBA6857. The sequence goes on from CAMAZY010000024.1 coordinate 28,443, forward strand.
TCATCGGCGATATTCTTGACGAAGAGCCGGGTACGGCGATGTTCTTTTTCGAAATGGGTATGCATTGTCTCGGCTGTCCGGCGTCAAGAGGCGAAAGCGTTGAGGAGGCCTGCGAGGTTCACGGCGTTGACTGTGACGCAATTGTTGCAAGAATCAACGAATACCTTGCTTCTAAATAAGTGAGCGCAAAAACGTCGGAGACACTCTTCACCTGAGGAGTGTCTCAGTTGTTAATATCAGGCAACCTCTAAAAACATCCGGGGCATTCGTCATAGCACACAACTAATGCCGTCTTTGTCGCCCCAAATCCTTGAAATACACAAAGTATTCCTGCGGATTTTTGCCGAAGCAGGCGAAAGTCAAAGCCGATACGGTTTTAAGCGATAAATTTTCGCTGATACTGCGGCAGAAATGCTCGAAATGCGAAAGCATTTCTCCGCTTTCTTTCTTGTCTCGACAAAAATTTACTCGCTTAAAACTTCTCAGAACCTGAAAGCGAATATTTTGCGTGCATTGCGCAGCTTGAAACCGCAGGCATACTGCCGTATGGCAAGGTTGAAAGCATAGCAAGGCGCGTGAAATATTTGTTTTCAGGCGTATCGGATTTGGCTTTCGACTGCTTCAATCCGACATCATTTGTGCACTATGCCAGACGCCCGGAGTTCTGAGAGGTTGCTCAACGAGAGGAATCATATGAAAACGATACGACTTGACAGCCGTCTTGCCTGCGTGGCGTCGCTTGTAAAAAAATGTGACTGTGTGATTGACGTCGGAACGGATCACGCTTATCTGCCTGTGTTTCTTGTTGAAAACAGAGTATGTGAGTCGGCTTTTGCCTGCGACGTAAAAAAAGGACCGCTTGAAAACGCAAAGGAAACCGTAAAAAATTACGGACTGGAGGATAAAATCGAAACCGTTTTGTCTGACGGTCTTGACAGCGTGCAGTCTATGAAAAACTGCTGTGTGGTGCTTGCCGGAATGGGCGGGATTTTAATCAGCGAGCTTCTGATGAGAGCCGGCTGGCTTTGTGACGAAAGCGTTCAGATTGTCGTTCAGCCGATGTCGCACGCCGAATATGTCCGAAGATTTCTTTATGAAAACGGCTTTGAAATCACCGAAGAAAAAACCGCCGCTGACGGAAAGCACGTTTATCTTGCCTTGTCCGCCGTGTATACGGGGAAAAGAACCGAATACACCGAAGCGAAGCTTTATTACGGAAAGCTTCTTGAAAACCGTGACGAAACAACCGCTCGCTATCTCAGGCGACAGTACGACCGGCTCAAAAAGCGGTACGATGCGATTGGCACGGATGAAAGATATAAAGACGAAAGCCTTGTGTTAAAGGCGATACTGGATGAATTTCATGAAAAAGGGAGGAATTTTGATGCCGACCGTTAAAAATATTTCCGATTACATTGATACGCTTGCTCCTTATGAAACGAAGTGCGAATGGGACAACTGCGGTATTCTTGTCGGAGACAAAAATCGAATTGTACATAAAATCGGCTTTACGCTCGACCTGACCGCCGAAACGCTCATGGAAGCGGTAAACGAGGGCGTACAGCTTGTTGTGACGCATCACCCGGTCATTTTTCATGCGCAAAAAAGCTTTACAAGCGGCAATCTTGCCTTTGAAGCGGCAAAAAGCGGAATCGACGTGATTTCCGCTCATACCTGCTTTGACTGCGCCGACGGCGGTGTCAACGATGTGCTTTGTGAGGTCTTGGGACTTACCGACACGAAAAAAGTCGAAAGCGAAGAAACCGTAAAGCCGATGGCAAGACTTGGTAAAATCGACATCGTTTCCCCGAAAGAGCTTGCTTCACTTGTCAGCCAGAAGCTTGATACCACGGTAAGGCTTGTGGACGGCGGAAAAGATATCGAAACGGTTGCCGTTTGCGGCGGCGCCGGAATGTGCTTTCTTGACGATGTTCTCAAAGCAGGTGCCGACGCTTTTGTGACGGGCGAAATCAAGCACAATGAGATGCTCGAAGCAAAGGAAAAAGGGATCACTATTGTTGCTGCCGGGCATTTCGAAACCGAATATCCGGCGATGAGAGCACTGAAAAACAAGGTGCAGGAGCATTTTTCTGACACAGAGTGTGTCTTGATAAAACAAAGTAATCCGATTGACTATATCAAGGAGTAACCTATGGCACTTGACGGAATCTTTTTATCGAAAGTGAAAGACGAGCTTCTGTTAAAAGCAGTCGGACTGAAAGTTGACAAGGTACAGATGCCGACAAAGGACGAAGTGGTACTGAATCTTCGTTCCCGTCAGGGTGTGTACCGGCTTTTAATCTGTGTCAGAGCCGACAGCGCAAGGGTGCATTTTACCTCTCACGCTATCGACAATCCGCCCGTTCCGCCGATGTTCTGTATGCTCATGAGAAAGCGGCTGACCGGTGCGGTGATTACGGATATCCGGCAAAGTGAGCTTGACCGAATCCTTTTTATCGACTTTGACGGTACGAACGAAATCGGCGACAAAGTGAAGCTGACGCTTGTAACCGAAATCATGGGCAAATACAGCAATATGATTTTACTTTCCGAGGACGGAAAAATCATCGACAGTATGAAGCGTGTCGATTTTTCGACCTCGTCCGTGCGGCAGATTTTGCCGGGGCTCCCTTACGAGCCGGCTCCGAAGCAGGATAAGCTGTGTCTTGAAACGGCTGACGTGAACGAGGTTTATGACCGCATTTTGTCTTATCCCGGAAAACTGCTTTCCTCCGCTGGGCTTTCCTCGGTTCAGGGCATTTCGCCGATTATCGCAAGAGAAATCGCCTATGTCTGTACGGGTGACGATACGGCGGTCGGCTCCCTTGATGAGCAGGAGAAAAGAAAGCTTCGTTTGTCGCTCGAAAACATCAAAAACGGACTTCATAAAGAGCCGACCGTTTATATGCTTCTTTCCGAGGACGGCAAAAAGCCAAAAGATATGTCCTTTCTTCCTGTCGGACAGTACGGGGGAACGCTCGGCGTAAAAGAATACGACAGTCCGTCCTCACTTCTTGACGATTTCTATTTCGAAAGAGACCGCATCAACCGTATCAATCACAGAGGGCACGAGCTGATAAAGCTACTGAAAAACCTGATTGAAAGAACGGCAAGAAAGCTGAATCTCCAAAAGCAGGAATATGAAAAATGCGGCGAAAAAGACACGCTAAAGCTTTACGCCGAGCTGATTACAGCGAACGCCTACGCTTTAAAAAAGGGCAGTGCGTTTTATGACGTGCCGAATTACTACGACAATATGAACACCGTTCGAATCAGCGTCAATCCGGCGCTGACGCCGACGGAAAACGCCAATAAATATTATAAAGAGTACCGCAAGGCGAAAACCGCCGAGGGAATGCTCGAAAGACTGATAAAAGAGGGCGAGGACGAACTCGTTTATCTTGAATCCGTGCTCGACGAGCTTTCGAGAGCGGACACCGACAGCGAGATTTCGTCGGTGCGGCTTGAACTGTGCGAGGGCGGCTATCTGAAAAATAAGTCGGGCAAAAAGCAAAAGCCGCCAAAATCACTTCCGCCCTTTGAATTCATGTCAACGGACGGTTATCGGATTTTAGTCGGCAGAAACAACATACAAAACGACCGCCTTTCGATGAAAACCGCCAACAATAACGATATGTGGCTGCATACCCAGTCGTTCCCCGGCTCTCACGTTATCATCGAAAACAAGGGTGGCGAGGTGTCTGACCTTGCGATTGAGCAGGCGGCGGTGATAGCCGCATATTACAGCAAGGCGAGGGAATCGTCCCTTGTTCCCGTTGATTATACCAAGGTCAGAAACCTGAAAAAACCGGTCGGGGCAAAGCCCGGCAAGGTGATTTATCATGTCTACTATACGATTATCGTAAACCCCGACGAGGATTTGGTGGAAAGTCTGAAAGTGAAATAAAATGCGAAAGAGGTGAGCGTTATGTCCTTTGTCCATCTGCATCTGCATACGGAATACAGTCTTCTTGACGGTGCGTGCCGGATTGAACAGACGGTGAAACAGGCGAAACAACTCGGTCAGACTGCCGTTGCGATCACCGACCACGGCGTGATGTACGGCGTTGTTGACTTTTATAAAGCGGCGAAAAAAGAGGGCATAAAGCCCATCATCGGCTGTGAGTGCTATGTTGCCGCCCGGTCGAGACTGAATAAAGTACACGGACTTGACAGCGAGCGGTATCACCTGATTCTGCTTTGTAAAAACAACGAGGGCTATCAGAATCTGATTGCGATGGTAAGTCAATCGTGGATAGACGGCTTTTACACGAAGCCGAGAATCGACCGTGAGCTATTAGAACAGCACCATGAGGGCTTGATTGCGCTTTCGGGCTGTCTTGCCGGTGAAATCCCCCGTGCGCTTGAGAGGGGCGACTATGACGGCGCAAAGCAAACCGCCCTCTGGTACGATTCTGTTTTCGGCCACGGCAACTTTTATATCGAAATTCAGAATCATTCGCTTCGGCAGGAACTGGACATCATTCCCGATCTGATCCGTCTTTCAAGAGAGACGGGAATCCCCCTTGCTGCCACGAACGACGCCCATTATCTGACCGAGGAGGACGCCGAGGTTCAGCAGGTTTTAATCTGCATCGGTACGAACCACACCTTGGGTGAGGACACGGGACTTGAGTTCGGCGCACCCGAGTTTTACCTGAAAAGCGAGGACGAAATGCGTGCGCTTTTCCCGACGGCACCGGACGCGATTGACAACACGGGAAAAATCGCCGAAATGTGCAACGTCGAATTCGAATTCGGCAAGACGAAGCTGCCGCATTTTGAGGTGCCGAACGGCGAGGATCATTTTGAATACTTTCGTCGTCAGTGTTATAACGGACTTTACAAAAAGGTAAGTGAAAACCCGCCGGAAAATTACATTGACCGGCTCGAATATGAGCTTTCGGTCATCAATAAAATGGGCTATGTGGACTATTATCTGATTGTGCACGATTTTGTCCGCTTTGCTAAATCAAAAAACATTCCCGTCGGCCCCGGAAGAGGCTCGGGTGCGGGCAGCCTTGCGGCGTACTGCATCGGGATTACGGGAATTGATCCGCTCAAGTATAACCTGCTTTTTGAACGTTTCTTAAACCCGGAAAGAGTCAGCATGCCCGACTTTGATATTGATTTTTGCTATGTCAACCGCCAGAAGGTGATTGACTACGTCATCGAAAAATACGGCTCTGACCATGTGGCGCAGATTGTCACGTTCGGAACGCTTGCGGCAAGAGCGGCGATCCGTGACGTCGGCAGGGCAATGGGCATTTCCTATCAGGTGGTAGACTCCGTCGCAAAGCTTGTTCCGAACGAGCTGAAAATCACGATTGACAAAGCGCTTTCCGCTTCCAAGGAGCTTTCAAGCCTTTACCATACGAACGACGAGGTCGGGCGGCTTCTTGATATGGCGAAAAAGGTCGAGGGGATGCCCCGGCACGCTTCAACCCACGCCGCCGGTGTTGTCATTACAAGAGACCCCGTGTCGTCCTATGTTCCGCTTGCCGTAAACGACGAAGCCGTTGTGACACAGTTTACGATGACGACACTTGAACAGCTCGGACTTTTAAAGATGGACTTTCTCGGGCTTCGGACGCTGACCGTCATTGACGATACGGTGAAAATGATAAGGCGTAAAAATCCTGCGTTTCGTCTTTCGAATATTGATGTGAACGATAAGGCGACGTATGAAATGCTTTCCAAGGGTAAAACCGATGGCGTTTTTCAGTATGAATCCTCGGGTATGCGAAGCGTTTTGAGCCGCCTGAAGCCCGAAAGCCTGGAAGACTTGATTGCGGTCATTTCGCTTTACCGTCCGGGACCTGCCGACTCCATTGACACCTATATTGAAAACCGCCATCACCCCGAACGGACAACCTATAAAAGCGAGCTTCTGCGTGATATTCTGTCGGTCACCTACGGCTGTATGGTCTATCAGGAGCAGGTCATGGAAATCTGCCGCAAGGTCGCCGGCTACTCCTACGGAAGAGCTGACCTTGTGCGAAGAGCGATGTCGAAGAAAAAGCTTGACGTCATGGAACAGGAGCGGCACAATTTTATCTACGGACTTCAAAATGAGGACGGCACGGTGCAGTGCGTCGGTGCGATTGCCAACGGCGTAGACGAAAAAACGGCGAACGAAATTTTTGACGAGATGTCGAACTTCGCTAAGTACGCTTTCAATAAATCCCATGCGGCGGCGTATGCGTTCGTGTCCTATCAGACGGCGTGGCTCAAGTGTCATTATCCGTGTGAGCTTCTGGCGGCGACGCTGACAAGCGTGCTCGATTCGGCAACGAAGGTCTCGACGTATATCGCCGAATGTACAAGACTCGGTATCGAGGTGCTCGCACCGAGTGTCAACGAAAGTGACGAGGGCTTCAGTGTAACGGACGGAAAAATCCGCTTCGGTCTGCTTGCGGTCAAGAATCTCGGGAAAGGCTTCATTTCTTCTATCATCGAGAAGCGGAAAACGGGACTGTTTACAAGCTTTGGCGATTTTTGCACCCGTGTTTACGGCAAGGACTTTAACCGCCGTGCGGTTGAAAGTCTCATTTACTGCGGAGCACTCGACGGACTCGGCCTCAATCGCAGACAGATGATATATCTTTTGCCGTCGGTGGTTTCGGGACTTGAAAGCGATAAAAGCCGCAACGTCATCGGGCAGATCGGCTTTTTTGACGAGGGGTCGCAGTTTGCTTCTCTCAACGAGCCGAAAGCACCCGATTTAGACGAAATGCCGTATGATGAGATGCTCCGAAAAGAAAAGGAAATCATCGGGCTTTACCTGTCCGGTCACCCGATGAAGGAATATGAGGGCATCGCAAAAGCGGTGAAAGCGGACAGAATCAGCGACATTCTTTCGTCTGAGGAGTCTTTCGGAAGATATAAAGATAATACCAATGTCAAGCTTTACGGTCAGATTGCGGGAATATCAAGAAAGACGACCAAGAACAATCAGACAATGTGCTTTATTCAGCTTGAGGATATGACCGGCTCGGTTGAGTGCATTGTTTTTGCGAATCTCTACGCCGAAAAAGCCCTGCTGTTGCAGAACGGCAATATTGTGCTGATAAGAGGACGGCTCAGTCTCCGAGAGGACAGAGAACCGTCGGTCGTTTGCGAAAGTGTTGAGCCGAACCCGAAAAATGTTGTCTCAGAGGAAAAACCGCCCGAGAAAAAACAGCGTCAGGGGATTTTTATCCGTGTTCCGTCAAAAAGTGACCCGAGACTTCAGAAGCTTGACGCTTTAAAGGTAATTTTCAGCGATACGGCGAACGTTCCGATTTACATTTACGACAGTGAAAACGAAAAGTATTGTAAAGGCGGACTGATTTCGGTGAGTAAGCCGCTTATCAAAGAGCTTGAATGGATTTTCGGAAAAGAAAACGTTGCGGTAAGAATGTAAAATAAATGAGGTGTTACTATGAGCTTTCTCGGTACTGTATTGAAAAAATTTGTCTCCGGCACCGTTTCGTTGGCGATTTCTCTGGGACTTCTTTCGTCTTTTGCCGCCGATACGAATATTTCGCCGAAAGCGCTGTTTCTGCGTGAATTCGTCATTCGTCCGATCTGCACGTCCATCAAACGGGACGGAGGAATCACCGGCTTTTACGGGATTGACATGAGTAAGGTGAGCCTTTATAAGCCGTCGGAGGGTTATACGCTTGAAAAGACGGAGGTTAACGGTCTTCCCGTTGAAATTTTAAAGAAAACGGACAGTGAAAACAGCGACCGTGTTATTTATCAGCTTCACGGCGGAGCGTTTGTTTACGGCTATAACGATATCTACCGTAAGCAGGCGGAACGCTGGTCGGCTCTCGCCGGCGGAGCGACGGTGGTTTCGATTGATTACCGTCTTGCGCCGAAGGACGTTTTTCCTGCCGCTTTGGAGGATGCCTTAAAGGGCTGGGACTGGATATTGTCTAACGGCTATAAGGAGGAAAATATCGTCGTTGTCGGCGACAGCGCAGGCGGAAATCTTGCGCTCTCTCTCGGGCTTTCTCTTCGGGACAGCGGACGGACGATGCCGAAAGCGATGGTGCTGATGTCACCGTGGGCTGATCTTTCCGAAGAGGGCGAGTCGTATCAAACGAATCTTTACAAAGACCCGATGTTCGGCGTGAAAGAGGGCACCAAGCGTAAAGAAGGCTATCATGCCGTATCAACTGTTTATGCCGGAGATATGGATGTACATAATCCCCTGATTTCTCCCGTTTACGGCGACTACAAGGACTTTTGTCCGATGCTGATTCAAAGCGGAACCTACGAAGTGCTCGAAAGCAATTCCGATATGATTTATGAAAATGCGCTTGCAAACGGTGTTGACGTCACGCTGACGAAATATGAGGGCATGTGGCACATGTTCCAGCTTTTCGGTGACTTTTTCCCGGAAGCCACCGCCGCCTGGGAACAGGTCGGAGAACAGATTGCCGAGTGGTACGGCAGATAAAAATGTAGCACTGTACATTGAGGTTACGGTTTTACAATGAAATAACAAAAGGGGCTGTCGCATTTAGATGCAGAAACCGTTTTCTTCACCTCGAAAAAGTATATAGATACCGCGCGTGGGTGAAAAAACGGTTAAAAAAGAAAAATGCAACCAATCATTTTTAATTTTAGCATTTTTCTTTTTGTTCTGTGCTAAATGCGACAGCTCCTTTTTCATTTCAGAGAATGTAGGGGCTTATAAAAGATTTTTGAGCGATCTTTTTATAATATCGTACCAGTTGTTGAAGTTTGCAAAAAGGAAGTCGATGAAACCGTAATCATTGAAGTCGTCGTCGACGACGGGTTGCTGATTCGTGGTGTCCTTAATCATGAAAGCCTGCGTATAAAGAATTCCTCCCTCACCGAAAACCTCGGCTCTGACATAATGACCGAGATTCTTTGCGATCGAGTCGAGCTTGAGAACCGAAGAGCCGCCCTTCGTCGTCGCAATCAGCTTTCCGTCGGAAATCCAGCGTACGAGCAGGGCGTTTTTGGCGTTCAGGCTGATGGTGCCGTTTTTGCTGTCGGTGCTGATTTTTGTAATTTGCGGATGCGTTTTCGCTGTGCAGTAGCCGTCTTTATCAAGAACGCTGTATGTGATGCCGATGGAAGAATCCGCATCAAGCTTTCCGTTTTCGATGTCGAGTACTTTGTTTTTAATTTCGGTAGCGGTCCGCTTGACTGCTTTATAGGTTTTGTTGCTTGTTCCGTAGAATTTCTTCAAAGACGAAGCAATCGAAACAAGCTCGGCATAATTTCCGATACAGTGGCTTGCGGCGAAAAACCGGCCGTTTGCCATGGCTGATTTTGCCTGAGCGGAGGTTTGCGCATTCATGAGAAGAACGGTGTAACCGGTGTCGATTTTGTTAAGCTGATGGGCGTCGCTCGAAGCAATGGCATAAACGTTTTTACCGTTCGGAGAGAATCTTTTCAGTAGCTCGTCCCAAAGAATTCTGTCAAAGCGGGTTCTGTCATCGCCCTTTGAGTTGATGTCAATTCCGAGACAGGCAGGATATTCGTCAAGTAAGGAAGCGTATTTATCGGTGTAATATTTGTAAACGGGATTGCTTTGATTGTAGGCTTCGCTGACGCGAAGCTCTTCACGGGCTTTGGTGTATTCGCCCGGGTGATTGATGACGCAAAGGCCGCCGAGACTGTCTACGCCCTTGACGGCGTCTTCATAAGTCGTGATGCTGTTGTCGTGATAATCAACAAACCAACTGTTGACGTGGGCATTGACGGAAACGGCGTTGTTTTCGATGCCGTAGGGAATGCGCAGAATCTTTTTGCCGGATACGGTCAGATAATCGTCACCGTTTTTGGTGGAATAGGTGTATGATTTTCCGTTTGCAAATTTGCCGGACTTGCCTAAATAGTCAAGCTCTCCCTCACTTCTTCCGGCAACGGAAAGAATCGTGTGAATGAACGGGTTGGAGCTGTCACTTTCCCAACCGTAATCTACGGTGCCGTGGTCGGTGATAGAAACAACGTCAAAATTCGCTTCGGCGTGGCGCTGCAGGGACTGTTTGAGCGTTTGATCGCCGTCACTCGCATTGGTGTGAGAATGAAGTGCTGTCTTGTATTGACCCACTTTACTCCAGTTGATATTGTCATAGGGGCTGACGATTCTGTATTTTCCCGAAGCGAAAGCGGGAACGCAAAAAGCAAGGCTTAACGCAAGGCACAGCAGAACCGCTGTTAATCTTTTTAAAATCTTCATTTTATTTCCTCCTTTTGAATCCGACCATATAATACCACATTTTTGGAAAAAATCAATACTGTATGATCTATTTCTATCAGGATACCTGCCTGAAACCGGCGACAATTTTCGTTTTGTATTGACAATTACAAACAAACGTGTATAATATTCAATAATATGGATAATTAGGTTAATTAAGATAGGAGACATGAATAATGATTAAGACAATCGGCGTATTAACAAGTGGCGGCGACGCACCGGGAATGAATGCGGCAATCAGAGCGGTTGTCCGTGCGGGCTGTGAGCTTGGCATGAAGGTTTACGGAATCAACAGAGGCTATAACGGCCTGATGGAAAATGATATGTACGAAATGAATCTTCGTTCGGTTTCCGATATCATCAACCGCGGCGGTACGATCCTTTATTCCGCAAGAAGCCCTCGCTTCAAGACCGAAGAGGGTATGCAGGCGGCTATCAGAAGCTGTCGTGAAAGAGGCATCGAGGGTCTTGTCGTCATCGGCGGCGACGGCTCGTTCAGGGGCGCAAGAGATCTTTCCTTAAGAGGTGTTCCTTGTGTTGCGCTTCCGGGTACGATTGACAACGATATCGGCTGCTGTGACAACACCATCGGCTACGATACCGCTTTGTGCACGATTATGGAAATGGTTGACAGAATCCGTGATACGACGGAATCGCATGACCGCTGTGCCGTTGTTGAGGTTATGGGCAGAGGCGCCGGCTATCTGGCCTTAGCTTCCGGTATTGCCTGCGGCGCAACGTCCATTCTGATTCCTGAGGTTCCCTATGACTTTGACCGTGATGTTATCGAAAGAATGAAGCGCACCCAGAAGAGCGGCAAGGTTCACTTTGTTATCATCGTTTCCGAAGCCATCGGCGGCGTTGAAGAAATGGCCAAGAAAATTCAGGCAGAAACCGGCGTTGACACAAGAGCGACCGTTTTAGGTCACGTTCAAAGAGGCGGCTCGCCGACAGCCAACGACAGAATCCTTGCAAGCCGTATGGGCTATCATGCCGTTCAGCTTCTCAAGGAAGGCATCGGCAATCGTGTTGTTGCAACCAAGAAGGATGACATTATCGATATTGATATCTTTGAAGCGCTGAACATGAAGAAGTCAATCGATCTTGATATGTACAAGATGGCAATGGATATTTCCATCTGATTGTGTTGAAAGAATCAGCATACTTAAACAAGCCGTTTCCTTTGCCGAAGCGGCTTTTTTCATAGGAGGTCTCTTATGGAAGAAAAAGCAAAAAAAGAAAAGAATATTCACGAAGGACACCGGCAAAAGGTCAGAGACCGTTACTATAAGGGCGGTCTTGACTGCATGCCCGACCATAACGTGCTCGAAATGCTTTTGTTTTTCGGGATTCCGTATAAGGACACGAACGAAATTGCGCACAGTCTGATTGAAAAATTCGGCTCGTTTTCGGGTGTGCTCAAGGCGGACAGAGCGGATCTGAAAAATGTCAAGGGAATGACGGAGAATGCCGCCT